>JBEKFZ010000117.1:0-11946 GCA_050013075.1 Thermoguttaceae bacterium | reverse complement strand
AATGTAAAACTGACTATGAGAAAAGCGTACGGTTTTCGCACGCAAGAAGCGATTGAAATCGCTTTATATCATCAACTTGGAGACCTCCCACAGCCAGAATTCACCCACGAATTCTGCTGAGGAGGCAGTTTTTAAAACCGCTTGCGGTTTCGCAATGAATGATCAAAACGCCTCCATCCGCATTCTTGGCATCGATCCGGGCTTGAATATCACCGGCTACGGCGTGCTGGAATGTGGTAATAAGAGTGCCACTGGCTCTGCCAGTGCCGGCTTGCGGATTTGCGAGGCGGGCGTGGTGCGGGGAAAAAGCCGGCGGTCGCTCACCGACCGGCTGGTCGAAATCCACACCGGCGTGGCCGACGTAATTGCCGCACTCAATCCCGGCGTGATGGCCTTGGAGGAATTGTATTCGCATTACAAGCGCCCTCGCACGGCGATCCTCATGGGCCATGCCCGGGGCGTTATCTGCCTGGCCGCGGCCGAGGCGGGCATACTGGTAGTCCACTATTCAGCCACGCAGATCAAAAAAATCCTTACCGGCGCGGGCCGAGCGTCGAAATCGCAGGTGCAACGGGCAATCCAACGCGAACTTGGTTTAACTGCAATACCAGACCCACCTGACGTGGCCGATGCCCTTGCCGTGGCATTGTGCCATTATTATCTCAAGGATAAACTTCGAGTGTAAATAATAATTGGTTCACAGTTTACGGTTACAGTTTACAGTTATCTCGTTCCCAGGCTCTGCCTGGGAACGCAGTGCATTAACAATGACATTTCAGAGAGGCAAAACCTCCCAAGTATAGTGTTCCCAGGCAGAGCCTGGGAACAAGGATGGAGAACAAGTTGATCACTAAAATCACCGGCCAACTGATCGCACTACACGACGATATGCTTACGCTGCGGATCGGCGCGTTCGAGTACGAGATACTGGTTCCCGAGTTCAATCGGCGTCGGCTGCAAAGCGAAATCAATCAGGAAATCAGCTTGCATACGATCGACTATCTTGAAGGCAATCCGATGCAAGGCCGGATGACGCCCCGGCTGATCGGCTTTTTAACCGAGATCGAACGCGAATTTTTCGAGTTGTTTTGCTCGGTGGACGGCGTGGGCGTGAAAAAGGCGCTCCGCTCCATGGTCCGGCCGGTAAAGGAAGTGGCCACGGCCATCGAGGAGCAAGACACAAAATCGCTCTCTGCCCTGCCGGGCATCGGCGCGGCCATGGCCGAGCGGATCATCGCCAAATTGCGCCGGAAAGTCCCGAAGTTTGCCCTGATGGTCGCCGGGGATGAAAAACGAGAGGCCGAAGTCGAGCCGGACGTGATTTCCGAAACCTACGACGTGTTGCGCACCCTCGGCCACAGCGAAAGCGAAGCCCGAAAGCTCATCGACGCCGCACTGGCCGCCAAAAAGAAATTCAAAGACGTGCAAAGCCTGATCGAGGCGATTTATCAGCAAAGCCACAAGTAGGGAATAAACGATGAATAAGAATTTAGAGACTCTAACAATACCCAGCCACCCTCACCCCCGGCCCCCTCTCCCGCGAGCGGGCGAGGGGAGTATTGTTAGAGTCCCTTAGTATGACATTGAAATAAAGCCCTCCCCCTTGCGCCTCACGTCTTTTATAATGGCATCATGTCCCGCGAACCGATATTGAAAAACCCGATCGAGCAGAAAGACGAAGACCGCGCATTGCGTCCGAAGCGGATGCGGGAGATGGTCGGGCAGCGGGAAGTTTATGCGCGGATCGAAATCGCGGTGGACGCCGCATCGAAACGCGGAGAGCCGTTGGGGCACATCCTTTTCGACGGCCCGCCGGGCTTGGGCAAGACCACTTTCGCCACCTGCATTCCCCGGGAATTGGGCGTCAATATCCAAATCGCCAGCGGGGCGACGCTTGCCGCGCCAAAGGATATGATCCCGTATCTTACCAATGCCGAGGAACGCTCGGTGTTGTTTATCGACGAAATCCATCGCCTGCCCAAGGCGGTCGAGGAGTTTTTGTATCCGGCAATGGAGGACTTTCGCATCGATTTGACGCTTGGGGAAGGCGTCAACGCGCGGACGATCAACATGCCGCTAAAGCCGTTTACGATGATCGGGGCCACTACGCGGACCGGATTGTTGTCGGCCCCGCTTCGCGACCGTTTTCACATGCGCGAGCATTTGGATTTTTATTCCGTCGAAGAACTGGCCGAAATCGTCCGGCGCAACGCCAAGAAACTTCGGGTGGAAATAGTCGATGCCGCGTCCGAGGAAATCGCCGCTCGCAGCCGCCAAACGCCCCGGGTGGCCAACAACCGCCTGCGCTGGGTCCGCGATTTCGCCCAAAGTAAGGCCGACGGCCGGATCACGCTTGCCGTGGCCCGCGACGCCTTGCAAATGCAAGGCATCGACACGAAGGGTTTGGACCCCCAGGACCGGAAGTATTTGGAAACCATCGCCCGGGTCTTCGGCGGCGGGCCGGTGGGCGTCGAGGCGGTGGCCCACACCATGAATCTCCCACCCGACACGCTGATCGACGAAGTCGAGCCGTATCTACTACGCAGCGAGTTGGTAACACGCACGCCCCGCGGGCGCAGGCTTACCCCGATGGCTTACGATCATCTGGGGCTTGCGCCCCCGGGGGATCCGAATGCGGGTCAAGAGAGCGAACAAAAGCGCCTTTTCTAGCAATGCAGATAGCAATGCTGGCAATCTTTACTAAAGTTTAATGATTGCCGGGCGACAAAGTGAACATCATCTATGTCGCCATTCCTGCAATTTTTGGTGTTTTTTTCATTGGGGGGTTGTCGAGGTTAATCGTCTTCGTATCATTAAAAACAGATATATTTTGGCTAATCTTTTCCATATTTGTCATCTGCCGTATAGAAGGAGAAACCGGATGCTTGCAATTTCGCCCGGTTGGGAATTGGATGTCGAGCGCGGCCCGGATTGGCTCATTGTGAAAATCCAAAGAATGGACGCAAGCGAGGAGAATCCTCCCTTGGCGGAGCTGATTTGGGGCTTGATGCAGCAACACTTGACCCATCGGCTAGTGCTTGAATTGGAACATGTTCCGGTGTTAAACCGTTTCCTGATTGAGCAACTTTCGCAATTGTACCGGAAGATTTCCGAGCACGACGGAGTGATGCGGCTGTGCGGCCTTTCGGCCTACAATCGGCGAGTGCTTCATGCCTGCCGCTTGGACGAACGCTTCCAGCCGTATCACGACCGCCAAGAAGCGGTAATGGGATATTCACCGCCAAGCCAACCAAGATGAGTTCTTTTTTCGGGCGTGGGGTGTTGTTTTATTTTCCCTTGTCCGACTTTATCATCCACAAAAGTGTCCATCTAATCGGACAAGCCTGGAATCATTATTTTGAGGGGTTTTCACTAAGCCCAGGCAACTTCCTAAGCCCAGGCAACTTCCAATTCATTGGTAATTTCGGCCACGCCCTCGATATGACGGAGGGTTTCTTGGGCCATTTGTTTTTGGAAGTAGGTGCTTACCACGCCGCGCAAGGTTACTCGACCTTGTTGGGTCTCAAATCTTAAGTTGCGGTGTGTAAGATATGGGTTTCGCTCCAAAGCATTAAGGACTCGATCGTCCAAAGGCATCATGTCAATCATGATCGGTACCAGCAACTTTGATTACTCTAAAGGTGGGTTCTGTATAGTATTTTTGTATGTCGAGGGTCTGGTATTAACTTTGTCAATCCATCGACAAATCGTACTGTTTTCGTAAAGCCTAATGGCAAAAAGAGATGTGTGGTTTTGCGGATCAAGGTGGGATTGTGTTGTTTCTATTGAGTATGCCTCTGGAGGATTACATCAGCACCGGTGTTGTTTTCAATCTCATTTAAACAGGGATTTCCAGTTCTCCTCTTTTTTGCCTCTTTGTTGAAACCGTAGCTTAAAAAAAGCAACTGTGGGGAAAAGGAGCAAAAAAAATGAAAAAAAAGAGGCGGGCAAATTATCGCCCGCCTCTTTTTTGTATACCGTTTTAGCCCTTAGTAATGCCTTTTCATTACCCTCCCAGCCATGTGGGGACTTCATCAGCAGGGGGTAATTTTACGACCCAAGCGTTTGCAACCTCTTGCAGCGCTAGGACTTCCGCCAACGCCTCGGCCGGGGGCGGGGAATCCAAACTTAGAATCCCCACCGCCTCGCCGCCGGGTTTGTCGCTAGAGCGGCCTACCGACATCTGGGCAATATTGATGCGATGGACCCCAAAAATGCTTCCCACCTTGCCGATCACCCCGGGCATGTCCCGGTGCATTAAAATCATCAGCACGCCGTCCAGATAGCTTTCCAGGCGGCAGTTGCCTTTTTTGACCAGCCTGGGCATGTTTTTGCCGAACAACGTGCCCGAGGCAATCGAGGTCTTTTTCTCCGATTCCACCTGGGCGGTGATCACCGAGCTGAAGTCGCCGATATCGGTGTTCCGCTCCTCGACGACTTCAATTCCCCGTTCCCGCAACAGCACTTCGGCGTTGACGATGTTCACACTTGATTCCATTGCATGTTCCATCAGGCCGGCTGCAAAGGCCGCCGTCAGCAGGCGGGTATCCTTGCGGGCGACTTCGCCTTTGTAGCTTAAGCGGCACGTGTTCGGCGGATTGTGGTCTACTTGCGAAAGGAGCAATCCCAAACGCCAGGCAACGTTCAAATATCCCTTCAACTCGGTCAACGTCTTGGGATCGAGCGTGGACATGTTGACCGACTGCTTGATGGCCCCGGTGGCGAAAAAGTCGATCAACAATTCGGCGGCTTCCACGGCCACGTTGGTTTGCGCCTCTTCGGTGCTTGCGCCCAAGTGCGGGGTGCACAGGACTCCGGGCATTCCGAACAGCGGGCTTTTAGTGCAAGGTTCTTCGGGATACACGTCCAAGGCGACGCCCGCGATCTGCCCGCTCTTGAGGCCCTCGGCCAGGGCCGCTTCGTCGAATATGCCGCCCCGGGCGCAATTGATCAGCCTCGCCCCTTTCTTCATCATGGCGATTTCCTTGGCGCCGATGAGATTTTTGGTTTCATTGTTCAGCGGCGTATGGACCGTCAGATAATCGACCAGGGGAAGCATTTCCCTTGCCGATTGTACGGTTTCGACGCCCAGTTCCTTGGCTCTTGCGGCCGGCAAGAAGGGATCATAGCCGAGAATCCGCATTTCCAAGGCTCGGGCGCGTGTGGCCACTGCCTGCCCGATCCGGCCCAGGCCGATGATACCCAGCGTTTTGCCGGCCAATTGTGTGCCCATGAATTTTTTCCGATCCCAGCGGCCTTCGATAAGAGATTGATACGCCGGAGCGATGTTCCGCGACATGCCGAACATCAAAGCCAGAGTTTGTTCGGCGGTGGAGACGGTGTTTCCGCCCGGGGTGTTCATTACCACGATGCCGTGCCGGGTGGCCGCTTTTACGTCGATGTTGTCCACGCCCACTCCGGCCCGGGCGATGGCCCTCAGCCGGGTGTTTCCTTCCATGGCCTCGGCCGTGATTTTCACCCCGCTGCGGCAAATCGCCCCATCGAATTCCATCAGTGTTTTGCGTAGTTCCTCGCCCTTTAGTCCGGTTTTTACTACCACTTCTAAATTGCCGGCCGATTCCAACAATTTCAAGCCGTCTTGCGAAAGGTCGTCCAAAACAATGATTCGTGCCATGATTTTTCCTTGCCTAGAGTAAAAGAAGATATGTATATCAAATCCTATCAGGTGGATAGTATCGAACACCGCCTGGTGGTGTTATTTTCAAGACCCCACCGGAATATCCGAGGTTCGCAATTTATCCATCAACCTTGCCATTTATGGCAAAACAAGTCAATAGTTTAACAATTTTCCCTGCCCCACGGTAGGTTTGCCCAAATTCTCTCGGTGAGACTTTGCGGCAAAGGAGGCGCCTGGGCTAGATGACGGCAAGCAGTTCGGGCTACTGCTCCTATTTTACGCACGGAACAAATAAAGTCGGCCGCGCCGGCCTCATGCATGAACCATTTATAAGAAGCCAGATTGCGATCGGCCACTACGGCGAAGCGAAACAGCGGGAACTCCGCCTGCCAATTCCTGATAAAATCCAAAATTTCTCCAAATTTCTTTTCGCTAAGTTCTAAAACCGCAAACGAAGCCGGCGATTCTGCCAGCAATGTACCGCAATCGGCCATGGTTCGGGTTTCCCAGACGCGAAGCCCGGCCCCGGATAGTTCGCCCCTCAAGGCCGCGGCCCAACGTCCAGTCCGCTCACACACCACAAGTCGGCCGGGCTTTGATTCGTAGAGCATCGTTGGCAGCGTATGAGATATAACGAGGGGTGGGCAGTTTACTGCCCACTTGAACTTGGTAAATGTTTTTTTTCGCGAAACCGCAAGCGGTTTTATTTGTTAATTCAGCAATCAGCATTCAGCAATCAGCATTTTCATTCATCCTTCATCCTTCCGCCTTCATCCATCCTTCAATCCCTAGCCCCTATTTCCCAATACACTCCATCCAACCAGGTACGCCAGATTTCGTACTTCGGATTATTGAGTTTCATTGCAAGCAACGGATTGTGCTTGGGGCGAGTGGGGCGGCGAACCAATTTCATCCGGGCTTCGTGGGGGGTTCGCCCACCTTTCTGGATGTTGCAGCTCAAACACGCGCAAACCACGTTCTCCCACGTGGTTTCACCCCCGCGGCTGCGAGGTATGACGTGATCCAAGCTCAATTGATGCGTGGGATAGTGCCTGCCGCAGTATTGACACGTATGTTCATCCCTCGCCAGTACGTTACGCCGATTAAGATGCAAATGTTGCTTAGGCAGGCGATCGAACCTCAGCAGCCGGATCACCCGCGGCACCTGAATCTCAAATCCAACCGCGCGAATCCAATCTTCGTGGGGTTGTTTATAATCGGCGCGCAATTCGCTTACTTCCTGCCAGGTTTGGAAGGAATAATTGGCAAACTGGCCTTCCTCCAAATGAATTATTTCGGCCATCTCGCGGTACAGCAGGCAGAAAGCACGGCGAACATTTACAACATGCACTGCCATATAAAGGCGATTGAGCACCAAAACGCTGGAGTTCAATGCCCCTCCGGACGGGGCATTTGGGGGGGCATGCGCAGTATGTACGACTTTGCCCGGGCTATGTGCCCGGCCGTAAGAATCGCGGATCGTCTGGACCCTTGGCACGTGCATTCTCCCCTTGCATGACGACTATGAAACCAGTCCTACATGAAAATAATTCTGTTCGTTTCACCCTTGTTTCCGCACGGAAAAAATCCACCGGAATAATTCGCACATCGCGCTGGCTTTTGCGATATTACCTTGTATTTTAGCCCAATCTCCCCCAGGTTGCCAGATGGGCTGATAAACGATCTTGCAAAATCGCCAATTACAGTACGATTTAAAATGCGTGCCAAAACGAGCAAAATTATTTCGAACTTTTTTTATGCCCCCTTTAACGATGGGAATCGCTTTTCCCCTGCCTATTAAGAAAACCGAGATTCCGCAACCCCCAAGAAAATTCACCCTGGTCATCTTGCCAGACCTTGGCACTTCGCATTAGGATTACGGTTAACGGAAGCAAACGGAAGCGCTGTATAATTTAGACCTAGGCACCGGCCGATTTCATCAAGGAGCGGGAAATGATTCGGTACACATGCGATCTGTGCAAGCGAGATCTGGATTCTGAAGATGATCTCCGCTATGTTGTCAAAATAGAAGTCTACGCCGCCTTTGATCCGGCTGCCGCCGGCGAGGACGAAAACGACCGCGATCACCTCCAGGAAATTCAAGACATTCTCGAATCCCTGGAAGACGCCGACGACGACCTGATCGGCAATGACGTGTACCAGCAATTGCGTTTCGATCTTTGCCCGGAGTGCCGCAAAAAATTTCTGCAAAATCCCCTCGGCCGCGAAGCCGCCGCAAAGGCCTTCGGCTTCAGTTCGAATTAGCATGGAGGGCGTTCAAGGGCGATCCTTTGCCGAATAGATGCGATTGTCGTATCGAACATCGGCTTGGGCATCATAACAATTAACACTAGCCCGAAGCGCAAGCGAGGGCAACAAAAACACTCCGATGGGATTCGGCAACTCAAAAACACGGCCAAATGAACCGCCGATGCCCGATCCCTTGGCCTTCTTCATTACGTGGACCACATACGGAACATGGCTTCCCGGTGATGGGCGGGGCTGGATTTGCAAGGGCAAGGGAATACAGTTGCCCGATCCAGAGAAGAAAAATAAGGCCAGACAACGTATGGCAGAGCCACCATGCATACTTGACGAGCAACAGCGCCGGATTGTGGAGCGGACTATCGCGGAGCATTGTAAAATCCGCGGCTGGCAATTATATGCCGTCCATTGCCGAACGAAGCACATTCACGTGGTCGTCTCGGCCAATCGTGAACCTGAAGACATGAGAGATCAGTTAAAAGCGTGGTGTACGAGGAGATTAAAAGAGAACGAGCAATCCCAGAATCAAGCTGTTCGCAAAAAATGGTGGACTGAGCGGGGCAGCCAAAGGTACATCGGCGATGAGGAAAGCCTGGAAGATGCAATCCGCTACGTGATCGATTGCCAATAACACCAATCCGCCACACTAGCCCGCCGCGCCAGCAAGGGCAACGCAACCCAACACCAGCCCGTCTCGCAAGCAAGGGCAATGCCAAGGATTATCTTAATTGCCACCATAAAACACGATGGTTTTTATCCCGACTTACCGGCAATGCCACGGGATCATCTTTTTGATTGGCCTCTTGATTACTTGATTACCCTCGCTTACTTTTTAGCCGCCCTCGTTTTCTAATCGCCCTCGCTTGCGCTTCGGGCTAGTGTGATTTGGCCCATAGTAAAATAAAAATGACTTTCTGGCTTTTGTCAATAATCCAGCAATGTCCAGAACCAGATAAACCGTCGAGCTTTTGGACCGAAACAATTGGAAGCCAATATCTTGTTCCCGTAAAAAATACATCCGCACTAGCAGCCCAGCGGGGAATTGACTAGCGTGGTGAAATTCTGTAAACTATCGGTTATCTCGGTTGATCGATTCGTACTGTCTCCAGAATTATGATGAAATTTTTTCCCTGGAATTCGACGTAGGAATCTCATGGCACTTGTCTCGTGCAAGGAATGTGGTGCACAGGTTGCTGAAACGGCACCGGCGTGTCCGCGGTGCGGGATTAGGAATCCCGGATTGAGGGACACCGGCAATCTTGTCATTTCAAGGAAGGCTAAAACGACGGGCTCATTCCACTCAGTTCAAGTGTTCATCGATGAGCAACCGATGGGTGATGTAAAGGATGGAGGTGTGCTTAATATCGAATTACCAGCCGGAAGCCACGCCGTGCAAGTCGCGGGTGGTGGAATGTCCAGAACCGTCAATGTCGCAATCGGCAAGGGCCAAGTTTTACACTTTCAAACGTACTTCAGTAATTTGGGCATACTTGGTGGCGGTCTTAATCTCGATCCAACAGATCCGCCCCCAACAACGGTCATCCACAACTCCCTGGCAGCCAAACGGTCTGCCATAGTAGCCCCTCTTCCGTCCGCAGTCTCATTACCGCAGCCACAGCAGCCGGTGCCGGCAGAGATCACAAGGATTTGCGAGTTGTGTGGAGAATCGATTCCTCAAAAGGCATTAAACTGTCCCCATTGCGGGAATTGGCGTAAAGGTATCGCCCGCGACCGAAGGATCATGGTGGGTGCCGCGGCGGCGAGCATCTTTATCGCGGTTGGCGTAATTCTAGGCGCTATCGCCGGGGCGGAATCGGGACAGTGGTGCGGGCAACGGATGACGACGGAGTATTCATTCCCGGTTATCGGAGGCCCAAACGCCGGGCAGTGGGTAACGAAGACAAGCCCGTCAATAGTCCCCGGGGATCGCGTGTTTTACATGACGATCTTCCTGCATAGTAGTACCGGGTGGGGATTGATCATTGCTGCCATCCTTGCTTTGGCCTTACTGGCCATGTCGCAATTGGCGCGCGCTAACCTGAACCGAAAAATGGGGGGCTTTTAAGGCCGGGCTATGCACCGAGGACTCCGACAATTCCGGGGAACAATTCCGGGGACGCCTTACTTAATTCCCGGTTCATTGGTTTGCTTGTCGTTGTTTCATGGCCGCTTGGCTGATTTTTTGCGACGGATTTGTTTGGCCGGATGCTCCGTTGCCGCCGGGTGTAGTCGAACGGGCTGTTAGGGCGACGGAGGAGCGGACTGGGCCGGGGGCGGGGTATTTTGGGGGTTCGACAGGTCGGCGCGGTAGGAATTCAGCCAATCTTCGATCTGTTTTGCCAGTAGGGTTTGTCCTTGAACTCGCGCCAGTTCCAAAACTTTCTCGGCCTCGGCTAGGGCTTCGGAAGACCGGCCCGCCCGGACATAGGCCGATATCAAATTAACACGGGCCGAGTTATCGTCGGGCACGAGGCGCAAGGCTTGTTGATAATGATCTATCGCTTCATCAATCCGGCCGGTTCGCGTCAATGCGTTGCCCAGGTTGACGTGCGCCTCCGCATATTCGGGCTCCAGGTCCAAGGCCCGTTGGTAATGATTGATCGCCTCCGCCTGTCGGCCCGCATGGGCAAATACATTGCCCAGTTTGAAGTGGGTTTTGGGATTATCGGGGTTAAGGTGCAGGGCTTGAGTGTAATACTCGATCGCCTCCTCGGGCTGGCCGGTCATAGCCAAGGCATTGAGCAGGTTGTCGTGGGCTTCGGGGTAATCGCCTTGCAGGCGCAGGGCTTGGCGATAATGTTCGACCGCCTCGTCGGCCCGGCCAATTCGCACCAGCGCGTTGCCCAGGTTGTTGTGCGCCTCTGGATAGTTGTCCTTTAACCGCAGGGCTTGTTGGTAATGATCAATTGCAGCGGGTAATTGGCCCGCCCGGGCCAAATTGACGCCCAAGTTGTTATGGGCCATCCAACACTCCGGGTTTATGGCCAGCGTGCTCTGGTACAATGTGATATTGTCATGGTAACATTCGCTTTGCCGCCAGGTCAGAAATGTAAGAGTCCCGGCCACCGCAATGGCCGCGACGGGCGCAATCCGGCGTGCAAAACCTTGCGTCCGCTTTTGCCACGCGCCGAAGCCCGCCGAGGCCAGTGCAATCACCCCGATAATGGCGATGTGCTGATAACGGTCGGCCACCAGCGAGTATTTCATGAAGCCCACGTCCTGAAAACCCAGCACGGGCGCCAACGCCACGCAGAAAAATCCCCAGGCAAACAACAGCGGCCGGCCCCAGCCTTTTCGATGCCGCCACAATACTGCCGTAACGGCCAGCGCGGCCAAAAGCGGCGCCCACCAGAGCGGATTGCCCGCGTCGATCTTCCACTGCGGATAGATGAACACTAGATTCAGCGGCACTAGCGCCTTGTACAGGTAGAACCACACTACTCCGCCGGCTCCCAGTAGTCGCTCCGCAAAACCGGCGTTTCGGATCACTGCTTCCTTTCCATGCGTTTGGAACCACACGTTTACTAGCGTCAGCACCACGGCTATCGCGAAAAACGGTGCGGTCCGCAATAAATGCCGCCGGATAAAAGGGGACAGTCCCATTTTCGTAGGCTCGGAAATTGGGACAGTCTCCAGTGGCCGCAACCACCAGACGATGCCCAACAACAGCAACGGCAATATCACCGCCGATCCCTTTCCCAGCACCGCCAACACGAACGCCGCCAGGCTAAGCCAGTACCAAAAATGAAAGGATGAAGGATGAAGGATGAAGGATGAAAATGTTTTTTCTCGTTCCCAGGGTCCTCCCTGGGAACGTGCCGGCGCCATGCCCACGCTTGCCGTGGGCATGAAGACCTTCAGATACCACAGAATCGACAACAGGAAAAACAGCATGGCCGTCAGGTCTTTCCGCTCAGCGATCCAGGCCACCGACTCCACGTTTACCGGATGGACGGCAAAAATCAGGGCTGCTAAGAAGGCTCCGGGTATGGACAATTTCCGCAAGATGAGCCAAATCAGCAATGATTCGGCCATGTGCAAAA
>JBEKFZ010000116.1:0-12108 GCA_050013075.1 Thermoguttaceae bacterium | reverse complement strand
CGATGTACGGCAGGATTTGCACCAACCAACTGATATGGTTGCCTTGGGCCACGTTATGGATCGGGCCCTTGTCGTCGATCGTTCCCGGAGGCAAACACTGATTCGACGATTGGTAGCTAGACAGGGCCATGCCCAATTGCATCATGTTATTCGTGCATTCGGCCCGCCGCGCCGCTTCCCGGGCGGCTTGAATCGCCGGCAACATCATGCCCACCAAAATTCCAATGATGGCGATAACCACCAGCAATTCCACCAGTGTGAATGCGAAATGTCTTGTCTGTTTCATGACACGGTTTCCATTAAAGTTCCCTCTCCGGGCACCAACGGGCACCATGCGGAGCATGGTCGGTTGGTCGGGAGAGGGTTAGGGTGAGGGCTGTATTGATTTATTTCACTTTCAAAATTAATTCCTTGCTATATCGTACGCAATCCTGGGGATCGTCGGGAAACGCGGCTTCAACTTTGACCAGCCGGCCGCTGATCCGCTCGGGAATTGGTTTTACTTCTATCTTTACCATCCCGGCATCATCACCGCCCAGATCTTTGGCGGGAATTATCCATGTTTCTCCGCTATAATCGGCGTCGGCGGCCAATTTCGCGGCGGCTCGCTCCATGCCCGATTCGGCCAGCCATTGGGCCTGTACGCTCCAGCCGAAACTCCGTGCATTACGGTGAGACGAGACGGCCAGTTTTACTCCGGTGATCAGCAGCATTGTCGCAATGGCCAGGCAGGCCAGAATTAGGATCAAGATCATTCCCCGCCGTTTTTGCCGCAATTGCTTCATGGCTGGTCCTCCGTCGAAGTCTTAGGCAATGCCTTAAACAGCCGCCAGTCGCGGCCCAGCACGGCTTCAATTCGCACCGGAGTCGCACGATAAATTTTTTCCGATTGTTCCTTGGGCGTTATTATAATAACGGCGACGGTTGCCTCTCCCAGCGCCTCGGTCTTGATCGCCGCCATCATGTCCTGCGGCAGCATGTACGATTCCAGCCGCACGATCTTTTCGCCTTGTAATTCGCTGCGATCGATGCGGCCATCCAGGCATTGATAGCGCACTTGTGTGTCATCGGCCGTGTTGGGCAACAGATCGAATGACGTTCCCGTGGCGTCGGGCGACGTTTTCCGCATTGAATGGACGTCGTCGCGGAATTGTTCCGCCAGGCGATTTACAGTTTGGCAGTATTCCATGTGCTCCCGGCCGGTGTTGTGGCTTTTCATCAGCGAATAGAGCAGAAACACGGCGATTCCCGCCAGCGCGGACCCCACGGTTATGGCAACCAGCAATTCGATCAAGCTGAATCCGCGTCGTCGATTCATCGTTGATACCTCCAGGCGACAAGCCGCACGGGCTGGGTCCACCGGCCTTCGTTATCCTGCCAGCGGATCGTCACGGTGATGCGTTTGGCCGCCGGTTTCGCATCTTCATTGCCAAGATCGATTTTGAGTTCCCCCTCGGGCAAAGCGAGTTTGGTTTCCGGCGAAAGCGCGATTTTCGAGAGCCTTTCGGCCGACAAATCGCCCCACGCAACGGCGTCGATCCGTTCCATGACGTTGCCGGCCTCGACCAGCGCCGCTTGCCGTTGGTCCAATGCCCGGCGCTGCGCGGCCGTGGCGGCGAAGTATTTCACGCACAGCGCCGTTAAGGCCAAAAGCAGCACGCCGGCCACGGCCAATTCAATCAAAAACATTCCATGCCGTTTCATGGGAAAATTAACCTCTATAACCTGAATATGTCTATACTTGCCATCTTAATAGTAAAACATTTTCCAAAAGTCATCCTGAGCGTAGCGAAGGATCTCTGTATTTGGCAATATATTGACCATTTTAGCTATATATCCCTTGTAGATTCTTCGCTTTGCTCAGAATGACATTATTGTTTTAGGATTGACTTTAAAACATTCCACGCCGATTCATGGTCACGCCAACCTCTGAATCAAAGTAATTAGCGGATAAAACAATGCAACCACAATGAACATGACAATCAGGCCCACGCATATTATGACCGGCGGATAGGCCAGTTGCACCAAGGCGTTTAATCTGTAGGCCAGGCGGCGGCGGTTGCTGTCGGCCATTTCGTGCATGGCCCAAGGCAAATTGCCCACCCGCTGTGCCGCTTTAAGGACTGCCATATCGGCACGTTTAATCAGTCCGTGCCGTCGCAGGCTTTCGCACCAGTCCCCGCCGCGGTGAATATCCACGCCCACGTAGCTCAGTTTTCGGCGAATATTCGCTTGAGGATACGTCCCGGCCAAGGTCAACACGATATTGCCCAGCGGTTGATTGTTTTCAGCCGCCAGGGCCAAACTATCGAGAATGATCGCCGCGTGCCTGCGGCGCATGAGTCTTGTAAATCCGGGCAAGTTGAATGTAGCCCAACCCAGGTAACAAAATATCACATAACCCATCAGCCAAATAAACAACAGGTATAACGGCAGAAAGATAAACCAGGTTTGCATTATAAAATTCGACGCTCCCATTAACGCCGTTGTTATGCCCGGCAAAGGGGCCCTAAAATCACGAAACACTTTTACGTAGTTGGGGATCACCCTTATAAGCAAAAAAGTCAGGATGCCCGTGCCTATGATAATCACCATGCCGATATAAAGCAGCTTGACCAACAAGGAATTCCAAATGACGCTGAATAAGTCTCGCGACAACACCGCTTGACGCAACGATTTGGCTAATGCGCCGGAGTCGTATCCAACGCGGATCATGGGCAAAACCCTCTCCGGCAAAATGCCCGGAATTTGCTCCACGGCATCGGGCAGTGGAACGCCTGAGGCCAACAGTTTGGCTAATATCCGGGCTTTTTCGGCCATTCGTCCACTGCTTTCCCGGGCAAAGGCCTCGATAGTCGGAACCAGGGGAATCATTTTTTCGGTGGAAATGGCCATCGACCACAGCAGGGCGTTCTGCTGCGAAAGGTAATGCGGCCGCAGGGTTGCAGTCATCACGATGCCCACCGGGATCAAGATCGCCACGATTATCGCTGCCATCGAGAAAGTAAAACTGAACAGTCCGGATGGCGAAGTAACAACCATGCCCATTATCCCGCCGATAATGATTACCCAACACCCAAGCAAAATAAGCAAGTGCAACCTGTCACTGCTGATTTTTCTCTGTCCAGACGCGTAGCGCAACGCGAACAATCCCGCAATCGCCAGCACCATTAGCGTCAGGTAAAAAATGAACAGGTTTTCTTGACTTGTCGAAAAAGTAACGCCGAACAGTCTGGATGGCGAAATAATAACCATGCCCATTATCCCGCCGATAATAACAGCCCAACACCCAAGTAAAATAAGCAAGTGCAACGTCTCACTGCTAATTATTCTCTGTCTGGACGCATAGCGCAACGCGAACAATCCGGCAATCGCCAACACCATTAGCGACAAGTAATAAATGAACAGCTTTTCTTGACTTATCATCATATTACTTACTGTGCCCATTCAATTGCGTAGTCTAATGCCCGCCGGTTAAACAGTTAATTAATGCTATTATTGGCATAAATAATCCCACCACAAGTAAACCGCATAGGAAAACGACCACAAAGAAAGTAGCGGGCAATAAAAACATTTCCAAATTTCTGCCTTGCGTGCTTGCCCGGCCCTCGAACATCTCGGCGGCCGATTGGAAGGCCTCGCCCAACGTCGATGCCTTTTCGCCTAATTCGATCAAAGGCAGCAGATCGGCCGAGAATTGCGGTCTTGCCCTGATGCTTTCGCCGAGCGACCGGCCCTGCTGGATTTCCGCCGCCGTCTTGCGGCAGGCCCGGGCAAGATAAGCGTCCCGCACTCCTTTCGCAGTAAAACGCAACGCTTCGGGCAACTGTATTTTTTGTTGCAGGAACATCGCCATCAAACGCGAAAATCGCGCCATCTGACTCCATTTCAACGGAGGCCCGATGAACGGCAGCAGGTAAAACGCCGGCGACACCCAGGAACTTATCGTCCACGTGCCCAAAATCAGGGGAATGGCCAACATCAACACCGTTATTGCTGTTACTACACATGCAACAGGTCCGGCCCCATTGAGCACCACTATTGTTATTCCGGGAAGATTTGTTTTGTAATCTCTAAATATGTGTTCAAACTGAGTCGTGATATAAAAATAAGCCAATATCGCTAAAAAACTCATCATAATCATCAACAAAGTCGGATAAGCCAGGTTTAACCATACCTGTCTGCGCAACTCGTATTGCGTGCGCTCCAGGTCAACGAATTGTTCCAGTGCCTCGGCCAGGTGGCCGCTGCGGATGCCGGCGGTAATTAGTCCCCGGAGGTGAATCGGCAATCGTCCGCCGATGTTATTAATGGCGTCCTCTAGCGATACGCCCTGTTCCACCCTCTCGGCCAGTTCGAGCAAAACCGGACGTAGCCGGCGCGTGGGCCATTCCTCGGCCAACGCCCGCAAACCCGCCGGAAGCGGCAAACCCGTCTTGGCCAATTCGGCCAGGCCGGCAGCCAACTCGGCGGCCTCGGCGGTCGAAAGTCTCATTGACGAATTGCTGTTGGTTGAATCGGCCGAACTCATGTCAATCAATCCTCGTTCCAAGGCTCTGCCTTGGAACGTAGCATGTTCCCAGGCGGAGCCTGGGAACAAGTTTAATCCACCTATCGTGCCAGTGCGCGGAGCATGGTGGTATAGGGTACAAACAATGTCAAAGCATATAAACAGGTTATCACGCCGGAAATACACACGGTCAAAACCACGGGCGTAAACACCCGAAGCAGGTCGGCTTGATGCTCGGCCCGGCGGTTATACATTTCGGCGGCATGTTTTAAGGCCGGCACAAGGATGTTTTTCTGAGATGCCGCGGGCAGCAGCCATCGCAACAACGGCGGAAACGCGGTCAATTGCCCGTCGTGCCCAACAAGGCTTTGTCCGCCTTTCACCATTTCGGACGCGTGCCGGGCGGCATCGATCAGTCGATTATCCCCGGAGGCCTCGGCGGCCAGCAAAAGGGCCTCGGGCAGGGGCACGGAGTTTTCCACCAGCAGCCCCAGTATGTCGGCAAAAGCGGCATTCCTCGACCATCTTAACATCGACCCGAACCAAGGCATCTTCGCGGCAATTCGGCCCAGCCCCGTTGCCCCGATCCACGTGGCACGGCGCGATCCTTGCCACAACAAAAAAGCCAGGATCACCAGCAAAATCGGCACCCCAAGCCCCCAATAAATCGCCCCGCGTCCGACCCAGGCCAGGACCACAAAAATCCACAGACCGGGCATTTTCGGTGCCAATGCCGTGAAGTCGGTAGCCAACTTTGGGGCAAGCACGCTGGAAAAAAAGGCAAAACTCAACCAGCCCAGAATCACCACCAAAAAGGGGTACAAGGCCGCTGAGACCACGCTCCGCCTGGTTTCGGCCAGGCGGCGGATGCTGCCAGACAGAGATTCCAATGCCGCCGATAAACGCCCCGCTCGCAACCCAGCCTCGACCACCGCGCGGTAAACCGGCGGAAATTGGGCCGAGCATTCGGCAATCAACTGCGGAAGCGGCTCCCCTCGATCGGCCCGCTGAGCCAACAACGTGGTAATTTTACCAAGCGTACCCGGCAAATCTTCGCCGATTTCGGCCAGGTTTGTCTCTAAAGGAACGCCTGATCGAACCAACGCGGCAATCTCATCGTTTAGCGCGGTAAGCTGATCGAGCGTGATCGGGGGTGGATTGGGCAGGCTGTTCGTGGACATGGAACATTCGCTCAAATATTAAATATTTGTAGGAAAACGTATTCTCATGCCCGAGAACTACATATTTATATCATGTTTATCAAATAAGTAAAGTAGTATTTTTGGAAATATTATGTAAATCCCATGACCCGGCGGACTTCGGCGGGCGATGTCCGGCCCGCGTCAACCGCCTGACATGCCCTGGTCCACCGGCTTACCATCCCGGCCTGTAAGGCAAGTTTTTCCAATTCCGCTGTATCCGCGCGAGAAAGGACCGCCCGGCCCAGGTCGGTCCGCATTAAAACCACTAATTCCGCAATCAAAAACCGGCCCTGAAAACCCGTCCCGCGACAGGCCTCGCAACCAACGGCCCGCCGCATTCGTTCAACGCTAAGACCCAGTCGGTCCTCAACATCGTTCGATTCCCGGGCGCAATCGCACAATTGGCGGAGCAATCGCTGATTGACCACGGCCAGCAATCCGCTGCGCAAAATATAAGGTTCTATGCCCATGTCCAACAGCCGGCTCACGGTTTCGGCCGCGCTGCCGGCGTGAAACGTCGTCAACATCAAGTGGCCCGTCAACGAGGCTTGCATGGCCGCATCGGCCGTGGCTCGATCGCGGATTTCACCCACGAAAATCACCTCCGGGTCCTGGCGCATAAGAAAACGTAGGCCCGCGGACAGGTCCAGTCCGGTTTGCGGATTGACCTGCGACTGTGCCACCCTTTCCACCGCCACTTCTATCGGATCCTCGATGGAAACCAGACTCCTTGCGTCCGAGTTCCGTTGGGCTATTTCGCGCAAACATGCGTAGGCGGTAGTGGTTTTTCCGCTGCCCGCCGGCCCGGATATGACAATCGCCCCGGATGTCTCCGCCAGCAAATTTCGCAAAGCCGTCAAGGCGTCGGCCGGAAGTCCAAGATCGTCCAACCGCTGATACAAATCCGACCCGCCGAAGAACCGCACTACCGCCCGTTCGCCGTGCAAGGTGGGAAAAGTGCTTACCCGCATTTCCACGTCCGTATCCGGCCCGCGGATCCGCCCTTCCTGCGGCCGGTCCGTGTGGTATGTCAACAGTTCGGCTTTGACTTTCAGCCGGGCAATGATGTTCGGTCCCATCTTGGCCGAAAACACGGCCGCCGGCGCCAGCACCCCGTTAAGCCGATATTTCAGTTCCAATCCCTGCGATGTCGGCTGCAAGTGCAAATCGCTGGCCCCGCACGCCCGCCCCTCGGCCAGAATGGCATCCACTATCCGCGTGGCATATTGCGGATCCGCCGGATCGAAATTTTTTAAATCGAACATAATTTTAACCTCATTTATCCCGCGACAATTATTATGTTTATTGAGTCTCAGGTAAAGAATGTCGTATGAGAAATCAGAGCCGGGGCGTGTCGCCCCGGCAACTCCGGGCCGACACGGCCCGGCTCTGAGGTGAAAACACGACAATTATTACCTGAAACCCAATAGCCGTGACCCGGAGGGGAGCGCGATTGCTACTTTATGTCACCCAACTCCTGAAATCGTATTATAACTCGTGGAATCCCGATTTGCGCCCGAACAACAGCCACAGGAAAAACGGCCCGCCCAGCAATGCCGTGATTACGCCCACCGGCAATTCCGCCGGGGCCATGATCGTCCGGCCCACGCTGTCGCAGATCACCAAAAACGTCCCGCCCAAAAGCCATGTGGCCGGAAAAAGCCGGCGGTGGTCCGCTCCGACCAGCAGCCGGCAAATATGCGGCGCCATCAGCCCCACGAACCCGATCGGCCCGCAAAACGCCACCACCGCGCCAACCATCAGCGATACCGCGAAATACAACAACATCCTGGTGAAATTTACTGCCACGCCGCGGCTGGCTGCGAAATCCTCGCCCAAAAGCATCAGGTTCAATTCGTGCGTCAGGAAAGCGATTATCAGGCAGCCGGTGGCCACAAACGGCAGCACTGTCAGCACCTCGCCGAAATCCACCACGTTTTCCATGCCCCCCATCACCCAGCGTATCATGCGATACGAACGCGAAAAATCGCTCATGTATTGTAAAAACAGAATCAAGCTGGAAAAAAAGAAACTTATCGCCACGCCCGCCAGCAACATGGTGGCCGTGGTCGAACCCTTTGGCGCACGCGTTGTCAAGGTGTAAACCAGAACGATGGTTATCACCGCCCCCATAAACGCCGACAATGTAACCCCGGGAATCCACAACAACGAAAAATTCCATCCCAGTTGAATGCACAACGCCGCCCCAAGCGATGCCCCGCTGGAAATGCCCAGCGTAAACGGCGTGGCCAACGGATTGCGAAACATGGCCTGAAAACTCATCCCGCTGGTGGCCAATGCCGCACCGGCCAAGAAAGCCATCGCCACCCGCGGAATGCGGAGTTTCCAAAGGATGTCGATCTTCACCGCATCGTCCGTCCGGCCCCACAACGCGCCGACGGGAATAGTTTCCATGCCCCAAAACGGCGCCGCCGATACGACGACCACGGCCAGCGCTAACAATCCAAAGAGTATCAAAGACCGGTTTTTATTCATCGTTTAGCCCCGGAGCTTGCTCCGGGCGGAACAATCATGGAAATTTTCTTCCCGGGATGATCGACCAGCAAAAACTGCGTATCGTAAATCCGTCCCAGCACGTCCGGTTTCATGATCTCGGCCGGAGGACCGTTAAAGACCACTCTGCCTTCTTTTAACGCCACCACCCGATCCGCCTCCAACACCGCGTGATTCAGATCGTGAGTCACGGCCAGTATGGTGACGCCGAATTCCTTGTTTACCCGCGCCATTAATGCCAGAATTTCGTTTTGCCGATTGTAATCCAAAAAGGTCGTCGGCTCGTCCAACAGCCAGATATGCGCACCTTGGGCCAGCGCTGAGGCAATATATACTTTTTGCCGCTCCCCGCCGCTGAGCGTGGAAATCGCCCGCCCGGCAAACTCGGCCGTACTGGTTTTCATCATGGCCTCGCGCACCGCCTGCCGGTCTTTTCCGCTCGCCGGCGAAAACGGACTAAAATGCGGATAACGGCACATCAGCAGGAATTCCTCCACGCTGAAGGGAATCGTCCGGCCGTCGGCCTGCGGAACGTAAGCCACCAGCCGGGCAAGCTCCTTTTGCCGAAATCGATTGTGCGCCCGCGCTTCGATTTCCAATTCCCCCGATCCGCCGCTGAGCAACCGATCGAAACACTTCAACAACGTTGTCTTGCCCGCCCCGTTGGGTCCCACTATCGCCACATATTCCCCACGCCGGACCGAAAACGACACGTCGCGCAAAATTTCTTTTCCTCCCAGTGAAAATGAGAAATTCCTCGCTTCCAGAACCGCCGTGTCGTTCGATTCCAAAACTGCCCCGACGCCGGAGTTTCTTTCAAACGTCCCCTCTCCCTTTGGGAGAGGGCTAGGGTGAGGGCGATTGTTCATGAATCGTTCCAGTCCATCTCCGGGTGCAGCAACCGGGCCAAATCTTCCACGAACCGAATAAAACGAGGGCCGGGCACGGTCGCATAGTCCTGATTAATCGCATAAACCCGATGCCGCTTCACCGCCTCCACCCCGGCCAGACCTTGCCAATCCTCCATGCCTCGCTGGGATTGAATATGTCCTTCATCCAAACCCGATACCAGGTCCACGATCACATCAGGATTCATCCGCATGATGCCCTCGGTCGAGACCACCGGAAAACTGGCCGTTCCTTGGCGATACACGTTTTCGCCCCCGGCCAGTTCGACCATCTTGTCGAAAAATCCATCCGCGCCCGCTATGTATACATCCACCAGTCCGCCGCTGCCCCGTATGCGATCGATGGCAATCATCACCCTGGGCCGTTTGGCTTGGGCGGTTTTTTTGCGGATCCGCTCCAGGCGCGACTGGATGTCATCGGCGGCCTGCCGCCCCCGATCCTCCACCTCGCAGATGCCGGCGATAGATCGAAGCGAATCTATAATTCCTTCGATGTTCTTATGACAAACCACTTTTGTTTTCAAACCCAACTTCTGAAATCCAGGCATCGATCGCGCATGTTCTTCCAACACCAGCACCAAATCCGGCCTCAAGGAAATGATGGCCTCGAAATTCGGATCCAGAAATCCGCCCACCTTCGGAAGTTTTTGCACTTCGGCTGGATATTTACAATATCGAGTCACTCCTACCAGCCGATCGCTTAATCCCAAGACATAAAGTGTCTCGGTTATGCTCGGCGCCATGGAAACAATCCGCCGATAATTTCCCGGTCCGATATCCGCAATCTTCGTTCCGGTGAAATATCGCTCTCGGATCGAAAAACACACGGCAAACGCCAACAGACTTGTCGTAATCAAAAAAATCTTACTCGCCATGATACCAAGATCACTGTATTCATATAGATACTAAGCGCCATCATTGTGACAACAAATAGTTTTTGATCTGTTTTGAACCGATAGACGCAACTCCTTAATGAATCGGTTGTTACGTACCAGGACCCAATTATCGGTATGGCAAATGCACCTATGGATATAACGTGTATAAACCCTTTATTCCGAAAGGATCTCGCCATGAAACGCATTATCCTCGCCATTGCAGTTCTCGGCGTGTTAAGTCTTCTGTCCACTCCGCTTTTGGCCGATGGCGGAAGGAATCCTAACATAGTCCAAGTCAACCAATTTTACCACGGCGGCTATCACGGCGGATACCACGGCGGGTATTACGGTGGTTGGAACGCATATCGAGTATATCCTCCACCTCCGCAAGTCTGGGAATATCCTACTGCTCAATCAACTATGTTTCCGAACTCGCCGCCCTGGCCCATTCGGCAGTTTAGGCCAGCGCCTTACTACTGTTATCCCAGCGCCGGTTTTTACTACTCAAACCCAAATATTGCCGTTGGAGTCGAATTCTAAGCCTATAAAACCGAGGGCCAGCCGCTGAGGCGCGGTCCTTCAACCAGCCAGGGTGTCATCCCCGCACTGGCTTGTTGAACGAAACCTCCCGGCCCCCTCGGTTTATTTATAAAGAAAATCCTTCCTAGAACGGCTACGGCCGTAACCAACATTAAGGTTCAGGGTTCAATATACGTCGTTTTATAGTGCGGAATCACGGTGAAACGATGCTATATTTTTATGAACCCTGAACCCGAGTTGGTTTTCAAGAATAAACTTCGCCCCCGGACACATATAAATGTTTAGCCGCGACCCGAAGGGGAGCGCGTTAGCGGTTATTCTTTAGCTCAAGCACTTGTGCCCGGAGTTTTTCCTTCCAACAACTTCAGCATAAACTCCCGGGCCAATTCTCCGATGCCCGGACTTTGACTTTCCCGCGGGCCGGCGACGTTCAGCACTTGCACGCGATTTTCCTCGAACCATTTGCGAATTTCGCCCGCCGGAACCGGTGATTCCAAATCGACCGCCAAACACGGCTTTTGATGTTCTTCGGCCATTCGAAGCGTCAATAATGTCCCCCCGCTCAACTGCCCGCGATAGAGTATCAGCGTGGCGTCGCTTTCCAAAACGTTGCATTCGGTCCGCACTGGATAATCCGGCGAATCGGTTTCTTCCAACTGGTAGCGGTCCGGAATCCGCCCGTCCTCGGCCTGCCGGCCCTGCGGACACCATCCGCCATGCTCGATTCCAAGTGCGATGGCGGCATCCAAAGCTCCCCGATCCACGCCCGTCTGCCCGCCGGATATGATCTTCCTCATAAGCATATTCCCTCTCGTTCCCACGCTCTGCATGGGAACGGGCAACAGCCCTCAATTTATCGCACTGTTGGACGGCGAGAGAGCGTATCGGCATTTTGCACATTATCGTCCGGCAAAACGATCTGGGTGCCGGCTGCCAGGCAATCAATATCCTTTCCCAACACGTCCGCGTTCAGATTATAAATCTCCGCCCAACGCGACGCCTTGCCGAGTTTGCAACGCGCGATATCGAACAGCGAATCGCCCTCGACCACGATATAAGTCCGGCCCGAGCCGGCCGAACTCCCGGTGCGATCCTGCCGCAAATCATTGCCATAATCCCTCATGTCCGCTCCGCCGGAATCGCCGAATATGCCATTTGGTTGACGAGGTTCCAAGGATCCCGGACCGTCCGCTTTTTTATAACGATCATACCGATCCTCAACCTCGCCTTTTGGCGGCTCAGGCATGTACGAGTCCCTCGGTTTCAACTCCGCTGCCCCGCCGTGGGAAATCTTTTTCTTGCCCGAATCGGTCGCCATGTTCCACAAATCATCCTCGCTCGCCGTGCCTTGGGGCGGCTTCCCAGTTGCGGTCGTGGCTGTAATTACCCTGGGTTGGCCTGCCAAGGCGACCGCGGTTCTCGCTTTATCCGCTTTGTCCGATGTCTCTTTTTCCGCCTTTGCCGGCGCCTTCGATCTTTCCGCGTCCTTGTCATCCGACAATAAAGCCTGCTCGGCGGCATGGGAGCTATACAATCTCTTCGCCACCACGGCCACGAAG
>JBEKFZ010000115.1:0-12206 GCA_050013075.1 Thermoguttaceae bacterium | reverse complement strand
TGCTAGGATTAGCATTTAAAGACCGAGTCTTCTCCATAACTACTTATCAGTAAAGATGTTGCGTCCTTTCGTCTTATCGCTGTGCGTGATGCTTTGTGGCTGTTCCATCTTTCCGGAGATGTCGCGTCAGCCGCAGTTGCATAATCCGTTTCCGCAACTTTGCAGGGTTGCAGTTGCGCCGTTTTTCAATCTGACCAACGAGCCGACATTAGACGGCCGCAAGGTAGGAATTGCCTATTTTAACGAGCTTCAATCGGTACCGGGTTTTGAAGTTGTGCCGGTGGGTGTGGTGGAAACGGCCATGCGTGAGCACAAAATCGAGTTACGCGGACCTGCCGAGGCTCGCCGTCTTGCCCAGATTCTCAAGGTTGATGCCGTGGTTATTGGGGCCGTGACTGATTACTTCCCATATTATCCGCCGCGAATGGCCTTACAGGTCGAGTGGTATGCCGCCAACCCCGGATTCCATCCCATTCCGGCCGGATATGGGTTGCCTTGGGGGACGCAAGAGGAAAAAGACATTCCGGGGCCGTTGATTTTCGAGGCCGAATTTGCCTTGGCCCAGGCCCAACTAAAAACACAGACTCCGCCGCTGCCGGCAACGCCCGTGCCTGAGACGCCAAAGGTTCGCGGCGAGGAGCCGGGCAACAATTCATCGTCGCCGCACGATACCCGCGGAAATTCGCAGGGCGAGGGCAGTAAGGGGCTAGGCCCTGCGGGCGTCGACGGCAACCGGGGAGTGCAACCCCTGCAATATACCGCTACGGTCGATGCAGTCGGTACAAGCGTCCCAGCCCATGTAAGCGGAACCGGACTTCCGCCGGACTGGCCCGATGCCAGGGGATTTATTCCTCCGCCGCCGCATACTGAGCCTCCGCTCAGCGTGCCCAGCGATGCGCCAGTATTGCGTCACACAAGGACTTACAACGGCAACGACATGGAATTTACCACTGCGCTTAGCAGTTATTACGCATTTCGCGACGACGCCCGATTTGGGGGCTGGCAAAGTTACCTAACGCGCAGCGACGACTTTATCCGATTTTGTTGCCACATGCACGTCAGCGAAATGCTCACTGCCCGGGGCGGCGCAGGTGAATCTCGATTGACGTGGCGGCGGCCGAATATCCGATAAAAGAATAGGAAAAACTCGAATCACATGGAGTTGCGTGATTCGGGCGATCGGCCTTGAAAACGGGCCGATCCGCCGCGACGGACGCAAACTGCCGTCCGCGCGCGAGCGTTGCCGAATCGTGCAACTCCATTTCGGCCAAGTCATGCCCGGGCAAAGAGGCGTCGACGGCCGCAACGGTCATTGATATGCCAGGAGACAGCAGAGGTGAACCAAGATATTAACGTGTTAGCGCTGGTTAAGGGGGCGGAGCGTTATGTATTTTTATACGACGACGCCAGCCGTGCCGAAACATTGCGCACGCTCGGCCGCTATGCCTCGAATCCGGAGTTGAGTTTCACCTGGTACGACGCGGCGGTCTTAAGCCAGAAAATCCGCCAGGAAACGCACAAGTTACATTCGGCGTCGCGTTTCGAGATTCCCATGCCCGCCGATCCCGATGAATTCTGATAATTCATGCGTAACGCCATTGCCCGGTTCCTGCAGTATCTGCGCGTGGAGCGGAACGCCTCGCCGTACACCCTGAAGAGTTATCGCGAGGATCTTATCGCCTTGGCCGATTATCTGGCCGAAGCCTCCGGCGGCAAAACGCCTTTGCCCGGCAACGTCACGGTCCTCGATTTGCGCGGATTCGTGGCGGCGATGCACGAGGCGGGCTACGCCAAAACCACCATTGCCCGGCGTCTGGCCTCGCTGAGGAGTTTTTTCCGCTTCGGCCAGCGCGAGGGATGGACGAAATCGAATCCGGCAAAGCCGCTTCGCAATCCGCGCAAAGGCCGGTCGTTGCCGCACTTTCTTTCGGCCGAGGACATCGGACGCCTACTGGAATCGCCGCCGTCCGACGATCCGATGGGCCTGCGCGATCGGGCGATTCTGGAAACCATGTACTCGGCTGGGCTGCGAGTAAGCGAAGTCGTGGGCCTGGACGACGGCGATCTGGATTTCGAGGCCGGCGTGCTGAGGGTCCGCGGCAAGGGTCGGCGCGAGCGCATTTCGCCCGTGGGATCGTACGCCGTTCGCGCGATCAGGCGATGGCTAAGCCTGCGAAAATTAAATTCCCGGGAGCCGGCCGGCCCGTCCGCACCGGTGTTCGTCAATAAATTCGGCCGGCGTTTGACCACGCGGAGCGTAGGGCGGATGCTGGAAAAGCACCTGAAAACGAGCGGCCTGGACGCCCGAACCACGCCTCATTCCTTGCGGCACAGTTTTGCCACGCACCTGTTGGACCGCGGGGCCGATATCCGCAGCGTGCAGGAACTACTGGGCCACAAAAGCCTGGTGACCACGCAAATCTACACGCACGTAAGCTCGTCCGCCCTGCTCCAAGCCTACCAAAAAGCACATCCCCGGGCGAATTAAATTGGGCGGCGGACGGTGGGCAGTGGTCAGTGGACTCTCCAATCATCACTACCCCCGTTTATTGAGTCTCAGGTAATAAATGTCGCTTTTTCGCCTCAGAGCCGGGCCGTGTCGGCCCGGAATTACCGGGGCGACACGCCCCGGCTCTGACTTTTCATGCAACATTCTTTTTCTGAGACCCAATAGCCAGGGAGCTCGCTCCCGGAGCCTCTCCCCTGGTGCGGCATAAAGTTGCAACTAAAGCGCGACCGACCAACCGACCATGCTGCGCATGGTGCCCGTCATGGCTTTACATACTGAACAAACTAATATACATGATGCGCGCAAAATGCGCTCAAATCTCGACACAAAACTCTAATCTCTGGAAAGCCCTATTGTGATTTGCTACACTCGATGCAATAAATTATACCAATTCCTTTTAAAACTGCGCGCTATTTCAAACTAGAACCCGTATAATACTTCGCGTTGAATTGCCTGTTCATGTCCAAGCGAAAAAAAAATCTCGATAAGCGTGCTTCGCAGGCCCGGTCGGATAAATCCATTCGATCGATGCGGCCGCTTGGTGTGTTGGCGGGCATAGCGCTGATCGCCCTGATCGTATTTATCGCTTATCTTCCCTCCATAAACGGCGGGTTCATTTTGGACGACGACAAGCTGCTGACCGAAAACGAACTTGTCAGGGCCTCCGACGGCATGTATCGGTTTTGGTGCACTACCGAAACGATTGACTACTGGCCGGTGGCCAATACCACATTTTGGATCGAGTGGCGGCTATGGGGGATGCACCCGGCCGGGTACCGTGTCACCAGCCTGATCTTGCATATAGTCGAAGCATTACTGATTTGGGTCATTTTGCGGAAGTTGTCCACTGCCGGGGCATTTTGGGCGGCGATGCTCTTTGCCGTGCATCCGGTGAACGTGGAGGCGGTAGCCTGGATCGCGCAGCGGAAAGACATGCTGGCGGTGTTGTTCTTTCTCTTGTCGATTTTGTGGTATTTGAAGGCTCTCATGCCCACGGTAAACGTGGGCATGGCACCCGCGCCACCCCCGCGTTCCCACGGAGGACCGTGGGAACGAGAAAAAAATCACTCTACACTCGCCACTCTCCCCTCGCCACTCGCCGCTCGCCACTGTCCACTGTCCACTGTCCACTGTCCACTCTTCTACTGGCTGAGTCTGGCGGCGTTCGTCTTGGCGATGCTTAGCAAGGGATCGGCGGTGATCTTGCCGGCGGTGTTGTTGGGAATCGTGTGGTGGCAGCGAACCATGGGGACTGTCCGCTTTTGTTGGTCACGGCGGGATTTATTGCGAATCGCGCCGTTTTTCGCGGTTGCCGCAGCGCTGGCCGGCGTGAACGTGTGGTTCCAAACACACGGCACGGAAGTAATAATCCGCAGCGCCGGTTTTGCCGAGCGGCTGTTGGGGGCGGGCGGCACGGTGTGGTTTTATCTTTTCAAGGCGGTCGTACCGGTCGGCCTGGCCTTTGTCTATCAGCAGTGGCGGATCGAAATCGGCGATCCGCTGTGGTGGCTGCCGCTTTTGGCGGCGTTGGCCGTCACGGCCGCGCTGTGGCGGTATCGGAAAAGCTGGAGCCGAGGGATTTTGTTCGCCTGGGGGGTTTTTTGCGTGTCGCTAGTACCGGTGATGGGATATACGGACGTGGGATTCATGAGACATTCGCTGGTGGCCGACCATTATCAGCACATTGCCATTATCGGAGTGATTGCCCTGGTTGCGGCGGGCTTCGGCTCATGGCGTCGGCGGGTGCAAGGCGGATTGCGCCGGGCCGCGCCGGTGGTTGCCATTGCCGCGGTCGGCGCTTGTGCATTTCTGACTTGGCGGCAAAGCGGCCTGTATCGCGACGCCGAGACGCTGTACCGCTTCGCCCTGGAAAAAAATCCGGAGTGTTGGATGATCCAAAACAACATGGGCAAAAGATTATATGAGGCGGGCCGGCTTAATGATGCGATCGGATATTATGAGAAAGCCATAAGGCTTAATCCCGACTTTCCCGAGGCCCAATACAACCTGGGGCTGGTGCTGTCGGAAACCGGCCGGCCCCGGGAGGCGATCGAACAGTACAAGATAGCCTTGCGCCTGCAGCCCAATTATCCCGAGGTCCTTAACAACATGGGCAACGCGCTGCTCGAAGATCGCCGGCCTGGGGAGTCGATCGGATACTTCGAGAAAGCCCTGCGACTAAGGCCCAACTTCATCTTGGCGCATAACGGTTTGGGCGCCGCATTAGTCCAAATCGGCCGCCCTCTGGAAGCGATCGAACAGTTCAAACAGGTGCTGAGTCTGAAGCCCGACGACGTTGATACCTGGAACAATTTAACGTTCGCCCATGCCGCTGCGCACCAATCGGCGGAGGCCGTTACCGCGGCCCGGAAGACGCTGGAACTTGCACGATCGCAGGGACAAACGGCGCTGGCCGAGCGGATGGAAGAATGGTTGAAGACCCACGGTGCCGGCCAATCATCACAACACTAATCATATCCCATTGTCGTCGCAAGCCTTAAGAACATGCCCACGGCAAGCGTGGGCATGCCGACTGCGCGGTTTTATCGTTTTCTGGAATATCTGCAATTTGCAATTTGCAATTCTTTTTTTCCGTTCAGACCAATCCCTTTCGCACGGCCCACACGGCGGCCTGGGTGCGGTCGCTGACGGCGATCTTGCGGAGTATGTTTTGCACGTGCTCTTTGACGGTTTCGACGCTGATTTCCAGGGATTTGCCGATTTCCTTGTTGCTTAAGCCCAGGGCCACGTGGCGGAGGACTTGTGTCTCGCGCTGAGTCAAGGGGACGTCGTCGTCGTCGATGACCTGGCGGACTTTCATGGCGGCGGCAATGCGTTTCATTTCTCCGCTGCGGCTGGGCGATTCGCCGGCCGCGGCCGCAACGATCGTTGCGATTATATCGTCGCGGGCAGAGCCTTTCAGCACGTAGTCGCAGGCGCCTAGGGCAACCGCCCTGGCAATGTAGGTGGGATTGTCGTAGGTTGACAACATCACCACGCGGCTCTCCGGTATCTTTGCCCGAAGTTTTTCCAAAGTGGACAAGCCATCGCCGTCGGGCATGCGGATATCGAGCAAGATCACATCCGGTTTTTCCTTCAAGGCGGCCTTTATGGCGTCTTTGCCGTTGGCCGCCTCGGCAACGATTTGAATGTCGGTCCCGGCTAGTAAACAACCCAGACCGGTGCGAATGACTTCATGGTCATCGCAAATTAATAGACGAATAGGCATCTGAAGCCTCCCTTAAAATTTTCTCGACCGCAAAACGGTCCTAATGGAAAAAGCTCATTACGTTTTTTGTAAAAAAGAACAGAAAAAGTGATTCCTCTTGTTTCTCGGCGCTCGTTTATTTTTTTCATTTTCCGTTTAAAACTCAAAGTCCCCAAAATGGCTTCCCTCAAATGTCGGTCGCTTAAAAAGGGGGATACTCTATCCTAGTACACTATCGAGCAGCATGGAATCCCCCAAAGAAACGAAATAACCCCCCCGACTCAGCGGGATAAATGCGAATTTAAGGGCCAATGCGAGGGGAGAAAACATGATGCTTAAAGGATCAAGTATTATGGATATTTATGTATTATTTACCGTAAAAACAGGGGGGAGAAACAGGCTATTCCGTTCCATTTCATGGTCCCATTTTAATTGGTATTAACAGAAAAAACGCACCTAATTCCCGGTCAACGTTTATTTACCGGCAAAATACCCTTTTTATCTATATTTATGTTTTGACAGGGTGTGCCCTGTAACGTAGATATTTTGCAACAACCTTTGATAAGGGACCGGGAGACATTATGAAACAACAAGGCACGATTCTGCTGGTAGACGACGACCGCCAGGTGCTGGCTTCGATGGCCGATTGGCTTCGCGATCAGGGTTATCCCACCGATGCCGCCTCAACCCTGGCCGAAGCGATTGCCGCCGTCGCCCGCAAAACCTACGACCTGGTTCTGGCCGATGTCCGCCTGGGCGCCGAAGACGGTTTCGATCTGTTGGCCCATTGCCGCAAAAATTACCCGGGCATCGCGGTAATAATGATCACGGGCTACGGCACCGTGGAAACCGCGGTGGAAGCCATTCGTCAAGGCGCTTTCGATTTCCTTACCAAGCCGCTTATCGACGAAGAACTGTTGATGGCCGTCCAGCGGGCCATGAACCAGAAAAAAGTGATCGAGGAAAACAAGACGCTCAAGGCCCAGCTCGATATGCGCTACGGCATGGAAAACATCGTGGGCCGCGATCATCGCATGACCAAAGTCTTCGACGTGATCGACGCCGTGGCCGACACCCGGGCCACCGTGCTCATCACCGGCGAGAGCGGAACAGGCAAATCGCTTATCGCCCGGGCCATTCACCGCCGCAGCGGCCGGCGCGATAAACCGTTCGTCGAGGTCGCCTGCGGCAGCCTGCCCGAAACCCTGCTGGAAAGCGAACTATTCGGTCACGTGGCCGGCGCTTTCACGGGCGCGGCCGGGGAAAAGATGGGCAAGTTCTTACAGGCCGACGGGGGCACCATTTTCCTCGATGAAATCGCCACCGCCTCGCCCGGAATGCAGGTGAAATTGCTCCGCGTGCTCCAAGACCTGGAGTTCGAACAAGTGGGCGGAAATAAAACGTTCAAGATCGACACCCGAATCATACTGGCCACCAACGAAGACCTGGGCAAGGCCGTGGCCGAAGGCCGATTCCGCCAGGATCTTTTCTATCGCATCAACGTGATCAATATCGAATTGCCCCCCATCCGCGACCGCATTTCCGACATTCCTCTTTTGGCCGAACACTTTTTGAGCCGGGTGTGCGAAGACTCGGGCAAAAAGGTCCACGGCTTCACCGACGAAGCAATGCAGGCCTTGCAGCGCTATCGCTGGCCCGGTAACGCGCGGGAATTGCAGAACGTCATCGAACGCGCCGTGCTGCTGGGCAAGGGCAACGTCATCGGCATCGAAGACCTGCCGGCGGGCGTCAGCGCCGGTGGTGGAGTGGCAATCGAACCTTTGGACAACCGCTCGCTCAAACAAGTCCTGGAAGGCCCGGAGCGGCAGATCATCCTCGAAGTGCTGGAAGCCAATAATTGGAACCGCCAAATCACGGCCGAAGCCCTGGGCATAAATCGCACCACGCTTTATAAAAAGATGAAGCGCCTGGGCCTGGAAGAAATCGCCGTTTCAATGGGCCGGTAAAATCAAAAAGTTCGGCTGTTTACGCATGGATTGGAAATCTGTTACAATAGAAATGTAAACAGGATTTCCAGTTCCATGGCCCGCCGGCTGAAAAAAACGCTTCTCGATTACCTTGTCATCGCCATCAGTCCGGCGTTGATCATGACCATGGTCGGCAGTCTTGTGTTTTTCCTGATACAGGTTTTTTACCGGGGCAACTTTCAAGGGCGATTGCAATACATATTCGCCTTGTTCGTCATGGCCGCCGTGCTGATCGCCCGGATCTCGATCGAGAATGGCCGGGAGCGGGCGATTCTGTTCGCCATTCCCTTGGGAATAGTTACTCTGCTGGCCATCAACAGGTTCGTGCAATTTCAAGGGGGCATGTTGGAGTCGCTGACTTTTTACATCAATTGCGGGCTGATCGCAGTGGTGTGGTGGTCCTCCGACAAACTCACCTGGGACTGCACGCTGATAAACGAGGACGAGGAAGACTCCGGCGAAGGCCTGTTGGAAGCGGTCGGGCTGGATCGGTCTCAGAAGGCTTCGCTCAAGGAGGAGATTGCGCCTGCATTGCCTGAAATCGAGGCGACCACCTCGCGCGACGAGCCGCCGGGCTGGTGGCAGCGGTTTATCGACCGCCGCCGCCGGCCGCACGCACCCGGCGTTTGGGTGATTTACTTTTCGCTGGCCGCGTTGCCTCTGTTCGGCGTCGGCCAGTTGTTCATCCCCGTCGCCGACCTGTCCGCCCGGCAGAATGCGTTCGATCTGCTCTGCGTATATACGGCCAGCGGTTTGGGGCTGCTATTGGCGACGAGTTTTTTGGGTTTGCGCCGCTACCTCAGGCAACGACGCCAGGAAATGCCGCTTTTGATAGTCAACCTTTGGCTCACGATCGGCGGCATTATGATCGCGGGCGTGATGCTCTTGGCGATGCTCCTGCCGCGGCCCAACGCCGAATACGCCGTATCGGAACCGCTGTTCCGCATTGGCTCGCCCGATCAGCAGCCATCGCAAAACGCCCCGGGCAGCGACGGAGTCAAGGATAACCAAACTCCGACGCAAAACGCTCAACGCGACGACCGGCAATCTGGATCCGGTTCGCCGGATCGGCCCGGCAATAGGCCTTCGGACAAGGCGGACAATACGGAAAAAGCGCAGTCGGATAAAGCGGACAATAAGCCGTCGGACAAGTCGTCGTCGGAAAAGCCCAAAAAAGAGCCGCCCAAAGCGTCGGGCAGTTCTCAGGCCGGGAAGCAACCGACGGACAATGCCCGGAACCAGCGCCAAGACGGCGGTAAAGCATCGATCAACATCCCGCCCGCACGGACCCTTCCGCGAATCACGTTCGCTCCCATGAATTCCATACTCGCTTTGTTCAAATGGATTTTCTACTTGGCGTTAGCTGTCTTGTTTTTGTATGCCATTTGGCATAACCGCTTCGAGCTGTTTGCCGCGATCGGCAACTTTGGGCAGTGGCTAATGAACTTCTGGCAAAACCTTTTCGGCGGAAAAGTCCGAAGCGCGGACGAGGCGGGCGACGAGGAAAGTCCCACGAAAAAAATGCCCCGGCCGTTCGCCGATTTCACCGACCCCTTTGCCGCGGGCATGGCTCAGCGCTACGCGCCGGCGGAGTTGGTCCGATACACCTTCGAGGCCGTGGAGGCCTGGGCCTGGGAACACGGCCAACCGCGTCAAGCCGATCAAACGCCCCACGAGTTCGCCCGTTGCCTGGTATCGAAATTTTCTTCATTGGCTGAAGACGCCGGGCGGCTGGCCGACTTGTACGCCCAGGCCGCCTACACCCCGGTCACGTTGCCGGCGGCAAGCGTGGCGCGATTGTCACACTTGTGGGAGAACTTGCGCACACAGGGGACTGTTCCCCTTAGCGTGCCACATAATTTATAACTGGATTTTTGCAAATTGTGGATCCAATATCCCCTCTCCCTTTGGTAGTGGGCCAGTTTGCCCAGCGGTTTTCTTAAAATAGCCTTGACCCCGTACTAGGGGGACGGCATAATTATAGTATGCCTAAGCGATCACGCAAAACCGACCGCGACCCTGTAGAAATCGCACGTTCTATCGTGAACCAAGTTACGGGTATTTCCGTCCCCGAAAAGAAGCCTGAGAAGGTCAAAGATCCGGCGGCCGTTGCTCTTGGCCGTAAGGGGGGATTAAAAGGTGGTCCCGCACGGGCGGCAAAGCTAACCAAAGAACAGCTAAGTGAAAGTGCTAGGAAGGCAGCCAGAACACGCTGGGGTAAGAAGAAGTCTAGTTAGGTATTATTGCTTAAGTCGCAACCTAGATTTAATCAGTAAATCCTTGGGTCCCCAAGCAAGGCGTTGCATTTCGCGTAAAAGCGACTGGTAAACGTATGCCCGTCCAAGTGGATCGCGAATTGTCACTAGCAACACAACCTTTTGTGGTTCTCGTCCAACAAATCCAGTGCGGTTCAATAATTCCAAATGAAGTCTCCATTTAGTCTTTCTGGATGACAACCCAGAATTGAACTTACGATAATAAAGTTTCAATGGAGACCATTTGTATCCTTCTTTAACTAATCGTTCTTCGTAACCTTTTGTAATGCCTCTTGGTGCAGGTCTCAATTGCGGTCTATAGAATTTTTCCCCCGTTTTTTTATTTTTATGAACTGTCCCTAAACTTGCTGTGACATTACTGCGGCAATATTCAATGCCATATCTGGCATCCGTAGGAGGGTCGTAAGCTAGGGTCATGAATACTTCGGCTCTTAAACCTTTTTTTGGCACCTGTAAACATAACGGCATCGGAAAATCACGCTTTTCAAACAAAACATGCTCTTCCAATTCTGCATAAAAAATAATTGTTGCCGAAGACTCCATGCAATTTAAAACGTCATTTAAATCACCAGGGCTGCCAAAACCCCTATATCGCACTTCTGTTACCCCCGGTTTTCCTGATCGAACGAATGCTGAATGCACAAGCATTGCCTTTACCAAAGTCGGTGATAAGCTATCGTCTGGCTCAAGTTCACGAAATACATTTGCCGCAAGTGTCGAAATAATTGGGGTTGCGTAACTTGTGCCTATGTTTTCTGCCACATTTCCATTTCCCTCAACAGATATGACACCAGTTTGAAGAAAATCCGCCTTTAGATCACAATTCCCGCCTATATGACTGACCTCTGGCTTAATATAAAAATGCGGTGCTGGTCCTCGCCGGCTAAATGGTGACGGGTCGCCCTTCTTGGCACATGTATTAGGGGTTTCAAGATGCGCTAGAGATCCCACTGTTAATCCACGTATAGAATCTGCGGGCGGGCATATTCTGTCTCTATCTCCAATATCATATAATGGGGGCCATGCCCTTAACGGTTCTTCAAAATTGCCCGCGGCAATTACAAAAAGCACATTTCTTTTTTTTGCTATCGAATCAAGTTTACATGCCAACAATGAAAAACGCCCGTCTTTGCAAATTATGTCTTGTCCAAGCGACAGATTCCATACTCTTACGTTTGGATATTCATGAAGCGCTTTGTCAATGACAGTTATTAAATCGTATTCAGCAATTTCTCCGGAATCGTCCAGAGCTACGAAATCGATGATCTTTGATCGGACTGATGGAAATATTGTATCGCCGTGATTTAACGCTCTAGAATTCGCTACTAATCCAGCAACAAAACTTCCGTGATCGTTGTCTTGTTGACTTCGAGGGACCCAATCATATCGATTAACAACGTAGGATTGAAGCCGCACGTTATTGGGATTCGTACCACTATCGATTATTCCTACAATCCCAAATTCTTCATTGGGGTCTAGTAAAGGGAATCGGCTGTCATCTAAGCTACCGATTACATGTGATGCTCTTTTAACGGTTCGATACTCTGGAAACAGCGAAAGGTTTTGTGTGCCCGGAAAAACGGACATTACTTTTATCGCTGCGGCGGATGCGCCATGCAAAGCATATACTCTGATATTTTCGCCATAATCAATTTGTTCTAATTTATCAATGCCTTCTTTCGCGGCCAGTTTTTCTGCGGTACTATCAATCATGTCATTTATTGTTTTAACTGGATGACGAAACAGACGCATACGGATTGGTGATTTAGTTTCGATTGCCATTTCAACTAGTTTATTTGGACAACGACTTTCTAGTACATCTTTTCGTCGAAATGGTAGAATCTTCTGCAATGCAGAAATATTTGCCTTTAGGTCCCTTGTCCTGCCGCGAGAGATTTCTTCTTTAAGATTATCAAGGCCCTTATTATTAACGCTCACAAACAATTCACCAGCTTGGTCTCCGCCTATAATGGGACATGTATCATCATTGAATAAATCTGTCGGACGATGAGATTTAGCTACAGCTTCCTGTCGCAGTTCGACTCTCGCTACGGCAGGAATATCGGGATAAGTATCAAGCGATTGTTTAAAATAATTTTTTACCCGATTAACTGAAGATCTGCACTTTCCTAAAAAATGCCCAATTCTCCCAGTTTCCAATTTAGGATGATTTCGATGTCTACTGAAAAACGCTGGAAAGAGTAAAAAACACTATTGATAATGGG
>JBEKFZ010000114.1:0-12462 GCA_050013075.1 Thermoguttaceae bacterium | reverse complement strand
TTGGATATAAGGATTTCCTGCAATTACATGCCAATTCTCAAAAACACCTAAGAAATAAAAAAACATGGCCAAGAGACAAAAAACCTCGGATCGAAACCCGCTGGTAATCGTGGAATCGCCGGCCAAGGCAAGGACTATTAGCAAGTTTCTTGGCCCAAAATATACTATCGAGGCCAGTATCGGGCATATTCGCGACCTGCCTGAAGGCGCCAAGGAAATACCCGAGGATTATAAAGGCAAGGACTGGGCTTATCTGGGCGTGAACGTGCAAGAAAATTTCGAGCCGATTTATATCATCCCCCACGATAAGACAAAGCAGGTCCGCAAGCTCAAGTCGCTCTTGAAAGAAGCCGGGGAACTGTATCTGGCAACCGACGAAGATCGGGAAGGCGAGGCTATATCCTGGCATCTGTGCAAAGTTTTGCAGCCCAAAGTGCCGGTCCACCGCCTGGTGTTTCACGAAATCACCAAAGAAGCCATCCTCGAAGCGCTGGATCATCCCCGGGATATCGACGACAACCTGGTCCGGGCGCAGGAGACGCGGCGGATCATCGACCGGCTGTACGGCTACGACGTTTCACCGCTTTTGTGGCGGAAGATTCGGCCCCGGCTTTCGGCGGGCCGGGTGCAGAGCGTGGCTGTGAGGCTGATCGTGGAGCGCGAGCGGCAACGCATGGCCTTCAAGGCTGCCACATATTGGGATCTGCTGGGTACATTCGCCAAAACCAACGGCGAGAGTTTTCAGGCTGAATTGATCTCGGCCGACGGGCGGAAAATACCCGAGAGCCGCGATTTCGACCCTGCCACCGGATTGTTGAAGGATTCGGCCTTGCTGTTGCTCGACGAAAAAGCGGCCAAAGACTTGCTCCAGCGGCTCCGCGGCGGCTCGGCCCGGATAACCGACCTGGAAAACAAACCCTATACGACCCGCCCTTATCCGCCCTTTACCACCAGCACATTGCAGCAGGAGGCCAACCGCAAATACGGCTTTACCGCCCGGCACTCCATGCAAGTGGCCCAAAGCCTGTACGAAACCGGACATATCACATACATGCGAACCGACTCGACCAGTCTGGCGGCAACGGCCGTCCAGACGGCCCGGTCGCTGGTGGCCTCGCAATACGGCGACGAGTATCTGCCCGCCCAGCCGCGAGTTTATCAAACCAAGGTGAAAAACGCCCAGGAGGCGCACGAAGCCATCCGGCCGGCGGGCCACGACTTCGATTTTCCCGAGTCGCTCAGGAACAAGCTCAGCCCCGACCAATTCAAACTTTACGACCTGATCTGGAAGCGGACCGTTGCCAGCCAGATGACCGACGCCCGGGGCTTCCGCACTACGATTACGCTGGAAATCGACGGCGCCGTGTTCCAGGCCGGCGGCAAGACCATCGAATTTCCCGGCTATTTGCGGGCATACGTGGAAGGGGCCGACGATCCGGAGTCCGACATCTCCGACCGCGACGTGGTGCTGCCGCCCCTCGCCGTGGGCGAAACCCTGCGCTGCGATGATCTGGATCTGAAGAGCCACACCACTCAGTCGCCGAATCGTTACAGCGAAGCCACGCTTACCCGGGCGTTGGAGGAAATGGGCATCGGCCGGCCCAGCACGTACGCCTCGATCATCGACACGATCCTCGCCCGCGACTACGTGTTCAAGCTGAAGCGCGGCAACATGCTGGTTCCCACGTGGACGGCCTTCGCCGTTTCGCACTTGCTCGAGGCGCACTTGCCCGACCTGGTCGATTACCAGTTCACCGCCGAGATGGAGGACGAACTCGATGCGATAAGCCGCGGCGAACTGAACCATCTTGATTATCTGAAACGGTTTTACCTGGGCAACGCCCATCCGGGCCTCAAACAGCAATTGAGCAACAAGATAAGCGAAATAGACGCCCGCGACGTGTGCCGCGTACTGATCGGCAGGCCCGAAGGCCAAGGCGAAAATGCCGAGGAGATTTACGTGCGCGTGGGTCGTTACGGGCCGTTCCTCGAACAAGGCCAACGGCGGGCCAGCCTGCCCGAAAAACTACCGCCCGATGAATTGACCGTCGAAGCGGCTTTGGCCATGCTCGATAAATCGGCCCAGGCCGAGGAGCCGCTGGGCTTGTGTCCGGATACGCACAAGCCGGTGTTCGTTAAAGTGGGCCGGTTCGGTCCTTACGTGCAGCGCGGCACGGCCGAGGACGATGAAAAACCGCAAAACGCCTCGCTGCTTAAAGGCATGAATCCCGAGGATGTGGACCTGGAAACGGCCTTGAAATTGTTGACGCTGCCGCGAATCCTGGGCAACCATCCGGAAAGCGGACTGCCGGTCGAAGCCCACAACGGCCGGTACGGGCCGTACGTCAAATGCGGCGAGGAAACCCGCTCGCTGGGCGACGATCTTTCGCCGCTCGATGTTACGTTGGAGCAGGCCCTTGCGCTTTTGGCCCAACCCAAAGTCCGGCGCGCAGCCGCCAAGGGGAGTAAGGAACCCATCAAAGTCTTCGATCCGTCGCCCGTGACCAACCAGCCGGTCCGGGTTTTAGTGGGCCGATACGGTCCTTACGTGACCGACGGGGTGACAAACGCCTCGCTGCCCAAGGATGCCCCGCCCGAGGAAATCACCTTCGAATACGCCTTGAACCTACTGGCCGCCCGGGTAGAAGCCGGCCCCGGCAAACGCAGTTTCCGCCGAAGATCCCCGGCCAAAGCCTCCGGCAAAACCGGCGGTAAAACCGCCGCCAAGTCATCGGAAAAACCCGCCGGCAAGAAAAAGTAGGCGCGGGCGCCGCTGCTATTCGTGTGCCACTGCTTGCTTGCAAGCAGTGTTCTTCTTGCGCAGGTGCCATGCCCACGCTTGCGTGGACATGCGCAGGGGTGGAGCTATTCTATCGGCATCAAAAAGGTTTACTATTCACTGTCTATCCACGACACATGCCCACGCTTGCGTGGGCATGGCACCCGGCTGGTCGAAAAAACGCTGCAATATCCATCATTTCCGCACGGAAAACGGCTATGAGGTGGATTTAGTTCTTGAAGATCCGGCCGGACAAATCGTGGGAATAGAAGTAAAATCAACGTCGTCCATCAGCGCTCACGACTTCAAGGGCCTAAAGGCCCTGGCTGAAATAGCCGGCGGCCGCTTTGTCCGCGGATTGGTCCTTTACCAAGGCGACCAGGCCGTGCCCTTTGCCCAGAATATTTTTGCTATTCCGATCAATGTGCTCTGGACTTGAGATTCGGTTTCACCATTTGATGTTGACCAATATAAATTGTCAATCCATAAAGCCGCGCTCGACGGTCGCGGCGATATGGGAGGCGGGTTTTGCGATATACATGCATTCCAGCCCCGAATTATTTTTTCTCCGGCATTTTCAGAGGCTCTTGGCCCCCGTAATTGAAGATGATCTTTGTTCCGTCGTCCGCGGTCATTTCATAAGTGTAGTTATTGACGGTTTCCAATTCCAACAGTTCCCGCTTTCCCTGGCGGATCAACTCAAGATGTTCCTGCCAACTCGTCTCCATTACGGATGGGGGAATTTTCCCATAATCTCCTCTTGGTAATGCGATTTCCTTCCCGTCACGGATAGGAATGCGTTGAACCTTGAATTCTTGTTTGGACTTCGCATCTCGGCAAAGATGGACTTGCATCGCTTCCACGTTTATCAAGCGGAATTTACCGGAGGCGATGGCCTGGTTGATCCGGTCGTGCCGCAATTGGCGTTGTTCGTCTTGCTTCCGCTGATAATCATCCCAGGACGACACGTCTTCCAGACGCATCGAAAAATTCATGCCCGTGTTGCTGCCATCCGAGAAATTGAATCTGTATACGTATTGCTTGTCGCCGTTGTTATCCTCGAAAACGCTAAGAAACTTATATTTCTTTTCGGCTATGAGTTTCCTTATCTCGTCTTTAATAGGTGGTCCAGACGAGCCGTGGCTTTCCCACATCGTCTCGCCGTTGGACATCTTCCATGGCTTGGGACTGCTCTTCTCTAGTTCTTTTTCTTCGCCGGCGTCGGCGGGTTTCTTTTCGGTTTTTTCATCCGCCACTGGGGCCGAATTGGTAGAGGCTTTGGCTTCGGCCGCCGGCTTCTGGTCGTCGGCCGCCGCGGAAACGGAACGAACGGTCGGCAAAATGAACATCAACACTCCGGCCGTGCAAAGCCATAACAAATTGCGCCGCGAGAGCACCGGACTGGTTTTACTGGCCGGCACGAGCATCACAAGCCGCCTCCGCCAAAACGCGCTAAGCTGCGGACGCCCTCCGGCATCGATCAACGTGGCCCAGGGACCGAATTTATTTAACATGGGAATTCTCCTGTCAGTTTACAGTATACAGTTCACAGTTCTCGGTTCACGGTTCACGGTTATCAGTGGGCAGTAAACTGCCCACCCCTAATTATTTGCCATCCGCTGTATTCATCCTTCATCCTTCATCCTTAAACTGCCCACCCCTAATTATTTGTTATACGCTGTTTTCATCCTTCATCCCTCATCCTTCATCCTTCCTTTTGGTTCGCTTCCCGTCAGGCCGGCGGCGATGGCCGCGGCTTGCATGGATGCCGGCTCGGACGAGTGGCTGACTACCTGGACCAGCGTTTGGGCGTAGTCGGCGGGCGGATGCCCGCTGCGGGCCATTGCCAATTGGTCGCAGGCAAGTTCCCGTTCCAGTCGGATTTGATAGGCCGCCCAATAGACCAGCGGGTTGAAAAAATACATGATCCGCGCGATTTCGATGGGCCATCCCCAGGCCAAATCGTGCCGCTTTATATGCCCTAGTTCGTGTAAAACAACTTGCCTGCGCTCGGCCGGTTCGAGCGAATCCAACAATCTGCCGGGCAATACAAGCCGCGGCCGCCACAGACCACAGACAAACAGCGGGCAGTCGCCGGCGACGCACACGGCCGCCGGAACGCGGCTAAGGCCGATTTGTCCGGCCAGTTCGGCCACCAGCCCAACATATTCGTCGGATGCCGGAACTCCTTGTTCAAGCAATTTTGTCAACTGCAAGTGCTGCATAAATAATCGGACGCATTGCCAGAGCAGAACCGCTATCCAGGCAAGCAAGAGCCATGCCCGCCATGTAACCGCCGAAAAAATGTCCCAAAACGGCGGGGCTTGGGGCGAGGATTTTCCGCCCGGGCCTTCAGGCGATAATGAAAGATTCCGCGGCATCAGCCGGAATTGATCGGCGCCGCCTCCTTCAGACTGCCGAACCGCCGCCGGTTCCGCAACCGGCTTGCTTTCGGTCCAGGCAGGCAACGGGACGGCGAGCGTCCAAAACGGCATCAACAGCATCTTGACGGCCACGATCTGCCAAAGCCAGAAGCGTACTACCGGCGATGCCCGCCGCAACAACCAGGCGATCAAAGTCGCCGCTGCCACTAGCAACGCAGATTGCCAGGCGACGGCTATCATAATGCCCAGCCACGCCTCGGCCCAGTGATTAACGGTTGTAATAATCGTTGACATAAGGCGCCGATTACTGCCGCTTAGGCGGTTTATCTATTTTTTGTGCGATTGCCCGCAGGGCCTTGAGATCTTTATCCGAGAGCTTGCCGGAATCGGCGAAGTACGCCAAAAGCGGTCCGGGCGAACCGCCCAGCATCCCCTCGACAAACTTGCTAATCAGGGCTGGAACCACGCGTTTTTCGTCTATCGCGGCGCGGAAGCGGATGGACGGATCGCCCGGCATCCGTGCCAAAAGCCCCTTGGCCTCCAAGCGTTGCAGGGTTTTCAGCACCGTGGTCCGAGCCACCGCCCGGTCCTGCTTAACCAGGTCGCTGATTTGCCGTTCGGTACACGGTTGATGCCGCCAAACAAGGCGCAGCACCTGAATTTCGAACTCGCCCAGCGAAGTGAATGACTTGGCCATCGTGATCCTCCGATTCTTACGGCATCTGTCGTACAACGGGCTATATTACGACTGCCGCCGTAAGATGTCAAGAGAATCTCGGAAAATTCCGGAAAATAAATTCAAAACGGCGGGTTTCCAAATCCACCGGCTGCCCGTTCAATTGTCGCGGCGGAGAAGCTCGATCGTGGTCGATTCCAGGCGGCAATGCATGAGTCTGACTTCGGGCAGCGGCGTGTTTTCGCCGTTTTCCGGAGGAAGAATGCCCTCGAGCGAAAGCTGTTGTTTGCCCTCCGCCGGACCCCTCAGGAAGATGCTGATCGTGCCGCCGGGGTCTTGCGACCATCGCGCGGCCAGTTCGGCGCCTTCCTTGCGGACCGATGCTTTTAAAACTTTCATCGCCGCCGGCGCGGACAACTGGTACTGGAACACATACCCCGAAGCCACGGTCAATTGGGCCTCGAAATGCGCTTCGACGTTGTTCCGGCCGTAGCTTAGGGCGAGTGTTTGTTGCCCCGACGTTTCCGGTTCGCGCGGCCGGGTCGATAGACTCCAATCGGCCTTATCGCTTTCCAACCGATACGCCAGCAGCGGCGGCGGATCAGGAAAATCCCAGTTTTTCAGCAAATCAGCCGTTGCCGACGCTTCCAAGTCGCTCGAGCATTGCGATTCATATTCCAATATGGGATCGACCGATACGGCCAGCCAGCGTTTGATCTTTTGCGCATCGAGCGGCTCGATTCGGGGCAAGCGGAATTTGCCCACCCCCGAGGACCCTGTCAATAAAAACGAAAGATCAAGCGAGGTCTCTTTACTCAACGTCCGATTCCATTGCAAAGTGATGATCTGTTGTTTTGCGCCGTCGGAGCGGATCTGAACGCCGGGCTGATCCTTGCCCTCGAAGGGCAACAGGCGCAGGCGCTGATCGGCGGCCAATTGCAGGCGGCGGACTTGATTTTCGGGAAGGTGAAATTTAAATCTACCTTCGACCACGACCGAGCCGGGTTTGACCTTCATCCACGTGAGTTGGTCCGCTTCGATGCCTGTTTCCCTAGCACTTTTTGCCGGGATTTCTGGCCAATGGACCGCCAGCCGATTGCTCGGACCGACCTGGGCCGACAGCCGGGGCGGATCGCTTTCCAAAACGACCGCGCCGATGGCGGACGCCGCCTCGATGCCCGGTATTTCGGCCGGAAGAGTCAATTCCAAACGCGATTGGGCCAGGCGCGGAATGGACATCTCGAAACCGCCCGATGTGCCGAACTCGCGCGGCCCGGGCCGAAACCCCAATTCCAAACGGTAATCGCCGGGTTCTTGCACTTCGAAGCTTAAAGCCCCGCCGTCGGCCTCCCATTGCGGTTGGATCGGCCGGCCGTCGAGCGCGGCGCAGTCGGGAATTAGCCGGGCGTTTTCCCGGCGGAAGGGAATCCTGACTTGGAGCATCCGGCCAAAGACCTTCAGATCGAATCGGGCGTTGATCGCCTCGCAGGCCGTGCGGCCGGTGGCTGGTTCGCGCTCGAGGGTTCCGCGATACACGGCCGATCGCAACAACCAGCCCCGGGGTTCTTGCTTGGCCGCGGCCGCGCGGCGATAAAGTTCAATGTAAAATTTTTCGGGAAGATAGACCTTGTCGCCGGAGGGCTTTTTATCGTTGTCGATGGGTATGAAAACGCGATACTCGGATAAGGCCGCGGTCCGGGGTTTTTCAGCGGCTTCTTCAACCCGAACGTCCCGGACGGCCGTTTGCCAGGCGCCCGGTTCCACGGCCGCGCCGGCGATCGGCCGCGACTGCGGACCGCGATGTGCCAGCTCGATTTCGATCGTGGCATCGGAGCTGAAATTCTGGAATTGGAGCGACTCGCCCGCGCGCGGCTCGGCCAACGGACCGACTGCCGTTTGACTGCAACCGATCGGCCTCAGCCGTTCCACCAGCAGCGGATCCGGAACGATCAGCGTGATGCCGCCTTCCTGCCAGAACAGTCCTTCCGGCTTCATTCGCGGCAACCGGCAAGGGCGATCGAGCGTCAACCGTGCCAGGGCGCCCAGGCGCAGGATTCGTTCCGCGTCCTTGATCGGTTCGCCCAGCGACAACACGGCCCTGGAACCCGCATCGCCGCTCAGGGGTTCGATCGTCCAGGTCAAGGCGGTCTCGCCCAGAAGCGCGGTCGCCAGTTGCAGACCGGGATCCAACAACACGACGATTTTTTCCAGCGGTTCATCGTGGATCTGTATTTTCCATTGGGCTGATAAATCGATTCCGCGGGGCAAAAACTCGTATACGCTCGATTCGCCGAGCAATGCCAGTGGCGGCCGGGCATTGGCGGCGCCGGATGCGGCAATGCGCAAATGAAAACGGCAATTACCGCCTAAATCGATGCGCCACCGGCGCCGGCCGTTAGCGGATTCCTTATCGCCGGATACGACGCCTTTGTCGGACGCCGGGGTCAAGTTCTCGGGCAGATCGAGCCGTAATACGTTCACCGGGCAAGTGGGAAATTCGCAGGAAAACACAATCACCCCGCCAGCGTCGCGCCGGCCGGTCAATGACCAATCAAAACTTAATTTGCCGCTTTGTTCCACTAGAACTTGCAGCCTGCCGTCAGGGCCAAAACCCATGACCGGGGACTGTCCCATTTTTTGCGCGTCAAAAATGCGACTGTCCCCTTTTCCCTCCACTTCTCCCTTGGCGTCAATATCGGGCAAAAGCCAGGCGGTTTTACAAATCGCCGCATTGCAGGGTTCCAAAGACAACATCCCGGCCGATTGACCGGAATGTGTAATTTCCAATGTCGCCCGGCCGCTCAACAATTGCTCGCCGCTGAGTTCGGCCTGATATTCCGCCGCCACCGTTCGGGAAGTGAAGGAACCCTGCCGGTCGGGCGGGCCGGACCGGGCCAGAGACAGCAATTGCTCGAATTCGTCCGACTCCAAAGGCAAATACTTCCCTTCGCCCGTGGGCCAGTCGCTTATCCGATCGGCCGGGGCATAAACGCGGCGAAAGCGCAATTCAGCCGCCTCCGCGGGTTCTTGGGCCTTTGCCGCCAATGCGGACGCCAGTGCCATGGCCGTAAAGAGCATTAGAGTGCATTTCGTCATTGTGCGGCGGAAATGCCAAATGTAGACGGCACACTCCGTGTGCCGGTCCCGCACACGGAGTGTGCGGACTACGTTCCCCAGACCGTTATACAAGAATGTAAACCGCGTCTGACGGATCATGGGGACGGTTCCTGGGGAGGAGATTGCGATACGGCTGGTATCGCTCTTGTGGAAGAACCGGCCGATACCGGTGGCGCTGACTGGATAAGGCCTCGCGATGAAGTCGAATCCATGATCGACTTGGGAGGTTCCTTCAATAACGACTTTTTGCGGCGCCGCGCCATACTTCGCTCCAATATGCCGGCCAAAAGCGTCAACGCCAGTCCCAAACCCGAAGCTTGGGCGATCATGGCCGCCGGCTCCGGGTAGATCATCGCCAGGCTCAATAATCCGAGGCTTATCGGGAGCAGGCTGAAAGGATGCCGGACTATCGGCACGTAGATCAAAACCAGCCCGAGTATGAGCGCCGCCCCGGAGGCGACGGCCACGATAAACGTGCGCCCCACGGTGCGCGGTTCGGCGCGATCGGCACTGCCCAAGTTACTGTATAAATATACGCTCGCGCCCTCGGGCAGCATCGAGTGCTGCGAAGCGCCGATCCAGGTTTCCAATTGCATCTGGTTTAAAACCGGCTCGCGGCCCCAAAAATATCCGCACCATTTCCAGCAGTACTCCCGGTCGAATCCCGGCGGATCGATCAGAACGTGTTCGTTTTGCGGCAATACGAGCTGCCAATACATCCGCCGCGTCCAGACATTGGAACCCAATCGCGGAAAATCGAGCGATAAGAATCCCTGCGCCGGGCGCGGACCGGGAAAGTGATAGCTCAACTCGATGAGATGCAAGCGGATTTCGCCCTCGCCGGGCAGAGCCAGCGAGAACCGATTTTCGCCCGCCTCTTGCGCTTCCACGCGCTTGCCGTCGAGCATGACCAGCATCTGTTCCGGCGCGGCTCCGTTGGGCAGTTGAAAGAGCAGTTCTTTCCGGTTGCCGGTGAATTGAAAAACCGCTCGATCCTGCCGGACTGAAGAACTTATCCGGGTTTGAATCCACGCCCGCTCGATCACGGTCGTATAGGCGAATTTTTGCGTTACTTTCGCGGAGTCCGTTTCCAGATGGACGTGGTTCGCCGCATCCGGAGCCACGCGGAGGGGATGCACGCTCATCCGGGCCGCGAAAACGGCGTTTTTACCTTCGCCGCGGTAATAGAGCGCGTCTTGCCGACGTTCGGGCAGTTTCATGGGCGGGGCGATTTGCCGGCGCGTAAGCCCTTGGATCGAGTCCTCATCGGGAGTCAGTTCCACGTTATCGGCCGGCACAACCGCCAATATCGCGGGGCCGGGTGAGGGAACTTGCGGCACGGGCAAGGCAACGGAAAAACCGGCGGCCGATTTTCCCAGCATCTTGTGCGCGCGGAAACTCAATTCCAATTTTCCCGATGAAGGCTGGCGCAAAGGTATCGAAACCGTTCCGCTTTCGTCGCGATCGATGCCGTCCTGGGCTGCGAGATTTTCCGGCCCGGCCTCGTCAATTTCCCAATCGGACATCGACAAACGCAAGGCGTAGATTTTCGCCCCGCGGATAAAGCAGGATAATTTCGCCTCCAACTCGATGCGGTCCTGGCCGACGAGCAATACGTACTGCGGGTCCACGTTGATCCGTGTCTTTCGCGGGGCCAGGCCAGCCATGAGCGTGTACGGGCAAGCGGAATACTCGAAACCGGCCACTATGCCTTCGCCGTGCATGGATTCGGGCAAAAGATCGGTCTGCCGGACTCCGGTCTGCGGGCCCCAAACTACCTGCCGGTCGCTGCTGACCGCCACGGCGATCGTGCCCCATTGCCGCGCCGCTTGCAGGACCTCGAAGCCGGCCAGATCGAAGCCATCCGTCGGCGGTTCCGGGCCGAAGTTCCGCCGCGTCGATAGATGAATTTCGACCGGGCCCGTGGTTTTTTTATGCAAACGAACTTCGACCAGCGCTTGCCCGACGGCCGACTCCTTTTTTCCTTCCAGCGGCAGGATCGAATAGCCCGGCGCGCTTGCGGGCACAAGCTCGGCCCCGGCCGGTAAACGCACTACAAACCGATCGAACGGCGAGGCGAAACTGTGAACGGATAAAGTCGCTTCGCCGGTGATGCCCTGAGAGTCCATCCGGACCAATATATTGACGGCGGCCTCCAGAACCGCAGGAACCTCGGCCGCGGGCGCCCCGGCCTTATGCCAGGCCAACTGGAATTCACCACCCAGCCCCAATGCCGTAAACAAGGTTCCGCCCTCCGCTGCGGCGGGCTGAAGCAGGGCGGCGCCTTCGGAAACCGCTGCCACCGCATCGCCCTGGGGAACCGTTAATTTCATCTCCGAGGCTGCCGCCCGGGGCGTGAATAATTTAAGCTTTGTTTCTTCGCCCGCCACACTTAGCGGCACAAGCATTTTAAGGGTGATCTGGTGCGGCCCTTCCTTTTTACCGCGAATCCAAGCAACGTACCCTTCGCCTTCGCCATCGAATAAAACAAAACACTCGCCTGGTCCTTGGTATTGCGCCGGCTCGCGAAGTAAGGCTTGATCCAGACGCAACGGCACCCTGACCCAATCGCCGTCTCCAAGGGTGATTTGAAATTGCACCGTCAGATCGGCGTTTTCAGTTCCGGCCGGGCCGGTAATCGACATGCGTTGAATACTTGAACGCGGACGCACGTCGCGCTCGTCGATCCGCTGCTTGAGCTTGTATAACTCGACGAAGTCCTCGTAGTTGAAATCCAGAACCGCCTGGAGGTTGCCGTGCTTGTCGGGCAAATAAAATACCGAAGGCCGAACCTCCTCGACTTTTGACGCCGATGGCGCTAATGCCGATTGTGCCGCGGACGCGGCGGGCACTGACTCGACGGGCGGAGTTTTGTCGATCGCGGACGGCTTGTTTACGCCGTCTTGCGAATAAACAAAAAAAGTCCAACACAGCGACAACAGACCTGTCGCTGCTATCCGCGGAATCCTGCAATTAAGCAATGCACTCTCTCCGATTTACTTGCCGGCAGATTTTGGCAAGAGCTCCTATTTTAACACCGGGCAGGCTTAGTTGAAAAACAAGCCGGAAAAGTTTCCTAAATTACAGTGTAAGTGTAATTGGTTGGTGAGAAGAAAATAAGGGGGCTAGGATCTAGGGGCGGTGGTGTAATACCCACTCCCAACCACTTACCCATGGTGCAAAATGTGTTGTAGTCGCGAAGTGTAACTGATTACCGGGCAATCACTTAGTCCCGATGTCGCCGCTTCGGGGCTTGCGAATGATTTACGATCCCTCGCAACCAGGGCCTAACGGTCTCGTTGTTACACACAAGTCAAAAAAACATCACGCCCGTTTAGAGATCGTCCACCTTTTGTGGCAATATGGATAACATTGTTAAGCCCAAAGGGCTTAAATATGACAGCCCAGGGCGTTGCCCCAATGGCACTTCCTGGGCTTTAAGTTGTTTTCATCAAACGTTTTTTGGCCAGTAGCCGAGGTTGCGTAAGCACAGCATAGTTCTTCTT
>JBEKFZ010000113.1:0-12702 GCA_050013075.1 Thermoguttaceae bacterium | reverse complement strand
GGCCTCCTTGCCGGTTAAGGGTCTTTCGTTTTTCACAAAACCCTTGTAGGCAAGGACGGCCGTTTTTGCTATATCATTCTTACTCCAAACCACTTACGACTCAGGAAGTGCCATTGGGGCGTTGCCCCGGCCTTGGTGAACAGCGGGCCTTCGGCCCAAGCAAAATCGAGCAAATTATACGCATTCCATCCTGAAATAGCGCTCTTGCTAGCACTCGTAATGTGTTGACAATAAACGACTTTGGGGTTTGCTCTCCGCGCCACTTCAAGGTGGGATCCGTATTACAGGAAGTATCGCGGCCTTTTTGCGAAATGATTTTGCCATAACTCCTTTTTCTTCAAGCACTTGAAACCCCGGCGGATTATTTTGAAAAAAATTCGGCAGGTTCCATTGACTTCGGGAGATAGTGGCAGTATATTAACAGATGGCAATACATTGCCACATTGGAAACCGCTTCACAAAAACCGATTATTTCGCAGAAAGGTACGATATGGTCAAGAAGAAATCGCAGCAAAACCTTGGTCGCCGCGAACGCCAGATCATGGAGGCGATATTCGAGTTGGGCGAGGCCTCGGTGGCCGAGGTTCTGGCACGCCTGGGCGACCCGCCCAGTTACTCGGCGGTGCGAACGATGATTCGGCACCTGGAGGGCAAGGGATACCTCCGCCATCGCCGCGCGGGCATGAAGTATATCTACCGATCCACCGAGCCCAAGGACTCGGTCAGCCGATCGGCGCTAAAACACCTGATAAAGACGTTTTTCGACGGTTCGGCATCGAATACCGTGGCCGCCATATTGGATGTCAGTTCGGAGAATCTGTCCGAGGCCGATTTCAACCGTATTCAACGGCTCATCGGCGAAGCGCGAAAGGAGGGCCGATAGATGAAGTCTTTATTCACCTGGTTCGCAGCGGCCGTGAAAGGCTCGGCCGCCATATTCTTGTTGGACACAACTGTCAAGGCAACCGTGCTCTTGGCCGCGGGCTATGCGGCGGCGGCTTTTCTGCGCCGCTCATCGGCGGCGGTCCGGCATCGCGTGTGGTGCCTCTGTTTTGCGAGTCTGCTCCTGTTGCCTGCGCTTCCGCTGGTATTGCCGGAGTGGCGATTGCCGATCCTGCCGGGATTGGCCGACTCGCCCGCGGCATCGCACATCGCCCCCGCGTCTGTTATTCCGACTCCTTCATCGATTCCGCATACATCCATCAAGGCCGGTAAGGTTGAAAATCGGCCGGATGAGATGCAAAAACAAATCGCGGCGACGCCGGCCGTTTCAGCGCCGGCCGACAAATCCGCTCCGGTTTCAATCGGCGATTCTATTGCACGGGGCGGAATCGCAAAGGCGTATTTTTGGCAGGCGATTATCATCGTCTGGCTGACGGGAACGGCGGCGGCCCTTTTGCCCCTTGCCGCGAGCCTGATCCATAACCGCATTCTATGCAAAAACGCCCGGCCCGCGACTGACGCCGAAGGGAACCGGCTAATGGCCGAATTGTGCCGGATCCTGGGCGTGAGGCGCGCGGTGCGCCTCATGGAAACGGAAAAGTCGCTCGTGCCCATGGCCTGGGGTTTGTGGCGGGCGACGGTGCTTGTTCCCCGTGCTTGGCGCGATTGGCCGCTTAATCGGCGGCGAATCGTACTCTTACACGAACTGGCCCACGTAAAGCGCTGGGACATGGGCTTTCAGTTGTTGGCCCGCGCTGCGTGCGCGTTTTATTGGTTCCATCCGCTTGCCTGGCACGCCCTCAGGCGGTTGCGGATCGAACGGGAATCGGCCTGCGACGATTGCGTGCTGATGGCGGGCGAACGCTCGTCGGACTATGCCCAGCAGTTGCTCCAGATCGCCCGGGATTATCATACTGTCGCCCTGTCGGCGGCGGTGGCCATGGCGCAATCGACGAAATTGGAACGCCGCGTACGCGTGCTATTGGACCAGGCGCATTCGCATTTATCCGTAAGCCGCTCGGCCGGGCGATTACTCGTTGTTTGTTCGGCGCTTTTATTGACGGGAGTGGCTTTTATCGGCCCGGCGAAAACGGCGGAACCGGCTGCCAAGGAGAAACCTGCCGCTCTGGCCGCGTCGTCCGGCCCGTCGGATCAGTCGTTACCCACTAAAGGCAATCAAATGACCGAAGCAGAAATCCAGAAGCCGGTTTTAGGCCGAAATTTCGTGATTGTACCGTTCACCACCGAGTTACAGCGCGCCGGGAATTGGCGTTATGCTGAAGCCAAATTGTACATTCTCATTAACGGAAAGGCACTGTTCAATGATGAGGACACCGTATTGAACACCGCCGCACTGGATTTTGAGGGGCTGTCAAAGGCATTGGAGCCATACTCACCATACCATGCAACGAAAACTTTCTTCTTCGATAGTCCTAGTTCTTCTCGCCATTCCCAGTCACACATCTCCGCGTCGTTAGCTCTTATGTGCCTCCTGGAAGACCGGCTAGGTCGGAATAATGACACCGGAAAAAACTTCGATTTGGTCGTCCATGAAAACTGCCGCATGGATTGGACTTCGGTGGATGCTTACCTACCAGAGCCTCCAACCGAGGAAGAAATACGCCGTGAATCCGGAGTCGGGGACGATTTGGTGAAAGTGTACCCGATTTGCACCCCGCTAAGCCGATACTTCTACGGAGGCGGAGGTGATCTTCTGATGCCAGGAGGCTATGGTGAGAACTGTGTGATCCGAAACATTAAACCCTTGGATCAATTCACGCCCGAGGAAATTCAGGCATTCCCCGAGAAAGCCAAAACCTACATTGCCAAACTCGACCTCAAGCAGATCCCTAGACTGAGATTTCTTACTAGCGACGGCGACTCGCTATCAAAGGCCGGCCGAGCATACAGTCAGTTGCACCGTGACCATGATTCGTGGTGGAAGGCACAGGGATTCGTTGTCGGCGGTAGGACTTACTGGGACGTCGGACGGCAGACATACAAACCGCCTGTTCTGCTTATCAAGGTAGTGGACGAGAAGGGCGGACCCGTGCGGGACGCGAAGATCAACGCAGAGTACCCTGAGGAGAACAAGGAATTTCTGCCCATTAGTGAAGTAGTAGATGAGATTGGTAATTACGTGACGAAGAAAGCGACGGTAACGTTCACTAGGCAGAACGACAGCCGCTGGCGCTCCAATTATCTCTTGAATAACGAAGATTTCACCTTGACTGTTCAATCGCCGGGCTACCGGCCCGCTTCGCAAACGCTTAACTTACCGAAAGGAGTTACTAAGGAGCTAGAGTTGAAGCTGCAAAAGGAAATCCCCGAAGTAAAATAGCGGCAAATCCCTTTCATAGCAATCGCCGCGCTGTTATACTATGAACGCCGGTTAAGCCCACGAGGTGCAACCCGTGGGCTTGATTGAATTTATTTTTTTATACCATGACATTGCTCGTTTAAGTATCAACAGCTTTCAGTAAGGGATTCCCGAGTTTGATCGAAGTCGTCGATTTCCACAAAATGTATCGCGATACGGTGGCCGTCGCGGGACTGAGTTTTCGCGTGGGGCCGGGCGAAATTCTGGGCCTGGTTGGACCCAACGGCGCGGGTAAGACGACCACCTTGCGGGCCGTTGCCGGGATTATTCCCGCCACCCAAGGCCGGCTGATCGTGGCCGGACACGACGTGGCGGCTAATCCGGTGGCCGCCAAGCGGAAGATGGCATACGTGCCCGACGACCCCAAACTGTTCGAGTCGCTCACGGTGTGGGAGCACCTGGAGTTCGTGGCCGCCGCGTACCGCCTGGGCGATTTCCGGGCCAAGGCCGAGGAGTTGTTGCAACAGTTCGAGCTGGTGGAGAAACGCAACGCCCCGGCCCAGGAACTGTCGCGCGGGATGAGACAAAAAACGGCCATTGCCTGCGCGTATCTGCACGATCCGGAGGCGATACTGTTCGACGAGCCGCTTACGGGACTCGACCCTACGGGAATTCGCACGGCCAAAGACTCGATCATCCGGCGCGCCGGGGACGGAGCGGCGGTGGTAATCAGTTCCCATCTGCTGGCGCTGGTCGAGGATGTTTGCACGCACTTGTTGATCCTGAATCGCGGCAAGCGGCTGTTTTTCGGGCGCGTGGACGATGCCCGCACGGCTTTTGCCGACCCCGGCGCCTGGGCCTCGCTGGAAGAGGTTTTTTTCCGCGCAATCGAACCCCCGGCCGAACCTAAAAGCGCATCTTGAAATTGGTAAAAGTAGTCCCCTCTCCCGACCAACCTTCGGTCGGTGCCCGGAGAGGGTTAGGGTGAGGGCTGATCGCGTGAAGATGCCCAAAATATTATTTATGTAACCTTTTACGCCCTCACCCCCTGCCCCTCTCCCAAAGGGAGAGGGGAGAATTTCATGATCGAACCGCAGAGCACCTGACCATGGACCAGGCGTTGATCAAGCTGCTGAGATTTCGGTTTCGGGGCGCATTGCGGCGGTCGTTTCGGGGCATCAAGACGGTCCGGGGCGCGGTTTTCTTCATATTGGGCTTGGGAACGCTGTTGTTATGGATTGGCCCACAGTTTATGATTTTCTTCGTGGCCGGACACGCTCCCCACGCGGATCTGCAGGTGCTGCGCGACGTTCTGCCGCTGGCATTGTTCGGACTGTCGCTGATGGCCGTGCTCAGCGCCGCGCGCATGGAAGGAATCCATTTCACGGCGGCCGAAGTCGATTTCCTGTTCAGCGGCCCGTTCTCGCGCAGGCAACTGCTTTTTTATAAATTGTCATCCGGCATTGTGGCGTCGTTGTTTGTCGCGTTGATTTTCTCGATGATGCTGATGCGTTATGCAAGCCTTTGGACGGCGGCTTTTTTGGGCGCTTTCCTGACGATAGTCTTCATCCAACTGCTTACCACCGCGCTGGTGCTGGCCGGTCAGACGCTTGCCCAGCGGATGTACACCCGCGCGAGGAAGGCGATGATGTTTGTCGTCCTCGCCCTGGCGGTCATATTCGCCGCGCGCTGGCTTTTCGCTTTTTTCGACCGGGGTTTCCATGAAGCGGCCCGCGGCTTGCTCAATTCGGCCGTCTGGTTTTGGCTTGTAATGCCGCTGGAACCGTTCGTCCGGACAATCACGGCCGAAAAGATTATGCCGGACTTGATCGGCTGGGCGGCTGCTGCTGCGGCCATTGATCTGGCGCTGCTGGCCCTGGCGGTTCGGATCGACGTGAATTACCTGGAATCGTCGCTGGTGGCCAGCCAGAAACGTTACCTCATGCTCCAGCGGCGGCGGAGCACGGGCAGGGTGGTTGTAAAGCCGCGGGTGGCATGGCGGATAAGGCAGCTTCCCTGGCTCGGCGGAGCGGGCCCCATCGCCTGGCGGCAACTCACCACCGCGATAAGGAGCGTCCACGGGCTGCTGTTTTTCTTTATGATCGTTTTGTGCGTGGCCGTGGCCGCGGCGCCATTGTTGTCCCGGGTGCAGAAATCCTCGGAGGCCGTGGCGATCATCATTACGCAGATATGCTTTCTTACGATATTCTTGACCCGGGCGGTGGCATTTGATTTTCGCGGCGACTTGGATTACATGGACTGGGCCAAGTCGCTCCCGTTGCGGCCGATTGCCATCGCCCTGGGGCAACTGGTCGTGCCGGTGCTGCTGATGACGGCCATTCACATCCTGTTCTTTTCGGCCATTGCGGCTTTTGTGCAAAACTTGCGGACAATGCTCCTGGCGGCATTGCTGTTCTCGCCGCCGTTTAACTTCCTTTTGTTCGGCGTGGACAATTTCTTCTTCCTGCTTTTCCCAAACCGCGCAATGGCGGCCACACCCGGCGATTTGCAGCACATTGGGCGGACCATGATGGAGTTTTTTGTAAAGATGTTCGCGCTGGCCCTGGGTTGCGGGGCGGCCGCAGCGCTCGGCGCGGCCGGCTATTGGATCGCCGGCGGATCGTGGGCCGCGGCCCTGACATTGTCGTGGCTGGGACTGCTGTCTTGCGGCTGCCTTGTAGTCCCCTTGATAGCCTGGGCCTACCGCCGATTCGACGTAAGCACAGACACGCCCGCCTGAAACGGTCGATTAGTAGTCCCGGCGGCAGAAAAACACCGCCGCCCAGAATAGAACAAAGACCTCGAAGCCCAGCGACGTACCCACGACCCAGGCGATGGATCGGCCGTGGATGATTTCGACGAACTCCAACTGAGCCGCCTGCATTTGCTTAGTCTGAGGGCCTGGGGGCTGCTGGGGAAGTTTGGCAAATCGCATCAGCGATCGTTCCAAGAGCGCGATTGTTTCCGTGGTCTTTGGCAGCACGGTCTTAACGCCGTAGACGATGCGATGGGCAATGTCGAGCGCTGGGGAATCGTTGGAATCGCCCGCCGCGTCCGTTTTCGGTTTGTCGGCCGGCTGTGCTTCCGCCGGGTGCTGGTGAGTATCGGGCGTTTTCGGTTTGTCGGCCGGCTGCGCTTCCGCCGGGTGCTCGGGCGTATCGAGCGTCTTGGGTTTATCGGCCGTTTTCTGTTTATTGGCATTCGCCTCTGCCTGGACGGCGGCGAAATCCACGCCTCGCTTTTGCATTGTCTTGAACATCAGCAAGGTATTTTCCGTCGTCCCGACCGCCCACACAAAGAACCAAAACAAGAGCGTCAGAAGCAGGGCTGCCACCGTGGACCGGGTGACGACTCCCAGTAAAGAACTCACGGAGAACAAATAGCTGAAAAAACAAACCATAATCGGGACGGCCAAAAATAGTCCCGGCTCCCACACCCCGCCGCGCAGCCCTATTACCAGAAAACACGCCGCGCTAAAGATCGTTACCTGCAATGCCACGAACAATAGACCGGCAGCGTACTCGGTGATGAAAAGGCGCAGGCGGCTAATCGGCTTGGAAACGAACAAGTCGATCGAGCCGCTGGTCAACAGGTCCGGAAAGATTCCGGCCGTGGAGATTACGGCTAAAATCGTAGCCAGCCAGGACAGCCATATACCGATGCCGACCTGCACGAATATCATTTTATAGAATTGGTCGGGCGGCATCTGTTTTGTGTTGACCACATCATTGTCGATCTGCCAGAAGGCGGCCTTCAGCCCTTTTTCGTTGATTCCGATGCAGGCAACGGCCACCACTACCAGCACGGAAAGGCTCAGCACCAGCCAGAACAACTTTTTCGAGTTCAGGTTGCGGTAGGCTTCCAGGAAAATGGCCCAGGTTTGCGTCATGGCCGACCTCCTTGGGCTTGCGCCGGCGGCAAAGTACCCGGCGGCGGAGAACCCTGCGGCTGCTCGGATACCGTCTGTATAAAAAAGTCTTCCAGTGACTGGCGCATCTGTCGAACAGCGCGAATTACCAACCCTCGGCTCCGCAAGGCGTCGATTATGGGCTGAATCCTGAGCGGATCGCCGGTGGCGATTCGCAGCGTGCAGCCGACGATCTCGATCGATTCGCCCGTGGGAAGCGATGCCATTTCCTTGGGCAGTAGCGCGCTCGGGCCGGCCGGAGCCGCGGATACGACCGTCGCGCACACGGCCAAATTGCACGGCAGCGACGCCCGTATTGCCTCGCGCATGGCGGCATTGGGTTCACCGTGGAGTTGGATTTCAAAATGCTCGCTGCCGGCGGTCAGTTCGTTGAGCGTGCCCTGGCGGACCACCTTGCCCGCCGACAGGATGGCCACGCGGTCGCACATGCACTCGACCTCGCTGAGGAGGTGGCTATTCAAAAAGATTGTCTTGCCCGCCGCGCGCAGCCGGACGAGCAACTCGCGGACGTCGCGCCGCCCGACCGGATCCAGTCCGTCGGTGGGCTCGTCGAGCACGACCAGGTCCGGGTCGTTTACCAGGGCCTGGGCCAGGGCGATGCGCTGTTGCATGCCTTTGGAGTACACGCCAACTTTCGTGTTGGCCCATTTTTCCAGGCCGACAATTTCCAGCAACTCGCCGGCGCGTCGCTTGCGGACACGCCGGTCCACTTTCGCCAGCGCGGCAAAGAACTCCAAGGCCTGCCGCCCCGTGAGATAGGGCGGAAAGCGATGGTGCTCGGGCAAGTATCCTACCCGCGCAAGGGTCGGCTTGTGCCCGATCGGGCGGCCCAAAATCGTGCCCTCGGCCCTTGTCGGGCGCACAACGGTCATCATGATCTTGACCAGCGTGCTCTTGCCCGCCCCATTGGGACCCAAAAGCCCGAAGATCTCCCCGGGCCGCACCTGCATTTGAATCCCGCGCAGGGCCTGTACTCGGCGCTGAAACGTCTTGGCAACGTCCCGCAGATCAACCGCCAGATCAACCATGAAGGCTCCAGTTGTAAGTTATCAGTTTTCAGTTATCAGTTATCAGTTATCAGTTTTCAGTTATCAGTTTTCAGTTATCAATGAAGGTTTATTTTTTTCTCCCCTCTCCCTTTGCAACATTATGCAACTGCTAGCAGGGAGGGCAAAAAAATGAGTTCCAGTTCGTATAATTGTCTCAGTAAATCCTTACAAGGAGACAAGATATGGAACAGGAACTCTGGAAGGTATTGTATGTATTAGCATGCCAACTCGACAAGAGCTGGCCGCGCGGTTTGTATAAGGACTGCGAAATTATTGGCGTATTTTTATGGGCTGTAATTCATGATCGTCCAACGTTTTGGGCAACGGATTTAAAAAACTGGCCCATGAACTGGAATATGTATATACATGTGCCGTCCCAATCGACAATGAGTCGCCGTTTATACTCCATTGGCGTTGAATACTTGCTCGATGCCGTGACAAAGCAATATGTTCTAATTTCAACAATGGCAACAAGTTGGGTAAAAATCGTCGATGCCAAGCCATTGCCAATCGGCGGGCACAGCAAAGATCCGGAAGCCAAGTGGGGGCACAGTGTTCGCGGCCCGGCCAAGGGATATAAAATCTTTGCGGTTTGGGGTAATGGGCCGATCCCATTAACATGGCGTGTGACTCCAATGAACGAAAGTGAAACGAAAATGACTCAACGTATGCTCCCCGATCTTCAAGGAGGCGGCTATCTGCTGGGCGATAGCATTTATGACAGCAATCCACTGTATGCTCTCGCTCGGCAATATAATCATCAGTTAGTAGCTCCACGTAAACGTCCAGGAACAGGACTGGGGCATCGTAGCCATGATCCTGATCGATTGCGTGCCATAAATTTGTTGCAAACCAAATTCGGCAAAGCTCTTATGGCGGAACGAGAATATATTGAACAACAATTCGCTCACCTGACGAACTTCGGTGGCGGACTGGCTCCATTGCCAAATTGGGTTCGCCGTATAAAACGTGTTCGCAAATGGGTTCAAGCAAAATTCCTTATAAATACAGTAAAATACAACCAATCCTCACCAAACAACATGATAGCAGTTGCATAATGTTGCTTTGGGAGAGGGGACGGTCAGAACTATTTTATTGTGCCTTTCCGCACTGCCCAGGTCCAATGGCGGTCGCTGGTTGCGAGGACCGTTTCGGGCGGGGCTCTAAGTGGAATAATCAACTGGCGAACTTCTTCCACCGTCAGGGCCGCGCGGAATGAATCGGCGAGCATTTGTTGCTGGTGCTGATTCGCCCCGGCCGCGTAGGTTTCGACCAGATGGCGAAGCACGACCTCATTGTCGGGACGGAACAGATCGCGGAAAAAAATCAATCCGCCTGAAGTGGTCACGCGCCATGCCTCGTTTATTGCCGCGCTGGGATGGGAAAGGTGATGAATTATACTATTGGAAATAACCGTGGCAAATTGCCCGTCGCGATAAGGAAGCCGTTTGGCATCCACCCGTTCCAGCCGGATGCGGCCGGCCAAACCCGCCTTTTCCACATTCCGCCGGCCGATGGCGAGCATCTGTTCGGCCGCATCGACAGCCAGCACCCGGGCGTTGGGAACCATGCGGCACAGTTCGATGGGTATCAAGGCCGTGCCAGTGCCCAAGTCCAGGATTTCGCCGTCCTCGGCAGCCGGGCCGGCCGCCAGCAAATCGGCCACGAAAATCCGATTCACCTCGGCGTGGTCCATTGAATCATAGTCCAGCGCCTGTTCAGCACTGTCCATGGCTTCGGTTTCAAGAACCCTCTGGAGCATTTTAGGGATTGGAATTGGGGATTAGTGATTGGGAATTGGGGGATTATGTGGGGGTGGGCAGTTTACTGCCCACTTATACCAGCATCGCAAAACCGCAAGCGGTTTTTTTTATTCATCATTCATAATTCCACATTCATCATTAAAGTTGCATTTCCTTGCGGACTTTTTCCAGATCGACGCCGAGAATATCCCGGGCCAATCGGGCCAGCGCGTCCCGGTCGGCTTGGATATGAACGGTAACGTTTTTATGCGAGATGGATTCGCCGGTCTTGAGTTCCTTGGCGGGCGAAAGCGATTCAAGCTCGTAAAACGCGCCCATCCCCTTTTTCCCCGGCTCCGGAGGACCGTCGTTGTAGCTGTTCATCACGTCGCCGACGTATGGCTGGGCAAGCTGTCCGTCCCAAAGGTTGCTCATGTACAGATTATCCGCCGGGTTGTCGGGCAAGCTGAATTTCACCAGCGTGAGTACATTGGCCTGATAATCTATCGATCCGACAATGTCCCTGGCGCGGCGCTGCGAAGTGCCGATCTTCGATCGGAACAGGCCATCGGCGCGAAACAGGACCGCCTCCGTGAGTATTTTCAGGCGATCGGGCGGGACTTTACCAAAATAATCGCTCTGGACCACCGGGCTGAATTGCGAGGGATCGCCGGGTTTATAAGGTACTAATACTACGGTTTTCGGACCCGCATTGAACATGCCCAGCATCCAAATCGAAATCAGCCCTTTTTCCTTGCTCATGGCCGGGCCAAGGTTGGTTATTTGATTGTTGGTTTCATAAGCCGCCATTTTGAGGCCGGTTTGCGACAATGTTTTGGCCGCCGAGGGGCCGAAGAGTTTTCCGCAATCGGCTGCTGAAAGCAAGCGCACGACGCGGGCGACTTCCACGTCGAACCGCGTGGCCGAGGTGTTTTGCAGTTTCATTTTTACCCCCATGCTCACCGCCGTATTGTCTTCCCGCGAAACGACGGGCCAGGGGCCGTCGTTCAACTCGGGCGGGGTGAACCAGTCGGCTAGAGTCTGCTGCTTAACGCCGGGCTTGAACCACAGGCTGAACTGCCCGCCCTCGGGCGAGATCCATAAGCGTTCTTCGCCGCCGTAGTTGTTGAAATGCTCGTTGGGAATCCCGGCCGAGATGAAATCGCGATTGACGAACCCGAAGCTCATGCCATCCGGGCCATTGCAGCTTGAAGTCATTACCCGGCCTTGATATCTCGGGGCCACGGCCACCCGGGCGCCGTCGGGACCGATCAACTCGATCAACTCCGTGTGTTTTGCCAGAAAATCGCGGACTTCGCCGTAGGACATGAGGTTTTCCTGCGCCAAATGAGATGATTATTGCGTGGGTACCAGCAGGCGCTGATGAAGAAATTCCGGTGCTAAATCGGCGCCGTTTTCCCAGACGACGGTGTTTAGTTCCGGATCGACCATGAAAGATCGGAACTTATTTAGGTCTTTCAGCGGCTCGAACATTTCCCCGTAAAGTTGGTCGGCAAGATCGACTAGCCCCTCCGCGCCGTCGTTAAACTTAAGACGCAGTATGTAATCTCGTTCGTATTGGGCTTCAATAACATGCAAAATCATCGATTACTCCAAAGGCGAAATGTATACCAGCGGTTTGCGTTGTTTGGCGCGTTCCCAATCTTCCAACAATTCGCTTGTGTGCATCTTACGCCATTCCTGCACCAGAGCCAATGAACGCTTAGAAAGATCGCCTCGTAGGACCTCTCCAGTGCGGATGTCAATCATGGCTTCATCGCCGCTATACTTCGCGTGGAAATGAGGCGGAAGATGATCTTCCCAATAAAAAGCTATAGCGATACCAAAAAATCTGCTAACAACAGGCATATATGTAGACTACATCAAATGGACGAATTCATCAAGTAGCCTAATATCCAACGTTAATCCCCCCTGGTTTGCGATTTGTTTGCTTGTTGGCCAATGTCAGAACGGTTCGTTCACATGAAATTTTCATGCCCCGGTAAAAAACCTTTGGAATTATGCTTTTGACAAGAATCCTTGACCGATGCCATCCTTTATAAAAATGTCAAGTTCATCCAGGTATTTTTTACATAAAATCAAAACATCTTCTGGTCCTGCCCAATCAGGGAAATTGTATTCATATGAGGCGGAAACAGGTTGAGGTTCCATGCCAGTTGGTGGAGTTGGAGTTATTGTTGCCTCAGGAACGATCTTTAAATCTTTATCCTGTACCTCAACTGCAACTGAATCAGAAATATGAAGAGTATGGGTAACCGAGATATTTATAATCGCTGTAGGTGATACTGGTGTTTCATGTACAGAAACATCTCGCTTGTCTTTAAAGAATTTGAAAATGGGATTATTGGCGACTTGTGTGTCGTACCACAATTTATCTCTAGGTTTTGATCCAGTATTTCCTCCAACTTCTTCGAATACATACTGCAAGACGGATCGCGAAGCAGAGAGAAACGCACTCAACTCATAGCAAAAAGATTTACGATCATTGAGAGAGACTTCCATTTTCGATAGAAAGTATCTTGCCTCATCAATTTTTGTTTGTTCAAACATATTTCTGCCCCCTATAAAAAGGTCTGCACTTTCCTAAAAAATGATCACATTAATTTGCAAGGCCGAGCAGTTGATTGACGAGGGCGCGAATTTTTCGCGGCAGGCGTCGGCAACTGGCAGCGGCCAAAAATTCGGCGCGGATGATGTTGC
>JBEKFZ010000112.1:0-12919 GCA_050013075.1 Thermoguttaceae bacterium | reverse complement strand
AGAGTGTAAGCGTCATTGTAATAGTCTCCTTTTTCTTTTTTTTCAAGGCAGGATGTTTGGTGGGGAAGTTGTCAGGCGTCCGTTATGAAAAACATGCTTTTGGCTGGGATACGGGCGCCTTAATTGAATTTCTTACCCACGCGAGGTTATTGAGAATGTACTTGGGTCAAGAAAAATGACAAGGGGGGCGCCGGGAATTTTAACGCCTGGATAATTTAGATAATTTATTTACCCCACCAATTGACCAGTTTAGCTATAAATCAAGTTAGGATAAAAAAATTATTTTGTTTGCATTTTTTTCTGGAAAATAGACGTAAGTCTCTGTTTTACAGGAAGTTCGGAAAACAACCGATTGAGAAAAATAATTAGGAGACGATATAATAAACTAGCAATGGGATTTGTAAACACAAATATAACAATAAAATTTGTTTATAATATTTTTAAAACGGAATTAGGATTATGAAACTTCGCATCGGATTGGTGGGGTTAGGAGACGTGTGGCAAACACGTCATGCTCCGGCGCTGCGTACGATGTCCGATCGATTCGAGGTCCACGCGGTTTGCGATCAAGTGGCCCACAGGGCTGAACAAGTCGCGGCCGAATTCAACGCCGATGCCGTGGACGGATATCGCACCCTTGCCATGCGTGAAGATATCGACGCCGTTCTGCTGCTTTCGCCGCAGTGGTATGGGGCGTTGCCAATCCTGGCGGCGTGCGAATCGGGCAAAGCGGTCTACTGCGCGGCCGGTTTGGACTTGGAATTCGAGGAAGCTCAACTGGTTAAAACCCGGGTGGTGGAATCGGGCATAGCCTTCATGGCCGAATTTCCCCGCCGCCATTCGCCGGCCACAATCCGGCTTAAAGAATTGATTGCCACCCGCCTAGGCGCGCCGCGTTTGGTGTTCTGTCATCAGCGTTCGGCCGCCCCAAATTCCAGTCATTGTTTGCCGGTTCGCCCACCCGATCATTTTTCAACTCAGCACCTGGTGGAATTGGTGGATTGGTGTTGTTACGTGATCGATCGGCAGCCGACTTTAGTGACCGGGTTGATGCACCGCACCGGCTGCAATGCCGCGGACGACGACTATCAAATGATGAGTCTCGACTTTTCCGAAGTCGTTCATCCCGGTTCGGGGCCGGTGGCGCAAATAAGCTGCGGGCGCTACATTCCCCCCGATTGGCAGGAGGCGATCACATACCGGCCGCTGGCGTACATGCAGGTTTCCTGCGAGAACGGCATCGCTTTTGTCGATCTGCCCGCCACGCTGGTGTGGTTCGACGAGGCCGGACGGCACGTGGAATCGTTGGACAGCGAACGCCCCATCGGCGAACAAATGTTGACCCAGTTTTATCGGGCGGTGACCAGTCTGGTCCGCCTGACTAGCGACTTGGAGGACGCCTACCGGGCGTTGTACATCGTGCGCGAGGCGCGCCGCAGCCATCAGGAAGGCCGGCGGATAGCGTTATAGAAAAAAGGTGGCAGAACTTTTTTTCTTATAGTCCTTGGAATAAAAAAAGAACAAAAAGGAAAATAGTACTGACCCCTTTTATATTTGTTCATGCCGCCTTTGGCGGTAAAAATACTCGACGATTAATACTACTAACGAGCCGCTTCCGTCGTAACTCACAAGCCTGATTGTATAGACGCATGTCGAGGGCATGGAAGGCTTCAATCCGCCGTCGCAATGCCGTGTTGGTGACGTACTGGTTGTTGTTGCGTTCGGGATTGACGTTCTCCGAGAACATTGGCGTTTTACCAGTCAAGAATTTATCCGAAAAGAAAACGAAATCCTCTATATAATGCTCGGTGATACCCACAAACGCAAAACCCCGCAAAGGAAATCCCCACAGGAAACTGTGGTAATAATTTCTCAATTCCGGGGAAAAGCAAAACTTTTCAAAAGACCAGCCCTCTTCCACAACTCTGCGATGCAAAGGTAACGCGGTGTTCGGCGAGTACATCCGGAGCCAAAAATTATAATGCGAAGCAAGCCTTTCGACGGGATCGCGCAACCATGTTATGAACCAAGTCGGGATTCGCACGGAAAGTCCAAAATACTTCAGCGGAAGAAAATGGCCATGAATACAGTCAATACCGGCAAAGGACCGGACGGTATTTATCGCACATAGCTTAATAGCCTTCTGATTGCGCTGCCAAACCGATTGGTGGATGGGATAGTCGTCGTCCCGGCGAAACCGGGTTCCAAAATATTCCTTCAAGGATTTTCCGAAACTCGTCCCGGCCGTTTTTGAAAAGTGAAGGGAAATCAGCATCGGGCTGCTCCTAGTGGTCTTGATCTTTTTGCCTTATGGTAAACCGGCCCCGCCTGGGAACATACTTCCTCGTATAAAATTGGATATGTGTAGACGGCGATTATCCGATTTTCGGGACTTGTGGCCGCTAGCACTCGCTTTTGATACGCCTCCCAAAGCGTAAGGCCGCTACTGATGGACATGAAATTCCGGCGATGCAACGATCGTCGTTCTAGACCGATGCGTGCCTCACACGCATGTTGCGATCTGATCTATGGATTAATCCAGTTCTTTGATTTCTTCCAGCCAGAGACGGATTTCGTTGTCGTACTCGCTGGCCAAATCGACCTTAATGAGTTGCCTATGGAAACTGGCGGCCCCTTCCTTTACCAAATCGGCCGCCTCGGCGCTGGGGAAGCGCCGCATGGGATCGGGCGCAACCAGCCCGCGGCAGAAATTCATCAACAGGTCGTTGCGGACTATTTCCTCGGGCAGGATGTGGGGCAGGCGTTGTGCGAGGAATCGCTTGGCCTCCAAAAGATCGCGGAAATTCGTAAGCCCGGAGAACGTGGGCGCCCCGGAAAGCATTTCAATTAGCACGTAGCCCAAGCTGGCCAGGTCGCTGCGCGGGGTGCAGTCGCCGCCTTCCAAGACCTCGGGAGCGGCATAAGTGGGCGTACAGGTGCGCCGTGACGGTTTTTGCTCCAGGTCGATCGCGGAACCTAGATCCACCATCTTGGCGTTACCGGTGCGTTTGAGCATGATGTTCGGGGGTTTTAAATCGCCGTGTACGATGCCTTCGCGATGCAGGGCCGCCAAGGCCGCCAGGCAATCGCGGACCACGGCCATGGCGATGCCCGGCTTCAGCCGGGGCTGGATCGGCCCTTCGATGACAATCACCTGGTTAATGTAATCCCAACGTTTATTGCTGACGCGATGATGAACCTGATCGAGCATCTTGCGCGTCAACAGCCGGGCAAGGTCGAAACCGTCGACCCATTCCATCTCCATCATGCGGATGCGGTCGCGCTCGACCCAGTTATGCACGTCCAGCAGGTTGTCCTGTTGGATTTGGGCCACGCGCCCGGCGACATGGGCCATCCGGCCCATGGCTTCGTCGTAAGCGCGTTCGTCTTCGTAACGTTCGGGCGAAAAGACTTTCAGCGCCACCGGCAGCGTAAAACCGTCCGTTCCGCGACGCTCGGTCAAATAAACGACCCCCTGTCCTCCGGATCCCAACAACTTCATCAGCCGATGATGCTGGGTCCAACTGAGGCGTTGTTCTTCCAAGATGCCGCGGTAACGGGTCAATAGTTCGTCCGGACAACGGGTAACCTGATGCCCGCCCCAGGTCCTGGTGGCGCTTCCCTCGAGGAATGTCGTGCTGCACATGAGACACCTTTAGTTGAAGAACTAAACCTGGCGTGCAGAGCAGGTTTTTGTCAGGCCTCCGAGCCTAAAATCGCTCTGCCGGGAAGCAAGATTGAATATCCAAACTCGCTTATCAGGAGAGAAAACTGGCGTTTATAAACTCACCCTATTTTAACTTTTCAAGTACCCGGTCGTCTAGAGGAATATTTGGCCGATTAACACAATTAGGGGGTATTGAATACATATAAGTAATGGGTGAGCGAAACAATTTTATACCATGTTACTTACTGATTGCCGTGTATGAAGTGGGTTTAAATCATTTTTTATCCAAGAAAGACATATTCCCGCCTGCCGAAGGGGTTCGACAGGCGGGAATAATTTTACCTTTATCCTCCGCTTATGAGAGAGCGGAAAGATATACTAGTTGTTCAATGTTTTTTCCTGCTCCACGCGGCGAAGGCGGCCGCCAATACGGCCATCGCCAAGAGCACTAACGAGCCCGGTTCGGGAACCGCGGTCAACGACGAACTCGATGCCGCCGAAAACGACGAGCCTGATGTCGAGCCGTCGGAGATCGACGGGTCAAAGGCCAAGGTCGGCCCGGAGCCGATGGTTAGGGTGTCCTGAACAATCGATGAGGCGGTCAAGTTTGCACCGCTATCGACGAACGTTGATCCGCTGCCCGTGATCGCACCTACCCTCTGGTTGGTACCGGTGACATCCAAGGTGCTGTAGTTGACAATGCTCACGGCCAGGCCGGAGACCGGGTCATAGGTGGCGGCGACGGTCCCTCCCAACTGCACCGTGGCGCCGGCGTTGATCTCGATGATCGGCGAACCGGAGACGGTTGTTGTGCTGCCGGCCGTGCGCTTGAACGCTAGGTGACTGCCGGAACCGCCGGTGACATCGAGTGTGCCGCCTAACCAGCCCGTATTACTGCTGCCCTGGAATTCTGCCGGGTAGACCCCGCAAGCAGCGACGCCGCTGCTGGGGCCCACGGAAAGCGGCCGGGCCATAATTAGCCCTGTGCTGCCGGTGGCAACCTTTAGCGTGCCGCCGTTAATAACCACGCGGCCGGCGGCGGCGCCAAGATTGAGGTTGGTGGCAACGGACAGAGTGCCAGCGTTGATGATCGTGCCGCCGGTGTAGGTGTTCACAGTGCTTAGGGTTAGGGTGCCGGAGCCGACTTTAGTAAGTCCGCCGCCGGGACTGCCCGTATCGGCTGCAAGGATTTGGTTAATCGTGACATTGAAGTTGTTGGTGTCGATTATGGCCCCGCTAGACTGGACGTTGGCGACTGTGAGACCTGTTAAAAAGTACGTGCCGCCGGTGGGATTATCCGAAGCGCCGGCCTTGAGCACGCCGCCGTTGAAGTAGACATTCAATATGCCACCAGTACCAGGCGCGGCTGCCTTCCCAATGCCGGTTGTGGTTAAAGTGCCGCCATTGAGATTGATGTTACCTGTTCCGGTATTGCTGCTTCCGATAATGTTCCCGGTTACTGTCAAACTGCCGCCGCCGGAAACGGTTATATTTCCGGTGCCTCCATCAGTGGTGGGGGTGGTTACGGTCCAGTACGAGCAGCCTAGATAGAGTGGCGGCACGGAGATAGAGCCCGTACCGCTAACATTGAGCGTGCCGGTGCCGAGGGATCCAATATCGGCATCTTGTATGCCAGTGGTGGTGAAGTTGGCCGTGCCAGCGGAAAGGTTATAGGTGCCTGATCCGGTTGCTACCACTGCCATGCGGAGATAGCTGGCCGTTACAGTGCCGCCGGTTTGATTATAGGTACCGGTACTTCCATCGCCAATTCTGAAGTCCGTGGCTGCTGTCAACGTACCGCCGGATTGGGTCACGAGGCCGACGGCGCCAGAGGTTTTGCCGACCCATAAAACGGATGTTTGCACGGCCCCATTTTGTAGATTGAGGGTGCCGTTAGCCGTCGCTCCGTCGCCGACGTTCAAATCGGTTACCGTCGACAGCGTTGCTCCAGGGCCGTTGACTGTGACGGTGGCTGTACCGTTCAGACCGATGCTCATAAATGCACCACTAGACATCTGGGCATTGTCGTTAAGACCGACTGTAGTATGACAGCCGGCGGATTCTCCAATCCAAAAATTAGTGAGGCTTGCATTCACCGACGAATTACCGGACAGAGAGACGACCTGTGTGCCGCCAGTAGCGTTACCACTCGCAAAACCTATCGAGACGTGTTGGGCGTTGATCGCACCGCCGGTCATGGTCAACGTCGATGTCAATTGATTACCAGTGCCAACGGAGAACCATTGACCGACGTTCACAGTACCGCCGCTAACGGTCAAGCTGACCGGATGGTTCTCGCTGTTCCAGCCGACAGTAAGCTCGCCGTTTGGAACATCATACTCCGTCGTGTTGTCTGCGCCCGCGATAATCACGCTGCCGTTTAGAATGGTATAAGCGATGCCGCCTCCCTGGGAGATCGTGTTAATCACCCCTGAGGCGGAGGTATACGTGAGCGTGCCGGGGCCGGTTTTAGTAAAAGGTACGGGGGCAGATGTGATCTGTCCGCCGAGAGTGATCATTCCGGCGCTCGGCGTGTTGAGGGTCACGCCCGACCCTCCCATCACGGCCGGTCCGTTGAAGGTGAGGTCTTTCACGGTGTCGATCGTGACGGCATTGGCCAATGTGATACCTCGATCGGTGGTGACTGCCGTTGTTCCGGTATATGTTAAGGTTGAGGTGTTGAGCGCCAAATAGGAGGGATCAGTACTCGTGGGGGCGCCGATCGAGCTTGACACACCTGTGGCAGCGATTGATTTTGCGATCAACGCGGCGTTGGTCACGGTGGTCGGGCCAGTGTAGGTGTTGGAGCCGTCGAGCTCGAGGGTACCGCCGCTTACCGTGGTGGAACCGCCGTATGTGTTCGCATTAGAAAGGACCAAATTGCCCGAGCCGGTCTTAGTAATGGACTGAGTGGGACCGCTAAGGACTCCGCTCAAGGTCAATGTATCGACGGTGCTGGGGGAGTAGAGGGTATCGTCGTCCACGTTGAAGAGCGTGTTTTGGTTCATGGCCACGTTCACCTTGATTAGGTGGCTGCCGGCATAAGAGAGAACCTGCGGTCCCGCCACTACCGTGGTATCCAAGGTGATAGATTGGCTGGTGGTTGAATCGATAGTATAGGAATCGGAACCGTTGTTGAAAATGAGCTTACCCAAGATGGGTGAAATATCGAGATTGACGGAACGGATGGATCCCAAAGAAGCGAAAACGGCCTTATTGCCCTGGTTCTTGGGAACCGAGCCGGTTTTCCAATTGGTAGTGGTGGTATAGGTGTTTGTCGTGCCTTGCCACTCGTTGGACGCGGTCAACACGAGGTCGATGGAGTCGGTCGTTGTATTGTTAGCAAGCGCCGCGTCGAAAGAGCCCAAGGAGTCGTCGGCCAGGGCAAAATCGTTTATCGAGCCGGTAAAGGTGCCGTACTTGATCAGTTGGATAGTGTAAGGGGGGGACGTTGCCGAGCCGGCGCTGAGCAGCGTAAAGTTGAACAGGTTTTTGTAGCTGCCGCTGCTGGAGGCGGTAAGAGTGTATGTCCCGAGATTAATCTGATCGCTACTGTTAGCGGGATTGATTTGGAAATTCAATGCGGCGGCGGTTATGGTCAGATTGTTCATCGACATTGTACCGATGCCAGCACCGCTGCCGTTATCTGTGGCGGGATCGCCTGGGGAGATGATCCCGCGCACGCCGGAAACCGGGGCGCTAACCACAACGTCATTAAAACACTGATAGCCATTTCTGCCTCCGCCCAGCGTTGCGCCGGATGCGACGGTTGCGGTGGGCGAGGTATTGATCGTGGAAGTTACTAGAAGCGTACCGGCGTTAACCGAGATGTTGCCCAGGAACTGGAGGTACGACGTAAGCGTCAAGGTGCCGGAGCCGAGTTTGGTCAAACCTCCGTCTGTTGTTAATGTGGGAGCCGTGGATAATTGTTGGGCAATTGTGATATTGAAGTTGTTGGTATTGATTTTGGCCCCGTTGGTCGATACGTACACATTCATTGCAGCCGTGCCGTTAGCGTTAGACATGAAATTAGTGGAGGAAGCGGAGGCTTGGAGCGTGCCGCCGTTGAAATAGAAATTGCCGGTGCAGGCTGTAGTGTCCCACGATAATCCTGCTTGCACGCCCACTGTATTTAGCAAGCCTCCGGTGTTTAGGTAAAAATAGCCTTTAGAGGTAGATCCACTTTCTCCATCGCCCATAACAAGCGGGTTAGATGTAGAATTAAGCGTGCCTCCGTTGAGATTCCAAGTTCCGGTTCCACCCCAGCCTCCCACCAGGAGAAAATTGCTGCCGATTTTGTTGACGGTGCCGCCGTCCTGGGTGACAATGCCTACGCCGTTGACAAAACCGATGTTATCGAATTCACCATCATTGAGGTTTAGGATCGCAGTATCTTGGATGTGAAGGTAGCCTATTCCGTTTGCTCCTTTTCCCAGAATAAATCTGCCGTAATAGTTGTTTAAGACGGCACTACCTGACAAATTCACATAGCCTGTAGTAGTAGCGGTGGATCCTGAATCCGAATTTTCACCGACGTTGAAGTAACCTGCCGAGATATGGTAAAATTTGGCAGTTCCCGACAAGTTGAGAGTGCCTGTTCCGCCAGCGATGTTATTGGTAGCATCAGGAGGGGTATTGAGCGTAGAGAGCGTATACCCTTCACCGACTACGACATAATTGTTTGCAACAATCTGGTAAGCGCTGTCATTGAGAGTGCCAACCCCTGGAACGAGGTCCGTCGGTAGGGTTGAACCAATCCATAGTTGACCCATTGTAATTGGACTAGGCGGCGCGCTGAGGACGTCGACGATAGCGCCATTATCTATTCTGGCGATATCGGTGGTTGCCGGAAAAGTGCCCAGACTCCAGTTGGCGGGAAGCGAAAAATTACTGTGATCAATGGTAGTATTCCAAAAATCATCGGCGGCTTGCACATTTGCACAGAGCGTGGCAAGCACCAAACACAATAAAGTTAATTTAATTCGCATCATAGTAAGTTACTCCTGTAACGAAGAAATAAAGAAAATCCAAATGACACAAAACCTTTTCTCTGATCCGGCAATATCTGCTCCATTTTACGATTTCTGGAGGTAAGGTTCATCGCGAAAACCCGCTCAATTAAGGCCGGTGTATCCGCTCTTTTCCAAGACGAACTTAAGTGGGATTACGGTTAAAAAACCGCCGGCAGTCCTTATTTCCCGGGGATGAAACAAGGGCAACCTGCAAAGTCTCTTTTCTGTTCCGAAAAACCTTTCGATTAGCCTCCACCTTGAGGATCATGGATGGATCCTCGTAAATTTATAAGTATTAATAAATAACAGCCCATAGATTTCAAGATAATGGAATTAAATTCTTTGTCAATAAAATGATGCGTAATAATTGTTACATATTGCGCAATCATTTCATCTTTAACAACTAATACATTTGGGACTTTATCTCCAAATTGGGTACCCACCGCCGCGGATAGGAAAACCTAAGTGTTTGTCGGATAAATAGTTGATCAACGGCAGATTGGCCCGCCAACGTTCAAGGTTGCGGCAAAACAACTCGGTCATGGTATCGATCCGCCATGCCGCCTGGCCACCCACGTGTGGGGTGATAATGACGTTGGGCATATCCCAAAGGCGGCAGATTGGGGGTAATGGCTCCGGTTCGGTGACATCCATTACCGCCCCGGCCAGATGACCGCTTTCCAACGCCGCGACCAGGTCGTCGTGCACGACCAACGGACCCCGGGCCATATTCACCAGCAGAGAGCCAGGTTTCATCTTTGCCAATGCTGCGGCGTTAAACATGTTTTTGGTTTGGGCATAAAGCGGCAAGGATAATACAAGGATATCGGCCAGGGGAAGCAGATCGCTCAGGCGATCGGCCGGCCAAAGAGTTTCGACTGCGTCCGGCTTATCGATTGGAAATAAATCGGTAGCTAGAATTCGCGTTTGAAAAGGTGCAAGCAACTCGACCAAGCGCCGACCGTTGCCGCCCAGTCCCACAATGCCCACCGTAGCGCGGGTAAGATCACGGGTTGGCCGGCGGATGAATTCCTTTTTCTGCTGTGCCCGGAAGAACACGGGCAAACCGCGGGTCCAGGCCGTAATCAACGCAATGGTGTGTTCGGCGACTTGATCGGCCAATACGCCCGACGCGCTGGTGACAACGATGTCCGACGCAATGACCGACGGCACCAGGCAGTGGTCCATGCCGGCGGCCGAGGATTGAATCCATCGCAATCGGCCTTGGCGCACCACTCCGTCCCAATCCACGGGCACTTTGGCGTGACCGCAGAAGATATCCGCCGTAAAAAGCTGCTCGGCAACGTGTTCCTGCCCGGCGTCGATGATCTCGACGTCGGGCATAGCTGCGGCAATTTGGGCGATGTGTTTCGTTTCAACAGGATAGCAAAGTACGATCCGCATGGCAAAATCAATGTGTAAGATGTTAAAAAATGGACTTATTTAGCCCCGGGTGTGTATTGTATCATGCCCCAAAGTTCAACCAAGATGGGTGGCATTCTACGGCATTTTCCCGGCTGGGTGGCTATATTTTTCTTCCACCGGCGAAAAACAAACAGGTTCGCCGTTTTAGCCCCCGGTATTGGTGGTGGGGTTGGAATCTAATAATACATCCTGGCAGAGTAATGCTGAAGGAGATAAAATACAAGTTTAGTGCAATTTCATAAAGGCTTTGATACAAGTCGCTGAAAAACGCACTATTAGCGTCCGGGCTAAGGAGGTGTAGTCTGAACGAAAATAAACGCGACAATAAGTTTGCAATAGGCCTGCTGACGGTATCGGCGTTGGTAGCGCTGAGGTTGTGTCTGGGTTGTCATTTTCTTTACGAAGGCCTGTGGAAGATCGAACACCGCGATCAGTTCACGGCCGAGACTTTTCTAACTCAGGCGAAAGGTCCATTGGCGGGGTTTTTTTATGCCATGGTTCCCGATATTAACGGCCGCCGGCGCCTGCATATCATTACCGACGAAAAGGGAAAAAAGCGGATCGACTCCGACCCTATCGCCGCGCGCTGGAACGAATATCGGCAGAATCTGGTGGATTATCTAAAACCGCGGGATGAAACGGATCAGGCCGCCGCGGGGGCTCATCAACGATTCGAAACAGACGCCGAAAAAACCTATATCGAATTTAAAAAATCGCTGGATGCCTATTTCGCCGCCAATCTGGATCGCATCCAGGCCTATTTCGAATCGCTGGACCGATTCGAGAACAGTCCGGAAGCCGCCCAGGACGCGCCTTTCCAAAAACAGCGCCGTTGGGAGCGGATGATGCAATTGCGCCGTGAAGCCGAGGTGTGGATCAAGGAAATCGAAGGCCGTGAAGAATCGTACAAAAACGCTTTGTTCGAATTGATGATAGACGATAAGCAGCGGGAAAAAGCGGCCTCCATGCCCGGCAATTGGAAAATCTGGCAGTGGGGACGCATGGAGCAGATCAACTTCGCGGTCACTTACGGACTGACCGCCATCGGATTGTGCCTGGTGCTGGGATTGTTCACCAGGCTGGCGGCCTTGGGCGGAGCGGCGTTTATGTGCATGGTGGTGATGACCCAACCGGCCTGGCCCACGATCTATCCCCCCGATCCGGCCATTGTCGGTCACGCCCTGTTGGTGAACAAGGATTTTATCGAGATGGTTGCCTTGCTGGTAATAGCCACCACGGCCGCGGGCCGCTGGGGCGGACTCGACTTTTTTATACATCGTTGGATCGTAAAACCGTTTTGTAAGAAATTTTGAGATACTAGCGTTTATTGAATGTCAGAAAAAGAATGTCGCATTAAAAAACAGAGCCGGGGCGTGTCGCCCCGGTAATTCCGGGCCGACACGGCCCGGCTCTGAGACGAAAACGCGACATTACATGAGACTCGATAAACTTGTTTCGCGGAAATTAAAAAATGACGTCCAAACCCGATAGCAAAACAACCAGCCCGCAAAGTCAGAAACCGGCTGCCGGCGATTTCTGCCGCCGCGATTTTCTCAAGGGCGCCGTAGCGGCGGGCGTGGTTGTGGGCGGGGGCTTGGGGGCCTTTTATTATGGTTACGAAAAAGCTCTTGGCTCGCCGGTCAGGGTAGGGGTGATCGGCACGGGCGACCATTGCGGCGTGCTCATAGGGGCCATCAATCCCGACTTTGTCGAGGTGAAATCGATCGCCGACATCCGGCCTTATAGTATCCGGCGGGCTTTTTACGGCGATCATTACAGCGACGACGCCTTGAAATTCAAGCCCGGGCTTTTGGCAAAATACGGATGGAAAAGCGAAATCCAAGCCTGCAAACACGTGAAGGTGTACGGCGCTTATCAGGAGTTGATCAAAAACGCCAAGGCCGACGGCTTGGAAGCGGTGATCATCGCTTTGCCCTTGCACCTGCACGCCGAGGCGGCCGTTGCGGCCATGAAGGCCGGCGTGCACGTGCTGTCCGAGAAGCTAATGGGCCACAGCGTCCACGAGTGCAAGGAAATGGCCCGGACGGCAAAGCAAACCGATTTACTGCTGGCAGTCGGGCATCAGCGGCACTACAACATTTTGTATACCAACGCCGTGGAATCGATCAGGCAGGGACTATTGGGCGAGGTTCATTACATTCGCGCACAGTGGCATCGGGGCAACATGCCCGGAAACGATACCTGGCAGCCGCCCCTTCCGCCCGACGTAAAAGCCAAAGATCCCCATGGCGAAGAGCTTGTAAAAAAACTGAAAAACTGGCAAAAAGAACTGGACAAGGCCGACGGCCGGGATATCGACCTTTGGCGGGCAAGAGTCGATCAACTCAAAGCCCAAATCGCCGATAAGATGGTCGAGGCAGATAAGTACGGATATCAAAATCAGCAGATCAAGGACGCCTCGGGAAAGGTTCTATACAACGCCCCGCCCATCGAAGAGTTGATCCGCTGGCGTTTGTGGGATCGGACCGGAGCGGGCTTGATGGGCGAGTTGGGCGGCCATCAGTTCGACGCGGCCGGTCTCTATGTCGCGGCAGCGCACGGCGGCAAAAAACAGATTCCGCTTACGATTGCGGCCTCGTCCGGCCGGCCGCTTTTTCCGCCCGACCGCGAAGCCGACGAACATATCTACTGCATCCTGGAATTTCCGGCCCCGGGCTACGATGCAAAAGATCCCTTGAAGAATCGAAATAAAATCGGCGTGCAATACGCCGCGGTAAACGGCAACGCTTTCGGCGGTTACGGCGAAATCGTCTACGGCACAAAGCGAACGCTGCTTTTGGAACGCGAAAGGGCG
>JBEKFZ010000111.1:0-13219 GCA_050013075.1 Thermoguttaceae bacterium | reverse complement strand
ATGGGGACCTCCTTGTCCTTTGCGTTTAACCACACAAAGTTTACAAGGAACCCCGTCCTGTTTTCACTATCAATTTCCATCATAAAATCTGCGAAAGTTCAGTTAAGGAAAGCAATTAAACAAGGCAATATGTTTTTCGGCCAACTGCCCTCACCCTAACCCTCTCCCAAAGGGAGAGGGGACTAATTTGTAAAAACTTCAGTCAATACAAACTTAGTGTCATTGTCTGCTGCCCACTGACAACTGAAAACTTAAAACTGAAAACCAATAACCGAATACTCCCAAAGTGACCGCATCCATATATTCCCATGTTTTTCCCAACGGCCTGGCACTAGTTGCCGAACCCAGGCCGTCGCTTAAGTCGGCGGCATTTACGTTTCTTGTGCCCGCCGGCTCCGTGCACGACCCAACGGATCGCTCCGGGCTAAGCGGATTCACCTGCGAAATGACCCTGCGCGGTGCGGGTCCGCGCGACAGCCGGCAGTTCATCCTCGACCTGGATAACCTGGGCGTGGAACGCAGCGAATCCGTGTCGAACGCCCATACCAGTTTCAGCGGCGCTACCCTGGCCGAAAACCTGCCCGCCGCCTTGTCCATCTATGCCGACGTCTTGCTGAGCGCCCACCTGCCGGACGACCAACTTGAGGCCGGGCGTCTGGGCATGTTGCAGGAGTTGCACGCAGTCGAGGATGAGCCCGCCCAAAAGGTCATGCTCGAATTGCGCCGCCGCCATTATCCCCTGCCTTGGGGCCGGCCTCCGCAAGGCGAGGAAAAGGCCGTCTTGGATACCACTTTGAACGATATCCGCCTGCATTATCGCCGGCATTTTCAACCCAAGGGAACCATCCTCGGCGTGTCCGGCCGGGTGGACTGGGACAGTCTGAAGGACCTTGTCGGCCGCTTGCTGGGCGATTGGACTCCCGGCGCGACTGAATCTATCGATGAACAACCCGCCGCGGGCCGTTACAAGCATTTCCCTTACGAGTCGAACCAAACGCAAATCGGCATCGCCTATTCCAGCGTGCCCTATCGGCATCCCGAGTATTTTCAAGCCTGGGGAGCGGTCGGCGTTCTAAGCGGCGGCATGAGCGCCCGATTGTTCACCGAGGTCCGCGAACGCCGCGGTTTGTGCTACAGCGTTTATGCCGCGTATCACACGCTACGGCATCGCGGAGGCGTTTTTTGCTATGCCGGAACCAGCGCCGACCGGGCACAGGAAACCCTGAACGTCACCCTGGGCGAACTCGTGCGCCTGGCCGACGGCATCCAAGAGGGCGAACTCGACCGGCTGAAGGCCCGCATCAAAAGCGCGCTGGTCATGCAGCAGGAATCGTCCTCGGCCAGAAGTTCCTCGATCGCTTTCGATTGGTATCATCTCGGCCGCGCCCGCACGCTGGACGAAGTGGAACAATTGATCGACGCCTTGTCCAGCCAAAGCATCAATGCTTATTTGAAGGAACATCCGCCGCGAGATTTCACCGTGGTCACGCTTGGACCGCGCCAGTTGGAGACGCCCGATGGAATTTTGTAAACATACGCTCTCAAACGGCCTGGAAATCGTGGCCGAGTGCGACGGCGAGGCCCATTCGTCGGCCTTTGGGTTCTTCGTCAAAACCGGCGCCCGCGATGAAACCGACGCACTGGCCGGCGTGAGCCATTTCCTCGAACACATGATGTTCAAGGGCACGCCCACCCGCTCGGCCGACGACGTGAATCGCCAGTTCGACGAAATGGGTGCGCATTACAACGCCGGCACCACTGAGGAAACCACGGTCTACTACGCGGCGATTCTGCCCGAGTACCAGCACAAAGTCGTGGCGCTTTTGGCCGACATCCTCCGCCCCTCGCTCCGCGAACAGGATTTCAACACCGAAAAACAGGTGATCCTCGAGGAGATCAAGATGTATGAGGATCAGCCGCCATTTGGGGCCGACGAAAAATGCCGCGCCGCTTTCTTCGGCGCCCACCCCCTGGGCCGAAGCGTGCTGGGAACAGCTAAAAGCATCGCCGATCTTACGGTCTCCGCCATGCGCGATTATTTCGACTCCCGATACAGCCCGGGCAATATCGTGCTGGCCGCCGCCGGGCGGATCGATTTCGCCGCATTGGTCGATACAACCGCGCAATGCTGCGGACATTGGCGACTGATTCCGTCACAACGCGAGATATCCAAGGCCCTGCCGAATCTGAAATTCGAGGTGCTCTGCAAGGAAATCGCCACGCAGCAGTATGTGATCGAACTTTCCTCCTCCCCGGCGGCCGAGGACCCCGACCGCTACGCCGCCAAACTCCTGGCCACAATCCTCGGCGACGACAGCGGCAGCCGCTTATACTGGGAATTGGTCGATCCCGGCCTGGCCGAACAAGTCACCTTAAGCCACTGCGAATATCAAGGCTCGGGCCTGATGATCACCTACATGAGTTGCGAGCCGAATTGCGCGGCCGACAATCTGCAAGCCATCTTGAACGTTTATCGACTCGCCGAAACAAAGGGACTCACCGAGGAGGAGCTGGTCCAGGCCAAAAACAAGATCCGCTCGCGCATTGTGCTCTCCTCCGAGCGTCCCCGCGGCCGGCTCTTCGCCCTGGGCAGCCAGTGGGTCTACCGCCGCGAATACCGCTCAGTAGACGAGGAACTGGACGCCATCGCCGATATATCCTTGATGCAAATTCACGATGTTTTGAAGAAATATCCCTTATCAAAATGCGCCACGCTGACAATCGGCCCGTTGGATAAAATGTCTCGGCCGGATTGAATATGTATTTCGAAGAGTCTTGAATTGATGACATATTAGAGTATATACTTGAAATAAGACGGGGAATAACAGGTAGGAAATTTATTATGAGCATCGAACCAGCTACCCGTACAAATCGAGTAAAAGTGATTATAGAAAGGATGGAGGACGGCTATATTGCCTATCCTTTGGGCATGAAAGGGATTGTGATCGGGCAGGGCGATTCCTATCACGAGGCATTAGCCGATGTCACCTCAGCCATTCGCGCTCATCTCAGCGAATTCGGACCTGATTGCCTTCAAGAGGCAACTTCCGCCATAGAAGCTTTTATTGCCGAAGCGGAGGTGCCGATTTAATGGGTAAATTCCCTCGTGACGCTCCAAAAAGACAGGTAATTTCGGCTTTGGAAAAGTTGGGATTTGAACTTGTGCGTGATCGAGAACACTTACAAATGCGGCGCCGCGAACCAGATGGTACATTTACTCCTCTGACCATGCCTTCCCATAGATTCATTAAAGGTTCAACACTACGAATGATTTGTACCCAAGCCGGAATCGCTCGTGAAGATTTCCTTCGTGCATTTGATGAAACGCGTTATTTTCACGTTTAGGATTATGAACCGTGTGACCGGTGGGGATTATTGTCATGGAAGCCATCCAATATATCGTCATGCTACTGCTCGGAATCGCCTTGGGAGCCGTTGCCACATGGCTTATTCTCCGCGGCGGGATAGCAAACGCCTTCCAACAGGGACAAGGCGAAAGCCGCGCTGAAATGGCGGCCCTGAGCGAACGGCTCTCCGGCCGGGAGGCGGCCATCGATGAGTTGAAAAACGACCTTCAGTCGCGCGACGTGGAATTGCGGACCGTTCAGGCGAAAATCACCGAATTAAGCGAAAAAGGCGCCCGATTGGAAACCGCCTTGCAGGAAGAACGCCGGCAGGGGCAGGAAAAACTCGCCCTGTTGGAAGATGCCAAGAAGAATCTTTCCGATGCCTTCAAGGCCCTGGCCTATGATACGCTGAAAAGCAACAGTAAAGAGTTTCTTGTACTGGCCGAAACGAAATTCGAACCGGTAAAAGAATCGCTGGTCAAAGTCGATACGAAGTTGCAGGAAATCGAAAAAACTCGGCTCGAAGCTTACACCGGGTTGACTGAACAGGTCAAGTCAATGCGGGAAGCGCAAGACCTGCTCCGCGGGGAAACGTCGAACTTGGTGCAGGCCCTCAGACGTCCGGAGGTCCGCGGTCGCTGGGGCGAAATCCAATTGCAACGCGTGGTTGAAATAGCCGGCATGAAAGAACACTGCGATTTCGACGTACAACAAAGCGTCGATGCCGAAGAAGGTCGCTTTCGTCCTGATATGATCATCCATTTAGCAGGCAATAGAGAAATAATCGTTGACGCCAAAACCCCGTTGGATGCATACTTGTCGGCTATAGAAGCGCCGGATGAGGAAACTCGAAATAATAAGCTAAAAGATCATGCACGGCAAATCCGTAATCACATTCAAATGCTTGGAGGAAAAAAATATTTCGAACATTTCCCTAATTCGCTCGATTTTGTAGTGCTTTTCATTCCCGGTGAAGCATTTTATACGGCGGCATTACAGCAAGATCCCGAACTTATCGAGATCGCTGCCGATCAGCATGTCTTTATAACCAGCCCCACATCTCTAATTGCCTTTTTGAAAGCCGTGGATAATGGTTGGCAACAGGAAAAATTGGCCGAAAATGCTCAGCAAATAAAAAAACTCGGCCGCGAATTATACGATCGTGTGAGCAAGGTCGCGGAACATTTCGGCCGGCTGGGCAAAGGATTGGGCGCGGCCATCAAGGCTTATAATGACGCTATAGGTTCTTTGGAAAATCGCGTGCTGGCCAGCGCCCGGCGCTTCAAAGAACTCGGAGCGGTTAGTGCTGCCGTCGAGGATATCGAAGAACTCACACCCGTGGAAACCGCCGTTCACCAAATTCAAGCCCCGGAATTGCTGTTGCCCAACGACCGGCCCGACGAAACGCACCACAACATGTAGGAGACGGTGCGTTTCACGCACCCTACTGATTGTGCCCTTAGCAACAGAGATTTAAAAAAATTCACAACCTCGGCGTGTGCCTGCTGCTTCCACGCTACCAATCGACTTCCAGCCCGATGTGCGGGCCGTGATACACCGCCCGGCCGATGGTGTCGATTTGCGGCGGACCGTTCAGAAGTATGCTCGCCTGCGGGTCGAAATTGCGAGATGCCAATGCCAGGTTGTTTATCCAGATGGCTTGATAACCCATCCTGGTGATAATGTGGCGGTTCAACTGCCATACGAGTTCAACGTCCAAGTCGCCAACAAAAGCAGTGGCGTCGCGCCCGCGGCGATTTGCCAGGGGACTTGTCACGGGAGCGTTGCCATTAATTCCAAACACCAGATTGCCGTTTGTATCCTGCAGAGCCCGATTATCGCAAAGGGCCCCCTTGATTCCCAGATCGATCCAGCACTGCGGATAGGCGTAAAAGTAGAACTCCCCTCCTATCTGCGGACCGAATAGATCGTTTTTGGTCAGCGTGGTAAGAGACACGGCGGATCCCAGGATCGTGGGTATCTCCGGGCTTATGACGGGCACGTTCGAGTGCGAATAGTAATCGAACTGTTCGTTCACGCTCAGATAACGCAAACCGAGGATGAGTTTCGCCGTCAGACATTCATGCGGCATGGGAACGGTATAGCGCAGATTCAACTCGGCGCTTTGTAATTGTGAAAATTCTCGAATACTCACAAAATCATTATAGTCAAAACCGTTGTTATTTGGCGGTTGCCCAAAATTGGAAAAAGGCGAAAACATGTTTCCGGTATTGATGCCGTTACTTGTGGAATCGCGGACCGCGGCCGCGTCGTCCCAAATGCCCATATACAAATATGTGCCGTCGATCTGCCAACGCGACTCGCCGATATTATGGCCCACTACAGCCTGTGTTCCGGCACGGAACGGCGCGTTTATGGCATCCGTGGAAAGGACTACATCTCCCAAAGTCCCAAGTGTTTGTAAAGAAACTGGATCGATCCGGTCGCGCATCAGCCACACTGCGTCAGCCCGGCCATACCATGGACATCGAGGCGGCTGCTCGCCGCACAAATTACCAAGACAGGGGAAAAAAGGCGATGCATCCGACAAGTCGTCCGGCAATCCCGACGGCAAACCCGACGGTGGTATATTTTGGGCCAAGAGCAATCCGCCCAAACATGTCCAGATAAGGAACGACAAGCCCACAGCCCATGGGTTAAGTATTTGCTTAAATAAGCTGCGCCGCATAATTCCCTCTGCACTTAAGTGGTCATTTTTCCCGCTCACCCTCCAAAAGAAGGCCTGGAGTGGGAATATATTTCGTGTGTATATGGCGATCCCTAAGCCAAAGCGTCTTTATCGCTTTTCGGCTCGTTAGTTTCCGTATAAGTAATATATTCAGAATGATTGTAAATAATTTCACAGATTGCCCAGATTAACATGAATGACCATGTTATTCTGACCTCAGCAAAGAAAAGTAGCTAAGAAAAGTAGCCGGCACATGCCGTTTGCCCCAACCCAGCGCAGTCAAAACGCCGCCCCCTACCATCGCAGTATAAAGCCGCAACCAAAACCCCCGGTGTGTTCACTGGGGGCTAAATGAGAATGTGCAAAATACTGTGCTTGATGCGCGCAAAGCGCGCTCAAACCTCGACACAAAAACTCTAATCCCTAATCCCCAATCTCTTATTTAAAACTTATCCTATAAGGCATCCACAGCAGGACCGGCTCGGAAAAGAATTGGCGGATGGTTTTTATCTGTACCAGGACGTCGATCGCCGCGGGCAAAATGGTCTTGGCATCTGTTTCCACATCAGAGTCCGAGTCGCCGAAAAGCTGCTCGAAGATCGTCTTAGGCTCGGGCAGGATCAGTAAATCCACGTCGGCGTCGGGCTTCAGACCCGCGGCGGTTTTTGCCGCAACGATGGCGTCGTTTAAGGTGCCTAACTCATCGACCAGCCCGATTTTCTTTGCCGTTTGACCGCTGTAAACGCGGCCTTGAGCGAGTTCTTCCAGTTTCTCGTACGACATCTTTCGTCCCCTGGCGGCCTTGTCCACGAACTGGTGATAGACTTCCCGGAGCATGTCCGTCCAGGCCCGCCGCTCCTCGGGCGTAAACGCTTGCGTGGGTGAAAGCGAACCGCTGTTTGCCCCTCGGCTGATGACCTCGGTGTTAAGACCCAGTTTATCGAACAAGCCTTTTAGCACTACCTTGCCGCCCAAAACTCCAATGGAACCGGTCAAGGTGCTCGGCTCGGCGTAGATTTTCTTTGCGCCCATGGCTATGTAATACCCGCCGCTGCCGGCCACGTCGCCCATGCTGGCGATAAGCGGTTTTTGCATGTGGACCGTCTCGCGCCAAATCAGGTCGCTGGCCGCGGCCGATCCGCCCGGACTGTCGATCCGCAGCACGACCGCCGCAACCTTGGGATTCTCCGCTGCTTTGCGCAAGGCTGCGGTAAGAGTTTTTGAGCCTAAGACCGTTTCGCCCAACATGCTCGACGAGCTCTTGCCTTCCATGATCAGTCCCACGGCATAGACCACGGCGATCTTTTGTTTCTTGCCCGCGGTTTCGGACGGTTTTCCGCCCGTCAGGAGTTCCATAAACTTCATCAATCCGCCGATGCCGGAAAAATCGGTTTCGATGTTTTTCGTCTTATAATTGGTCACGATATCCAAGGACTCGGCGTTGAGTTTTTTTTGCAGCCGCTGCTCGAATTGGTCGGCGTACAGGACTTGATCGATCAAGCTGGCATTTTTCGCGCCCTCGGCGGTGAACAGTCCGTGATCCATCAACGATTTTACCAGCACGTCGCTCATGTGCCGATCGGCGGCTATGGCGGCGGTCATTTCGTTGTAAAAGTCGTCGACCAGCGATTCCAGGCTTTCCCGCAGCGGCTGGCTCATTTCCCGGCGCGTCAGCGGCTCGAGCGCGCCTTTGTATTTACCCATCTTCAGATCCTCGAATTTCACCCCGATCTTGTCCAAAAATCCCTTGAAGAACAGCATCTCCGCCCGGATGCCGGGGATGATCAACATGCCGGACTCGGGCATGAAAACTTCATCGCACGCCGAGGCCACCAGGTATTCGCCCGCTTCGGCGGTAACCAATTCGCCGTACACCGGCTTGTTCGCCTTGCGCAACCGGGCAACGGCCGCGCGGAGTTCGTTGATCTTTCCCCGCCCCACGGACAAGCCTTCCAATTTGATCCACACCGCGGCCACGTCTTTGTCTTTCCCCGCGGCGTCGATCCGCCCGATTATATCGGACAATGACGGACGCATCTCGCTGAACAGATCGGCGCTCGTCGGACCTTCGGGATATTCGCCGTGCAAGGTGAAACAAACCACCTTGGGTTTTTTGGCGGCGGTTTCCTGCTCTTTCTTCTCCGACGTCTTTTCTTTTTCTTTCTCGGCGACCGTTTGGGCCTGGCTATCCGCGCCGGCTTTTTTCTCCTCCGATGTTGTCGCCTCTTTTTCGGTTTTGGCCTTGGCGGCTTCCATTTCCGACTGCGATTTGTCTGCTTCCTTATCCTTTTTGTCCTTGGCCTTGTCCTTATCCGCCTGTTCGGTCTTTGCCTGGGGCGTTTCGGCGCTGGATTTGTCAGTCTCGGTCCGCGCCATGGAAACCGATACGCATAGAACCAAAATCAACCAGCCCGGCAGCAGTATGCGTCGCATTGCATGGATCCTTTCTGATGTTCGTGAAAATCGGCAATACTTACGGAATCCATCTATTTTACCATGATTACAAAAAAAGTCTGCGCAATACCTATTAGGGGGGGTTCGGGCGGTAATGGATTATCTGTAAAGCCGCGACCATTGGTCGCGCGGTTGTGGAAAAACAAAGAATTTACCGCGAATTTATCCGTTTTTTCAGCGTGAAGTGCTAAGAGAGAGGGGGAATCGAACCCAATCGGCAGGCCGTCCCATCCGGCAGGTTATAAGGCTGCTGCGCCTCCAAGACGCGGGCCGCTCTCCGTTATGGAGTAGCAGCCCCTTACAAGAAATAGTATTTAGGGATTCATGGGAGGAACCTGTTTACTCATAGAATCTTTCTTCTGATCTGAATTAGACCCATTAGTAATATCGTTGGTTCGCGCCATCACATTAATTGATGTAAAAAAACTATTATCCAATACTGTGCTGGCCGCCCTTTCTTGCATTTTTGCATCGCTTTCAAGTTTACGTTTTTGTTTTAATTCTGGCCTATCAAGTGTACTGAGAATATCCCAGGAAGGTATAACCATTGCAATTCCCATATTGATAGACTTTATTCGAGAATCATCCGTAAAGGTGTTATCGGCAGAATCCCACATCTCGTCCTTGATGCCGTAATGTCCGTGTATCAATCCGAGAAGGTAGTATTGTGCTTGACCCAAAACATTAAACATATTCCCTATCTTACGTGTTTGCCCAGTAGAAAAAATGACTGGCGAACCACTGAGTCCGCCAATAGACCTTGCTTCTATTAAATATGCTGAAGGCAAAGTACCCCATTCTGTCTGGATCGACTCTTCTGGCATCGCTGCAATATTGCCAATTCTGATAATTGGAATATTTTTTCTATCCCCAAATCGTTTACTAAATAAACCAGGGAAAAATATGTCATCACCAACCCCAATTTGCTGAGAATTAATAATCTCTGGATTGACAAATAAATTTAATGGAATGTATTTGTGATCTATCTCGGAAAGATTTAAATCAATCGGTAATACTGCAACATCAATGCGATCATCTTCGTTAAAAAGCCATTGAGATGTTGGAATACTTACATATTGTGCATTAGAGTTACGCGCATTAAAACGAAGATGAGTATCAATAATATCACGTTTCAGAAATTGGTCGATTGTATGCCTTGCCGTTACCAAATAATAAGCCGGTGTATCTTCTATCAGCGGAAGGGGATACCCAACTAAAAAAACTGTACCACGCATTGTGTATGCATTGGTTTTGTCTTGAGAGGCAATGAAGGCTACACATTTCCTAATTTCATCGGGAATCTGCATAAGTTCTTCATCCGAACAATAAGAAAGTCTCGGAATACCACCCAAACGGTAATCCCATTGTACTTTTTGAATATTACTACCGGAATAGGGGGTATTTTCATTTATTATGCTCGTTATTTGAACCTTTTAGCAACATTTAAGTAAGACAATACCCGATCTTGAAAATATACAAATGTATACGTATACTAATGTATATGACAAGACGCATTGGACATCTCGACGCCGATTGCTTCTACGTCTCCTGTGAACGCGTCCGCCACAGGCAACTGCGCGGCCGGGCCGTGGGAGTCTTAAGCAACCAAGGCGCATGCGTGATCGCCAAAAGCTACGAACTGAAAGCCCGCGGCGTGACCACCGGCATGACAATCTGGGACGCCCTGCCCCTTTGCCCGGAGGCGATTTTCGTCAAACGCGATTTCCAGTGGTACGAAGTCCTTTCTAAACGCATGATGGAAGTCGCCGGCCGCTTCAGTCCGGCCGTGGAATACTATTCCATCGACGAAATGTTCTTCGACGCCTCCGCGATCGATTTTCAGCAAGCCAAGACAATGCAACAGGCAATTCTCGAGCGGACCGGCGTGCCCGTGAGCGTGGGCGTGTCGCTCTCGAAGACGCTGGCCAAATTGGCGTCCAGTTCCGGCAAACCCTTCGGCTGCGTCGCGGCCGTGGACCAGGCCGACGTGCGGCGGTTGTTGTGCGCCCGCCCGGTGGAAAAAATCACCGGCATCGCCCGACGCAGCGCCCGACGCCTGGCACCCTACGGCATCCGCACCTGCGAGGATTTCGCCCGGGCCGACCGCCGGCTGATCCGCCGCCTGCTGACCAAACGCGGCGAGGATTTGTGGTGGGAACTTAACGGCACGCCGGCGCTGCCGCTAAACACCCTGCGCCCCGCCCATAAAAATCTCAGCCGCGGCGGGAGTCTGGGCATCGCCACCGCCGATCCGGACCGCCTGACCGGCTGGGTCGCCCGAAACGCCGAACGCCTGGTCGAGGCACTCGACCATCATCAGGTGTATTGCTACCGGTTGGCCATGAATCTGGAATTTAAAGACGGCGGCGGCGCCGCGTGGCGGGTAAGCCTTTCCGCCGCCAGCGCCGATTTTCATATTTTGCATCCCGCCGCCCTAAAATTGCTCAAAATCTGCTGGCCGGCCGGCCGAACGGTCTCCTACATGCACCTGATTGCCGAAAATCTCACCGCCCGGCGATTCGCACAGCGGAGTTTATTCGAGCAAGCCAGTCCGAAGCAAAAGGCCATTGCCGAGGTGAAGCGGTCGATCAACCGGCAGGTGGGCCGATTCGCCCTGCGCAGCGGCGCTACCCTGCCCCTGGACGACATCTACCGCGATGAAACCAGTTCCTACGATATTTGCGACATTTACGGAAAAACATGTTTTTGAGAGGATGATTGAAAATTGCAGACCTGAATATCTCACCACGGAGGCACAGAGAACACGGAGAAATAATAATCAAACGAACTTATGTATATCGTATGAAAACATGTATAAAACTAAGCGCAATGGCAAATTTCGATTGCTGTTTTAGTTGTTTATTCTCCGTGACTCCGTGGTGTTTTTTATGCGAAATAATTGCGGCGATGTGTACTGGAATTGCCCTGCCGATTGATGAACTGCCCGAATCGCTGCTCCGCCGTCAGCGCCGGCGTTTGGTGCTGCGCGAGCCGGGCGATTCGCACGAGTTGCGATTCCTGTATCGCGATCCGCGGGCCGAACTGCCGGCCTGGTACGGCGACCGGTTGGGCATTTATCAATGGGGAAACCGCGACGGCCGGCAATCCTCCCTGCCGCGCACCGGCTGGTGCCGCCTGGAAATTTTGGAACAGGGCCTGTGGCGGCATTTGAATCCCGAGCCCGTGGACATTCCCGCCGCCTTGGGCCTGGAACGCGGCGTCTGGTTCCTGATCCCCGAGGGCATCCGCGGCGTTTTGGTCCGCGACGAGCATGGCCGCCCCCACGTTTACATGCTCACCCAGCCCGCCTCGCACTACTATCAAATCATGACTCGCAATCCTCGCATGCCCGTCCTGCTGGGTGAGCAGATTTAAGGGTTCAGTGGTCAGGGTTCAGGGTTCAGAATTCGGGTGGATAATCGATGTTGGGGTGGCAGTTGAACTGCCACCCCAGCGATTCACGGCCGGGCGCCACGGGCATACTGCCCGTACTTTTCCACGGCAACACCGGGTAGTTGACTTTTTGGTGTGCAATAATTTATCATGGATGCGCAAGAGGGTGTGATTTAACCCCTCTGAAAACGGCTCAATCGTTGCTAATAGGAATTATCGATGACATACCATGGCGTCGAGATCCCCCGCGAGGAACTGGTGGAATTTTGCCAGCGAAATCGGATTCGGAAGCTCTGTTTTTTCGGTTCCATCCTCCGCGACGATTTTCGGCCCGAAAGCGACATCGACGTTCTTGTGGAATTCGAGCCAGGCGCCCGCACGGGATTACGTTTCTTCACCATGCAGATTGAACTCTCGGAAATGCTGGGGCGGAATGTCGATCTCAATACCGAAGGTTTCCTGAGCAAATATTTCCGCAACCAAGTTCTAGCCGAGGCGGAGGTTTTATATTCTAATCAATAGAGAGGACTACTAAAATGAAACGCCTAGCTATTATTTTTTTCGTTCTACTTTTTTGTACATCAATAGCGTTTGCTAGAAAATGGACCGATTCTACTGGGCAATATACGACTGAGGCGGAATTTGTTGACTTAAAAGATGGCAAAGTGCAGCTAAAAAAAGAAGGAGGTAAAATCATATACGTTCCTATAGAGAAGCTGAGTGACTCGGACCAAAAATATGTATATAAACTTTTATCGAAAAAATTGAAAATTGATGAATCCAATCCTAAGGAACAAGATTATGATACAGAATTAACATACTTTGTCGTCAAGAATGATATTGATAAATACATCGGAAAAAGAGTCGGGTGGTTAGGAAAACAAGTCACTTATGAATCTAAAACTGACTTTACTGGAAATAAAATTAAATCAGCGTATACCTACATAATTGTAGATAAAAATGGTAAAGGTGTTGCCGATAATGCCTTTGTTTATGAAAATCTTGGAAGCAACCAAGATATGAAACAAACTCTAGCAGCCAAAGAAGCTGAAAATAATTCTAGAGACGAAGGCATAAGATTAATAGTCGGAACAATTGTGGGAAGTACTGATATTCATACGCAGTCAGTACATACATTAGAAACTAAGACTAAGAAGGTTCCTCTATTAAAAGATATTTTAATTGATGTTCCAAAAGGAAAATAGATGGGGTGGTTTCAACAATCAAATGCAGCGCATTTTAGGAGCAAGGACTTCACGGGGTGTTCGATATTTGAGGCGACGACGAGGACGTTCGTTTAGTAATGTTTCCACACGGGCCACCTCGTAGCGACTGA
>JBEKFZ010000110.1:0-13533 GCA_050013075.1 Thermoguttaceae bacterium | reverse complement strand
ATGAAAAGCCTTTTGATGTTTACTTGGATAATGACCCGGCAAATAAACCTTTTCACCTCATTTTCCGGCCGTCCGTTGGACGGCCTCGGTTCATTTGCCATGCAAACGTCAATAAAACCATGATAAACGTGATGACTTTAGGGCGGATATCGAATTAACAAAAGGAGGAAACTGGGAATTCTGGCAAACCGAGTCTTAATTTAAGGGCCTTTACGGGCCGATGCTACCAATTAGTGGCTGTCTAAGAATAACTTTGGACTTTGCAAGGCAAGGGGCCCTCACCCCCAGCCCCTCTCCCGCGACCAACCTTCGGTCGGTGCCCGGAGAGGGGAGTAATACTTGGATTGCCGCTTAGTGGAAATCTTTGATTTTTCTCCTGTTGTTTACCATGATTAGTTTTTCTATAATGTTATAAAGGGGTTATGACGGGTAAGATAAAAAAAACAAGTTTTATATAACGCAGACGGCTTGGCATTGCACCGGTAACAATCTTATGTTTAGGCATTTTAATTGCATGTGTAAAATGTTTACCGGCTGAGCCGCGAAAGTATTTTTCAGGATCACTTCCAGATTGACAACCAAGCCTAAAATACTACTGATTTGCGATTCTCCCGAGAATGCCCGGCATTTACTCGCCGGTGCGGTTGATTCTCATGAGGTTTTGGCGGTCCAAGACCTCATGCAAGCCCTTGCCCATCTGAGGCGGGAAAGTTTCGACGGCGTTTTTGTGGCAGCGGAATATGTGCATCAAGTCTTTGAGATCGGCAAATTACTGCAAAACGAACAAATTCTGGAAGGTATGCCCGACGGGGTAATGTTGCTCGACAGCGACAACACCATCATTTGGAGCAACAGCCGTCTGAAAGAATGGTCTCATCGCGATAACGTGGTGGGCGAAAACTTTTATTCCATACTCGGAAGTCCGGAGATTCTCGGGCCCGATTTCTGTCCCTTCCACACGGCCCTTGCCACCGGACAGGCGACCGGTTCCACGCTCCGCAGCGGCGATAACCGCTATTATCACATGCATGCCGTGCCCTTGGACGAAGCGGAAGGGCCGGCCCGGCATCTAATCGTTGCCATCCGCGAAGTCACTCACGAAATCCACCAGCAACAAAAACTGGCCGCCATACACCAGGCAGGCATGGAATTGGCCGACCTCTCGCCCGACGAGTTGTTCCAAATGGCCGTCGCCGAACGGATCGAGTTGCTGAAATCGAATATCCTCCACTTCACGCGCGATCTATTGCACTTCGACGCGGTCGAAATTCGCCTTCTGGACCCCAAAACCAATCGCCTCGAGCCGTTGCTGGCGGTGGGAATGGATCCTGAAGCCGCGGCCCGCGTGCTCTATGCCTTGCCGCAAAACAACGGCGTAACCGGTTTCGTGGCGGCCACGGGCAAGAGTTATCTTTGCGAAGACACCGCCGAAGATCCGCTCTACCTGCAAGGCGTGCGCGACGCGAAAAGTTCGCTTACCGTGCCGCTGGTCTTGCACGACGAAGTGATCGGCACCTTCAACGTGGAAAGCCCCCAGGCCAGGGCCTTTACCGAGAGCGACCTGCAATTCCTGGAAATTTTCAGCCGCGACGTGGCCGTGGCCCTGAATACGCTGGAACTTCTGGCGGCCGAAAAATTCGGCGCGGCCGCCGAAAGTATCGAGGCCATCCACAGCGCGGTGGCCCTTCCAGTCGATGAAATTCTCAACGACGCGGTGAACGTCATGGAGCGTTACATCGGCCACGAGCCGGAAGTGGTGGATCGCTTGCAGCGCATTTTGCGCAACGCCCGCGACATCAAGCAAGTGATCCAAAAAATAGGCCAAAAAATGGCCCCCGCCCAAGCGCATCCCCAAGTGACGGAGACCGAACAACGGGCACTGTTGCACGGCCGGCGGATTTTAGTGGTCGATGCCGACGAAAACGTCCGCACCGCCGCGCACAACCTGCTGGAGCGCCACGGCTGCTCGGTCGAAACCGCCCACGACGGCGTGGAGGCCCTGAGCATGGTCCGCATGATGATCGACGACGAATACGCCGTGATCATAAGCGACATCCGCCTGCCCGACATGAACGGCTACGAATTCATGCTCAAGCTCAAGGAAATGATGGATCCCGTGCCGCTGGTGCTGATGACCGGCTTCGGTTATGATCCCGAGCACTCCATCGTCAAGGCCCGGCAGGCCGGACTGAAGGCCGTACTCTACAAACCCTTCCGCTTGGATCAACTCCTAAGCAACGTGGAACTGATCCTAAAAACGCCCGAGCCCGTAAAGCAAGCCTGCGACGGATAGCCACGAGAGAAGGGGCTAGAGGGTTTTCCAGATGAGTGTAGCGTTTTTGTGGCACTAGCATATTGCCAATGCCGGAAAAACGCGGGCAAGATACCCGTGCAACCCAATTTTACCCGCTACATTAAAGTGTAATGCGCTCTAGGGATTAGAGGTGAGAGGAGAGGGGCAGAGTTGGGATGTATCTGCCCGAAAAAACTCGTCTTCTTCCAGCAAAATCTTATTTACATTCCCCCTTATCATTCATTTTTTAATCTTGTTCCTTTGCATACCCCCCTTCTTAATAGGTAGGCTTTGTTTTTTTTATAAGTTTTAGGGATAAATTTGCCTCAAAAGTCGGGTGTAATGACATAAATCTTGAAAAAATTAATAAAATTACCATTGATAATGTTGCGGATATTACTTATAACTTAACATACAAGAGATAAAATGTGCTTATGGTGAATTGGGAGCCCTAGTATTGAAGGAGAAAGACTATGTTGGTTTCCGAAAGAGTTGAGCGGTTTTGGTCAGCCGTGCCTAGGCCCTTTCTAGAAAGAGTATTACGATCCATTTTTGCCAATTATTTATTGGCCGATGATCAATGCCAGGAATTTGATCTTCCAGAGCGAACAAATGTGAGGCCTTTTCTTCGAAGAGGATTAATTGAAAAGAGCATACGTGACATTGCGAGAACATTTCCTGAACAGATTAAGGCAGAATCTATACGATCTGAAAATAAAGGTTTCTGGTATCATACAAAAGTAATTTGCAGTGGAGATGTTGCACTAACTCAAAGTACGGTACCGCACCCAGATGAAATTGTACGTTCATCATTTTTCCGAAATCGCTATGCCAGCGATCACAATCAGCTTTATCTCTTACCTGAATTAGCTCCAGAAGATTTACCCTCCGACTCTCTACTTTATGGAATAATAATTCATGGTAGATCAATAAACAACGCTCGTTTCCCAGGTTTTACACAAGTACGTTTTCCAAAACCCAATCTAGATGGGTACTTCAAATCAATAATTGATCTATTTGTGGAATTTCCAGAGGTAGTTAATGAGAAGAAGGCTGATCTCCCGATTTCTATTTCTTCTAATGAAATGGAATTTGAGCCAGAACTTCTATCCCCATCAGAATTAGAGGAATTTGGGACTTAAAGTATTATGCGACCAGGTACCCCCGGGTTCAAAGGTGATCGGCTTCGGACTGCACGTGAAGCGCGCGGCATTACGGCTGCGTTTCTCTCTGAACAAATTGGTGTATCCCGAGCAACTATTACACAGTATGAGAAAGGTGACCAGTCACCTTCTCCTGTAATGATGAAGATGATCAGTGATAAACTCAATCTGCCTATCCATCATTTTCTTCGACCAATATCCATTAACGATGAAGGGATCATATTCTATCGCTCTATGAGTTCTGCTACGAAAAATGCGAGGATAAAGGCTCAGCAACGTTATGGATGGTTTAGAGACATTGTGTCATTTATCCGTCGATACATTAAGTTACCGCAGGTCAATATTCCAGAGTTTGAAATTCCTATTGATAAGCCGATTGAAATTCGAGAGCAAGATATTGAGGATATTGCATTAAAGACACGTCATTATTGGGGAATTAATGATGCGCCGATTGGAAATATCTCTTTACTTTTAGAAAAGAATGGCATAATACTTGCGCGCCATGAACTCTCTTCCGATAAATTGGATGCTTTTTCTGAATGGAATATTGATGATAGAATCCCTTATATAATATTGAATTCATTAAAAGGTTCTGCTGTTCGTTCTAGATTTGATGCTGCACATGAGTTGGGTCATCTTATACTTCATAGAAACGTATCTAGAACTCTCTTAAATTCAAGGCAAATATTTTCTCTAATCGAAGATCAAGCCAACCGCTTCAGTTCAGCGTTTTTACTCCCTGAAAATACATTTGCTTCGGATTTACATTCAATATCGCTTGATAGTTTGAGGTCCCTTAAAACAAAGTGGCGTGCCTCTATAGGAGTTATGATTAAAAGGATGTCTAACCTTGATATAATTTCCGAGACTGAAGAGCGAAATATGTGGATTAATTATAGCCGACGGGGCTGGCGAAAATATGAACCCTTAGATGATCAGTTAGAAGCTGAGCGACCGCGCTTTGTGCGTAGGAGCATCGAATTATTAATAGAAAAGAACATTGTTTTACGTGAGGAATTTCCATTTCAACTCGCACTTGCACCATCTGACATCGAGGAATTAGTTGGACTAAAAAAAGATTTTTTCGAAAATGATGATTTTAAGATTGAGATAGAAAATGAAAATATACCAAATGTAATTCATTTTCCCAGTCATTAATAATTTTGCAAACTCCTTAATAAAATCTGTTGTTGATTGTAATATATCTACTGGTTCCCTACTTGCTTCCTGGGAACTTTTTTTATGTTATTAATAAATCAAAACTTGCTGTTAGCCGGTAAAGAAATATAGTGGTGTTTTCATCATCCCCTAATTTTTTCCATCTACCACCAACCATCAACCATCTATCGTTCACCCCATGCAGTTTGCCCTATTTCTAGTAACTATTCTGGGTCACGTCTTCTTGTGGATTGGGATAATAAATCGGCTGCACTCCACGGCCATTCCCCGGCGGATCGTATTCGCCCTATCGCTTATTTGTTCAGCCCTCATCGGAATTGCTCCCATTCTCGCGGTATGGTGGTGGTTTGCGGGCGGCAAGAACATCCAGGAGCAAATCAATTGGCAAACAAGCTTGCAACCCGGATGGTTGGCGTTTTTTCTTTATGTCGTATCCTGCTGGTCGGCCGGAGCCGCGACATTCGTTCGATGGATATGCTATCGATGTTTACGGCGTCCGCCGGAATTACTCCGCTTTCATCGTCAGCGAAGCATGGCCATTGCTCCAGCCGCGGCCGCCATGACTGCCGAAGAACACGCCCATCATATATCCGTGCATCTGCCGGGCAATGAATCTCTACGCCTCGAGCTGACCGAACGGGCGCTGGAAGTGCCCCGGCTTCCCAGGCCCCTGGACGGCTTGACCATCTTGCATATATCCGATCTGCACTTTACCGGCATGGTGGGCAAGGCGTATTTTCGCGAGGTAGTCCGCGCCGCCAATGAATTAAAGCCCGACTTGACGGCCGTCACCGGCGATCTGGTCGACAAAGCCGAGTATATAAACTGGATACCCGACACCCTTGGGCAATTGACCGCTCGTTACGGGGTCTACGTTATCCTGGGCAATCACGATCTGCATGTCGACGAAATCGCACTCCGCAAAACCCTGGCCGACAGTGGCCTGATCGACTTGGGCGGCCGTTGGATGCGGATCGAAATCCGCGGCCAGACGGTTATTATTGCCGGCAACGAGTTGCCCTGGTACGCACCGGCCGCCGACCTGGAGAATTGCCCGCCGCGCACGCCCGATTGCGGCCAATTGCGGATTGCCCTTTCACACAGTCCGGATCAACTCGATTGGGCCAGAACCAACGACGTCGATCTTATGCTCAGCGGCCACACGCACGGGGGCCAAATCATCATTCCACTTCTTGGACCGGTCTTTTTGCCCAGCGCATCCGGGGTGAAATACGATTACGGCGTGTTCCACGCCCCGCCCACGATCCTCCATGTCACCCGCGGCATTTCGGGCAGACAGCCGCTCCGCTGGAACTGCGTCCCCGAAATCGCCCTGCTGACGCTGCACGCACCGCGCTGAAATCGCCGTTCTCGCTGAATCAATTTGGATTGAATTTACACGCGTCATGTTGTATGATAATGATAAGGAGGTGTTGTCGTGTCGAATTACGAAACTTTGCTTGCCGACGCAAGTCATTTGCCTGTAGGCGACCGTATCCAGTTGATCGAAGCCCTGTGGGATACATTGCCTGAGGATGCCCTTCCGCCTTTGACCGATGAGTGGCTTTCGGAAATTCAGCGTCGCTCGGCTGAATTTGACGCCGGTTTGGTACAAGCGACTCCTTGGGAGCAGATCAGGGCCGACGCGTTGCATGGCGTTCAGAATTAACGATGGAGGATCACTTATGACGCGTCTGACTATTGAACGACGTGTGAAATCGCTGGAGTTGCAGGTGGCGCAACTTCAGGACAAGTTACAGTCCGCAAAAAATGGAAAGACAAAGGACTGGCGGCGGACTATCGGCGCGTTCACGGACGACGATAAACTGAAGGAGATTTTACGAGAATCGATGCGCCTACGTGAAGAGGATCGCAAGAAAACCCGATCGAAGGTTGCAAAAAAACGCGGTTCAAACCGATGATTCTTCTCGACACGGATCATTTCTCCGTCTTAACCGATGCCCGGCACGCGCGACATCAGCGATTGGTTGCGAAGTTGTATGACATCGACGAAGAAGTTGCTATTCCGGTGATCGCGGTGGAAGAGCAGTTAAGGGCCTGGCTGGCTCAGATTCACCGCACTCGCGATGTTTGCCGGCAGGTGGCGCCTTATGACCGGCTCATCCGGCTAATCGCCGTTCTCTCTGAGTGGGATATTGCAAGATGGAGCGAACAGGCCGCAAATGAGTTTGCTCGACTACGGAAAGAGCGTATTCGCATCGGCACCCAGGACCTGAAGATCGCGTCTTTGGCCCTCGTGAATAACGCCTTGTTGCTATCAGCAAATCTGCGCGATTTTGATCGTGTACCAGATTTGCATGTTGAAGATTGGATTTACGGTTGCTGATGTGTTCATCCATTATGAGTGGCGGCCGGATCTCGTTTTCTCGCTAATGTCTTTTTCCGACTTGCCGTAGCGGATGATTGCCGTTTTCGATCGCGGTCCTGCAAATGACGAAACCAGCCGGCAAGCCCTCCATATTTGCGAGCCAGCGATTGGCGGACGGCGCGAACTGCTTCCACATTTTCATCTTTAATCGCCATGATCTTTCCTTTTTATCGTTTGGCCTAAAATTACTCGGGGAATTGTTTCGGGTGAAACCAACAACGGCGCACGCCAACCTGCTTTCTGGCAAGCGGTTTCCAGTTGCATCTGAGCAATAGGATTTGCCAGATGAGCATAGTTCCAGGTGAGTAAGTAATCCACGCGATGCACGGCGGCAATAGCCATCTGCAGGGCATCGCCGGATTTGGAATTAGGAACGACATTTTTGCGCATTAACTGCCCGGCAAACTCCCGCGCCTCGACAATCATCGGCAAAAAACGCAACCGATGCACCATCGACAGAGCATCTTCTTGGCGTGGATAATTCCCTGCTTCTAGCTCATCTTCCGTAACGGATGAGATCCAGAGGACGAAATGTGATCGCTCCGTGTCCCACCATTCGCGCGTAGTTATGCGGCGTCCAAGTGCGAGTATATCCGAACCTTCGTACCAGTACGACGAAATGATGTTCGTGTCCAAGTACATGGACGGTTTCTTGTGAGCGGCTTTCATGGGATTATGCCTCGACTTGTTATCCTCCAACTACATTTTAGCATGGAGTAAGAGCTATGCCAACTGCCGATACGGTCATAATGGATTATGAGTTTAATCCCGAATCGAACATATTCCACTGGCAGAAGTGGCACACTTCAAAATAACTACCCAGTCAATAAACTGCTAACGACATTGGCTGCCATCTACCAACCCTTAGTCATCGAATACGAGTCGCTGCCCGCGCAGCGAATAAGGCATACCAGATGTGTTTTCCGTTGGATGAATTTGTTGGAGGAGAAAGTTTTCTAAGGCAACGGGAAGGAAACAAGGTGTCTGAGTCTTGTCGATCGAGATTATGTCAATCCAACGATAGCGAAACCAGTGAACCCACTCTCTCCTTTTTTTGTGATAATAATAAGCATGTGGTCTTTTTTCGGGATAGCCATAATCTGCAAGCCGATCGCCGAAAGACCTATCCGTTGCGATGCCCAACCTATGTATCACGGAATATTGGTCTTGGCCATCAGATAGACTGCCATCTGCTTTGCATACATCAGCGAAAAGATAAACTCCAGTGAGATTTTCCCAGTCGGTAGGCGAAAGGTTGGCCTCATCCTCTGGGGTCCATATACTGTCCCAAACTTGCTTGATTTCCAATGGTTTCTGGATTCTGTTCGAGAGGTATGTTCCGAACTCCCGCACGATACCCTGAACTTGTTGTTCCCAACCTCTCATGGCACCCTCCGCTGATTTTCTCTAGCTTATTACCCTTCAATTTTTTCCCCGCGACAACCGTTCGGTTGATAATCCAATTCCTAATCCTCAATCCCTTTAATTTTACAGCCATGCGGCGGTAAATCCGCCGTCGACGTTGATCGGGGCGCCGGTGATAAAACTGCCGGCCTTGGGCGATACCAGCAGGAGCAATGCACCGACCAATTCCTCCGGTTCTCCGTAACGCTTCATGGGCGTGTGGCTCATGATGCTTTCCACGCGCTCTTTCGTAAGAAGTTTGCGGTTTTGTTCGGCTGGGAAGAAGCCCGGGCAGATTACGTTCACGCGCACGCCTTTTTGGCCGAAATCGTGGGCGATATTTCGCGACAGGTTCAGCACGCCCGCCTTCGAAGCCGCATAGGCAAACACCCGCGATAGCGGCAAATGCGAATTCACGCTGCCGATGTTCACGATCGCTCCGCCGCCTTGTTCGACCATGTGCCGGCCGAAGACCTGACAGGCCTGGAAAACGCCGCGAAGGTTAATGGTTAAGATGCGGTCCCAATCGACATCGGTGGCGTCGAGAAAATTGGTTCCGGCATTTACGCCTGCACAATTTACCAGAATATGCACCCGGCCGGCCTTTTCCACGGATTTTGCCAGCAGATTTTCAATCGACCCGCGCGAGGTAACGTCGACCAGAACATAATCGGCCTTGCCGCCGAGTTTTTTCAATTCCGCCACGCGGGCCTTGCAAGGGTCGTCGGCCACGTCGGCGACAATCACCCTGGCCCCGGCCTGGACCAATCCCGCGCATAGCGCCCCGCCCAGCACTCCGGCCCCACCGATAACTACCGCCGTTTGACCGGTCAATCCAAAAAGTTGCTCAAGATATTCAGAGGACATTGTATTTTCATCCATTATAAAAGGGTTCAAGGTTCAAAATACGGTTATTTTGGCGGTTTCCGCAAACGTATCCAATCGCTGTGGAAGATGCCGTCCTTATCTACACGATTATAGGTGTGTGCGCCGAAATAGTCGCGTTGGGCCTGCAATAAATTGGCGGGCAAACGTTCGGAGCGATAACCGTCGAAATAAGCCAATGCCGCCGAAGATGCCGGGGTGGGAATGCCCAACTCGACCGCCGTCTTGACCACGTTTCGCCATGCCGGCTGGGCCTTTGCGACCGCCTCGGTAAAGTACGGTGCCAAGAGCAGATTTTCCAGCTTGGGATTGGCGTCGAAGGCCTCTTTGATTCGCTCCAGAAACAGCGCGCGAATGATGCACCCGCCCCGCCACAAAAGCGCGATCGGCCCGAAGTTAAGCGGCCAGTCGTGCTCTTTGGCCGCGGCCTGCATCTGCACGTAGCCCTGGGCATAACTGCAAATCTTCGAGGCATAAAGCGCCTGGCGGATCTGCTCGATAAACTCTTTTTTGTCACCGGCGTATTTGCCCGACGGACCTTTCAACACGCGGCTTGCCCGCACTCGGGCGTCTTTCATCGCCGATAGGCATCGGGCGTATACCGCCTCGGTGACCAAGGTGCTGGGCACGCCCAGATCCAGGGCCAATTGGCTCATCCACTTGCCCGTGCCTTTGGCCCCGGCCGTATCGAGAATTTTATCGACCAGAAAACCGTCGCCGTCGGGATCCTTCACGCTGAAAATATCGCGGGTGATTTCAATCAAGTAGCTGTTCAATTCGCCCTGATACCACTGCTGGAAAACGCCGTACAATTCGTCGTTGCCCAGTCCCAAGGCGTTTTTCAGCATCCAATAGGCCTCGCAAATAAGTTGCATGTCGCCGTATTCGATGCCGTTGTGGACCATTTTCACATAATGGCCGGCCCCGCGCGGACCGACCCATTCGCAACAAGGGATGTCGCCTTTTGGCCCGACTTTGGCCGCAATCGCCTGAAAAATCGGCTTAACCAACGGCCAGGCCTTTTCGCTTCCGCCGGGCATCATGCTGGGGCCGAGCAGGGCGCCTTCCTCGCCGCCCGATACGCCCGTGCCGATGTACAGCAGTCCCTTGGATTCGACGTATCGCGTGCGCCGCTCGGTGTCGCTGAAAAGGGTGTTGCCGCCGTCGATGATCACGTCGCCGGGCGAGAGCAAGGGGACGAGTTTTTCGATGAATTCATCCACTGCCGGCCCGGCCTTGACCATCAGCATCACCTTGCGAGGCGACGCCAGGCTGCCGACAAACTCCTCGAGCGAATGGCAGCCGACGAATTTTTTGCCTTTTGCGCGGCCGGCCAGCAGGTCGTCTACTTTGCTTGTGGTTCGATTGTAAACCGAGATGCTGAAACCCCGGCTTTCGATGTTCAAAGCCAGGTTCTCGCCCATCACGGCCAGTCCGATAAGTCCAAAGTCGGTTTTCATGTCAGGGATCAGGGGTCAGGGTTCAGTTGTAGATATCGTTTATTGAGTCTCAGATTAATAATATCACTAGCCGGCGGTCAACGACCGCCGGAATATAAGCGAATTCCCACCGGCGGCTGTTAGCCGCCGGCTATTGCTTGTGACATTAGTTTTCTGATTCTCAATAGCCCCGGAGCTTGCTCCGGGTGCGTTTACCATAAATGCAGTTGAATTTAATGTATAGTTTTCACTCTTCCACGGGCCACGGGGGGCGGTCGGGGAGATAGCTCTCGAACTCGGCGAGCAATTCTTTTTGGTACTCTTCGCTGAAATTTCCGGATAGGAACCGCTCGATGCCTTCCTCGTAAAATCGTTTCCAACTGGCCTCTTCCGCGCCGGGATTGATGGGAAAGTAAAGGGCCTTGTTGGCCACGGCCGCCTGATAATCGCCCGGCGCGTCGCCGATCATCAACGTATGCCCGGGCGGATACTTGGCCGCCGCGGCGAGCGATTCCTTTTTGGTGCCGATCTCTTGCCCGCAAATCGCGGCTACATACTGCGTCAGCTCATGTTCTTCCCATTCCCGCTGCAAGGCCTCGTGGGGCGTGGCCGATACCACGAGGATGTCGGCCTTTTGGCAGAGTTTTTTCATGCTTTCGCGTACAAAAGGGAACGGAGGCACGTTCCGGACCATGTTCTCTATCGCCTTATTTACGGCCTTCGACCATTCCAGTGTCAGTTTCAGGTCCGGATCGTTGCCGTGTTTGACTTCTTTTTCCAAGGCCGGATTACCCAGCTTGGTTTCGCGTTTGATCCAATCGCGAAGCGGCTGGGGGATGGATATTTTCACGCCCCGGGCTTTTACCTCGGGCCGTTTTTGCAGCCACTCTAATACCTCGATTAATGCGGGAAAGCGGTTGATCCCCCGGCTTTTGGAATACAGGTTTACAAATTCGGCCGCCTCTCGGGCGTATTTGCTCACGCCCTGCAATTCCCAGTAGTTGATGATATTTGGAATAAAGCACTCCTTGTGCTTCAGTTCCATGGTGTCGAAGGCGCAACCGTCGGAATCGATGCCGACCAAATAGTCGTGTTTACGTGTAAATTCAAAGGTCATTTTCGATCCGCTTGTGGAATGTAATGGGGAAGTTTTTTCTCGGCAAAAATCGGTTTGAATCGCGTCAAGCGCTGACGGCCGTCGATTACCGGCAGGCTGAGCATTTCGCTGCCCGCCAGCGGTTTTGCATAACGTATGAAATCGTCGGTTACGTCATAACCGTTCTGGGCGATCCAATCGGCCGGGAAAGTCCGCTCGCTGTTGGCCACCTCGGTCAAAGGCACTTTATCATATCGAACATTATAAATCGCCCCAGGCTCGCGGAGAATCGTGGCCATGAAACCGCTCAGGCCGGCGGCGGCCAATTCCACGGCCTTTTGACCCAACCGGTAGGCCTCGTCCAGATCGACCGTCGAGGCGTAGGCCATGGAATGACGTTGATCCGTGCCCGCCACGTTACCCCGTGCCGCCCCTTTGACGGCAAGTCCGGTTTGGTTGAGATAATTCACGACCGCCTGGCAGACGGTGGTTTGGCTCGAGCTGAAAGATGTGTGCCCAAAAGAGTCTTTTACCTCGCCCAGATTGCCCACGTCGAAACCCTCGCTTATCACCACGATGCACCGGCCGGAGCGACGCAATTGCTCGTTCACGTTTTCGGCCAGTTGGGCCAGCGAGCACGGGCTTTCGGCCAGGTAAATTTGCAGCGGCATTTCCCGGTCCGGATCGGCCAATCGGGCCGCCGCCGGAATGAATCCGATCTTCCGGCCCATGGCCTGCAAAACCAAAACCGGATCGGCGGGACATGACCCCATGTTTTCCTCATTTGCCGTTTGCACCTTGTGCATCCAGTATCGGGCAACCGAGCCGTAGCCGGGCGTATGGTCGATCAGTTTGAATTGGCTGTCGCCCACGTCGTTGTCGATCGTCTTTGGCACTCCCACGGCTACCAGGTCCAATCCGTGTTTTTGGGCCAATTGGGCGATCTTGTTCGCCGTATCCATCGAGTCGTTGCCGCCGATGTAAAGCAGGTAACCAATATCGTGTGCTCTAAAAATCTCAATGACCCGATCGAAATCCTCGTTTTGGTGAGATTTAAGTTTGTAACGGCAGGTGCCGACCGATCCGGCCGAGGGCGTGTATCGCAACAAGGCCACTTCCTCGGCCCCTTGAGCCGACAAATCGAGCAATTCCTCTTTCAGTACGCCCTCGATGCCGTGCCAAGCGCCGTAGACCGTGCCGATGGCCTGCCAGTCGCGGGCGGTTTCGATAATTCCCCGCAAACTGCTGTTTATCACCGGCGTCGGCCCTCCGCTTTGGGCGACAACCAGATTTCGCTTTTTGCCCATAATTTCCCTACTTACTTACAATTCTTTTCGTATTTTCATACTTTAAGCTACGAAAAGTGGGATTTTACTAGGCATAAGATCAGAAAGCAATAAGAGGTTCAAGCCGCGGCAGCAATATTTGTCATAGTTTTGGTGGGCATTGGTTGCATATCTCGAATGACCATCTCTATCAAAAACTCTTTTGCCAGGTCAAGAATCTTTGAAATTCGAGTGAGATCGAGATGCTCGATGACATTATGCTGTTTTAGAATCTTCTCTAAGAACGTGTTTGGAAAGTCACATTTCCCATCCAGCAGCCAGTTCGGCCGGCTTGAGATGGCGCAACATACGGTGAATCATGCACACGAGGATCATCGCTTCACTGCTCTCGGTCAGTTC
>JBEKFZ010000109.1:0-13694 GCA_050013075.1 Thermoguttaceae bacterium | reverse complement strand
CGTTCAAGTAGTGATGATCGGAAAATCAGAAGGGATGCCCGAATATAAGATCGGATACGTCAAGAAAAGTCATCATGGTTCGGCGTCGATCGAGACTTTCGGTTCGATGTGGCTTACATTGAAACAAGAGAATGGAACATGGGCATGGGGCCAAGCTCTCTACATCAAGGACTCCAAATGGTCCAGAAGAGAGTTGCAGCGACCTAAAGGCTTGATTACCGAAACTGAAGCAGATCGACTTAATAGCGCCGGAGAAAACACTTATTTGACGCGCGAGGTACTTAAACGGGCAGGGATTAATCCGAAGGTGCCCAAGACGACGAGAGCGTTATTGCCAACCTTTGCAAAGCAACTTAACGGAGAAAATGAGGTCCGGGTCCGCAATCCAAATGAGTTTGCTGTGAATGTTGGCGTCCGTTCCGGAAATAGCGGGACGAATTTTGCAGTTTCCGCATATGGAGTGAATTCGGTTTTCGTCCCTGATGGTGGATACGACATCTACTTCATCTATTCCAACAAGCCAGATGCACTTTTCCGAGGAGACAGCTTTACTCTCAGAAGCAATCGCGTTGAGATCCAAATCGTGAAGGTTGTTAACGGAAATTACAACATCCAACAAGTGAAGTGAAGACGACAAGCGGCCGAACATCCGGCCGTAGGCGACAGGTGGCCTGCGCTTCAGCCGGGGGCTGCCCGGTGCCGCTGTCGCATCAAGTCATGCGTTTTCTCGGATGTGTCGAAATACCATCCATGTATTGGAAAGATATGCGAAAGATATGTATGGAGCGAGATAAAACATAGTGCAATGTGATTGCCTGTGCATCACTTTTGGTTTTTCATGGTTTTATCTAAAAAAACCTGAATTGCCTCTTGCACCGGCGGCGATTGCAGGACGATCAGCGTGGCTGAGGGCTGGTCAAAATAGATTGCCGATGATGAGGCGGCGTCGTTCCACGAGGCGGGCGAAACCGCGGTTTTTATTTGTCCGATCAGGACTGATGCGGCAAGGTCTTTCCCCAACAGCTTGCCGACCGGGTAGAACTCCAAATCCAGCCGGGCGTCCAGCGCCGATTGGGTGGTGACCTGGAGCGTATAGGCGTCGATGGGCCGATAACCCAATTTTAAGGGAACCAGCAACTCATCCAGCGCAACGCCCAAGGGCCGATTGTCCACGACAAAGGAGATTTCCGACTTGTCCGACATGCCGGCCGCGCCCAGGGCTTGACGGTCCAGCAGGATATCGATTTCGGCCTGCCGGCCAAGATACGCCAGGATGTCAACTAAAGTCGCGGGTTCGTGGAAGTTGGCCGTTATCGGGCGATGTAGCGCGGAGGCGGCCTGCTGGCGCCGCGTGGTCAACTCGAATCGTTTCGGATCGCGATTGCTTTTAAGCGGCCGGCCCCGGGCGTTGCGGAGCTTTTCGCAGAAGACCAGGATTTGATCGTGTACCGCGGCGGTTTGCGCGACGATCAAGGCGGTTTTTTCGGTTTCCATTGTTCCTTCGCCGCCGGCCGACTTCCAGGACTCGGGCGAAATCAGTTTTTGCACCAGGGCGGCCAACCGGTCCGCCGCCGCTTTGTCGTTGTCAGTAAGATCGGAAACCGTGTAGCGTATGCGGCGGAGTTTTTCGCGCTGGTCGGCCGGGCCGGTCACCACCACTTGACCGTCTTCGGCCGTATAAGCCATTCCCCGCTTGGCAACTATTTCCTGAAGAATTTCTTCCAGCGTGGCGCCGGTCAGCCGGATGGTGATCGGATCGCGGAGCGAAACTTGCAGCCGGGCCACGGCGTCCGGATCGATGGTTATCGGCAGCCCGCTTAAGGCCGTCAGCAATCCTATTGCCCTGGCAAAGGGCATTTCGCGCAGCTCGATGCCGGGAATGACTTCGGCCAAGCGGGATTGCACGTCAATGGCTTCCGGGGCAAGGAGCTTGACCAATTTGCTCGTTCCCATGACCGGCGCCGGTGGCTCTTTGTTTTGTTTGTTTTGCCGGGATTCCGCTTCGGCTGGAGGATTTTTTTCGCCGGCGGCCGCCGTGGCTTCGGGTGTATTAACCTCGGCAGTTTTGGGCTCGGGTGTCTTGGGCTCGGATGTTTTAGTCTCGGTTGGGTTTTGCTCAGGCTCCTTTTCTTTTAACTCGGGCGTTTTGGATTGCGATGTTTCCGGACCGGGCAGGGATTTTGCTTCAGCGGAATTTTCCGCGGCGGGCTTTGCAACTGGTTTGTCGGGGGGGTTGTCGTTGGACTGTCCCACGGCGGGCCTGACCGAACTGTTCAAGGCGATGCCGGAAAACATCGTTAGCCATACAACGACCCCAATTGCCGCCGCGGCAATCGGCGCGGCGGCTATTATTTGCCACGAATGCCATAGTCGAAAAGGTTTTCCTTCGGCGCATAGGGAACCGGAGTCCAAAGTGGAATCGCTGCCTGCGGCGGATGCGGCCGTGCCGCTTTCCGGTTGCGAAACGGGCGGTTTGGCCGTTGGTCCGCTTGACGGCGGCGATTGGGATGTTCTTTCAGGCGAAGGTTGGACCGTGGGTGTTTCCGGTGGTTTAGGGGGCTGCCAGCCGTCTGGAGGTGTTACGGGCACCATGCACCCGCACTTTGGACACTCCAGAATAGCCCCAACCGCTTCCGCGCTGCGTACGGCGAGCCGCACACGGCAGGTCGGACAAGTGATGGTGAATAATGCCTGTTGCACGTTCCGGTCCACGATTGGTTAAATTCCCCAGCCCAAGATGGGTATTGTCCAAATCCAGCCTTCAGGCCATTGTACGATACGGAAGAGAAATTGTCAGGCAATTTGTGGGCGGATTTTATCGCCTTCGATGAATAGCCGTTCGATTTCACGCCAGCATTTGTCGAAGGAATCGGAGTTTCGGCGGGCAAGTTGCATATCGAATATCGCTGTTAATTTGGCTTGGTCGGGAACGGGAGAATAAATTCTATCTTTCATGTGTTTTGACAACTCACCTTTGGCGTCGCGCTTGGTTTCAGAATTAGTTAAAGACGGCAGATTTTCCGCCAAACCGCAACAGCCTTGTAAAGATTCGAGAGATGATAAAAACCAGGATTCAAATTCTCGATTCGCCAGTACAACGCCTAATGGGACATCACTTCTGGCTTTTCGGGCACGAGAAAGAAGATCAGGACCAAAAATACAAGGCGGATCATCATCGGCATCAAGTAAAATAAAAAGAACACGCGGTGACCTTGATTGTATCATTGCCAATTCAATAGCCCGTTCCAACTCACCTTGTTTTAAGACTTTATGTCTTGGCACTCGAATGGGATGCAAAATATTAACTTGAAGGTCAGGTTTCACAAAGTCACGTATACGGCGCAGTAAAGACGGCACGGCCGCAACTTCCCCATGACCTTCGACAATACTACAAACATTAAGAATCATGAATATCTCTAAAAAGCGGATGATCTTCGTCGGAAGACGGCTCGGATTTTGGTTGCGATTTTAACTGTTCCAATTTCAGTAGTTCTCCGGCCGTATATAATCGCTCCTTCATGGCCGACTTGCTTGCATCATCTGCCGGGCCAATGGTTGTTTTTCCCTCTTGAGCGTCAACTATTAAAAGGGATTCAGGGTCTAAATCTTCATTGTCAAGAAGTTCGGGACTGTGACTTGTAACTAGAACCTGAGTAAAATGTGAAGCTTCATACAAAGCGCCCATAAGTGCCGCTGTTGCCGCAGGATGCAGAGTTGATTCCGGTTCTTCAATTCCTACTAGAGGAATAGGAGAATCCGGAGGCCTGTCAAAACATTGAAATAAGGATACAAGAACACCTAACGCCCTTAATGTTCCATCTGACATATTTTGAGCGAAAAAACTCCAAGGATTCTCATCTCCCGCAACAATCTGTTTAAATTCCAAGGTTTCCTTTGTCCCCAAAGTTATTTTATCGACACCTTTTACACCCGATACAATACTTCCCAAGTACTCTTCGATTCTTTCTTTGACTTTTTTGTTATTACGTTCGATCGATGCAATAACGCTTGTTAAATTTCCGCCATCCCGTAATAATAAATTACCCGGATCTGGTTCTTGATATTCACGAAGCTTGGCTGGATTTATGTTATAGAAGCCCATACCTGAAAGTGATTCGTAGAGTGGACGAAATTCCGGGAAACCGGAAGCTATGTTCAGATACAGACGGTCGATCGGAACTGGTGGAGTGGGATGGAAACTGGAGGATTTTACAACCCCCTCCTGAATCCAATATTCCGCTTGCTTATTACCATTTCCAATCGTGCATTTTTCTTCTTGAATTCTGAAGCGTCCTTCCCGAGTTCTAACAAGGAATTGATATGAAGCTTTTGTCTCTTCTTGAAGATTCAATTCCAATTGGATCATAAAATGGGTCGGATGACCTCGAGAGCGACGGCGCACCTCTTCAATACCACCACGTTCGCGTAGTGCCTGATCCATTGTACTGCGAAGAGAATCCGCCACAAAACGCAATGCGTCTAAGAAATTGCTCTTTCCTGATCCGTTGGGTCCTACCAAGAGCATCAAAGATCCAAGATAGACGTCGCATTCCTGTATGCTTTTGTAATTTCTTAACAACACCCGCTTAAGGAATGGAATTTTTTGTTCATTCATACTTTTCTCCTTAAGAGGATTATCTTCTTTTCTTTAGGGTACCAACATATTCGATCCCTGGATATGGGGGGTTAACATATCCCTATATATTTTGAATTCTTTCAAGTATATTGTCTATTCTGGAGTTACTTTGAAAAAGATACCGAACACAATAATAATTCTATTTGTCTACCTCTTGTAATGCTCATAATTGGACCGTAACTATACATTTATGCTACACACGCCCTTAAAAATCCGCCGCATCGACAGCCGCCGGGACGATATCCGCGCGGCAATGGCTGCTTTGCGGGAAAAACTCAGCCCCAGGGGCGACGTGGTGAGCCAGTCGGGCCGGCAGCGAACGATGGAGGTCTTTGGCGAGCCGCTTTCACCCGGGCAAGTTGTGGAACGCATCTGCCGCGACGTGGCCGAAAAAGGGCTTGCCGCGGTGTTGGATTACACCGCCCGGATCGACAAGGCGAGGCTTAGCCCCGAGACCGTGCGAGTGCCCCGGGCCGAATTGGAGCGGGCACACGCCGGGGCCGATGCGGAATTTTTGCAGGCCGTGCGTCGAGTGCGGGAAAACATCCGCGTATTTCAAGAGGCGATTTTACACAAGGACGTGCGCGTCCAGCGCCCGGGCGGATATCTTGTGCAAAGATATCGGCCGTTGGATCGGGTGGGGATTTGCGTGCCCGGCGGCGCGGCGGCGTATCCGTCCAGCGTGCTGATGACGGCCGTGCCCGCCCAGGTGGCGGGCGTAAAGCAGTTGGCCGTTGTGGCCCCGCCCACCATTTTCGGCTCGTACAATTCCGACGTGCTTGCCACCTGTCACGAGTTGGGCATTTCCGAGGTCTACCGGCTTGGCGGGGCCCAGGCCGTGGCCGCCTTGGCATACGGAGTGGAGGGAATTCCGCGGGTGGATAAAATCGTCGGTCCGGGCAATCTGTTCGTGGCCTTGGCGAAAAAATTCGTTTTCGGCGAAGTTGACATCGACGCCATAGCCGGGCCCAGCGAGGTGGTAGTCATCGTGGACGATTCCACCAGGCCGGAATATACCGCCTTCGATCTGATCGCCCAGGCCGAGCACGCACCGGGGGCAAGCGTGCTGATCGGCTGGGACGCCAAGGTTCTCGACGCAACCGTGATTGCGCTGGAAAAGCAACTGTCAGAAGTCGAACGGGGCGATCTGGCCCGGCAAAGCCTGGAGGATTTCGGCGCGGTGATTTTGGCCCGCGACTCCGACGAGGCCTGTGCGCTGACTGACGAAATCGCGCCGGAGCACCTGCACATTGCCACGGCCGATGCCCAGCGGTTGGCCGAAAAAATCTGCCATGCCGGCGCGATATTTTTGGGCAATTACACACCGGTGGCCTTGGGCGATTATGCCGCCGGTCCGTCGCACGTGCTGCCCACCAGCGGCACGGCCCGATTCGCCTCCGGACTGTCGGCCAACGATTTCCTGCGATCCAACAGCATCCTCCACTTCACCCGCGAAGGCATGTTGAACCTTGCCCAGGATGTGCAAATCATAGCGGCCAAGGAAGGGCTCACCGGACACGGGGCGAGCGTGAAAATAAGGATGAAGGATGAAGAAATAAGGATGAAGGATGAAGGATGAAAGATGAATATAACCAGAAAACCGCTTGCGGTTTCGCGGGGATTATCTTGAGAGTGGGCAGTGAACTGCCCACCCCTTGCCGCTTGGTGCCCACCGCAACCGTCCACTAACCACTCTCCACTTTCCACTAACCACTGTCCACTTATTATGTCATTTTTTCGTCCCGATATTGAAGCGATGGCCGGCTATGTGCCGGGGGAACAGCCGCAGGAAGACGGCTTTATAAAGCTCAATACCAACGAGAATCCGTATCCGCCGTCGCCTGCCGTGGCCGAGGCGATTCAAGAGGCGATTGGCCGGTTGAAAAAATATCCCGACCCGATGGCCGAAAAGTTTCGTCGCCGGGCGGGCGAAATACTGGGCGTCGATCCGCGGTGGATCCTTTGCGGCAACGGCAGCGATGACATTTTGACCATCATCACTCGGGCGCTGGTCGGGCAGGGACAATTGCTCCGGCTGCCGTATCCCAGTTACGTGCTTTACAAGACGCTGGCCGAACTCCAGGGCGGCAGATACGAAGAGGTGCATTTCAACGCCGATTGGTCGCTGCCGGAGCGATTTGCATCGGCCGAGGGCAATCCGCGCTTGGTTTTTTTGGCTAATCCGAACAGTCCCTCGGGCACGATGGTTGCGCCAGAGCGGGTTTTGGAAATTGCTCGACGTCTGCCCTGTCCGCTTTTTGTCGATGAGGCTTATGTCGACTTTGCCGAGACCAATTGTCTCGATCTTGTGGCGAAGTGCGAGAAGATCATGGTTTCGCGTTCGCTGAGCAAGTCGTACGCCCTGGCGGGTTTGCGGTTTGGATATCTGGTGGCCCAGCCGCATTTAATCGAGCAGTTTGTAAAGCTGAAAGATTCGTACAACTGCGATGCGCTGTCGATAGCCGCGGCCACGGCGGCCATCGGAGAGCGTGTGTGGCTGAGCGAGAATCGTGCGAAGATCCTTGCCACTCGGCGTCGGCTTATAGGGAAAATGCGGGCGTTAGGGTTTATGACGGTCGATTCGCAGGCGAATTTTACCTGGAATACCCTGCCCGGCCGTTCAGTCCGGTCCTTTTACGAGGAACTCAAACGCCGCCGCATCCTGGTCCGATACATGGACTATCCGGGCTGGGGCGATGGATTGCGCGTGAGCGTCGGCACGGATGCGGAAATCGACGCCCTCCTGGACCAACTGAAAACCATGGTTTAAACAAATTTCCTCTCTTATGTCACGCAGCGCCAGCGTTCATCGCAAAACGGTGGAAACCGACATCGAACTGGAGTTGAATTTAGACGGCGGCGGCAGGGCCGAGATCGCCACCGGCGTGGGATTTTTCGACCACATGCTGACGCTGTTGGGCAAACACGCGGCCATGGATTTAACCGTCAGGGCCAGGGGCGATCTTCATGTCGATCAACACCACACGGTGGAGGACGTGGGCATCTGTCTGGGCCAGGCCGTGCGCGAAGCATTGGGCGACAAGGCCGGCATCCGCCGCTACGGGCATTTTACCCTGCCCATGGAAGAAACCCTGGTCACCGCCGCCGTGGACCTTGGCGGCCGGGCGTTTTTGGTCTTCAAGGCCGAATTCCCTTCGCACAGAATCGGCGAGTTCGAGAGCGAACTGGTGGCCGAATTCTGGCAGGCCTTCGCCGCCAATGCCTTATGCAACTTGCACATCGTCGTCCATCACGGACGCAACAGCCATCACATTGCCGAAGCCATATTCAAAGCCGTCGCCCGGGCACTGCGCAACGCGATCGAAGAAGATCCCCGAGTGCGCGGTGTGCCTAGCACAAAAGGGAAACTGTAAAAGGTAGGTGGTGAATAGTAGGTTGTGGATGGCAGGCAGTAGATGGTTATCGGTTTACAGTTCACCGTTCTCGGTTTACGGTTCTCGGTTTACAGTTTATGGTTATCAGTGGGCAGTAAACTGCCCACCCCTAACTGTCCGCTAGCTTCATCCTTCATCCTTTTTTACGCGGCCTGTCGGCGGGATTGGGCGGAATGATTATAGATTTCGAGGATTTCCTCGCAATTTCGCTTAAGGGTGTGTTGTATCGCCAGTCGTCGGGCCGCGTCGCCCATCCGTTGGCGCAAGGAGACGTCGAGCATCGCTTCCATCTGTGCGGCCAGTCGTTCGGCGTCGGCCGGATCGTCCAACAGCAGTCCTTCCACGCCGTCGGTCAACAGTTCCGCGGCCCCGTTCTCCCGGCTTACGAGCAAAGGCAGGCCGCTGGCGGCCGCTTCCAGAAGCACCAGGCTGCAACTATCGTAGAAGCTGGGATGCACGAGCATATCGGCCGCGGCATAAAAAGGAACCGTATCGCCTTGGGCGCCGACGAAGGTAACCGGCAGGCGCCGCGCCCTGGCCCAAAACTGCCACGAGCGGAACCACTCGCCGCCGACAACCACGGCGTGCAAGGGCAGGCGTTTGGGGGCCAGAATTTCCATGGCCCGGAGCAAAGTCGGCACGCCTTTGAGTTGAAAATTATGGGCCACGGCAAGAGCCAGCGCGGTATCGTTTTCAATGCCCAGGCTTTGGCGCATAGACCGGCGGAATTCCGCCCGGCGGCTGGGCGAAAACCGATCCACGTCCACGCCGTTGTAAACCACGCGGATACGGCCCGGCGGCAGATGGTGATACAGACGGAATTCGTCGGCCACCTTTTGGGAAATGGCCAATAGAATTTGATTTTCGGCGGCCGCCTGACGGAGGGCCACCATTTGAAGCTGTCGATAACGAGGCAGCCAGGGATCGACGTGCCGTTTGATGGGCCGGAGCCAAGGCGGCACTAGAAGCAACTTATGGCGGGTAATCGCGGACCAGCACCCGTGGTGCGGTTGGAATACGTCGCAGTACCAGCCCAGGCCCATGTCGTGAATCAAATCCAGTTTCAGCGTGCGTAGTTTGGCCTCCGCCGCTTTGGCCAGGCCCAAGGGAGAGCGAATTCGCTGAAGGCGATGTATAACCACGCCCAGGCCGGCCGTTTCGGCTGGAATATCGCGCGCGATAACGTGCACTTCGTAGCCCCGCTTTAGGAGATTAATCGCGTGCTGATAGGTCCAGGCTTCGGCGCCTCCCCGGCGAGGATCGAACGATTTGATTACCAATCCGATTTTCACGTATGAAATCCCATAGACTCAATACTTTCCACTCTTCACTCTCCACTCTCAACTCTCCACTTTTCAATTATCGTTTCCTAATCGTCGTTCCATGCGGCGTTGTTTGCTCAGCACTGCGCGGATGAGATGTTTGTCGGCACTACGCAGTTTGTCCACGCCCAGGTACTCCCGGATAAATGCCATCTTGTGCGTGCGTTTAATGCAACAACTAGGGGCCGACCAAGCCAACTGCGCCAGATCCTTGACGATCCAGCGACGGCGGAACCAGCGGCGGCGCTGCACGCGCTGCAAGTCGATCAGGCGGATTTCCCGCCGCGCCGGCGTCACGTCCTTTACAAAGAAATGGCAGCAGTACAGGTCGCGATGATTGTACCCGGCCGCGTGCAATCGCCGCACGATTTGCCCGACGTCGCTTATCAGCCGCATAAGATCGTGATCGCGGGCGTTGCGGCGGGCGCAGGGCGACAGAACGAACCCTCCTCGCAAGTAGTGGTGCATTTCCAAGTAATTTTCCAATTCCTCGGTGATAACGAAGGACTCTTGCAGCCCGTCGCCGCGGAGCCGCTCGCCGTAGGCTATAAGCCGCATCACCGCGATGCCTTCGGTCGATAGGGCGGCGACGTTGGCCGCCTCGATCCGGGCTGGGGTCTTTGCGGGCTGAAGCCCCAAGAGCGCCCTCAGCCGGCTGCCCAATGAACGCACGTGGTGTTTTTTCAGATATAAGCCTCGGGCCCGATCGTCCGGCGACCGGACGCGCATGTGCCAGACTTCCCGGTCTTCGAGCCATTTTTCGCAGCGGCAATCGGCCCTGGTCATTATCTGCTCAAAGCCGATCAAGCCGGCCCGACGCAGCGGCTCGCTAAAGCGGCGGTCGAACCACACGCGGCCGTTGTCGGCCGGCTCAAAACCCAGTTTGACCGGATCGGTTGACGCGGAATCGTTTTGACTTTGAATCATGTGTGGAATACCACATTCTTATATTGACGCGATGTTTCCTTGCCCTGAATTTAACAAGTTCCTTTCGTCTACAAGCGTTGGGAACCGCGGTCCCGAAGGCCCAACGGCGTACTGCAAATCCTTGGAACTTGAAACAAAGTGCGGTTGAGGGATAGATGGGCAGCTTTCCAGCATTTTCAGGACCGCGGCAAACACCATATCCACGGTAAGTTCGCGCATGCAGCGATGGTGCTTAAGCGGGCAGACCCGCTTTTTACAGGCGATGCAATCCAGGTCCAGCGACAGGTTGATCGCCCGCTGCGTGGGATTTTCGCTCCATAGGGGCGGCGTCGGCCCGTAGAGCGTAATCACCGGCTTTCCCAAGGCGGCGGCGACGTGCCGCGGACCGCTGTCGGTGGAGACCATCAGTCGTCCGCGCCGGATGCAGGCCTTGGCCGTGCCCAGATCCAAAGGCTGATCGGCCATGGAAAATACCCGGGGACTATCGGAATGTTTTACGACCTCCTTCGCGATGCCTTGCTCATTTGGACCGCACATCACCAGCACGTCGTGATCGTATTGTTTTGTCAGGCGGCGCGCCAAGGAGCCGAAGTATTCCACCGGCCAGACCCTGGCCGCGCCGTACGCGCTGCCGGAATTAAGCAAAATCAGCCGGCCGTCCCGGCGCAAGTCAAGGCGTTTAAAAACGGCGTCGGCGGAGTCTTCTTCGCGCGTGGTTGTGGCCAGTTCCAGCCGGGCCGACTCGCGGCCGCAGCCCAGTGCGTCAGCGATTGTCAAATAGGTTTCGACCACTGGTTCCTGTACGATTTGGCCGCCCTGGCGGCGGGGATGGAGTTTATACGTCAGCAGCGGACCACGTCCGTATTGCGCGTAACCCAGTCGTTGTTTTATCCCGGCCCACCAGGACATAAGCGCGGGGCGGACCGAATTGGTCATAAGTATTGCCAGATCGAAATGTTCTTGGCGCAGGCGGTTTGTCACGGCCCAGGCCCGCTCGGAGCGATCCGCGGCCCGGGGGTTGAAAAACCATTGTTCGTCGAGCCAGTCCGTGCCCGAGAGCACGTCGGCCAGGTACGGGCGCAGTACGCCCACCAGCCGGGCGTTATTGCCGAACTTCCGCCGCACGGCCCGCAGCAGGGGAGTAGCCATCACCAGATCGCCCAGCCAGTTTGGAAGAAAAATAACGGCCTTCATATAATGTCCCAACTATATCAGCCATCATGGCGACAAAATTTGTCACGCCGAAGGATACCGACTGGGCATATTTCAGCCAAGAGCATTTACCGGATTGCCTAATTTGTGGCCATTTAAACTGCCTTTATCGCAAAGATACGCACCACGGAGGCACGGAGTACACGGAGAAGATAATTTAGGTAAAACAGTTTGCCTTTATCTGTGAATAATATAAGTGGGTGAGTAGTTGGGCGTTTTTTAATAAACAATGTCAGTAACTGCTTCTTTAACGCGAAAACGCGAAAGAGCAAAAGCACGAAAAACAATTGGATGTATATATTTCGTTTTTTCGTTATTTCATGCTTTCGTGATTAAAATGGGCCTTTTTCGCCTAATTTCCATCCTTTTTTTGTTATTGGAATTTAAAAATTAAATCGTAATCGTCTGGTTATTTATTCTCTGTGTCCTCTGTGTCTCCGTGGTGAAAAATCTGGTTCTCCACATCGACTTGTGCTAGCAATGCAAGCAGGCGGGATTCCAGGTCATTTTGGCCGGCGATAAAATCAATATCCACCCGAATCGCCCAAAGCGGCAGCCGGCCAAGTTGATCCAGGCCGATTTTGACCAGGTCTTTGTGCGTGCACAGCACCGCCGCCGCGCCCAGACGTTCGGCCCAGGCGGCCAACGATTCCATATCGGCCCGGCAGTAACAGTGATGGTCGGGAAACTCGCGGAAGCCGGCCAAGGCGTATCCGCATGAATTAATCGTGTGCCGGAATCCGGCGGGATTGCCCAGGCCGCAAAACGCAGCCACCGGCAGGCCTTTAAGCGAATCCAACGCCGCCCGCCGGCCGGTTGACGAAATCAATTCTTTTGCGGCGTGCCGGACCTCGGCCCATGCCGAGCGCGGCGCCATGTTTTGCACGCGGCTACGGATATCTTCCCGCCGGGATGGATCGATGGCGTCGGAGCGGGAGAGGATTACCACGTCGGCCCTGCGCAGCCCGACCAACGGCTCGCGCAACGTACCGCGCGGAAAAACATGCTCGTATCCGAACGGCTCCAAGGCGTCCAAAAGTACGATATCCAGGTCCCGGGCCAGCCGGCGATGCTGGAATCCGTCGTCCAGGACGATCAACTGCGTTTCCAACTCCTCGACGGCGATTTTAGCGGCGGCCGCGCGATCGGGGTTTTGCACGTGCGGCACGTCGGGGAGTTTTTGCTCCAGTTCGCGGGCTTCGTCGTTCCGCCCGCCTTCCTCGGCCCGATACCCGCGGCTAACAATCGCCACGCGCACTTGGTGGCTGCGATACCATCGTGCGATCCACTGGACCAGCGGCGTTTTGCCGGTCCCGCCCAGGGTGATATTGCCCACGCTTACCACCGGCACTGCCGCGCGATGGATAGTTGCCCTGCCCCGATCGTAGCGCCGATTGCGCCACGACATGGCCAGAGCGTAGGGCGTTTCGGCCAGTCGCAGCGCCCCGCGCAAAATCGCCGCCCCCGGCCCTCGCCGCCGCCCGCTAACTACCTCAATAAAAGGGGACGCAGATCTTTCTTTCATTAAACTTCGACCAATTCCAGACGCAGGCCAAGTGCCTTGGCTACCGCCTGTACACTGGAAAGTTTAGTGTCGCGGCCGTATTCAATGTCGCGCACGGTGCTGGGATTGGGAATTCCCGCTTCTTTCGCCACGGCATACCAGGTGAGTCCCCGGTCTTGGCGGGCAGTACGAATTCTGGCGGCTATGCCCGTCCGCGCAGGCTGAAGCCGTGGCGGCTTGCGCGGCGGAAACTCCACGCTAACCTTTTCCCTGATCTCTTGCAGCCGCTTGCGTTCTTCCCGGCTCCCCGGCCCTTGGCGGCGAATGCATTTAACGATTTTCTTATTGCCCATATCAATGTGAAAGGGAAAAAGGAATAATCCTTTGTTTTAATAAAAAATATTCTACCAGATTTCCTATTGTATTTCGTCTTTCTTCGCATCCCCAGAATCTTTACTTGGTATTGGAAGCGAAGTGGGATACGGTTCCCATGGTTCTGGAGCATCATTTCTAAGCAAAAGTCTAACAAAACCTCCGCCAACAGATTGATCGAGCTCTCCAATTGCATTCCTTTCTCGTACTTTATGTTCGGTGGTTTCAACAATCAAATGCAGCGCATTTTAGGAGCAAGGACTTCACGGGGTGTTCGATATTTGAGGCGACGACGAGGACGTTCGTTTAGTAATGTTTCCACACGG
>JBEKFZ010000108.1:0-13724 GCA_050013075.1 Thermoguttaceae bacterium | reverse complement strand
GCAACATCATCCGCGCCGAATTTTTGGCCGCTGCCAGTTGCCGACGCCTGCCGCGAAAAATTCGCGCCCTCGTCAATCAACTGCTCGGCCTTGCAAATTAATGTGATCATTTTTTAGGAAAGTGCAGTGACAAGGTGAAAACCTGTTATCTTCGTATTGCAGGGGTTGTGTTTTTTTTATTATGTTTGGCAGGGTGCTCCGGTTCCAGCCCAAGTTCCACCGCGCCAGCGGAGAAATTACCTTTATCGGGAATAAAATTAAAACTTGCCGTGGCCGGGGACCCTGAACTTGCCGCGGCCGTCACCCGATTGCAGGGCGAATGGAATTCCCAAACCGGCGCAGAGGTTGAAGTCCTGCAAATTGATGAAAAAGACCTTGTCGAATCCCTATCGACTGAAAACATTCCGGCCGATGCCGTGCTCTGCGATCCGCGTTTTATCGCTCTTTTCGCCGAGCAAAAAATGATCGTTCCCCTGCCGGCGTCGATGCAGAAAACCGCCCAATGGGCCGACATTTTCGATCTATTGCGCCAGCAGGAGATCGGCTGGGGCGGCGAAGTCGTGGCAGTGCCTTTCGGTTCGCCGATGTTTGTTATTTATTATCGTGTTGATCTTTTGGAACAGTTAAACCGCAAGCCTCCGCAAACCTGGACCGAATATCAGGAACTGGCTAAACTCCTGGCCGGCATGAAACAATCGACCGCCGAGTCTCCATGGTCCGGCACGGCCGAACCGCTGGGGCCGGGTTGGGCCGGGTTGGTTTTACTTGCCCGGGCGGCTCCTTATGCCAAACATCGCGATAACTATTCAACGTTGTTCAATATAAAGAGCATGGAGCCGCTTGTGGCCGGTCCGCCCATGGTTCGGGCGTTAGAGGAACTAACGGCGGCGGCAAAACTTGGGACCTCGGAGGCGTTGCAATCCGATCCCGCGGCCGTGCGCGCGGCTTTTTGGCAGGGAAAATGCGGCATGGCAATCGCCTGGCCCTCGGCCGCCGATCGACATCCTGGCGAAAAATCCGCCGTTGCCGGGCAATCACAAATTCCGGTCGGTTTTTTTGAACTGCCCGGCTCGAACAAAGCCTATAACATCAATAATCAAGCCTGGGAAACTCGTGCTGAAGATGAAAATTCCCGCGTGCCGTTTTTGAGTTTGGCGGGCCGGGTGGGGATGGTCTCAAAACAATCCACCCAACAAGAGGCGGCTTTTCAATTGCTTGTATGGCTTTCCGGCGAGCAAAACAGTCCGCAAATCAGCCCTTCCAGCCCGGCGACCACGCTGTTTCGGCGTTCGCACCTGAAACAACCCATGCTCTGGGTCGAAAAGGCCGTTCCACCGGCGGCGGCCGCGAAATATGCGGAATCGGCAGCCGATACCTTGCACAACGAGCAATGGCTGGCCTTCAGCCTACCCGGCCGGGAAGAATATCTCGCCGCCCTTGATGAGGCCGTTCAATCGGCCGTTCGCGGAGAGGTTTCCCCAGCGGATGCCCTGTTAAAAGCCGCAAAACAATGGCGGGAAATAACGGAAAAAAGGGGGGTGGATCGACAACGTACGGCATATTTGCGAAGTCTGGGACTGGAATAGCATCCCCTTTTGACACTTTCTATTTTGCCGTTTAAAATGATGGGCTGTTAATGATGGCTTGAAGGTGAACTGAAGATGGAGTTTGTCAAATCGCGGATATTTTGTTTCACCGCTTGCGACATTCATCCTTCATCCTTCCGCCTTCATCCTTTGCCTTGGGGGATTAGCTCAGTTGGGAGAGCGGTTCGTTCGCAATGAACAGGTCAGGGGTTCAAGTCCCCTATCCTCCACTTGACAGGGGACAGGGATCACGGGACATGGTTTAGGGACGGGAATAGTGGTTATGGGATGAGAAGACACATTTTAAGAAGATTGGTTCAGGAGTATCGGGCCATGATGCTGTCCATCAGGGAGGGCGAAAGTCGGTTTAGCCAGCATAAGATTTTTCCTTTGTTGTAAGGAATGATCTCATGCCGGCCGAGGCGAATGGCCTTTACCATGGCCTGAGCGACTCGTTTCGCGGTGGTCGGCTTGTGTCTGGGCCACGACGGTTCCGCGCCTTTTTCGAATTTGCCGTCGAAGAATTCGGTTTCGGTTGTGCCGGGATTGACCACCAGCACGTCGATCCCGTGCCGGGTGAACTCGGAGCGGATGGCTTCGCTGAATCCCTGCACGGCGAATTTGCTGGCGCTATACTCGCTCATGCAGGGCACGCCGCGGCGCGCGAGTATGGAACCGACGTTGACCAGCATGGGCTTGTTGCCTTTTTTCAACAGCGGCAAGGCCGATCTTGTCATCTCCGCCAGGGCGAAGAAATTGACCTCGAAAACCGCGTGCAATCGTTGGGAATCGTTGTCCTCGAATCGGCCCAGGGCACCGATGCCGGCGTTGTTGATCAAAATATCCAGGCCGCCGAAGTGCGATTGCACGGCCTCGATTATACGCCGCCGGGTTTGCTCGTCGGTAATATCGCCGGGTAGGATTTCGATCCGTCCGTTAATTGCGGCGACTTCCTCGGCAAGCTGGTTGAGTCGTTCTTGGCGTCGGGCCACGACGAGCAGTTTCGCGCCTTCCCGGGCAAGCTGCAACGATACAGCCCGGCCGATGCCGCTCGAAGCCCCGGTCACGATCACTCGGCTGCCTTTGATTTCTCGCTGGGACATTATTTAGGGTATAGGTAATAGGTGATAGGGTTTGGATGTAGGTTTTTAGCAGTTTAATTATTATTTGTTCAGAGCGGAAGATGTCCGTGTCGACAATCCCGCAACCCCGATTATTCATGACCCGGGATTTTCGGCACGGAGCGCGACACATTAGCCCGAAGCGCAAGCGAGGGCGAGCAAGCTATTTCCCTCGCTTGCGCTTCGGGCTGGTATAAATTCATAATTAATGCGATATAATACAAGATATGAATGCAGCAACCAAAGCCCCCGGTGTGTTCACCGGGGGCTAAATAATTTCATAAGCAAGTAATTTCGATACTTTACGCCACGTCTTCGACAGGTTTTTTTCCTATGTGATTGCGGTGGGGATAAACGGCGAGGGCTTCGCTGTTCAGGCGGCCGAGGTGTTGCTGGGAGATGCGGCAGTGCACGATTACCCGCGAATCGGTGAAATGCTTCGATAAAACTTCGCCGTGTGCGGCCAGATATGCCAAAAGCCGGCCGTTATCCAGGGCCAGTTCGACGTTCACGTCCACGAAGCTGTGGCTCAGAGCATCGCTTACTGCGGCGGCCAGATTGGCAAGTCCGTATCCGCTGCGGGCGCTTAAGGGAATTGCCGATGGATAGCGGCTTAACACGCCCTCCAACCGGGCGCGGTCGGGCAGGAGATCGATTTTGTTAATTACCAGAATCGTATCTTTACGCTCGAGTCCGATCTCTTCCAGCACTTTGTAAGTCGCGGAAATCTGTTCGTAAACGGCCGGATTCGCGGCATCGGCCACGTGCAACAGGAGATGGGCCTCGTGGGCTTCTTCCAACGTGGCCTTGAAACTCTCGATCAAATGGTGCGGCAGATCACGGATAAAGCCCACGGTATCGCTCAGCAGGACCGGACCCCAGCCGGGCAGTTGCCAGCGCCGGGTGCGGGTGTCGAGCGTAGCGAACAGCGAGTCCTGCGTGAAGGCGTCGGAGCCGGTAAGCGCGTTCAACAGGGTGCTTTTTCCGGCGTTGGTGTAGCCCACCAGCGAAACGGTCATCAGGTCGTCGCGGGCGGCCACTTCGCGTTTTTTGCGCTGTTCGATAAGGTGCAATTGCCGGCGCAGGTCTTTTATGCGATGTTCGACTAGGCGGCGGTCTTCTTCCAACTGGGTTTCGCCCGGCCCGCGCAGCCCGACGCCTTTTTTCTGCCGCGAAAGGTGCGTCCACATCCGTTTCAAGCGCGGCATGGAGTATTCCAATTGGGCCAATTCCACGGCCAGCCGGGCTTGATGGGTTTGCGCGCGGCTGGCGAAGATGTCTAAAATCAGTTCAGTGCGATCGATGACCTTCAGGTTCAGCGCCTTTTCCAGGTTGCGGGTTTGGCCCGGGCTGAGATCGTTGTCGAAGATTACCACGTCGGCATCTTTGGCCTCGGTGTAAGCCTTCAATTCATCGACTTTCCCCTTGCCCAGATAAGTGGCGGCATCGGGGGCTTCGCGGCGCTGCACCAGTTGGCCCACTACCCGCACGCCAGCCGTCTGGGCCAGGCCATCCAACTCTTCCAAGGGTTTGATTTCGGAGTGTCGATCGGGCAGCAACACGCCCACGAGAATTGCCGCCTCGCTGGCAACACCGTCTAGGCGATCGGTTTCTATCACGATGTCAAAAAACCTCCTGTCAAGTGGGCAATGAATTGCCCACCCCATATGTCAATTTATTGTTGCAGTGAAAGTGGGCAATGAATTGCCCACCCCATATTATACGCTTGCCACTCAGCACGCTTCACTCCATTTCACCTGCTCGGAGGTGACAGTAACTTTCGTAGCGGCGTTCATCCAGCCGGTCGTCGGCCACGGCATTTTTCACTGCGCAGTCGTCCTCGTGGGTATGAGTGCAGTTAGGAAACCGGCATAGGCTGATGTACGGCCGCAAATCGCGGAAAAAACCGTCGATTTCCTGGGGCACAATGTCCCAGATTTGGAATTGCCGGATGCCGGGGGTGTCGACTACATAGCCCCCGTCCCTGAGCGGCAACAACCGGGCGTTGCTGGTTGTATGTTTGCCTTTTTCGGTTTCATGGCTGACGGGCTGCACGCGCAGATGCAGCGAAGGATCGATGCAATTCAACAGCGACGACTTGCCTACGCCGCTTTGACCTGCCAATACGCTGGACCGGCCGATCAACAGCCTACGCAGGCGCTCGACGCCGAAACCGGTTTTTGCGCTTAAGAGCAAGACATCGTAGCCCATTTGACTATACACGCCCACCAGGGGTTGCAAATCGGCCGCGTCGACCAGGTCGATTTTGTTGATGCACACCACGGGCTGGATGTTGCCTTTTTCGGTGGCCACCAACATGCGATCGATAAGGTTCGGTTTCAGCCTTGGCTCGGCCGCGCTGGAAACAATGGCCACCAAATCGACATGGGTGACCAAGATCTGCTGTCGTTGGCGAACTTCCCGGCAAAGCATTCCCCTGCGAGGCTCGACGCGCTCGATGAATCCTTCTTTGAGATCGGTATTTTCGATCGGGCGGAACAAAACCCGATCGCCGGCGGTAACCACGTGGTGCAAGTCGGTGGCAAGTGTTTTCAGGATTCGCCGCGTGGCGCAATGATAGATCTCGCCTCCGGCGTCCTGGACTTCGCTGTAAAGTCCATGCACGCTCAGCACCCGGCCCGGACGGCAAAGGGTTTCGTCCACTGACAATTGCATGCCGGAGGGGCTCTCGCCTTCCGAGGAAACCTCTTCGCTTATAATAGTCCGCCGGCGCGTTAGATCGCCTTTGCCGCTTAAGCGCTCGCCGTGAAGCGTGTTGTCCACCGAGAGTTCATCGCTGTCGAATTGCCTGGTCCAATTGGTGGACCGGGCGCGATCGCTGCGATTCTTGCGGAAGTCAGCCCGAATTTTCTTCTTTTTTGACATCTAGCGTGGTTGGTGACGAAAGCGTAGTTGGCCGGGATTGTCTTTGGTGATATCGTAACGGATATCACTGTAACGATCTACTTCGGGCTTGTCTTTGGACGCCGACGGGCGCTCAAGCCCCGCCCGTTCCAACAACGATTTGTTGAATATATCGGATTTCGTCACTTCAACAGGCGGCGGTCCGACCGCGCCCAAATCCACCGGCGCATAGCGCATTTCGTATTTGTGCTTGGCAATCGAGATCACGTCGCCGGGGTCGATTCGCTTGTCGGTGACGCGAATGCCGTTGATTTTAACTCCGTTGCGGCTGTTCATGTCGCGAATGTACCAGTATCCTCCGGTGACCGTCAACTGGCAGTGATGGGCCGAGACGTTTGAAAAACGCAGTACGATGTCGCAGCTTTCACGTCGGCCCACCAGCAGGGTCTTTTTCAGAAGTGGAATAGGGTCTCCACCCCCCACGGGAATTAGTTCGCCGTACATATTTGCATGCGTCCTCTTGAGTTCAATAACGAACCGATTAGGATGAAAAGGTTCCCTACCTTTAGTGTAGTCGGGTATTACATTGGCGTCAACTAATTCACACAATTCGCCGCCTTTAAACGCCCAGTGGCTTAAGGCCGGGCTGCTTTATCATACGCTTAATTTCTTTTATCTCAAGAAGTTCGGTAAAAAGATAAGGAAATTAAGCCTGGATGCGGGTTTTAATTGCCCCAATCGCGACGGCACGTTGGCCACTGGCGGATGCGTGTTTTGTGACCCTGAAAGCTTCAGCCCCAGCCGGCGTCTTGGATTGTCATCTATCACGGCCCAGTTGGAAGAAGGCATCAGGCGTCTCAAGGCCAGATATGCCGCCGGGGGCTTTGTGGCTTATTTTCAGCCCGGCACTAATACCTATGCCCCGGTGGACAGGTTGCGAAGCGTATTTGAAGAAGCCTTGGCCCACCCCAAAGTTGTAGGACTGGTAATAGGCACACGGCCCGACTGCGTGCCGGACGACGTATTGGATCTGCTGGCCGAGCTTTCCAAGCGTACTTATCTTATTATAGAATACGGACTTCAGAGCATCCATAACCGATCGCTGGATTGGATCAAGCGAGGACATCATTTTCAGGCGTTTCTGGACGCCTATAAACGCAGCCGCAAGCGTAATTTACTGGTGGGCGTGCATGTTATCCTTGGGCTGCCCGGCGAAACCAGCGAAGATATGCTCGCTACTGCCCGGGAGTTGGCTGGGCTGGAAATCCACTCGGTAAAACTGCACAATCTCTATGCCGTTCGCAATACCCTACTTGCCGATATGGTCGCCCGGGGCGAAGTGGAGTTGCCGCAGTTCGATGACTACGTCTGCCGAGTGGTTGATTTTCTGGAACTGCTGCCGCCGGAGTGCGTTATCGATCGGCTTAGCGGCGATGCCCCGACACAATATCTGATTGGCCCTGATTGGTGTCTGGATAAAACCGCCGTTCGAGCGGCCGTGGAAGCCGAATTCCGCCGCCGCGGCACCTGGCAGGGTTCAGGCTTCAGAGTTCAGGGTTCAGGATTCGGTATTTGCAAGGAGTGGTCAATTTATTGACCACTTTTTGAACTATATAGTGCGAAACCGCAGGCGGTTTTCATCATTCATCATTTCCTTCCGCCTTTCCCCTTGCATCATAACCGGGTATTCTATTGTTGGGTTTGGAGTAGACCGGATGATCGCTGGTCGGTGCTTGGCGGGCTGCCATATCGGCCCAACAACGAGTTCCGGCGAGAGGAAAGTCCGGGCTCCGTAGGACGTGGTGATGGGTAACACCCACCGGCCGCAAGGTCAGGGAAAGTGCAACAGAAAGCATACCGCCCGGCGGTCAGGGCGCATGGGGTCAAACTTGTGCGTCCGCCGCAAGGTAAGGGTGAAATGGCGAGGTAAGAGCTCACCAGCAGGCCGGGCGACCGGCCTGGCTCGGCAAACCCCACCAGGAGCAAGGTCAAGCAGGGAGCAGTGCGGCGCAGGCTGACTCGTTCAGCCGGCTGCCGCCGCGGGTCGGTCCGGCCCGCTAACGACTTCCGGGTAGACCGCTTGAGACGCCGAGCAATCGGCGCCCTAGAGAAATGATCATCACCCTTGGCTTAATAACCCGAGGGCACAGAACCCGGCTTATAAGTCCGCTCCAAACCCTTTTTCTAGAATTCCTGAAGGATTTCCCACCCTACGCGACAATAGTTCTTTGAAAATCGTATTGTCCGATGGGTGGCCACTGGCAAGATGCCAATGGCACTAAACCGCGACCAATGGTCACGGCTTTACAATCATGTCCGCGACCGATGGTCGCGGGTTTATGGCATCCCTATTCTTCCGGCACGAGTTGGGTGTCGATGAATTGCAGCAGTTTGGAGATGCAGAGCTTGTTCATGCTGGTGCGGTGGTCGTGGGCCTCGACCTTGAGGGCCTCATGTAGACTTTTAGGGATGCGAACGGTGATTACCCGGGTCGGTTCTTCTTCGGGATCGATGTCGAATGGGCCTTTTTCCCGCAGCCGGGTGAGCATGTGCTGGATCTCGCGATAGGCATCGCTTTGCTCAAAATCATTGAGCAGTTCCCTGGTAGGGAATGTATGACGCACGATTCCGTGCAGTCCGAAGATTTCCCGGTAAAAGGTAATCCAATCCGGATCCTTGGCATACAGGCCTTGGGCGATCCTTTGGATTTCGGTATGTTTTTCAGTTAGACCGATTGTCGTCTCCGTACTCACTGCTTTCTCCTTATTATTAAAGGTTTGATTCGGTTTATAGATTCACCATCGTGGCGACGAACCGAAGGAATAATGAGAGAAAGTCAAGTCGTTGACGGAACTTCTTGCAATGCAAGCAGTTATGTCATTGCTTGCAATGTGCATTTTTATTAGGCGGCTGTGCATATTTTTTGAGCACGACGTTTCTGCCTATTTTTTGTGCACGGGAAAAAATCACATTTTCTAAAGTGTCCAATGGAAAAGGTCGATAATAGACTTTTTTAAAATTTATAAGAGTGTAAGAAGAGGAAAAAAGGGAAAGGGGGGAAAGAAAAAGACAAACGGTCTGATAACGTAATTAGACAAGTCTCGTCCGGAAAAAAATCAATAAAACACTATTAGAACCGAACTATTTTTAGGCTCCATTTATAAGTAATCAAGAATTCCTTAGCAACTAAGCGAACTTGGCACAGGCAACTTGCGTAATCCAAACCTAGAAACTGCCGTTACTGATATTCCATAATAAAAACTGCTAAATTGACAAAAACAGGAACCCTAACGCCCTGACGGTGTTTATTTGTTATATAAAGGCACAGACGACTCATCTAGGCCGGGCGTTCAGCCTGCGGAACTTATACGCCATACTTTGGTCGCTGTTAATGCGGCCGTTTAATAGGTCTATTCGCCTATAACGGGGAATATGACAGATTATTAGTCGCAACACATAATGAGCGATAGCCATTCCAATGGACGGAGAGTCTACCCGCCGGCTGGTGATGCCGCCGCCTCTGGCCCCTGCGCATCAGAATCTCAGTTATCCTCCACTCCCCCGTTACACCCGATTAGCGAACAACCGACGTTCATTTCCAATCGAGCCCCGATTCGTCCCTCGGCGGTTTCCGATTCAGCCTGGCGGATCATGGAAGGCCGGATCATGCCCGGCGATCATTTGGGGCATTTTGAGTTGATCGAATACGTCGGCGGCGGGGGAATGGGCCGGGTCTACCGCGCATTGGACACCCGACTTGCCCGGACCGTAGCCCTGAAAATTCTTCCCCCTGACCAGGCCGCCGATGCGGAGACCGTCGAGCGGTTTCAAAAAGAGGCTCAATCGGCCGCCCGACTGGACCACGAGAATATCGCCCGGGTGCATTACGTGGGCGAAGATCGGGGCATTCATTTTATCGCCTTCGAGTTTGTGGAAGGCGAGAACATTCGCAAATTGGTGGAACGCAAAGGGCCGTTGCACCTTGAGGAGGCCATAAGTTATACGCTTCAAGCGGTCGATGCCTTGGCGCACGCCGATGCCCGCCATATAGTTCATCGTGACATCAAGCCCTCGAATCTATTGATTACTCCAAGCGGACAGTTGAAATTGATCGACATGGGTTTGGCCCGCCTGCGCCAGGCAGAGTCCATAGGGGCCGATTTGACGGCCAGCGGAGTGACCTTGGGCACCTTCGACTACATCTCCCCTGAACAAGCCCGCGATCCCCGCAGCGCCGATATCCGCAGCGACATATATTCGCTGGGTTGCACGTTTTATTTCATGCTAACCGGCCGGCCGCCGTTTCCCCAAGGAACCGTGCTGCAAAAGTTATTGCAACATCACGCCGATCCACCTCCGGACGTGCGGCAATTGCGGGACGATTTGCCTGAAGAGGCGGACCGCATTTTGCAAAAAATGATGGCCAAGGATCCGGGCCATCGCTATCTCGACCCCGATGAGTTAATCGCGGATTTAACGTCTTTGGCCGGGCGGTTGGGCCTGCAACCCGTCGGCCCGGGCGGCAAGGCCTGGTTGACGACGCCGACGCCGAAGGGTTCTTTTTTTCATCGCCATTTGCCGTGGTTGGTTTCCATCGCCGCGTTGGCGTGCACGTTGATCGCGCTGGATGTTTTTTGGAAGATTTCCAGTCCCGCCGATCAGGTTCCATCCACGTTATCCCTTGATAGGAAGGAATCCAGTCGTACGGACGTTTCAGCGGGAAGCAGCGTTTCATCCATGCCTCACTCGAATCATGCACAAGGCGATTTATCTCGGGCATTGCCGGGGACAACTTCTTCCCAGGCGGAACCGGGCGAAAACACATCCCATATCGGAAATTCAGCCAAGCATAACGGTCTTCTGGTGGTAAGCGACATGGCCGGCGGCGAAAACGAATTCACCAACCTGGCCGCCGCTTGCGCCGCCGCCCGCAATGGCGACGTGATCGAACTGCGTTTCAACGGGCGTCGGGAAGAAAAACCCATTCGCATGGCCAATCTGCGGGCTACAATCCGCGCCGGCGACGGGTACCGGCCGATAATCCTGTTTAAACCCAACGAAACCGATCCGGTAAAGTATCCCCGCAGTATGTTCAGTCTGAATTCAGGCCGGTTGACGATTTCCAATTTGGCCATGGAGTTCATCATCCCCCGGGATGTAGCGGCCGACAATTGGTCTTTCCTGGAAATCCGCGGCGGGCAAACGGTCCGGCTGGAAAAGTGCGCCCTAACCATAGCCAATGCCTCGGACCAGATGACCGCCTATCATCAGGACACGGCCTTTTTCCGCGTGGGCGCCTCGCCCGGCGCCGAAGCCGCAGTCGCCGGCGGCAATCCCGGCGCGCCACCCTTGGCTACCATTGAATTGAACGATTTCATTGCCAGGGGCGAGGCGGTATTCATCCGGGTGGAAGACCTACAGCCCGTGCATCTGGCTTGGGACAACGGGCTGTTGGCGACCAGCGAGTGGTTGCTTTCGGCGGCGCCCGGCGCCCAATCGCCCAAACCCGACGAGATGCTCCGCATTGATCTGCGGCACGTGACGGTCGCGGCTCGGCGCGGATTGGTCCGTCTTTCCAGCAGCCAGGCCGCTCCGTACCAATTTACCGTTCAGTTCAATTGTGCCGACGACATTATCATGACTTCGCGCGGCAATTCACTGCTTGAACAAGAAGTGGTCGGTCCTTTGGAAAATGCCAGGCGGCAAATCGTTTGGAACGGCGATCATAATTTTTATCAAGACGTCGACGTTTTCTGGACGATCCGCGGCCTTGGCGCGGAGCCCTCATCCGATACGTTGTCTTTCGACGGTTGGCGGACTTATTGGGGGCCTTCGCGGGAGAATCAGCCGTTTTCCGGGCGCATCGAGTGGAACAACCTGCCGGGAGCGGATCGCCCGCCGCACGCCCAAACCCCCGCCGACTATGGTTTGGATGAGGAGGCCGAGGAGAATCCAGCCCTCGGCGCAGCCGGCGACGGCCGAAATGCAGGCATGAAATCCGAACGCCTGCTGGAGCTCATCGAGAAATAAATTATTCTTTAACGAAATTTTCTGGAGGCTTCTTTATAGATATCTTTTCTATGCCCTATAGTTAATATTATGACTAGGATTTCAGCATGCCTTACACGATAAATTATTCGATGGTTTCCAGAACGATATGATAATAATCCTTTTAACTCATGGGTGAGATGTTTGCCAATTTCCGGATTTTCAGCTATGCGTTCAATTGCATCTTTGATTTGCCGTTTCTTTTTGAGGGGCAATTTGTCTATAGCGATTTTCGCTTCGCTCGTATAGAGTATTTTATACATTCTTAAATACTTCAGAGTGAGAATAAAGTTTACCCTTCTGGATATCTTCTTCCGCCCTCAGAATGGATTGTAACAATTTTGGGTCGGCTTTGATTTCCAAAGTTTCCAACTCTTCGGGCGATAGCAGAACGGCTTCTGCTTTCCCATTTCTGGTAATAATTAGATGTTTTCTCATTTGTGAAATCTTCTTAATCAACTCGGGTAGTTTTCCCCTTACTTCCGAAATAGGCATGATATAGTCCATGGCTTTTACCTCCCGATGAATTGTACAATATTTAGTACAATTAGTCAAATGCGGTTTTTCGTTGACGGGGCTCTTACACGTGCCATGATCAAATTTGCTTTGCCATGCCGCGTTTTTTTCTGATATTTAAATAAATCCAGTGTATAAATGGATTGGCACACTTCGAATTCACACAGACACTCTCAACACGACCCCAAGCCTCATTAGTTGCGTAATAATCCGTCACTTGACCGGATAAAGCGCGATGATTACACTTAACCCAACCTTTTATCGCCGCCGAGGCCGGCGGAAGTGGAAAATATCGGGCGATTAGCTCAGTCGGTTAGAGCGCCACGCTTACAACGTGGATGTCACTGGTTCGAATCCGGTATCGCCCACTAAAAACAAGTCTTTGCCGAATCGAATGTTACGATACCTGCCGGTGGTCGGCAGTGCGGCCTATAAGTTGACGGAAAAGGGGTAGTCACTACCCCCGTAAACTTAAAGGAGCGTACTGTCACGACCACAAAGAATGTTTCTGTACCCAAGTATCGCTGGCACAAGGGTAGCAATTAAGCTTTTGTGCAAATTAAAGGCAAACGCCATTATCTAGGCGTATGGGGTACTCCCAAGAGCAAGGAGCGTTACGCCCGCTTCGTTGCCGAACTGGCTGCCAATCCCGTACCCACACCGCCACCCGCCCACTCCGACGACGAGAGCATCACCATTGTGGAGTTGTGCGCTGCTTTCCACGATTTCGCCATTGGCTACTATCGAAAAAATGGCGAGCCCACACGGCGAGTTGACATTATCGACCGTGTAATCGGGATTGTACGTGATCTTTACGGATTGACCGTCAGCTATACCCTGGCTTGCCTTCGGGAGTGTGGTGATAAGGCAGGTCTAGATGCCCTGTTTCATAAATGTCAATCCGCACTCAAGTTGCTTCGCAGGCGAATTGCAGAGGGAACGTTGTTGCCCGACGCAGGAGAATCCATGATTCGGAACTTGGAGGAACACATCAACAACCTGCCTGCGGAGGTGGAACTTGCTCGGCAGCGATACGAAACGTTTTGCGAGAAGGTGGTAAAGGAACTGCTACCCTGAGCCGCCTCTGTTAGCGCATTCGTCGTCGTCGGGACTGGTCCCCGAAAAACGAGAGCCCGTCAAGGCGGCGGGCTCTCGCTCGGCCGGTGCAGGAAGCACCTTGTATTGAAGGTTGCAGCGCCTCATCCCTGAGACCCGAGCCGCCAGCCCAGTGCACGCTCATGCGCTAGTCCTGCTACTCCCCGTACCTGGTCGAATCTCCATTGCCGCTCCATGGGATCGGCAAGATCAACGCGCTATCTAGGGCAGCAAACCTCTTGTCTGGGGACGCGGGATTCGTTGCCCCAGAAATCGGCAATCCGAGCAATTGAAGTCCGAAATGCCCCGGGATCTCTGGCCTTGCTCACAAAGGCGTTGGCCCCCGCATCGAGGCACTTTGCCGCGACAGCGTCGTCGTCGGAGCAACTGAGCATGACTACGGGAGTCAAATACAGGAACGGGTCGGTGCGAATCTTCAAGAGAAGGTCCAGGCCCGTCATTCGCGGCAGATACATGTCAAGGAGGATAAGGT
>JBEKFZ010000107.1:0-13977 GCA_050013075.1 Thermoguttaceae bacterium | reverse complement strand
TCGTACGGCTTCGAGTTGGGCGGGATTGAGATTCATGGTTTGCCATAAAGCCGCGACGGGTACCATCGGGCACCGACGGGGCGCCATGCGGAGCATGGTCGCGTTGGTCGGCATGGTCGGTTGGTCGGTCGCGATTTGGTTGAAATCGCCAATCCGCGCTTAAGAACAGTTAAAATAAAACGGGAATTATGCAGGAGTTTTATGCGAACTGTCAACAGGCCGGCTTTGACGAAATTCCGCTAATTTCAACTGGATTTTCCCTTGATTTACCGATCTTGCGTATTCCGGACGGTGGATTTATACTTTTATATTCACATTATAGTGAATCTTTTTGTCAACACATTAATTATTTTCGATTTCCACAAGGCGGTAGAACATGAAAAGCGAAGAACGCCACAAGCTGCATCAAAATGCCCTTGCCCTATGGCTTGCCCAGACTTTTGCCAAGATCAAGCCCTATCAGAACGTCATCTTGGCGGCGGTAATCGTGGTGATGTTAGCCGTGATTTTCTGGGCGTGGTGGACCAGCGAATCGGCCTCCCAGTCGAACAGGGCTTGGACGCAATTTTTCACGGCGTTTGATGAGCTTAACCCCCCGGCGGCGCTGGAAAAAGTCACTGAAGACAACCGCGGTTCTCGCGCCGCCGTTGCGGCGGACCTTGTGGCGGCCGATCTGCAACTTGCCCAAGGTTGTAACATGCTCTTTGTAAACAAGGCTATGGCCAATCCGGAATTGAACAAGGCCCTGGGGCTGTATAAATCGGTTTACTCACAAAGCCCGTTGCCCGCACTACGCGCCCAAGCCGCCTTCGGACTGGCCCGGACTTGGGAATCGCTGGGCAAACTGGAAACGGCAACCAAATTTTATACGGAAGTAACGGCCCAGTGGCCCGACACGGTCTTCGCCCGAATGTCTTCGCGGCGCTTGGAGGATTTGAAACGCACCTCCGTCAAGGAAATGTACGACAAATTCGCCCAATTCGATCCCAAGCCGGCGTTCAGCCAACCGCCCGGCGTTCAGCCCGGTCTTGATAAATTGCCCGAGGAAGGTCCGGTTTTCACGCCCGGCGCGCCTGACAAGCAAGGACTCGAGGAAAAGAAAGAGGAAAAGAAACCTGAAAAGGCCGACAATAAAACCGAGACAAATAAGCCCCAAGAAAAAACCGAGAAACCCGCCGATCAAGGGCAATCCACCGGCGGTGAAAAACCGATAGATGCCAAACCGTCGCCCGGGGCTGATAAGCCGGCTTCATAGAGGCTGCGGCAAGCGACTAATTCAGTTATGAAGTCGAAGGTCGGTTTTTTTATTTTTTCGGCGGCCAGGGAATGAGAAACGAAGTGCGGCGGCGATATTCTTCGTATTCTTGCCCAAACCTTTGAAGCAACTCCTTCTCCTCGACCTTTTTGTGATAAAAAATGCCCAAGGAAATGGGAATTATAAACATGATCAAACCGGTGGATAAACAGTCGAAGATGGTCCCCAGGCCGAAATAATAGCAAAATGCCCCAAGCTTAAGGGGATTGCGCGTGTATCTAAACGGGCCGCTTGTCATCAACTTTGAAGTCGCCGCAAAGGGAAGGGGAGTCCCTTTGCCGATAAACCAGAATGATAATACAGACCAGAGGATGAAAAATAGGCCAAAAATCAAGACTATTACGCCTAGTACAATTTCCACCTCGCGCGGTACATGTATCATTAAGTATCTTGCAATGTGATGGCTTAATAATCCCAACAAGGCCGGAATGACGACCATAAACAATGTCGCGCCGAACAATAACGTCAATGCCTTATATAGCGTGGAACGTTCTTTGCCGGACTGTCGCACGACAAATTGTGTTAGTTTCTCTCCCATGATGTTTCCTTATCCTTAAATGAGATTTTACATTTTTACGTATATCGGTCTGAAAACAGATTCGACATCGTCTAGCCGCGCTCTTAAATCACGCTCCTTATCACCTCCAGTTTTATCTTTGAACTCTGCTCCGCCGCGAAGGATTTTTGCAGTTTTTCGCAGGCGTAGTCAGGACAATGGGCGCAAGAGTCCACCTGCCGCTCTCTTGCACAAGTCCTGATCTCGCATTTTTTACAACCGGAATATAACCGATCATCTTCGCTCCTGCATCCGTCGCAGTCGGTTATTTCCTCGGGCCGCATTTCAATGCCATAATGCTCTTGACCAAGCCGCGCTATGGCCACCCTCATCTTTTGCTTTTTCCCGGGATCGTTCTCCCGTGTTGCCCAATAGATCGGACAACCTTGACACGTCAAACCGCAATAGGCGACCATTTCATGGACTTTCATCTCAAACCTCCCCGGATGGATTTTTCACATCAAGCTTACGCCGCCCGTGTAGCGTATGGATCGTTAATCGTCAAGTCTATTCTTTATTCTTATCAAAGCGTTCGTCCGCGGTTTTTTTATCGATCGATTCGTTATCGAGCCAGCCGGCCTTTTCGTTTGGATATGAATCGAACTTGGGCGCGTACGGCTTTATATCCAACAAAGGAGTGCCTTCCAGTATATCGAGTTCTTCAACTTCGATGAAGTCTTCTTCAACCGAAATCAACTTTACCGCCGAAATTCCGATGGCATTCGGCCTTGCCGGGGCTCGCGTGGCAAACAAACCGCGATGCTGAACATCTCTATAAGGAACGATCATCGGTTCCCAAGTTTTTGCCCGGTCGAAATAGTAGATCAACCACACCCGCGAAAAACCGTCCAGGTCTTTTAACGCCGCGCGGTAAGGCTCGAATATTTCCACCGTCCCTCGAGCGTTTTGCGCATATACCGGTTGAATCGGCGCTCCCTGTTGACGTTTAAAGGGCGAATGAACAACTCCAATCGGCTGAAATTCGATTTTCATATCGCAAGTCCACAATAAGAATAGTAGGACAGGCGCCGCCTGACATAATTGCTGGGGAACCGGAATTACTGGGCTGCCGCTTGATGTTCCGCCCGATATTGTTGAATACGGTGCATTGCGGCATCGTCGAACAGCCTTGCCCCGCAGGAACGGCACTTGTAGTGGCGAAGCCGTTTGATCGTCAATCCATCGGCCAATTGACACGTTTCAACGACCGACGCCATCTCAATCTTGCCGCATTCCGGGCAAGGAAACGGCTCATTTATCGGTGCTTCTTTTGGACGAGATGAGGACATAAAATACGTCCGCTCCTTCCTGTTTTTGCCTTAAATAATACCACGAACTTTTGTGGTTGATTCATCAGCATTATTATACTAAAACGAAGCTGAAAGATAAGATGCCGTGAAGAAAATCGTTAAATCGGCCAAAGCTCGAAAATCCAACCGCGACCAATTGCGCCCCAAATATAAATTCGACTATAGCAAAGCGCGTCCCAACCGTTTTGCCCGCCGCGGATCAAAAGAACCGCTTATCGTCGCCCTCGATCCCGATGTGGCAAAAGTGTTCGCCACTTCCGAATCCGTCAACCAGGCACTGCGGGCCATAATTACCGCGCTGCCGAAATAATTCCGGGGCGGAATAAAAGTAAAAGTATATCCCGCTTGCAGGCGACCAGGCTAAAGGGGATAATACATAATATCCGCGAAAGTTCAAGTATTAATCTCTTTAACAAAAGGGAGCGGCGACTCATGCCAAACGAAATTGATCCCCAACATTCCGATACCCGTGATTTCCTGAGGGTGCTCGGACCGCTAGTGGCCGGCGTGGGCCTGATATTCACGATAATCGGCATTGGGAATTTTTTCGCGTCGTTCTACAGTTTTGGACCCGGCAGTTTTGGGCTGCCCCGCTATTTCTGGTGCGCTTTTATCGGGTTGCCCTTGTTGGCCGTCGGAGGCTCGATTTGCAAATTCGCATTCATGGGCGCGGTCACCCGGTACATCGCCGATGAGGTCGCGCCGGTGGGCAAAGACGTTGTAAACTACATGGTCGATGGCACGAAAGACTCCATCCGCGACGTGGCCGCCGCCGTAAGCGAAGGCATTGGCGAGGGCGTTCAAAACTCATGTTCACCCCGCCGCGGCGGAGGCTATTCTCTGCCCTAAGTGCAGCCATGTCAACGACGGCGAGGCGCAGTTCTGCAAAAATTGTGGCGCGCCTCTCTTAAAAACAAGACCATGCCCGAATTGCAACGAATTAAACGACGCCGACGCCAGATTCTGCGATCATTGCGGAAAGCCGCTGGCATAGGTCTTTGCTCGGGAAACACGCCATTGTTGATTATAATCGTGCGATGGCGCGTTTCACGCGCCCTACATAGTAGCATTCATTAAGCGGCGCATTTCGCCGGCCAGGAAGAATGAGCCGGTAATGCAGATAAGATCGTCGGGAGCGGCCAGTTGGCGGAGATGGTTCCAGGCGTCGGCCGGATTGGAGTATATGGGATAATGGCGCCCGGTAAGTTGGAAGGCGACCGATTCCAATTCGGCGGGCGGCAGGGCACGGGGATTGGTGGTGTATTGGGTAAAGACAATTTCGGAAAAGGCGTCGCCGGCCAAGAGAAGTTTTATCATCTCTTGAAAATCTTTTTCCCGAGTGGCGGCGAAAAGAAGCAGGCGGCGCGAGACGGAAAAACTCTCTTTTAGCACTTCCATCAATGCAGCGATGGAAGCTGTGTTGTGTGCACTGTCTAAAATCACAACCGGCTGCCGGGCGATGATTTCTATGCGTGCAGGCCAACGGACCGAGGCCAGCCCATTGCGAACTGACTGTTCCTGGATGTTCCATCCTTGAAAACCAAGTTCATTAAGCGTTGCCAAGGCCACAGCGGCGTTGGCGGCTTGATGCCGGCCTGGCAGGGCCAAAAGTAAGTTTTTATATTCCAGATTGTTCGCTCCGGCCGGCAAGCTGTCGGTGGAATATTTAATTAATCCGCCCTCACCCTGGCCCTCTCCCGACCGCTGGCGCGGTGCCCGGAGAGGGGACATGTTGTTTGATACTACACAAAAATTCATGGTTCCCATAACCGGCTGCTTTTCCAGGTGCCGGGGAGGATGATAATCAAAGCGAAAATCCTCGTCTAATTCCACCAGCCGGCAACCGCAATCGCGGGCGATTTGGCGGATTGCCGACCGGGGTTCATCGGCCGTTACGCCACTAACGACCGGCACGCCCGGCTTGATGATGCCAGCCTTTTCCCGGGCGATGGACTCCAAGGTGTCGCCCAACTGCCGAACGTGGTCGAAACTGATGCTGGTGATGACAGAAACGCAAGGCTGGCAGACATTGGTCGAATCCAACCGTCCGCCCAGCCCGACTTCGAGCACCGCGGCCTGGACCCCGCGACGCACAAAGTGCAGCAGGGCCATGGCGGTGATGATTTCGAAATACGTCGGTCCGTGATCGCCTGACGCACCGGCACTAGACTGGCGATCCAGGGCTTCGACCGTCGGCCGAACGGCGGCCGCCAGTGCGGCGAATTCATCGGCCGTGCAAGGTTGGCCGTCGACGGCAATACGTTCTTCCACTCTTTCCAGGTGCGGTGAGGTAAATAGTCCGGTCCGGTATCCGGCGGCGCTGAGTACGGCGGCAATCATGGCCGAGGTCGAGCCTTTGCCCTTGGTTCCAGCCACGTGGATGATAGGCAGTTTTTGCTGGGGATTTCCCAACCGGTCCAATAGTGCCCGCACACGGTCGAGTTTGAACTCCAGTTGCGGGCTGGGCATGACCTGGAAGCGTTCAAAATCGACGCGCTGGTCAAGGAATTGCATGGCCCATTGATACTGGGTCGAAGTTGCGGCGGGATTTTCCGTTTGGGCCATGTTTTTTATTAATCTCCAATGCGAATAATCATATTATGGTCAATGGGCGGTTTTTCCCATAACCTACCCTGCGGATTAGTTCTATCACCCTGCGAGAGAAGGGGACGCCGGCGCCTTGCAATACCGCTCAAACTACCCTATAGTGAGGTGTTTAATTGTTGTTCATCAACGGATGAACTATGTATTAATCGAGGGCGTAATAATAATTGAGTAATCCTTGCAATTAAGGATTTCTTGTCAACCGCCCAAGCGGTCGACCGGGAAAGCCGCAATCGAGGTTTTTCATGCAGTCAGATGTCATAGTTGAAACTCGGAATCTTACCAAGGTTTACCGGGACTTTTGGGGGCGTCAAAAAGTCAGGGCCTTAAAGGCGTTGGACCTGGAGATTCGGCAAGGGGAGATTTTCGGACTTTTAGGTCCTAACGGATCGGGCAAAACCACCACCATCAAATTGATCTTGGGATTGCTGTTTCCCACCAGCGGCCAGGCATTGGTCTTTGGCAAGGACGCCACCGACGTGAAGAAAAACGAGCGCATCGGTTATTTGCCCGAGGAATCGTATCTTTATAAGTTCCTAAATGCCGAGGAGACGCTGGATTTTTACGGGCGGCTGTTCAATATGTCCCGGGCGGTGCGCCGTCAGCGGGTGGCCGACTTGATCGAGATGGTGGGCCTGGAATGGGCAAAACGCCGGCAGTTGAAGGAGTATTCCAAAGGCATGACCCGGCGGATCGGTCTGGCCCAGGCCCTGATCAACGATCCCGAGCTGATCGTTCTCGACGAGCCTACGACCGGCTTGGATCCTATCGGCACCCACGAAATGAAGGAAATGATCGTCGATCTGCGGAAAAAGGGGAAAACGGTGCTCATGTGCAGCCACTTGCTGGCCGACGTGCAGGACGTTTGCGACCGCATCGCCATTTTATACCAGGGCGAGCTTAAGGAATTGGGACGGGTCGATGCCCTGCTGAAAGTCCGCGACGTCACCGAAATCCACAGCACCACCTTAAGCCCTGCCGCCGAGGTCGAGATTAAGAACGTCATCGAGCGTCACAACGGCAAGCTGCTGTCGATCGGCAATCCCACGACGACTTTGGAAGACCTGTTCCTGAAGATCATCGACGAGAGCGAGGCCCATCCCGGCCGCCGCGTGCGAGGAGTGCAAGATGGTCATTGATTTATCCGACGCGGCGCCGTTTTTAACCTGGTTTCCCTGGGCCTTGGCGGACTGGCTGCTGGCGGTTCTGGTGATATCGCTGGCGGTAACGGTCATCGGGTGGCTGTTCGTCGCCATCAGGCACGGGCCGATACGCGCATTTTCGATTACCGGCAAGGTTTGGTCCGTTGGCATCGGCGATCTGGTTTCCATTTCTCCGCGCCGAGTGGCGGCTCTAAGCTGGTTGGCGGTGAGGGAGTCGATTCGCCGCCGAGTAGTGGTGGTCTTTGCGATCTTCATCCTGGTTTTATTGTACGCGGGCTGGTTCCTGGACCCGAAGAGCACTAATCCGGCGCTGCTGTACTTGAGTTTCGTGCTTACCGCCACCAGTTACTTGGCGCTGGTGATGGCCTTGTTTCTGAGCGCGCTTAGCCTGCCGGCGGACATCAAAAACCGCACTCTGCACACGATCGTCACCAAGCCGGTTCGGATGGGCGAAATCGTGCTGGGGCGGATTATCGGATTCATGGCCGTGGGGACTTTTCTCCTGGTCGTTATGGGCCTGATAAGCTACGTATTCGTCATTCGCGGCCTGGCCCATACGCACGAACTCAGCGCCGACAATCTGCATCCGGCCGAAGGATCACTCGCCGGCCAAGCGCCGACGCTTACCGGCCGGACAAGCACCAATCACAATCATTTCCACGTTGTCACGAAGAGTCCTTCGGGCGTAATCCGCGTGGAACCGGAACAAGGCCACACGCATACCATCACTACGGAGAAAGACGGCAACAAGAAGGTCTACAAAGTTGGGCCGGAAGAAGGGATGTTGATGGCCCGGGTGCCGATTTACGGCAAGTTGTCGTTTCGCGACCGAGCCGGGCAGCCGTCCGAAAAAGGCGTCAGCGTGGGCAAGGAGTGGTCCTACCGCAGTTATTTTGAAGGAGGCACGCTGGCTGCCGCCGTGTGGACGTTTTCCGGCATCACCCCGAAGGCCTTTCCCGACGGTTTGCCCGTCGAGTTGAATATCAGCGTTTATCGCACTTACACGGGCGCGATTACAAAGGGCATTCCCGGCAGTCTGTCGCTGCGCAATCCGAAGACCGGAAAAACGGTTGAAGTCAGGATTTTTTCGGCCAAGGACTATGTACTCGACTCGCAGTTCATTCCCCGCTGGATAATCAGTCCCAAGGGTGAAAAGCTCGACCTGTTCAAATTCTTCGTCGACGACAAGGGGGAAGTGGAGGTTTGGCTGCGCAGCGTCGCTCCGGCCCAATACTTCGGCGCGGCCCAGGCCGACATGTATCTGCGCGCTCCGGACGGCTACTTCACGCTGAATTTCATCAAGGGATATATCGGCATCTGGTTGCAGATGTCGTTGCTGGTGGGAGTAGGCGTGCTGTTCAGCACGTTTTTGAGCGGCCCGGTGGCCATACTCGCCACGGTGGGCGTGATGCTGGGGGGCTTCTTTCACCAGTTCCTTTATGAAGTAGCCTTCCAGCAAACCATGACCGGCGGAAAAGTCTTCGGCGGGGGACCGTTCGAATCGATGCTGCGCATGATTACCCAGGACAGCATTACCATGGATTTGGAACCCAATTTGCGGACCATGGCGGTTCAGACGCTGGACAGGCTTGCCGAGCCGCTGATGCGCGTGGCCGTGATGCTGGTCCCCGATTTCGGCCGCTATAGCTTTGCCGACTACGTGGCATACGGTTTTAACATACCCGGCGACCAGATCCTGAAATATACATTCCGCATGTTGGCCTTTGTCATTCCGGTGTTCGTGGCCGCGCTGTTTTGCTTGAAAACGCGGGAGGTTGCCCAATGAATCCGCGCATAATATTTCTGCGAAAAATCATATACCTGGCGGCGATCGGAGTGCTTTTGGGATTATTATATCTTTTCGGGCATCCGTCGACCGTCGATGTGCCCGGCCAAAAAGGCTCGCCCGGCGGCATTTTGGCTCAAGCCCGCCAGCGCTGGGGTCTGAGCCAGACGCAATTGGGCCAGATCGATCCGACAAGTGAAACCATAAAGCTGGCCACGTTCGGCCTGCGCGGCGTGGCCGCGCTGGTGCTCTGGGAAAAAGCCAACGATTACAAAATGAAAGAGGATTGGGCCAATTTCGCCGCCACGCTCAATCAAATCATCAAGGTGCAGCCGCACTTCATTTCGGTGTGGATCCACCAGGCTTGGAATATGTCGTATAACACGTCGGTCGAATTCGACGATTACCGCGAGCGGTATCGCTGGGTTATCAAGGGCATCGATTATTTGAAAAAGGGCATCGAATACAACCAATACGAGCCGAGATTGGTTTGGGAAACCGGCTGGACGATCGCGCAAAAAATCGGACGCTCCGACGAGCACAAGTATTATCGCCGCCTGTTCAAGGCCGACGACGAATTCCACCAATCCCGGCCCCTGGCCTTGCGCGATAATTGGCTGGTGGGCAAGGAGTGGTTTATCGAGGCGATAAAGCTGGCCGACAGCATCGGCAAGGGCATAGGGGGGAAAAGCCCCTTGATTTATCTTTCCGACCCGCCCATGTCGCAAATGAATTATTCCGAGGCCATTGAAAAAGAAGGCACTTTCGGCGAGGTTGCCCGGCGGGCTTGGAAAACCGCCGCCGCCGAATGGCATCAATACGGCTCGATCCCCATCCCCAGCAGCTATGGGGTTGATCTATATCTCAACGACCAGGAAAAAGAAGATGAACTAGCGAAAAAGCTCGTCGCGGAGCTCGACGCCTTGCAGCCCGGACTGCGCGAGGAAATACGCGCGAAAAAACGAGGACAATTAACCAAAGAGCAACTCGAGGCTTATGAAACTCCCGCCGAAAAACGCAGCGACGAACAAGTTAAACTGTCTTACGAGGCCGAGGAAAGGCTCCAAGTCACCCATGAAGACGTGGCCCGGCAAATCAAAGGCGCCCAGCACGCCAAGGCCAAAAAACTGGCTGAAGAAGCCACGAAACACGAGGAACTGGCCACCTACATCAGCCGTTACCGCGAAACGGTGAATTTTTCGTATTGGAAACTTTGTGCACAATTGGAACAAAGCGACGATGCCTTAAACGCCCGAAAATTCATCTATCAGGGAGACCAGGCCTTTCGCGACGGCGACCTGACCGCCGCCAAAACCGCCTACGATCAGGGACTTGCCTTATGGCGGAAAGTGCTCGACAAATTCCCCGCCCTTTTGGAATATGAAATTACGGGCAGCGACTTTATGGACATCGTCAAGCAATACCAACGCATTCTCAAACAACTCGACGAGCCGTTTCCCCAAAAGTTCCCTCTCCAAGACATCATCGATCGCTACGGCAAAAATTAGGGCGCTTGCCAATAGGGGTGCGGACAAGCACTATAGACGGGCTTATGAAAAAAGCTTGACCAGCGCAGGGTAGTTGTCGTAGATTATGTATCCGACCATGAATATAACCCACGCGGTCCAGCCCACGGCCGACACATAAACGTACCAGGGGCTGGGATAGGCGATATATGCCAAAAAAGCCTTCTTAAACATGTTCTCTCCTTCCGAATCATGGCGGTGAATATAACCAGTCTTATACATCACACTGCAATTGTATATAAATGTAAAAATCATGTCAAGCAATGAATGAGTTCGAATTACGCTTGCAACAGCCGGATCAGATTTAAAATGACTTTTTCGATAGTGGCCGAATTGATATGTCCGGCGCGATATTCGATGATTTGTTCGTCTGCCGTAAAAATTCGATTCGGGCGGATTGAACTGATTTTTTTGAGTGAGCCGGTTTGGAAATCGGACGACTCCAATTGAATGGCGTAACTGTCTCGAACCGATTGACTGGTGATCTGGCAGAGAAGCAAGGCATTGCCTCCGGCATCGGCCAAAACCAACGCCGGCCTGCGTTTATAGTTGCTCAAATCAGAAAAAGGAAATAGCAGAACGACGACATCGCCCTTTATAAATCTCGCCACGCCTCATCCTCCTCGGGGCGGAGCCAATCTCGGGCAAGGACGTTTTCGCTGGCCAACGCCGTCGGCACGTTTTGATGGGCCGCGCGAAGTCTCATCTTTTGCAGATAAGCGGCCAGTTCGTCGAGGTATTCCGGAGGTAACTGCTCGACGGCATGAATAATTGCGTCTTTACTGGTCATTTTCACCTCTTAATACTATTTTAAGCGAAGGATATCTGCTTTGCAAGGTAGATTAGGATTGTTTCACCCCCTACTTCTTCTCCTTCGCCAGTTTTTCCTTCCACTGTTGTACCAGTTGCATGGCCTGTAACGGCGTCATATTGTTTAAATCCAGTGCGCGGATTTCATCGATGACGGGGTGATCGCCGCCGAAAAGGGTGAGTTGATAGTGGGCGCGCTTTTCGGGAATTTTAGGGCGGCGGGCGATTTTGGCCCGGCCTTCGGCGTCCAGTCGCTCCTCCTCCAACTCGGCGAGTATCTCCTTGCTCCGCTCGATTACTTCGCGCGGCACGCCCGCCAGCCGGGCAACGTGGATGCCGTAGCTCTTGTCGGCCGCCCCTTCCACGATCTTGTGCAGGAACACCACTTCGTCCTGCCATTCGCGCACCGCCACGTTCAGGTTTTTCATGCCGGAAAAGGATTTTTCCAGGTCCGTCAGCTCGTGATAATGCGTGGCAAAAAGCGTGCGGCAACCGATGTGCTCGTGCAGATATTCGACCGCCGCCCAGGCTAGCGAAATGCCGTCGTACGTGCTCGTGCCGCGTCCGATCTCGTCCAAAATCACCAGGCTGCGCGGAGTGGCGGTGTTGAGGATCCGGGCGGTCTCGGTCATTTCGACCATGAACGTGCTCTGGCCGCGGGAAAGCTCGTCGCTGGCCCCTACCCGGGCGAAAATCCGGTCGGCAATGCCGATCACGGCCGATCGGGCAGGCACGAAACTGCCGATCTGGGCCATAAGCGTAATCAAGGCCACCTGGCGAATGTACGTGCTCTTGCCGGCCATGTTCGGTCCGGTAATCAACAAGATCGAAGAAAACGGCTCATCCGGATGGCATAAAGCCGCGACCGGCGGTTGCGCTTCGGATGGGTTATGCGAATCGTCTGGATTTGTAGGGTGCGTGAAACGCACCGGGGGTGAATCTTCCGTATCGGTGCGTTGCACGCACCCTACGATAGTATCGTTGGGCACGAAAGTGCCTTCAGGCTCGACGATATCGAGCACCGGATGCCGCCCCTCGACGATTTTTAACACCGGTTCCTCGACGATTTCCGGCCGGCAATAGTTTCGCTGCCTGGCCAATTCGGCCAGGGCCGTAAGCACGTCGAGCTGGGCCAGCGCCGCGGCGGTCGATTGAATCCTACGCCGTTGGGCTGCCGCGGCGTCGCGAAGCCCGAGGAACAGTTCGTACTCCAGTTCCTTCGCCTTCTCGTCGGCCGAAAGCACCTTTTCTTCGTATTCCTTCAATTCCGGCGTGATGTAACGCTCGGCATTTTTGATCGTCTGCTTGCGGATGTATTCGGGGGGGATTTTTTCGCGGTGCGCGTTCGTTATCTCGATGTAATAGCCAAAAACCTTGTTGAAGCCAACCTTGAGGTTCGCAATGCCGGTCCGCTGGGTTTCCTGGGCCTGGTACCGGGCGATCCATTGCTTGCCGCCGTGGGCAAGTTCCCTGAGTCCGTCGAGTTCAGCGCTAAATCCTTCGCGGATGAAGCCGCCGTCGTGGCTCGACAGCGGACAATCGTCCGCAAGCCCGGCGTCCAATTTGCCGCGCAACTCGACGCATAGATCAATCGCCGCCTCAAGTTCGTTTAGAAGCGGACTTTTTCGGGCGGTTAGTTTGGCTTTCAGCCCGGGCAGCAGGCGGAGCGTGCGCCCCAGAAAACCCAGATCGCGCGGACTTGCCCGGCCCGTGGTCACCCGGGCCAGGAGGCGTTCGACGTCGTACACGCGGCGCAAAGTCTCGTTCATCTCTGTGCAAAGCGAGGCGTCGGCGAGCAATTCGCCCACCGCTTCGTGCCGGGCGCGGAGCAAAGCGGCATCGGTAAGCGGATTGGCAAGCCACTGGGCCAGCAGGCGCGAACCCATTGCCGTGACCGTCCGGTCGAGAATCGCCAAAAGCGAGCCTTCGCGCCGGCCTTCGCGCAGCGTGCGGGTGATTTCCAGGCTGCGGCGGCTGGCCTCGTCGATCTCCAGCGTGCCCGAGGTGCGGTAAGGCGTCAGCCGGTCGATGTGTTCCAGCGAGGTTTTTTGCGTTTCGTTGAGATAATCCAGAATCGCGCCGGCCGCACGAATGGCTTGAACGTCGGCCGGGCTGTCGGTAAATCCAAAGCCTTCCAGCGTGGCCGTGCCAAAATGTTTGGCCAGAGTTTCGCGGGCGGTTTGATGCGAAAAGGCCCAGGCCGGCCGACGGCTGAGCATCATCCGCTCGGTAAGATGCGATGACAAGGGCGGGGTGTCTTCGGCCAGCAGGCACTCGGCAGGGGCGATGCGGGCGATCTGGTCGGCTAATTGGCGTTGTGGAAATCCGGCGGCCCAGAATCGGCCCGTGGAAAGTTCCACCCAGGCCAGTCCGGCCGGATCGCCGTACACAACGGCCGCCAGAAAATTACTCTCCCGCGGATCAAGTAACGCATCGTCAGTTACGGTGCCGGGCGTAACTATGCGGATCAGTTCCCGCTTGACCAGTCCCTTGGCTTTTTTGGGGTCTTCGACCTGTTCGCACACGGCCGCCCGAAAGCCTGCCGCGATCAGTTTGCCAAGATAGCTTTCCAACTGGTGGTGCGGGAACCCAGCCATGGGCGTGGCGTTTTCGCCCTTTTCACGGCTGGTGAGCGCGAGGTTCAATACTCTGGCCGCCGTCTTGGCGTCGTCGTGGAACATCTCATAAAAATCGCCCATGCGAAACAGCAACAGCGCATCCGGGCAAGCCCGTTTGGCCTCCAAATACTGTTTCATCATAGGTGTGGCGTTCATGCCATCAAAGTTTAGCCGCGACCGGGCACCATGCCTAGCATGGTCGGGGAGCGGTAAGGCGGAAAAGATAAAATGATATTTAGAGCCTATCCAAATACCCATTTTTGTCATCCTGAGCATAGCGAAGGATCTT
>JBEKFZ010000106.1:0-14129 GCA_050013075.1 Thermoguttaceae bacterium | reverse complement strand
GATGAGCCATCGCTGGGCCTCCGTTCGAACGTCTGTTTCGCAAAACTCAACATTCGAACGACCCAGCGACTTTGCTCCAATATCAATTCCTATTCATGTTGCATTTGAAGTTGGACACCACCTATCATTTTCGTGTTTTCGTCCTTTCGTGGTTTCGTGATTGCTTAATTTCATGATCATTAAGCCCGGAGCAAGCTCCGGGGCTAAACGATAAGTATATCTTTTCCTTAACGCCTTTCTTTCTGCTTCGCCCTTTGACATAATGGGCCGTATGCGTTTACTCGATCTTACCCTGCCCGCGCCAGCGGAGAATTTGGCGCTGGACGAAGCGCTTTTGGAGGAGGCTGAAACTGCCGCCGAGCCGCTGGAAACGCTGCGCTTTTGGGAACCGGCACAAATCATGGCTGTCGTGGGACGGTCGTCGCGCATCGAGTCGGAAGTGAATCTTGCTGCCTGCCGGGAACTGGGGATTCCAATCTTGCGTCGAATAAGCGGCGGGGCGGCAATCGTCGCCGGGCCGGGCTGCTTGATGTATGGCCTGGTGCTTGGTTATCAAAATCGTCACGGCCTGCGGGCGATAAATCAGGCCCATGCTTTTGTGCTGGGCACGCTGGCCCAGGCGCTCGCGCCGTTTGTACCGGGAGTGCATTGTTGCGGAACCAGCGATCTGGTCCTGGAAGCGGGATCAGGGTCGCTAAAATTCTCCGGTAACAGCATACGCTGCCGAAAGCGGCATTTTTTGTATCACGGCACGATTTTGTATAATTTTCCGCTGGATGTGATTTCCCGTTGTTTGAAAATCCCTCCGCGGATGCCCGAATATCGCAACGGCCGCGATCATCGGGCTTTTGTCACAAATTTGCCTCTTTCGGGCGAGTGCATTCGGCGGGCATTGATTTCAGCCTGGAACGCCGTGGAACCGATTGTAGATTGGCCCCGCGAGCTTACGGCCCGTTTGGCGGCGGAGAAATACGGCAATTCGCAATGGAACCAATGAATCTGGTTAATCGACGACAGGGAACTTGGGGGTGAAAGCACCGGTCTCAAGCGACCGGGCTAAACTTAATCCGCCGGCATTATTCGCGCCGCGGTTGTGACGTGTTATTCTTGTAGAAGTACATGGTCTAATTAAGTCAGGAAAGTCGCGGTTTCTCATCAGAGCCGGGCCGTGTCGGCCCGGATTTACCGGGGCGACACGCCCCGGCTCTGATTTTCAAAGGCGTCTCAATAAAGTATAATAATTGGCCTTGAAATATGTCCAGAAAAGTAACCTTACCGCCGGACGTTCCCGATTTTACCCCAGGCTCAAGGCCGGGCGGTTGGTGGCACGAATCGGACGACGGCGTGCGTATTGTGTGCGATCTTTGTCCGCGGGGCTGCGCGTTGCGCCCGGGCGATCGGGGTTTTTGCTTTGTCCGCGAGAACCGCCAGGGGCAGATCGTTTCCACCACTTACGGCCGAAGCACCGGGTTCTGCGTTGATCCGATCGAGAAAAAACCGCTCAATCAGTTTTTTCCCGGCACTGCGGTATTATCGTTCGGCACGGCGGGCTGCAATTTGGGCTGCACATTTTGCCAGAATTGGACGATGTCGCGATCGCGCGACGTGGAGGCCGCCTGCGAAACCGCCGATCCGGCGACCATCGCCTCCGCCGCCGTGCGCCTGGGCTGTCAGAGCGTGGCATTTACCTACAACGATCCGATCATCTGGGCCGAATACGCCATCGACACGGCCAAGGCCTGCCGGCAAGCGGGCGTAAAGACCGTGGCCGTCACCTCGGGTTACATTTCCGAGGTTGCCCGGTCGGCCTTTTATGAGCAGATGGACGCGGCCAACGTCGATCTAAAGGGTTTTACCGAGGATTTTTACCGCCAATACTGCGCGGGCCGATTGCAGCCGGTGCTGGATACGCTCCGCTGGATCGCCCGGCAGAGCAAGGTCTGGCTGGAGATCACCAATCTTATCATCCCGGGCGCCAACGATTCGCCCGAGGACATCAAACGCATGTGCCGATGGATTGTCGACGAGTTGGGCCCGGACGTTCCCCTGCATTTTTCGGCGTTTCATCCGGATTTCAAGCTGACCGACCGCGGTCCCACGCCGATCGGCACATTGCTCGAGGCATACGATATCGCCCGCCAGGCGGGAATACGCTATATTTATACGGGCAACGTCATAGACCAAGAGCGGCAGCACACGTATTGCCCAGGTTGCAGGCGTGCGGTTATCGAGCGCAGCGGTTATGATATTTTGAGTTTTGCCATACAAGCCGGTCGATGCATGTTTTGCCAAGCGCCCATTGCCGGCCGTTTTGCGGATGTGCCCGGCACTTGGGGCTCCCGCCGGCTGCCGGTGCGGATCGCCAATTATTCGTAAAGCCGCGACGGGCACCAACCGAAGGTTGGTCGGTCGCGCACAACTGTAAAGCCGCGACCAGTGGTCGCGCACCTTATATTAACCGGCACACACATGACAACACCTCAAAACAATCAGGGCGCGAAGCCGAAGCTCAGCGCGGAAGAAGAAGAGCGGCTGTTTCGGGCCACCGGGCGCCGGGTGGCGGCGGTAGTGCAAATGTCGCGGCCCGAGCAGTTCGAGCAGACCCTTGCCGAATCGGCCGATTTGCCGGTTTATGGGGCGTTTGTGAGTCTTAAGCGCGAAGGCCAATTGCGTTCGTGTTGCGGTTATCTCAGCCCTACGGCCACGCTGGCCGAGGCCGTTAGCCACGCGGCCGACCGGGCGGCCAAGGACGATCCCCGTTTTCCGCCCATTTATCCAGAGGAACTGGATTCCCTGGATATGGAGGTTTGGCTTTTGTGGGGGCCGGAAGAAGTCGCCGCCCGGGGCGAAGACCGCGTGCGGGAAGTGACTATCGGCTTGCACGGTCTACAGATTTCACGCGGATCCAATCGCGGCCTGCTTTTGCCGGGCGTGGCGGTGGAACACCATTTCGACGCCCGAACATTCTTGCAGCAGACCTGTTTGAAGGCCGGATTGCCCCGCGACGCCTGGCTGGACGACGATACTAAACTTCTTCGTTTCGAGGGTTATGCAATCCGCGGCCGATTGTCCGCGCGCAAGGAAAAAATGGAGACGGGCGCCTTGGCGGAAGCAGTCTCAAATTTTTCCGATCGCCCGCCGGCCGTGGCAGGGACTTTTTATCCTTCCAAGCCATCCGAAGTGGAAGCGATGCTCGATCGGATGCTTGCCGAGCCGTCGTCGAGAGAATCCTGGGCGGCGGCAATGGTGCCGCACGCGGGCTGGATTTATTCGGGGCGCCTGGCCGCCCGAGTGTGGCAGCGCCTGCAAATTCCCAGCCGGGTAATCATCCTCTGCCCGAAGCATCGCCCGGGCGGGGCCCAGTGGGCAGTCGCGCCCCATCGGCGCTGGCTCTTTCCCAGCGGACAATTGGATTGCGACGCGGAACTGGCCGTACGATTGTCCCAATCCGTTGACCATTTAGAATTGGACGCCTTGGCCCACCGGGACGAACACGCCATCGAGGTGCAATTGCCGATTTTGGCCCGTTTGGCCCCGCAAGCCAAAGTGACGGGCATCGTCATCGGCGGCGGAGACGATTTTCCGGCCTTGCAACGCTTTGCATCGCAGATGGCCGGAGTGCTCAGCGACCTGCCCGAGCGCCCGCTTCTGGTCATATCCAGCGATATGAACCACTTTGCCGATGACAACGAAAATCGCGTTTTAGATCGCATCGCCCTGGACGCCATCGAGACGCTCGATCCGGCCCACGTGTTCCAAACGGTCCGCCTGCACCGCATCAGCATGTGCGGATTGTATCCCTGCGTGATCGTAATGGAAACGCTGCGCCAACTCGGTTCGCTCAATCGCTGCGAACCGGTGGGCTACGCCACCAGCGCGGACGCCGAAGGCCCTCGGAATCGAGTGGTGGGATACGCGGGAATGCTCTTCGGATAAGTGGATTAGTAACATTTTAGGAATAGTTATATTTCTTGACCTGATGTTAACGGGCGTATATACTCAATTTGATAAGAACATTTTATGTTTTTTCATGGAGATGAAAAATGCTTGAAATTCATCCGGAATACTTGGTTGACGATCAGAACCAGAAAAAGGCGGTATTATTGCCGTTTTCAGAATGGGAACAACTGTTGGAGGAACTCGATGAACTCGATGACGTCCGCGCTTACGATCAAGCCAAGAAAAATCCTTCAGAAGTAATCGCTTTTGAAGATTGCGTACGGGAATTACAATCCGGAGAAAAGAATTGAAGTACCAGATTTTTATTCAACGCCATGCTCAAAAAGATCTGGCAAAAATTCCCAATCCATATCGTGACCGCATCATTCAAGCCATCCGCGAATTGGGCGTCAATCCTAGGCCGGCAGGCGTCAAAAAGTTGACCGGCAGAAACGCATGGCGCATACGCATCAGCGACTATCGTATCATTTATGAAATTTATGACGATAAATTGGTCGTAGTCGTAATTACCATCGGCCATCGAAGAGAAATTTATCGCTAAACCGGCGGTTAGCCCCTCATGGGATTAAATTTTGACGCCGATGCCTGCCGCCCGGACTATCAAAGCCTGTTTAAAGTATTGGAAGCGGTGCTTATAAGGCTTTTTTCGCGCCCATTGAAAGGTGCCGTCGACCAGATCGGCCGGTAATAATCCCTTGTTGACCTTGGCTAGAACATAATCGATAAAGCCCCCTTCTTCGATGGTAGCGGTTCGCAAGGCGGCTTTCATGGTGGTCGCGTCCAAGCGGGTCGTGTCCGCCATAATCGTTGCCGAAATCCAACTTAACGCCAGCAATGCTAGTATCACTGTGAGTTTTGTGCGAGTTCGGAACATCTTTCGATTCCCAGGGGGGTGACAAGATTACGATATTGCGCCGATAGACCGAAAACTTTTAACTAAAAAAATCAGCCGATGCAAGGGCGATTTTTCAAGGATTGACATTCGATAGCCACAATTATAATTCCATTTCACAGGCATATACCGCATAATCTACAGACCTCAATGTAATCGAAGCTCAGGCAAATTGCACTAATCCTTGCCTCCCGCCCCCCTCTTTAAAGTGGTTTGCTTGCGGGGGGCTTTTTTACATGCGACAATTAGAATAACCCCGGTCGGATGGATGACATTGCACCCATTTCTGTTATGGTTGCGGCCCTGCTCCGCTTACCCACGTCCGCTGGCAGGATCCTACCCCGCATTTACACTAGCCTCAGGAGATCAATCATGAACTGCCGCCTGCGAAGCTTGGTTTTATTTTTTATTATTTCAGCCTGGTTGAGCATGGCGATAATGGCCGCTGCGGCATCCTCGGATAAGTCGGATAAGCCTGCAAAAGACGATTCTGCCGTTGGCGCGGCCGCCACTGCCGACAAGCCGGCTAAAGAAGAACCCGCAGCCAAGCCGGCTAAAGAAGAACCCGCCCCCGCGGCCGCCAAGCCGGCTAAAGAAGAACCCGCCCCCGCGGCCGCCAAGCCGGCCAAGGAAGAACCCGCGGCCGCTCCAGCGCCTCCGGCCGCGCCGACTTATACCGTCAAGCGCGAGCCGTTTAAGATTCAATTCGAGTTGGACGGGTTTTTCGAAAGCCGCGACATGACTGAAATCATCTTTCACCCGGAGGAATGGACGTCCTTTATCATAGTGCAAGCCGCCGAACACGGCGCCCGGGTGAAGAAAGGCGACGTGCTCCTCGAGTTCGACTCGGAGAAAATCGATAAGGCGATTGCCGATCTCCGCACCGAGCGGCAAATTACCGAAGTGGCGCTGAAGCAGGCCGAAGACCAATTGTCCGTCCTGGAAAAAAGCACGCCGCTGGACCTCGAATCAAGTCAGCGTGCGCAGCGGCTCGCCGAGGAGGACCAGAAAAATTACTCCGAGACCGCCCGGCCGATGGAAATCAAAACCATGGATAAGATGGTTACAATCTACAGCCAGCAGTTGGAATACGCGCGCCAGGAACTCGAACAACTGGAAAAAATGTACAAGGCCGACGATCTGACCGAAGAGACGGAAAAAATCGTGCTCCAACGCGCCCGCAATACCGTCGATCGGGTCGCGTTCTACTTGGAAAGGGAGGAATACGAACGCGATCAGATAATGAAATATCAACTTCCCCGCATGGACGAGCAAATCAAGGAAGCCGTCCAACGCAAAACCTTGGCCTGGAATAAAGATAAGGTGGAACTTCCCCTGACGCTGGAAAAACTCCGCCTTGAGGTCCCCAAGCAAAAGGTGCAACTTGTCCGCTCAAAGGAACGGCTGAAGAACCTTCTGGCCGATCAGGAGCTGATGAAGATCAAGGCCCCGGCCGACGGATACGTTTATTACGGCCGATGCCAGCGCGGCAAGTTCAACGAAATCGCTTCCTTGACCGAAACGCTCCGCCGCGGCGGCAACGCCATGCCGCATCACGCGCTAATGACCATCGTCGAGCCTCGGCCGCTATTTATTCATTCCACGATTTCCGAGGATCGTTTGCAGTACATCCGCAACGGCATGGACGGCAAAGCCTGGCCCACGGGCTATCCGGACATCAAACTTGACGTTACCGTGGACGAAGTCGGCAAGGTGCCTTTCAGCTTGGGCAGTTTCGACCTCCAACTGAGCCTGGACCTGGAAGATCAACTCTCGAAAGTCATCCTGCCCGGCATGAGTTGCAAGATCAAACTTATGCCCTACTCCAAGTCCGAGGCCTTGATCGTGCCGCCGAAACTGGTTTCGACCGATACCTTGGACGATGAAAAGCACTTTGTCTATCTGCAAACCAAGGACGGTAAATCGGAAAAACGCGATGTAACAATAGGCAAACAGAACGACAAGCAAATGGAAATTCTAAAGGGGCTTTCCGAAGGAGACAAAATCCTCCTGGAACCGCCCAAGGACGCTAAATAAAGGATGAAGGATGAGGGATGAAGGATGAATAAAATCACGAAAGCGATTGCGGTTTCGCGATGCCTATTGCTCGCCTTTACAATACACCTTCTAATATGACTCCAAGCGGGAATGCAACATGGGAAACCGAATTGGCTGGACGATTTTGCTCTTGCTGCTAGTCCTGCCGCTTTTGGCCGGCGAGGAAAAACCGGCCCTGAAAAAAACATCGCCGTTGGCCGAAACAGGCCCGCGCCCTCGGCCCGTTGCAGCGCCGCCGGCGGCGGAAATCGACGCCGCAATCGGACGTGGCGTGGAGTTCCTGCTGAAAACGCAGAACAAGAACGGTTCTTGGGGGTCGGCCGATATTTACAGGCCGGGCGACGTTTACGCGCCCGTGCCGGGATCGCATCATGCCTTCCGCGCGGCCGTCACAGCGATGTGCATCTCCGCCTTGATCGAGGTCGGCGGCGACCGGCCCGAGATCGTTAAATCCCTGGATCGGGCCGAGACATGGCTATTCCAAAATTTACCGCACGTGCGCCGCACCACAACGGGCTATCCGCCCAGCAATCAAGCCCCTGACGCCTTTTACAACGTCTGGGCCCATGCCTACTCGCTTCCGGCCCTTGCGCACATGCTGGGCCGAAAAACGGACGACGCCGATCGCGCCCGGAAAATTCATGAACTAATTAAACAGCAGATCGATATGCTGGAGCGTTACGAGGTCGTCGACGGCGGCTGGGCGTACTACGACATAACAAACATAACGAAGAAACCCGCCGGATCGTCGATCAGTTTTGTAACGGCGGCGGTGTTGATCGGCCTGGCGGAAGCAAAGAAAGTCGGCGAGGATGCGCCGCAGCGCTTGATCGACCGCGGCAAGGCCTCGATCATCCGTCAGCGCAAGCCGGACTTTTCCTACGATTACGGCGAGTATCTGAAGTATATGCCCCAGCACCCCATAAATCTGCCCGGCGGCAGCTTGGGACGTTCGCAGGCCTGCAACGCCGCCATGCGGATTTGGGGCGATACGCAAGTCACCGACGCGATTATTAAAAACTGGCTCGACCGACTGTTCGCCCGCAACGGATGGCTGGATATGGGCCGCAAACGGCCCATCCCCCATGAATCGTGGTTCTATGTAGCGGGGTATTTCTTTTATTTCGGCCATTACTATGCGGCGCGATGCATTGAATTGCTGCCGGAGGCCGACCGCCCGGCTTTCCAGGACCAACTGGCCCACGTGCTTTTGGCCGTGCAGGAAAAAGACGGGTCGTGGTGGGATTTTCCCTTATATAATTATCACCAGCAATACGGCACGGCCTTCGCTTTGATGTCCCTGGGAAAATGCCGGCACGCCGCGGAAAAAACTGGAGCACTAACTGGATCACTGACTGGGCCACTAACTGGGACATTAACTGGGTTACTGAAGTGACCAGCCCAGCCCTCGGTTTTGATAAACAATTACAAGGGCCGGTCACTTTAGTGACCCGGTAAAAAGCCTAAAACTCTGATTATTCTCTTTTCCTGTGTTGGTACCTTTTATAAGGCACGCCCTCTAAAAACGCCTTCAGTTGCAAAGCCCTTCGCACGCCAAGCTCCAATTCCACGTTGACTTTGGTATGCGGATATTCGCGCCAGTCTTTACATATTTCGTGGCGAACGCTTTGCGTTAGAGTATAACGATAAGCGCGGCGGCATTGCTTTTCATCACGGATACATCCGTCGAAGTAGTTTTGATGTCCCGCGTCGCCCCAAAAAGGCACTTGACGCCTCGGCAACAGGTCATTCACCAATTTTGCCACCGAGCCGTGTAATTTGCGCATCATTGAGCCTAATTTTAATCCTTCTTTGCAGTAGCCGAGAATATGATAATGATTTACAAGCAGCGAAGTCACCCAAGGCGTAAATAGCGCTTCGCGCGTGTATAAATCGAATTTCTCCCAAAAAACGGCCTTCGCTTCCTCGGAGGCAAAGGCGGGAAATTTTTCCCAACATCTAGCGGTTATGAAATAAACCTGATTGTCGCGATACCAGTGCTCGAAACGGCGTTGACCTATATAATACGGGCCGCTGGAATGAGAGGATTTTCGCGTACGGTCATCCATGATTTAACCCTAAGATGAAACTTTACCGGGTCAATTGACTGGGTTAAATTACTGGATCACTAAAGTGACCAGCCCTACTGGATTTTGGTTCTATCTGGGTCACTGAAGTGACCAGCCCGGCCAGGCCAAGCCCGCCAGGTTTTGATTTTATGGATTCAATCGAATTCCCACAAGAATATGCGCGGGCGAGAAACGCTGGCGGCATTTACTTCTGCAGTCGATCAATGAATTGGCAACCCACCAAGTACATTTGCTGACAGTCGTGCTCGACTTCTCTTGAGTAAACAACTCGAGCGACCAGTATTGTAATCATCGGTTTTTGTCCCAGCACGATGGCAAATTGCTCGCATCCCGGCGGCCGTTTAAGATAAAACGAAATGCCTCCCTGGGAAATATCATTACATTCGACGTTAAAATACTCGTCCTTCGCCGGAAGCAAACCGCCGTGCATGGGCGCAATTTGTTGATTGAATCGATAATGCTTTCTGGGACTGGAACGCATTTTCTCGTACGACTTGGCCGGAGTAATATCCGACGCCGGATCGGCCGAACCCATGTCGTCGGCAACCGCCGCCGCCGATTTCCCCTCGTTGGATTCATATTGCATCTGATCGTCTAAATTTGACATAGTGCACAATGCTCCAAATCGGAAACGATCCATTTCCGGGTATTAGTCGTTTCCGCTAATTCATCCGGAATAATTACATACCTCAATAACCGACATAAAAGCATTTTTAAAATTATAGGACATAATTTGGCATCTAATCCATCAAAAATAGTGCCTCCATAGAGGGGGTGATAAACTGACCGAAACTTGGCTCTATCCTATCTCATTCGAATTTGGCAAAATGGCTGCCGGCCGAAGAGTTTATTGGATTGCGCGCATCACTTTTTTCATAAGGATGGAATTCATGAAAAGCAATTGGCATCGACGGTTTTACTGTTTGTTGATTTTTACCCTGAGTTTTTGTTTCGTGGCCGTGCTCGCCACGGCGGCCGACAGGGCCGAAACCGACGCTAAAAACGAGCCGGGCGTTCCAAAATACACAAGCGTCCGATGCCTGGGCGACGACGTTACCCTAGCGGCGCTTTCCAACGGACTGACGGTTATCGTGCAGGAAAACCACGTAGCGCCGGTGGCCACGGTCCGCTGCTTTGTAAAAAACACCGGCAGCATTTACGAAGGTAAGAATCTTGGCTCCGGCATAAGCCACGTGCTGGAGCACGTCGTGGCCGGCGGTTCCACCTTTCGGCGCACTGAAAAGGAAATCACCAAAATCGTCGATTCCTTCGGCGGGGCGACCAACGCCTTTACGTCCAACGACATGACCGTGTTTTTCATCGATTGCCCGGCCAGGGAAACCATGACCGCCATCGACCTTGTGGCCGACTCCATGCAGCACGTCAAATTCGAGCCGGCTGAATTCCAACGGGAACTAAAAGTCGTGCGCCGCGAACTGGCCGACGATGAAGTCGATCGGAAGCACGTGCTTTGGGACATGCTCGACCGCACGGTTTACATGGTCAATCCGGCCCGATATCCGGTGATCGGTTACCTCGACGTGCTCAACCAAACCACCAATCAAACGATCATGGATTTTTACCACGACCGCTACGTGCCTAACAATCAGGTTTTCGTGGTCGTGGGCGACATAAAGACCGATGAAGTGCTGGAACAAGTGGCGAAGCAATACGCCGGCACGCCCCGGGGCAAGGAAACTTATATCGCCCTGGCCGACGAGCCGGAGCAACTCACGCCCCGCCGGGCCGTGCGCGAAATGGACGGCGCAACCTGCGACATGGTGCTTGCCTGGCCGACGGTGAAATTATCGCACCCCGACATGTATGCCCTGGACGTGGCCGCCTACATCATCGGCGAAGGCGAAAGTTCGCGCCTGGTCCGCGGTCTGAAATACGATCGGCAGTTGGTGCTCTCCATCGGTACGGCGAGCCAGACGCCCGATTACGTGCAAGGCTACTTTGCCGTGACCGCCGTTTGCCGGCCGCAAGAGCAGGCCAAGGCCGCCGAGGAAATCCGCCGCGAGGTGTATCGGCTGCGCGAGGAGTTGGTCGCCCCGGCCGAACTGGAAAGGGCAAAAAAACAAAAGGCCGTGGAAATGGTCTTGAGCCGGCAAACGGTTCAAGAGGCCGCCTTGAGCCTGGGCCGCGATTTTCTCAGCGCCGGCGATCCGCAATTCGAGAAAGTTTACGTGGAAAACATCCAAAAGGTGACGGCCGAGCAGATTCGCGACGCGGCCCGGCGGTATTTCCTGCCGCAACGGCTCAATCAGGCCGTGATTTTCCCGCCCGGGGCCGCTCCGCCGGAAGCGGAGAAAAAAGCCGGCGGCGGCACGGGCGAAATCAAGTCTATACGCCTGCCCAACGGCTTGCGCGTGCTTATAAAGCGACATTCGCATTTGCCGTTGGTGAACATCCAGGCGGCCGCGCTGTGCGGATCGCTGGCCGATAGCGAAGACTCCGCCGGGCGCGCGGCATTGGTCGCGGCCATGCTCGATCAGGGCACGGCCGATCATTCCGCCCGGCAAATCGCCGAATACTTCGATTCCATCGGCGCGAGTTTCGGCGCCGAGGCGGGGCGATGCACTATTTTCGCCGGATTGACCGCGATGCGCGAGGATTTTCCCCAGGCCGCCGCGCTGTTTGCCGAGTGCTTTATCCGGCCCGTGTTCCCACGGGAGGAATTCAAAAAGAATCAAACTCTGGCCTTAGGCGCGATCGCCCGCCGGGCCGACAATCCGCAAGCCCAGATCGCCGAATTTTTCTACGACAGCCTGCCCGCCAAATCGCTCTATCACGTTTTATCGGGCGGCAAAACCGAAACGGTCAAACGCCTGACGGCCCAAAATTTACAGGAATATCACGCCAGGTACTTCGTGCCCGAGAATATGATCGTGACCGTTTTCGGCGACATCGACCCGGACGAAGCGTCGGCCACGGTCGCCCGGCTTTTCGGGCAACTCAAACCCGATCCCAAGTTTGAAAAGTTATCGTTTGTCGGAGATAACTCCATACCCAAAACACTTGTCTTGCACAAACAGATCGACAAGCCGACGGGCATGATTTGGCTGGGGTATTCCGCGCCGAGCATTTTCGACAAAGAGGATCACGCCGCAATGACGCTCTTGAATGCGATAACCGCGGGCTATTATTATCCGGGCGGTTGGCTGCATACCGAGCTTCGCGGCGAGGGCCTGGTGTATTACGTGCAAGCTTCTCAGATCACGGGTCCGGTGGCGGGCTATTTCACGGTGCTCGCCCAAACCATGCCGGAAAAGCTCCCTGAAGTCGTCAAGCGGATTTTGAAGAATATCGAAAAGGCGAAAGCCGGCAAGATCGACGAAGATGAATTCCGCGTCGCCGTCGATAGGGTTACGGCCTTGCACGCCCAGGAAAACACCACCATCGCCGCCCAAGCCAAACTGGCCGCGCTCTATGAGCTATACGGCTTGGGATACGATTACGATAAAACTTTCGACGCCCGCATCAAGGCCGTCAAACTCGAAGACGTGGTCCGAGTCGCCCGAAAATATCTGGGCAATTACATATTGACGACCATGTCGCCGGATGAAAAAGAGAAAAATAAATAGATGGACCGTTTCACCTTTAACGCCGCCGACGAGACCGACACCGCCCGGCTTGGGGCCGCGATGGCCGAAACGCTGCCCGAGGGAACGGTCGTGGCCTTGTATGGCACGTTGGGGGCCGGCAAGACCCGGCTGGTGCAGGCCCTGGCCGAGGCCCTGGGCATCGACCGCCGCCAGGTGGTCAGTCCCACCTTCGTGCTCATCCAGGAATATCACGGGCAAAAAACCGTTTATCACATCGACGCCTATCGGCTGCGCGGCGAGGATGAATTTTTAGCCTTGGGAGCGGATGAGTATTTCGAAAGCCGGGGCCTGGTGCTCGTGGAATGGGCCGACCGCGTACACGGCTGTCTGCCCCGGGAAAGAGTGGATATCCGCGTGGAAATAACCGGCCCCGGCCGGCGGCAATTCGACATCGCCGCGGCCGGCGAGAAGTACGTTTCGGCGATTGCCGATTTGGCCGGCAAACTCGATCAACGATTCAGCCCCAGGTGAATACGCAAAAGAGCACTTACCGATATTAAGAGCCTATCCCAAAACAATAATGTCATTCTGAGCGAAGCGAAGAATCTAGAAGGGACATATGACTAAAATGGGCAATATATTGCCAAATACGGAGATCCTTCGCTACGCTCAGGATGACTTTTGGGATAGGTTCTAAGCATAGTCCATTCCTGAAAGAGTGGAAACATGAGATGGCCGATTCAAATCCAGTTGCTCCTGCCCGTGCTTTCGGTCGTGGTGATGGCCATTGTGCTGGCCAGCGCCGTTAGCGCGTATATGGGAGTGGAACACGCGCGCAAGACCCAGGACGAGAACCTCCGTCGCGTGGTGGCCACGCTTTCCGAGGCGCGATTCCCTTTAAGCGAACCGGTCCTGCGGCAAATGAGCGGGCTGTCCGGGGCCGATTTCGTATTTTTCGCTCTCGGCGACGTTCCTCAAGCCAGTACGTTGCGCCTAAGCAAGGACGACCTGGAACTGCTTCAACGCCCGGCCGCCGATAAAGGGCCAAAGACGCCGGACACCAATCACACGGTCTTGATCTCGGGCCGCGTTTATCTTTGCCAACGAGTGCCGGTAAGAGAACGAGACCCGCTCTTGCCGGCCGGATCGCTGATCGTGCTTTATCCCCAAGACCGCTGGTGGTCGGCCGTGCGCCAGGCGGCCTATCCGGCGCTGATGGCGGGCGCGGCGGCCGTGATCGCCGTGATACTGGTCACGACAATCCTGTCGCACCGCTTCGTGCGGCCCATTCATCGGCTCGGCAATCAAGCCGCGGCCATTGCCCGGGGAGATTTCAAGACCGTACCCCTTTCGCGCCGCAACGACGAAATCCGCGACCTGACGCAGTCCATAAACCAGATGGCCCTGCAACTCGGCCGGTATGAAAACGAGGTTCGCCTCAACGAGCGGCTCCGCACCCTGGGAAAACTGGGAGCGGCAGTGGCCCACCAACTCCGCAACGCGGCCACCGGCGGGCTGATGGCCATCGAACTTCACAAGCGCCATTGTTCGGCCGGCGCGGGCAAGGAATCGCTGGACGTC
>JBEKFZ010000105.1:0-14401 GCA_050013075.1 Thermoguttaceae bacterium | reverse complement strand
CGGTCAAGGAAAGTTTTTCATTCGTGCGGATTATGGGAAGGATGTTTTTCTGCTTGAAATCGATCCCGAGGCCGGCATCTACCGGATAAATCGCAACAACCGCGAGATTTCGCCCGAAGACAATCGGATCGCGCTTGAAAACAAGGCCTTGGACGTGGTTGTTTCGCTAATCGACCGGCAATTCTTATTGGCCCTCAATGATCGGACCGTATATTGCCTGCCCATGGATGATCCGGTTCCACGGACCGAACCTACATCTCAACCTTTTGCCATAGGGACAACTGGACTAGGAGTGGTGGTGGAGGACTTGCGGATTTATAGGGACATATATTATACCCACCCAATTGGTAGGGGAAGACGATGGTTGCAGGAAAACTCCACCCAATTGGGTGATAATGAGTATTTTGTTCTGGGAGATAATAGTTCCATAGCTGAGGATAGCCGAACCTGGCCCGTTTCTTCCCCAGTAATTGACAACTTGTTAATTGGCAAGCCGTTAATGATCTTATTCCCTGCCAAATCAGTTACTATTGGCAATTGGCAATTTCAGGTTCCCGATCCACGCCGGATTGGGTATATTCGGTAAAATAAAACTTAAACTGCTTTTCAGCCGTAAAACAAACCGTACAAATTACCCTAGTTCCCACGCCGGAGCGTGGGAACGAAAAAATCCTGAACCCTGGCCTCTGGCCCCTGATCTGATGTCGAAAACTAAACGCGTCACAAGAACTAAAACGCCTTTTCCCGCTCCTGCAAAGCCATTTCTTGCCCGCCACATGCCCACTGCGGCATCGATCCGTGAGACGATCGAATCGGTAGCGATTGCCTTTGTTTTGGCGTTTTTATTCCGCACTTTCGAGGCCGAGGCCTTTGTCATTCCCACCGGCTCGATGGCCCCGACGCTGATGGGGCGGCACAAAGACGTGAAATGCGAAAAATGCGGTTATCCTTACCAGGTAAGTGCAAGCGAAGAGGTGACTCGCGAAGGCCAACCCAAAGAGTATGACGATCAAATAGCAAAATGTACCTGTCCCATGTGCCGCTATACCATGGAAATCGACGGACGCAATCCTCAGCCGTCTTATTCGGGCGACCGGATCATCGTCAACAAATTTTCCTACCAATTCGACGATCCGAAACGCTGGGACGTGATCGTGTTTTACTATCCGGAAGGGGCCCACGATAATTACATCAAACGGCTGGCGGGTTTACCGAATGAAACGCTTCGCATCCATTTCGGCGACGTTTGGATCCGCGATGATAGAAACGGCGAAGGAGGAAATGCCGCCCAAGAGGAATTCCAAATAGCAAGGAAACCGCCGGAAAAACTACTGGCCATGCTTCAGATGGTCTTCGACAATGATTACATGCCGGCAATCGCGAAATTCGGCTGGCCTGTCCGCTGGTATTCCGGTTCCGCCCCCAGCGGCGCGGCCGGTGCGTGGACCTCGGATGATTATGCCACTTACAGCACCGATGGCGCGGCGGCCGGCGAAATCTGGCTGCGTTACCATCATTTGGTGCCTTCTTTTTTGGAGTGGAAAACAGACATATCAAGCAAGCCGTTTGTCCAGGAAGCGATAAAACCGCAATTGATTACCGATTTTACGGCTTACGACACTGGACAAACAATAGCGGAGGTAGATGATATACGCCGCGGTTATTCAACTCCGAATCCATACCTATTTGGCTTGCACTGGGTAGGCGATCTGGCCGTTTCAGCCACCACGGAACTGGAAAACAAGGACGGTCAAGTGGTCCTGGAGCTTGTCAAGGGCGGGCGGATATTTCAATGCCGGCTGGACGCCGCCACCGGCAAAGCCGCGCTTTCCATAAGCGGCGACGATATGCAATCGTTCCATCCCGTCGCACAAACTAAATTTCGCGGACCGGGGAAATATAATCTGATCTTTTCCAATTGCGATAGGGAATTGCTGCTCTGGATTAACGACAACGTGGTGAAATTCGACTCGCCGACTACATACGTCGATCTGAACGATACTCGTCCCACTGATTTGGACTTATCGCCCGTGGGATTTGCCTCACGGGGAGTAAAAATGAAATTAAGTCATCTGAAAGTTTTACGCGATATTTATTATCTCGCAGTGAATAAAGAATCGCCGCGTCTAAGAGTAAATAAAGATAAGGCCGAGCTTATCGACTATATTTCACTGCCACCCATGTTAGGCATGAGAAAAGTCGATCAATTTTTTTCCGACCCAACACAGTGGAGCGCCGCTTACGATCAGTCCAATATGCGCCAAGTTGAGTTTCAGATTAAGGACGAGCAATACTTCGCCTTGGGTGATAATAGCGCAAAAAGCCAGGATAGCCGCCTTTGGACTTCACAATCTGGGGAAAAGAGCCCCTGGGCGATCGACCGGGACTTGTTAAAAGGCAAGGCCCTGTTCATCTACTGGCCGCACTCCTGGCATCGAATCCCTTACGTAAATATCCCCTTCCCATATTTTCCCAATTTTTCCAGAATGCACTTTATACAATAAAAAAGCCGCTCAAGTGGGTCAGTAAACTGACCACCCCTCATTTCCTTCCCGAATCCCGAACACCGAATCCCAAATCCTGAATCCTGAACCCTGCAATGCTCGAAGCCCAAGGACTGGTGAAAATATACGGCATACGGCGCGTGGTCGACGGCGTGGATTTCCGCGTCGATCAAGGCGAAATCGTGGGTCTGTTGGGTCCCAACGGGGCGGGCAAAACCACCAGCTTCCGCATGACCTGCGGCATGATCGCGCCCAACGCCGGCACGGTGAAAATAAACGGCGTGGACATAACCAATTGGCCCATGTACCTTCGGGCCCGCGAGGGCGGCATGGGATACCTGGCCCAGGAATCCAGCGTGTTCCGCAAATTAACGGTGGAAAAAAACCTGCTGGGCGTGATGGAGATGCTGGGCATGGACCGCAAGACCCGTTATCGCCGCTGCAACGAACTGCTGGAACAGTTCGACATCAAACGGCTGCGAAAGGCCATGGCCTTATCGCTTTCCGGCGGCGAGCGGCGGAGGCTGGAAATCGCCCGATCGCTGGTTTCCAACCCTAAAATCATTCTGCTCGACGAGCCTTTCACGGGCATCGACCCGGTAACGATCGCCAGCATCCAGAAAATCATCCGCCAATTGCGCGACGAGGGGATCGCCGTTTTGATCACCGACCACCAGGTGCGCGAGACGCTGCAAATTACCGATCGCAGTTACGTTATCCGCTCGGGCAAGGTGCTTTGTCACGGTCATCCGCACGAAGTGCTGGCCAATCCCGAGGCCCGGAAATACTACTTCGGCGAAGACATGGACATCGGTCGCAACGGCCCCAAAACGCCCCACCGCGCCGATAGCCAACGCAATCCCGAAATACCACGCCGGCGCTGAGATGATCGATCCCTAATGGTTATTCGCGTCCGACAGCACGTTAATGTCCAAGCGCAAAAAATTTTCCAAGAGAGACGCACTCCAATCCCGGCCGGGAACATCCATCTTTTCGGCGCTGCCCCTTAACGTGCCGGCGGGAGTAGCCGCGATAGCCGTTGCCGTGTTCCTGGCTTACATTCCAGCCATAAACGGCGGTTTTCTACTGGATGATAACTTATATCTGACAAACACCAAAGTTATCAATGCCTCGGACGGTCCGTACCGAATCTGGTGCACCACTGATCCCGTGGACTACTGGCCGATGTCCAATACCACATTGTGGATCGAATGGCGGCTGTGGGGAATGAAGTCGACAGGCTACCACCTCACCAACCTGATCTTGCACGTCGTCGAAGCACTGCTGATTTGGATTATCTTGCGGAAATTGTCCATTCCCGGGGCGTTTCTGACGGCCATGATTTTCGCGTTACATCCGGTGAATGTGCAGTCCGTAGCCTGGATCTCGCAGCGGAAAAACATGATGGCGATGTTGTTTTTCTTGTTGTCGATTCTGTGGTATTTAAAGGCCGCCATGCACACGGCAATCGCAGGCATGACGCCCGCACGTCTCCACGGAGGACCGTGGGAACGAGAAAACTCGCCTCTCGCAACTCGCAACTCGCAACTCGCCGCTTGCCACTGTCCACTGTACACTGTCCACTGTCCACTCTTCTACTGGCTGAGTCTGGCGGCTTTCGTGTTGGCGATGCTCAGCAAGGCATCGGTGGCGGTCTTACCGGTATTGCTGCTGGGGATTGCCTGGTGGCTGCGACCTTTGACAAAGCGGGACCTCGCGGCTATCGCGCCTTTTTTCGCGATTGCCATAGCATTGACGGTAGTGAACGTTTGGTTCCAGACACACGGCATGGATGTAGCATATCGGACCGCCAGTTTCACGGAGCGATTGCTGGGCGCGGGAGGGGTTGTATGGTTCTACCTTTACAAAGCGCTGTTGCCGCTGAACCTGGTTTTCATATATCCGCAGTGGCGCGTCGAGGCCGGCAATCCGCTGTGGTGGCTGCCAATTGCGGCGGCATTGGCCGTTACGGCCGTGCTGTGGCGGTATCGAAAGGGCTGGAGTCGGCCGTTGTTGTTTGCCTGGGGATTTTTCTGCGTGGCGCTCGTGCCGGTACTGGGCCTAAAAGACGTGGGCTTCATGGAACATTCGCTGGTGGCCGATCATTATCAGCACATTGCAATCATCGGGGTGATAGCGCTGATTTCAGCGGGCTTTAGCGCTTGGCATCGGCAGTCGCGGCGCGAATCGCACTGGGCAACCGCCGTCGCCGTTGCGGCAGTAGGGGCGCTGGCATTTCTGACCTGGCGGCAAAGCGGGCTATACCGTGACGCCATTACACTGTATCAAGCGACGTTGGAAAAAAATCCAGAGTCTTGGATAGTGCAAAACAACTTGGGTATCGAACTGGATCATGCAGGCCGACCGCAAGATGCGATCAACTATTATCGCGAAGCGCTGCGCCTTAAGCCCGACTATGCCGAGGCCCATTACAATCTGGGATTCGCCTTGGTCAAGCTAGGTCTCTTGCCGGAGTCTATCGAGCAATATGAGCAAGCCTTGAGGCTGAAATCCGATTACTCGGAGGCCCACAACAACCTGGGTATCGTATTGCATAAAATGGGCCGACTACAGGAGTCGATCGAACAATTCCAGCTTGCACTACGCTCGAAACCCGATTTACCCGAGACCCACAACAACCTGGGCATCGCATTGGTCCAGGCGGGCCGGCCTGAGGAGGCTATTGAACAGTACAAGCAGGCCATAAGTCTCAAGCCCGACTATGACAAGGCTTACTTCAACCTTGGCAACGCATATAAAGCAATGGGACAACATCAAGAGGCGATCGATAATTACCGGCAGGCCTTGGAACTTGCCCGATCTGAAGGACATACGGATCTGGTCCGGCAGATTGAAAACATATTGAATTCCCACAGCGCCGGCACGATAAATCTCCAAAATTCGCCGTCCGATTCCCAATCCCCGCCTCCTTAACACTCCGAGATTCCGATATTGGCCAAATCATGTTACATCCTGATATAAAACTCGGCTTAGGGTTAATCGGCATCGGTCGCCAATGGGGACATGCGGCAATTCAAGTGCCGGAAGAAACCGACGTACTCGAATTCCTCAAGGGCGCGTATGAATTGGGCATTGATTTTTTCGATACGGCGGCTTCGTACGGATCGAGCGAAGAGCGCTTGGGAAAGTTTTTGCGAACCCTAAACCCCGGGCAAAGAGAACGCATCAGCGTGTCCACGAAATTCGGCGATCACTGGGACGGCCGGGCCGGCAACTCTTACGTCGATCATTCCTTCGATGCCTTGGTGGCAAGTCTCGACCGGAGTTTATCCAGGCTGGGTAAAATCGACGTCCTCCAATTGCACAAGACCACGCCCCAGGCTTTAAAAAGCGACGACCTGAAACGTGCCCTGGATTACGCACGCGGGAAAGGCGTTACCCGGTTCGGGGCCAGCGTAAGCGACCTGGAATCCGGCCGGATGGTTTGCGAAAGCGACGTGTTTTCCATTATCCAATGCCCTTACAACGCGGAAAACGCCAAGTTCGGCGAAATCATCGATCTGGCCGAAGAAAAACACAAACTCGTACTGACCAACCGTCCATTCGGAATGGGCAAAATGTTATACAATGAGAATCAAGAGGTTTTAGATAAAAAAACACGCCAAATCGAGGCGTACAAATTCATTCTCCGGAAAAAGTTCCACGGTTTCATCCTCTCGGGCACAAAGTCGCTGGAACATCTGCGCGAAAACATCGAGGCGTTCCGATTGGCATATTTCAATAAGCGTTGAGTTTTTTTGCCGCCCAAACGGCTAGTTTTTCGCGGAAGATTTTGGCATTGTGGCGGATATCGACGGGAAAAGACGGGTGGATGAGAAAATCGCCAATGGACTGCGTAAGCGGACTGCTTTGGCCAAGCCGGCGGATTTCGTCGAGCAGGGCTTTTTTAGCAGTCGCGGTTTTGGGAAATTTGCCTTGCTTAGGCTCTAGAATGACGACCGGCCGCTGACGGCCATCCGGACCGACGCCGACCAAGGCTGAGCGAAAAATGTCGGGATGCCGGTTGAAAATGGCCTCGCAGCGGATCGGATACAGCGGGCCGTCGGCCGAAAGCACGCGATGGGCCACGCGGCCGCAGAACCAGAAGCGGCCCTCACGGTCGAAATAGCCCGCGTCGCCCATGCGATGCCAAATGTTTATGCCATGCGCGCTCGCCGTTGGCTCGCGGCTAAACGATGAAATTTCACGCCCGGCATGAGTGCCGGGGCTAAACGACGTGATATCGACGATTTTCGCCATTGCATTGGCTTCCAGGCGGGTGACGTAACATTTGGATACTTGCGGGCCGCTGACGATCAGTTCGCCGATTTCGCCCATGGGCAATTCTTCGATGTCGTTAATCGAAGCAATGGGGCCATCAACGATGCGGATCACTTTCCACTCGATGAGTGGAAATTTTCGGCCCACGCACGTGCCTGCGCCTTGCCGGGTTTTTTCCGCAGTTTCGCCGAGCACCTCGCTTGCCGCGATCGACGCCACCGGCAGGGCCTCGGTTGCGCCGTATGGCGTGTACATATCGCCTTGCTGGTGAATGCAATCTTTCATTCGCCGTAGCACTTCGACCGGAACCGGCGCGCCGGACGACAACACGCGGCGGACCGTCGTCAGCCGGATTTCATGCTCCCGGCAGTATCGGCCCACTCGGTCCCATATCGCCGGCGAACCGAAGGTCTGGGTAACGTTCCAATCGCGGACGGCCTCGATAATTTTTGCCGGATCTACCCGGGCGGGTCTGGACGGATCCATGTCGGGGATCACGGCAGTCACGCCCATGGCGCAGTTGAACAGTCCGAACAGCGGGAAGGCGGGCAGATCGATTTCGCCGGGACGGATCTGGAAACGGTCGCGGATTTGGTCCACTTGGGCCTCAAAATTGCCGTGCGTAAAGAGCGCGCCCTTTGGCGGCCCGGTGCTGCCGGTGGTAAAGATGATCGCCGCCGGATCGTCGGCGTTGGTGGGTGCAATATCGCCGGCCGAGCGAGCCGCATCCGACAGCCCAGCGCGGCGAACTTGCCGCAAGGTCGGTCCGCCCCAGAACCAGCGCCGTCCCACGGTTACATTGAATTTAGCTTGGGGAAACCTCCGCCGCAAAAACACCCGGACGGCGTGAACCTGGGGAATAGCAATAAAGCCCTCGGGCTGGGCCTCGGCCAGGCATCGGACAAGATTTCTCCGACCCATGCCCGGATCGATCAAAATGCTCACCGCGCCGGCCTTAAGCAGTGCAAAAACCAATGAAACGAAATCGATCCCCGGCCGCACAAGCAGCGCCAGCCGAGTGCCTGGAACAACTCCCATTCGGCGCAGACCTTGGGCAATACAATCGCTGTCGCAATCTAGTTGGCGGAAGGTGAATTGCCGATATTGTCGCTTGCCTTGGTTGTCGTAGCCAAGCGGCTCGACAACGGCAACGGCATCGGGCATGGCTTGGGCCATTTTGGAAAGTCGAGTAGCAACGTTGAGCGGATAACTCATGATCTTCTATCTTGGCAATTTAAGAAAAATGCCGCAATCCCTAACAAAATGGAGACTGGCTCTCGTTACTTCTACAAAAATGGCTGATAATGCAGGACATGGGAGGGTACCCGGCCCCATTTTGTTAGTTCTTAGGGAATAAAAACCGGAATTGAATTAAATCGGCCAAAGACATAGAATTCCCTTGCCTGGAAAACTTGCCTATTTTACATAAGGAGCACAACAATGTATCGAATTTGTCGCCGTTCAATATGCTTAATATGCCTAATCGTTTTGTCATCGCTGCTGATCTCGGAAAGCCTGGCAGGGCCTCCTGGCGGCGGCGGTGGTGGTGGTGGCGGCGGTGGGGGAGGCGGTGGCGGTGGAGGATTTGGGGGCGGCATGGGAGGTGGGGCTGGAGGCGTATTTCACATTGGTGGAGGAAATGCCCCGAATCATGGTAATGTACCCTATCACGGCGGAGGTTTCCCTGGCGGGGGACCATACGGCCCAAACTTTCACGGCGGGGGATTTTACGGCGGTTGGCATGGCGGACCTGGCCCGTATTACGGCGGATGGCCCGGTTTCCATTTGGGAATAACGATTCCTTTCGGCTACGACGATTACGATTGGTACGCTCCTTACTACAATTACTACTATTACAGATCCTATTACTATGAACCGACCTACTACTCGGGCACCGGCTATTATAGCGTAGAGACTCCCACAAGCACCGCTCTATATCCGCAGACCGCGGCCGGTTCTTCAGCTCAAAATCCACAGACCATGTCCACCCCTCCCATTCCCACCGCCGCGCAAGCCGCCAGATTAACCGACGAGCAACTCAGAATGATGATTGCGGTGTCTTTGGAAAACTATCTCAAGGATTTGGACACTTTCACTTCCGGCGAGAGTTGGAAAAGACATTTCAAACTGGCGGAATTAAAAGCCCGCATCAGTGCATTGCAGGGCGGATCGCCGGATGCTGCGACTCGGGCGCTTGTCGCAGACATATCGCAAAAATTCGAGGCGTCCGCCAAGGATCCGACTTACGAAACGATCACCAAGCCCTGGAGTTTTCAAACCCTGCTGGTGGGTTTGAAAGAATATTCCCTGACTGCGGTGCAGCGTCAAAACCATACGCTTTATGCCAAGGCCGAGACGCTGAAACGATCGCTGGACAACGTCTCGACCGGCGGGGACTGGAAGACTTATCTGCAAATAAACGAGTTAGAGAAGCTGCTGACCCAACCGCCGATTTATAACGCGGAAATGAATAAAAACCTGGAAAAAATACTGGTGCGATTCGACAATGTCGCCCAAAATTCGCAATACAAGGCGATAGCCGATCTACAGGGTTTCGACGTTACCAGAACGGGATTGCAGCAATATACCCTTGCTCTCCGGTCGGAACCGGCAAATGGGGGCGCTTTGATCCCGTCTCCGCCGCCGCCGGCCGAAAGCAGTTCTGGCAAGGTATCGCTGTAGACTGTAAAATAAATCCGCATTGAATCAATTGGTTTTGGGGCCGGATTTGGTTGGGGTGGCAGTCTAACCGCTACTCCAACGATTAAGCCCAGAATAAGCAATGTCCGCCAAAACATCGAACCGCCGCGAAACTCTGACCTCCCGCCAGCGCATGATGAAAGCCCTCAATCACGAGGAGCCAGACAGGATTCCGATCGACTTGGGAGGCAATCAAACCGGCATTCATAAAATCGCCTATCAGGCGTTGCTTAAGAAATTGGGCATGGATGAAGAGATTGTAATCATGGATGCCGTACAGCAACTTGCCCGGCCCTGCGAGGCGGTGCTCAAGCGGTTTCACGTCGACACCCGGTACATCGCCGCCAAGTCGCCGGATAGTTTTAAGGGCGAGATCGTGCAAAATCGCCGCGACGGCCGGCTGTGGCACGATTTGACGGATGAATTCGGCGTGGTTTGGTCCATGCCCGACGACCATCCGTACTATATGGATATTTCCCATAATCCCCTGGCCGGCGCGACGATCAAGGACGTTGCCGAGTATCCATTTCCAAAGGGCGATGATCCAAGCCGGTTCGAAGGCCTGCGCCAACGGACTATGCTGCTGAAAAACGAAACCCCGTTTGCCGTGGTCAGCGGAATCTCGGGCGTGGTCTACGAAATTTGTTGGTATATGCGCGGACTGGAACGCTGGTTCATGGATATGCTCTCGCAGCCGGAGTTTTGCGAGGCGCTTTTGGATCAGACATTGAAGTTCTGGATGGATTGGTTCCAAGGCTTTCTCGACGAGGCGGGCGACCTGGTCGACGTGATCATGATCGGCGACGACCTGGCCGGCCAGACCGGCCCGCTGTTTCGACCGGATTTTTATCGCCGGGTCGTTAAACCGCGGCAAAAACAGTTGGTGCAATATATCCGCTCGCGTACCAACGCAAAAATCTGGTACCATACCTGCGGCGCTTGCATGAATTATCTGCCCGATCTTTTGGACAACGGCATCGATATCATCAATCCGGTGCAGATCAGCGCGAAAAACATGTCTCCCCTGGAATTGAAATCCAAATTCGGCAAGCAACTCGTATTCTGGGGCGGGGCGATCGACGCCCAGCACGTGCTGCCACGCGCTTCGCCGGAAACAGTCCGCGAGCACGTCCGCGGCAATTTGGATATATGGAAACCCGGCGGCGGTTACGTGTTCAACAACGTCCACAACATCCAAGCCGACGTCCCGGGGGAAAACATCGTCGCCCTTTACGACGCCGCGTACGAATATGGATTTTACTCTTAATTGGCTGAGCCTGCTGGGCATTTCCCTGGGATTGGCCATGGATGCCTTTGCGGTGTCGATTGCCGCGGGTTTGGGGCTTGCCCGGGTAACGCCGCGCCATACTTTTCGCGTGGCCTTTCATTTCGGCCTGTTCCAGTTTTTGATGCCTATAATCGGCTGGTCTGCCGGCCGGCAATTGAACATTTATATCCATCAGTACGACCACTGGGTCGCGCTTGTGTTGCTTTCGTTGGTGGGCTGCAAAATGCTTTGGGAAGCCGGCTCGCAACGTGAATCCAATTCCGGCGCCGATCCGACCCGGGGCCTGATGCTCTTGACGCTTTCGCTGGCCACCAGCATCGATGCCTTGGCGGTGGGCGTGAGCATGGCGCTTTTGGGCGTTTCGATTTGGCTGCCCAGCGTAGTAATCGGACTTATCACCGCCGCCATGAGTGCGGTGGGCATCACATTCGGCGGCAGAATAGGCGCGCGATGGCAGCGCTGGGCCGAGACCGCCGGCGGCGTGGTTTTAATCCTCATCGGCCTGGATATTTTTATTTCCCACTTCGCCGGATAATATCCTAAGCCACTATTAACCTATCCTAAAAGTCATCCTGAGCGTAGCGAAGGATCTCCGTATTTGGCAATATATTGCCCATTTTAGTTATATATCCCTTCAAGATTCTTCGCTTCGCTCAGAATGACATTATTGTTTTAGGATAGGCTCAATGTTCAGAACGGGGAATTTGCATTCACGGGGGTGAAAAACTCGGCCCGTACCCCTAATCGCACGGATACCCCCCCCTATTGCAAGTATGATCTGTGCTTCTTATAATTAGTTTTTTGATAGGTGGGCTTATCAACTAGAAAAAAGACGGACACGTTCGTTGTCCGATTGCCTACCAAACGCGAATGGGTAACTCGGGTGCAGGACTAATTCGCCTACCCGGCATGTAGATATGGAGGAACCGATGCGGCCAGCTATGCATAAATCAATGGTTAAAGCGGGATGGTTTGCGGGCGTTTACCTGGCGATTTCCTTGGCAGGGGTGGTTTACGGCCAAGACGCCCAGCCACAGGGGCAGATAAATATTTATAAGCATGGCGGCACGCCGTTTTCATACCAGATCGAGGCGGAAGCGGATTATATTATCGCGCAAGGCGAATTTCAGAAATCAGTGGCCATTGCCAGGAAGATCAACGCGGAAGCAGTGGCACAGGAAATCCAAAACTCGGTGGACTACGTCAAAGCATATTTTGAACGTAGAGATATAAACAAGGCGTGGCGTGAAAAAAACGAGTATAAAACTGATTTTGAAAGGCTGGAAATAGAACAGAAGGCAATGGAAAAAAACATAAACGAGTATTTTCAAAATACGCTTAAAGGCGACGTGACCAGGGAGTTGAACTACATGTTGAATAAACTGTACTTCGTGCAGTACATGAGCCCGGGAGATCTGAATCCGCTGGATTCGCCGCTCAATGAAGTGGATCTGAAACAAATCTATCTTACCGACGGCAGACAACTGGTGTTTAATGCCAGCAACCCGCAAGCGCTCCAAACGCCATGGCCATACGCATTACGCGATGAGAAATTCGCCAAAGATAGAAAAGAACTCGAAGATTCTCGCGAAATGTTGGTGCGGGAAATTCAAGAAAAAGGGCAAGCGGGTACGGAAAGCGGCGAGCGGATGATGAAGGCTGTGAATCAATTGCTGGTAACATTGGAAACGGTTTATCCAGATGAAAAACGCAGAGATTTAAATATCTTTCCGGAATATGACTCGGCAAAAAATTACCTGAATTCCCTGATAGTGCAAGTCAATCGGGCACGAACAACCACTGATCAAAGGATCTTTGACAAATCGCTGCGCTTTCAGGGAAAAACTTTACTGAACTTGATCCAATATATGTGTCAAAACGGCTTGATGTTTTCTAAACCGCAACCTGGAGGCGATCGCGTTTATAAACCCCTTTTTACGAATATGCGTCATTTGTACCTCACCATGGGATCGGAAAAAAAGGACGGCGGCCAGTTGCCCGCCAAGAACTAGTCCATATTTCAATAAACACAACTTAATTGAAACGACATGGCAGTAGAAATCCTCATCCTTTCCGGCGCTCGGCAAGGCGAAAGAGTGGTGTTGGAAGCAACAAACTTTCGCGTCGGACCCAATTCGGATTGCGCGGTTTGCTTTGATCCGCTGCTCGACACGGGTTCGGCAAATCGATCGGCCTCGTTTTGTTTGATGGAAGACGGCTGGTACATCGTACATGCCTACGGCGCCATCCTCATCAACCAGCGAGCGGTCGCCGGACCGACGCGGATTCGATCGGGCGACGTAGTGCGGATGTCGGAACGCGGGCCGGATTTTTCCTTCAACATTGTGTCAATGGCCAAATCAGAACGGACGAACGCACTTGGGAAAGCGACATATCCGCCGCCGATCTTAGATCGCCAGGAAGTTTCAACGCCGCCCACAGCGGCGATGTATGATGCCGGGTCGCCCCCTCAAACCACGACCCAGGCAATATCATCCATGGTTCCGCCATCCGTTGCTTCGCCTTCCTTGGAACAGAATGTGAATAAAGCGGGAACAAAAGATCTGCCCACACCAGTGAATATAACAATAAATACTAGTAATCGGGAAAATTGGATATTATTGGCAGTATGTGTAGCGGTTGCTTGTATAGGCTTTGTCATTCTGTATGGGAAACTCGGCCAATCAGGCCAGGGTGATGGTTCAACATCTTCCAAGAATCAAAAACCTCCGATCCCGGATTCTTCATCGCCGATTTTCAAGCTTACCGGCCCGACCTCGGGCACGTACGCACCCGGCCAACCGATTACCATCACATGGACGGCAGCGAACATGCCGGCCAAAAACATAATCAGCCTGTGCTTGAATCCAGATGAAAGTCTCGATAACGGTAAAGAGAGATGGATTGTTGAAGACAAAGTTTCTGACGCCAATGGCGACGGATCATACACCTTTGATTGTAGTGGTTTTCCACCGGGTAATTATTACATCGGTGGATCCATAAAGGACAAGGCAACAGGGAGGAAGTGGAATTCGCAACTCACATCATACATTACCATTACATCCCTACAGCCGCCGAAACCCGAGAAAACTACTACAGAGGAGCGGATCGCCGCGCAAATCAAGGATGCTGTCTTTTTAATAAAAGTGGAAAAGGCAGGCCGCTTTTGGCCATTAGGCACATGCTGCGCAATCGGGAAGAAAACCCTACTGACAAGCGCCTGGGTGGCGTGCAGGATATCCGAATTGCGGAAAGATCCACAAAAAGGATTTCATATTTGGGTTACAAATCCTGCAAGTGACGTCCAGATGGCTGTTCAGGACATTTATATTAACGCCCTTATTGCGACCCTGGAAGACAAGCCGGATGATTTTAAATATTATGACGTGGCTTTACTAACTGTCGCTGAAGAATTACCCAAGATCATCCCTTTGGCAACTAATGAGGAAATCGACAAACTGAATGAAGGGCTCACGATATATTGCGCCGGTTTTACCCATGAATTTGAAAAGATCACGGAACATGACAGTTTTCAGCCGCAAGTCATGCCGGGTAAAATTTACCTTATCAACGCGCCAAAGGATTTGCCATCTCATCCCATACTGTTGCAGATAAAAGGAAAAAACTT
>JBEKFZ010000104.1:0-14928 GCA_050013075.1 Thermoguttaceae bacterium | reverse complement strand
GGTCTGAACGGCACGATGCACTACATCCCGCCAATCTTCAGCGCTGCGGACGTCGATCACCGTCGGGGGCATAATTTCGCCTGATATTTTCTCCCTTGATCTATCCAAACAATTTAGTATATCACCTCTTACGACAAATCGTCAACCCATTGATTAGGGGAGAAATGTACAGAACTCAGAATGTAGAACGCAGAATGATAAATTATCGCCGCGGCCTTCTGGAAATATTTTCCAAAACTAAGTACGCTTATGGGGGGAATGTCCATGGAGGGATGAACAATGAAGGATGAAAAGTGGGCAGTGGACAGAAAGGGGTGGGCAATTTATTGCCCACTCCGAAATGTTAAAGGATGAAGGATGAAAATCGCAATTAGATTTTTGTTCCTCTTGATTGTAATTGTGGCGTTGGGCTGCGATACCGATCGATCCTCCATCGGCACTCTGCAAGCCGTGTGGGGACGCCGGGGTATCTCCGACGGCCGGTTGCAAAAGCCCAGGGCAATGGCCATCGACCGCAACGATCGCATTTACATCGTCGACATGACCGCCCGCATCCAGGTCTTCAATCCCGATGGCACATTTCTCAACAAATGGCAGACTCCCGATCACCAATTCGGCAAACCCACGGGACTGTCCATCGGCAACGACGGCAACGTGTTGGTGGCCAACACTCATTATTACGAGGTGCTGATCTATAGCCCCGACGGGCAAATGATTAAAAGGCTCGGCGGCACAAAGGGCCAACGGCCCGGCGAGTTCGGCCTGGTGACACATGCCGTCGAGGATTCGCACGATAACATCTACGTTTCCGAATACGGCGAATTCGACCGCATCCAAAAATTCACGCCCGAGGGTGAGTTCATCCTGCAATGGGGAGGACACGGATCCCAGCCCGGCCAATTCATCAGGCCGCAAAAAATGGCCATGGATAGCGACGATCACATCTGGGTCGCCGATGCCTGCAACCACCGCATACAGGTTTTCGATTCCAACGGCAAGCTATTGAAAATATGGGGAAAAGAAGGCAGCCGGCCGGGCGAACTTTATTATCCTTACGACCTGCTGTTGGCCCCGGACGGAACCGTCTATGTCTGCGAGTTCGGCAATCATCGCGTGCAGCGATTCACCCGCGACGGCCGATCGCTAGGCTGCTGGGGCGGCGAAGGCCGCCAAGAAGGCCAGCTCTACAACCCCTGGGCACTCGCCCGCGACAGCCGGGGCATGATATATGTGCTGGATACTAACAACCACCGCGTGCAAGTCGTTAAAATGTAAGGGTGAAATGTCAAAGGTCAAATGACGAATGACGAAATTAATGACTTAAGGGGAAAATGACAAATAAATCAGAACAGACCGGCAAAAAGGTGTATGATTTGGCGGAGAGGACGGCTAAATTTGGGGAAGCGATAATTGCATTTGCCAAAAATTACCACGGGATCCAATAACATTGCCGCTTATCGGCCAACTAATTCGTGCGGGAACAAGTATCGGAGCAAATTATTGTGAAGCGGATAATGCCGTATCAAAAAAGGAATTCCTTCATCGTATAGGCATCTGTAAGAAGGAAGCAAAAGAAACAATGTATTGGCTCAGGATGATCGCCAGTGCCGTGCCGAATTCCAAACAACCAGGTCGAATCCTCTGGCAAGAAGCAAAAGAATTGCATTTAATCTTTTCCTCCATGTGGAGAAAAAAGTAAAAAACTATGATTGAAAACTATCGTCGTTATAACAATTATGTCATTTAGCCATTAAAACTTCGTCATTCTTTCGTCATTAGTCCTTTGTCCTTCGTCATTTTTATGTTCACCTACCGCCTTGCCTTCCTATCGCCCTGGTATCTGCTGCTTTTAGCGCTGATACCCGCGATTTGGTGGTACAGTTTTCGCAAAGTGGCAGGCTTGGGCAGCGTGCGGCGGATCGTGGTTTTGATCGTCCGCAGCCTGGTGCTCCTGGGTCTGATCCTTGCCCTGGCTGAGATACAATTCGTCAGGACCAGCAACCGGCTGACGACGATTTTTCTTTTGGATCAATCGCTCAGCATTCCAGTGCAAAACCGCGAGGCGATGATTAAATACGTCAATGCCGAGATCCGAAGGCATCGCAAGGACCAGGATCGGGCGGGCGCGATCGTATTCGGCCGCGACGCCGCCATCGAAATCCCGCCGTACGACGACAACGTGCAGATGGCCTCCAAGGTCGAAAGCATCTTCGATCCCGAATATACCAACATTACCGCGGCGATGAAACTCGCCCAGGCCTCGTTTCCCGAAGACGCGGCCAAGCGAATCGTGATTATAAGCGACGGCAACCAGAATCTGGGCAACGCGGCCGAGCAGGCCCAGGGGCTTGCGCAAGCGGGCGTGGGCATCGACGTGATGCCGGTGCGATATCAAACCCGGGCCGAAATCATCGTCGAGCGCGTGGCCATTCCCGCCGACGTCCGCCGCGGCCAGCCCTTCGATCTGCGTGTGGTGATAACCAACACCGCGGCGCCTCGGCCGGGCGATTCGGGCGAAGTGCGCGGGCGACTGGTTCTTTCTCGCAACGCCTCCGGCCGGACCGACGTACTGAGCGACGAAGCGGTTGTTTTGCCGCCGGGCAAAAAAGTATTCACCATCCGGCAGGAAATCGACGCGCCGAATTTCTACACCTACGAAGCCCGATTCATTCCCGACCGGCCCGAAGACGACGCCATGCCGCAAAACAATCGGGCCATGGCGTTCACTTACGTGCAGGGCAAAGGCCGGGTGCTGTTTATCGAGGATGCCGAGCGCCAGGGCGAATTCGCCGTTCTCGTCGAACGCCTGCGAAAACAAGGGCTGGAAATCGACGTCCAATCGACCGGCCAACTCTTCACCAGCCTTGCCGAACTGCAACCCTACGATGCGGTCGTCCTGGCCGACGTGCCGCGGGCCACCAATCAAGACACGGCCTTCAGCGACGCCCAAATCGCCATGCTCGTTCGAAACACGCAGCAAATGGGGGCCGGCCTGGTCATGATCGGCGGGCCGAACAGCTTTGGAGCGGGCGGCTGGACAGGCACCGAACTCGAAAAGGCCATGCCCGTGGATTTCCAAATCAAGTCGGCAAAGGTCGTCCCCAACGGCGCACTGGCCATGATCATGCACGCCAGCGAAATGGCCAACGGCAACTATTGGCAAAAGGTAATTGCCCGTGAGGCGGTCAAGGCACTTGGCCCGCAAGATTATTGCGGCGTAATTCATTGGATGGGCAAAGAAACGTGGCTTTGGGGCCCGGGCTTGTTGCCCGTCGGCCAGTTCCGCGATCAGATGCTTACCCGGCTGGATCGCATGACGCCCGGAGACATGCCCGAGTTCGAGCCTTCCATGGTCCTGGCCAAGCAGGGATTCGACAAGGTTCCCACGTTGGCCGTCAAGCACATGATCATCATCAGCGACGGCGATCCTTCCCCGCCCGGCTCGTCGATCATCAATAAATTGAAGAACATGCAAGTTACCATCACTACCGTGGGAGTGGGAACGCACGGTCAGCCCGAAAGTTCACGCTTAAGCGCCATCGCCGCGGCCACGGGCGGGAAGTATTACGAGGTGAAAAGCCCGAATTCGCTGCCGAAGATATTTCAGATCGAAGCCCGCCGCGTTGCCCGGCCCTTGATCTGGGAAGTACATCCCATTAATCCCCGCGTCCGATTCCCTCACGAAATCCTTAGCGGCATCGACGATCCGCTGCCGCCCATCAAGGGTTTCGTGCTCACCGATAAAAAGGAAAACCCATTGGTCGAGACGCTCTTGACCTCGCCCGAGCCGGCCGGCGACAAAAACAACACCATACTAGCCTCTTGGACCTACGGCCTTGGCAAGGCGGCGGTCTTTACCAGCGACGCCGGAGCGCGATGGACCGGCGACTGGGTCAACAGGGAATTATATGATAAACTCTTCGGTCAGATGGTCCGCTGGTCCATGCGTCCGGCGGGCGGGTCGGGCAAATTCACCGTGGCCTCCGAATTCGCCGACGGCCGGGTTCGCCTGGTGATTAATGCCCTGGATAAAAACGACGAGTTCCTCAACTTCCTTAACATCAGCGGCACGGCCGTGGGACCGGACATGCAGCCCGTACCCATGAAAATCGACCAAACCGCCCCGGGCCGGTACGTGGGCGAGTTCCCGGCCAAAGACGCGGGCAGTTATTTTCTAATGATCAGCCCGGGCGCGGGCCAGTCGCCCATCCGCACTGGCATAAATGTGCCCTATTCCGATGAATTCCGCGAACTGTCCCCCAACGAAGCCTTGCTCGAGCAGCTTGCCGGCATGACGCCCAAAGGCGGCAAGCCCGGCGCGATCATCGAAGCCAAAACCAAAGACGCCGATCCGTTGGAACAATTGCTCGCCGTCAATACATTTCGTCGTAATTTGCTCAAGGCTTCCAGCAGTCAGGACGCCTGGCAGTATTTGTTGCTGGCGGCGAGTTGCGTGTTTTTCAGCGATGTTTTTTTCCGCCGCGTGCAGGTGAACGCGGCCTGGGTGCCCCCGCTGGCCCTCCGGGCGCGGGATTGGCTCCTGCGTCGCCGGCCCAAGCCGGCCGCGCCCGAGTTCATGGAACGTCTGCGCGGCAGAAAGGCGGAAGTATCGGAGCAAATCGAGCAGATGCGCGGCGGGGTCCGCTTCGAGATGCCGCAATCGCGAAAACCGGCCGAACTTACAGTGCTGGAAGAGCAGCCCGCCGCCGACAAAACCGCCAAACCCGCCGAAAAACCCGGCGAATCGACCGCCCCGAAAACCGAAGCCGAATCCTACACCGAACGCCTCCTGCGGGCGAAAAAGAAAGTCTGGGAGGATCGTGATAAAAAATAAGAAGCAAACAATTCATCGCGAAACCGCAAGCAGTTTTACAATTGTTCTAACCCCTAACTCCTAACCCCTAGCCCCTATTCGACCCATGAGCATTGCAGAAGCGATGGAAAAGCGTGCCCGGCAGTTCGTCGATCGTTACACGGCGGTCCGCGAGCAGATTCACCGGGTGATTGTCGGCCACGACGAGATTGTCCACGGCGTGTTGACTTGCCTGTTTACCGGCGGGCACTGTTTGTTGGAAGGCGTGCCGGGATTGGGCAAGACGCTCTTGGTCCGCACGCTGGCTAAAACTTTGAATCTCGATTTCAACCGCATTCAATTTACCCCGGACCTTATGCCCGCCGATATCCTCGGCACCAACATGGTGATGGAAACCGTGGAAGGCAAACGGTTTTTCGAATTTCAGCGCGGGCCGATCTTCACGCAAATTTGTCTGGCCGACGAAATCAACCGGGCTACGCCGAAAACGCAGTCGGCCATGCTGGAAACCATGCAGGAAGGCACGGTCACCTCCGCCGGCAAACGATACCAACTGAAGCTGCCGTTTCTGGTAATGGCCACGCAAAATCCCATCGAGCAGGAAGGCACGTATCCGCTGCCCGAGGCCCAGTTGGACCGCTTTTTCTTCAAAATGCTGGTGGGATACTCCGGGCGCAAAGAATTGGCTGCGATCATCGATCGGACCACTCGCGGCGAGGTGATCGAGCCTGCAAAAGTCATGGATGGAGAGGAAATCCTCAAGTGGCAGGGGTTGGTCCGCGAGGTGATTTTGGCCGCTCACGTGCAGGATTATATAGTGCGCCTGGTGCTTGCCACGCATCCCACCGGGCAGTTCGCCTTGCCCATTACCAATCAATATATCCGCTGGGGCGCCAGCCCGCGCGGCGCGCAAACCATCGCCTTGGCGGCCAAGGTCCGCGCGCTTTTGGACGGCCGATACAACGTCAGTTTCGAAGACGTCCGCCGCGTGTGTCTGCCGTCGCTTCGCCACCGCATAATCCTGAATTTCGAGGCCCAGGCCGAAGGCATCGAGCCCGACAAGGTCCTTGTGCAGTTATTGGAAAAAGTGCCGGAAAAGGCGGAGGGATGAAAGATGAAAGATGAGAGCAAAATCTTGGTCAACGAACGCTCATTGAATATCCGCAATTGTTTAGCCGCGACCCGAAGGGGAGCGTGCAAATACGTAAACCTGCGACCATAAGTCGACCGTTGATTTGTAAAGCCGCGACCGTTGGTTGCGTTTTGGTTGCAGACGTAAGCCGCGCTAAGGAAAAGAAATATTGTAATATAAGATTCCCGCCCCCTTTTATCTCGACCACCGGAATACCCCATCGGAGTACACTGGAATATCGGAATACCCGCCGCAATGCAAGCTGCCTTAAGCGGATGATTCGAGCGGAGTGCGGTGGAGGTCTGGGAGGAGAACTCAATGCCACAGGCCGCTCGCCGCGGCTCATGGTCACCTCTTGACGCTCAGCGGCCGCCGCAACACCCTACCTGAAACAATGCGGATAGTCAAAAAAGGACGACTAAAGTTTCGGATTTTTCTTGAATTCACGGTTGAAACGTGTTAGGCTAAGCAGGCAGCCAGAAGTCTTTGGACAAACAACCCTGAGAATAGGCTAATGTGAGAAAATGCGGTCGCCATTGCGAAAAGTTGCTATTTCTTTGGCTGTGGTCCTTACCGTGGTTGCGTCGGCCCCCGCGCATGCTGCCACCTACTACGTTGCAACCAACGGAAGCGATAACAACGCCGGAACGCTGGCGCAGCCTTTCACCAGCCTGTATCATGCTTCGCAAGCCGCTAACTCGGGCGATACCATCTATATCCGTGGCGGCACCTATACGAATTTTACCACCACTGACACTGACTTTCGCACCTACTACGGACTCCACCTCGATAAGAGCAACATCAGCTACCTTGCCTATCCGGGCGATTCCCGGCCGGTTCTGGATTTCTCCGCGATAGAGCCCTTGGGAAGTACAATGCGGGTGTGTGCCTTTTGGGTCACGGGCTCCGGGAACACCTTCCAGGGATTCGACGTGACCGGAGTGAAGGTCGGGGACAACGCGCAATCGGACAACTGGCGGATCACCGGCAACAATAACACCTGGAACCGGATCGTCACCCGCGATGACCAGGGCAACGGCTTTTACTTCTACAGCCACGCCGGCAATAATCTCGTCGAAAACTGCGATAGCTACAACCTCATCGGCGTCAACGGGATCTCAGCCGGAAATACCGACGGCTTCGGCTGCCACTCCGCTGGCTCGGGAAACGTGTTTCGCGGTTGCCGCGCGTGGGCCACCAGCGACGACGGATACGACTCGATCAGCAATTCCGGAGGCGGCGTCCTCTATGACCACTGCTGGGCCTACGACATCGGCCGCTATGACGGCAACAAGACCGGCTTCAAAAGTGGCGGCTTCGGCGTAAGCGGCGGCAGCTTCCCCGACCCGCCCAGCCCCAACACCGTCATCGACTGCGTCGCCGCCAATTGTCGCGCCAACGGATTCTATGCCAACCACGAGCCCGGCCAGTCTGCCTATTGGTACAACAACACCGCCTACAACAACGGCTCTGGAAGCACCTCTAACTTCAACATGCTCGAGGCGGAAACTACCGACCCCTCCGGCATCACCAGCGAACCCGGTTATCGCGAAATCTTGCACAACAACCTGGCCTATTTACGTACGACAGTATCGAATCTTAACGAGACTGGAGACATGGTCGCGAATAACTGCTGGACGCTCCCCGTCACCGTTGACGCCTCCGACTTCGTCTCTCTCGACGCCAGCCAGCTCACGCTGCCCCGCAAGGCGGACGGCAGCCTGCCCGACGTCACCTTCATGCACCTCGTAGCCGGCAGTGATCTGATCGACGTGGGCATGGACGTAGGGCTCACATATACTGGTTCTGCTCCGGACTTGGGCGCTTTTGAGTACGTCCCCGAGCCCTCCACCAGCCTGCTGTTGGCACTGGCGCTGCTTACCGGCATAATCCTTCGCAGACCCCGCTGGTCTTGATGGCATGCGTGGGATCGCCGCGTGTGCCTGCCGTCGCTTCGCCATCGCATTATACTGAATTTCGAGGCCCAGGCCGAAAGCATCGAACCCGACAAGGTACTTGTGCAGTTGCTGGAAAAAGTGCCCGAAAAAGCGGAATAGAAAAAGATAAAAAATGGATGAAATAAAGACTCCCGACCCCTTTAATTCCTTCATTAAAATTACTCAAACAACCATAATTGGTTCGTGTCCCCCGAATCCCCTTTCCTATCAGTCGGTTATGAATAACAGGGGAAACGTAAAGTCGCATCGCTCGGCAGAGGGGCGTTCCACACTTTATGGTCGAAAGTGGGGAATTCAGGGGTCAGTGCGGGAGCCGCAGGGGTCAGGGCAGTAATACGCCTAGCGTATTCTGAATGTTGGCACGATGGATTTCAAGAGAAGTTTTTGAGCCAGAGAAGCTTTTAGCGGTCAGGTGTCAGCAAGAGAGTCACTGCTGGGCAAGCCGGCAGTGGCGTCCGGGGCGATTCACCGGACGCCTACGAGGCGTTATCTCGACAGTCTCTCTGTTGCCATTCCCGGTTTCTCCGCTTCTCCTTGATTCGCCTGTATTGGTCATCAAGCCCGCTCAGAAGCATACGGGCCGCAGAACCGAATCCAATGTTCTTGTGAAGTGAGTCAGCTCCTGCCAAGAACATGTCCGTTGCAGCTCTTAGTGTTCTTTCGACGCGGCAAGGCATATCGTGCCAGATGGCTTCAGAGAAATGCAGCAATTCAGCGGCGTTCGAAGCGTGAACATCCCCGGATTGAATGGCATAAACTACATTGTACCATATTGCATACACTGGTCCTATTGCCTGCGCAAGCTCAGACACGGTAAGTCCGGAGTATGTGCGAGGATGTTGTTTGAATCTCTCCACCCACACGGAGCCTATAAGAGACTCGTAGTGATCACGTACTTGCTTTGGCACCTGAGATGCCAATTGTCTCGCTCGACGATTAGCGCGTGCTTTCTTACTATTTCGTGACTTGAGGACTTCCCATTGGAAACCGAAGTACGTCAGATACAATCTGGCCCGCAACAATCTTGACATCGACGAAGGCGCTTTGCTCTTATACCGGTTTTTGTAGGGCTTGAGGGAAATCCTTGGCTTTAGAACGAATTCCAACGCAAGCAGGTTCTCAAACATCGTACGGGTCAAAATGGATGCATCGTGGGCTTCTCCTCGCATGCACAGTTCGACAACACTGCGAAACTGGCGGCAGGCCCTTACGTCAAGTACGTAAGCTGCATTTATGACTTCGGGAGGTAGGGCAGATTTGGTGTAGCCATGTGAACGCCCAACAGTCATCCAGGAACTGAGGACTCGCTTCGCAAGGTCTATAATATCACCACAGTCCCGCGCAACATCATTTCGTATCGATTCTTCGTCTGGGAATTGCATCACGTCGTGCCTCGCCAGCGGGTAGCACCGGTTCTTAAACCGGTGGGGCATTGCCACAAAAGGTTTTGGATGTTTCTTTAATTCATGCAAATAACAAAAAGAATTCCAAGTTCTCTCAGTTCCTCTTTGGCCTCTGGCCCACCGGTTCAAGAACCGTTGCCACCCGCATTGTGGGCATAGAACATTTATCAAGATGTGGAGTCTGTGACGACCATGAACGGCAGTTTTTTTTGGATAAGGCGAAAGTTAAACGTTTTATCTTCAAGCAGTTGTTCCTCAACAAGATAAAAGATACATGCTAGCGTGGAATGATTTAGCCTTGATTCGCCGAAATGGACTATCGCCTTTCTTACATATTTTTCGGCCGCATTCTTAAGGTCATCTTCTGCAATGATAGCTTCATCCACTTCGCTGAACGGTTTTCGCTTGAACATTCTTTCGAACTCTTCCTTTGCTCGCTCAATCAGGAAGTCGCCGTAGCAACCAGCTTTGTATGCATGAAGCCAGATCCACATGAATCGTGGGTCAGCTAAGTTGGGTGCCTCTCGATGGCATAGATGGCATAGCAATACAAGGTTCGATGGCTTGACCGTGCCGCCGCATGAATCAGGAATGATATGGCATTGAGTCAATTTGGCTTTGCATCCGCATCGCCAACAACGCTCATGGGCCTCTGACCAATCAACGCTCAATTCGCCTTCTTCTTCTCTCTGCGACCAATAGGCGACAATAGCTTTATGACTTGGCATGGATTTCCTCCCATCAAATCGTACTGTTACGCCGGGTACCACTTCTGTCTCGTCCAGCAGTGCAGATAAAGGAATAAAGGGGTCGGAAGTCTTTTCTATTTACGTATTGCAGTGCCAGCAGTGCATTTCCGTCGATTGTACACTATATATTATCCTTTGCCAACTTTCCTCTGAAATTGTCAATCTACATTTTGCCCCAATCCCTTATCCCCAATCTCCAATTCCCAATCCCTAATTCTACATTCTTCATTCTGCATTCTGCATTCTGCATTCTGCATTCTGCATTCTGCATTCTGCATTCAATCCCAGGTGGCCAATTCTTTCTCTTGAAATCCCCGCTCGAACCTGCTACGCTCGCCGCTCAGTGCTATCGGTGTTCTTTGGAAATCAAAACTATGAAAAACAAGACCGCAAGGCCCTCTCCAAACGTGGAAAAATCGCGATTTGTTCCCCAACTCCATTGCGACCGATGGGCGTCTGTAGAACGCTTTATCCTTGCCAATCGGACGCTATTCTACACCCACGGATCTGTTGTAACCGAGTGGCGCTCGCGCAACGGACTTCGTTTCGGGCCATATTACCGTTTGAAATATCGCGAAGGCAACATTCAGCGATCCATTTATCTCGGCCCGTCAAATGAACTGGCCCAAAAAGTCTGCGGCCTGCTGGCCAGGCTCCAATTCCATCGCACCTGCCGACGGGTGAGCAAAAAAATCCGCGCCTCCATACGCCTTGAAATAAAGAACATGCACAGACTCGTCCAGTCCCTCGGCTATTACATGAAAGGCTTGGCATTACATAAAAGAAAATCCCCATGCAATCAAGTGCGATTCGGGGCGTGAGTCTTTTCTATCCCCGCCCACTGATCTCTATTCATATTGCAGCGCGATCATCAGGTTCAAGCGGGCGGCGCGTTCGGCGGGAATCAACGCGGCGATAAGGATGATCGCCATGCCCACGGCAAAACATGACAGGACCAGCACCGGGTGCATGGCAAAATCGGCGGCATGGCCAAACAGGGGAATTGAACTGAGATTGATCGTGTACGACCCGATTATGCCGCCCAGTATTCCGGTGAACAAACCGATCACGCCGATGATGGCGGCCTGGGCGAGGATCGTCTTGCGGACCTGGCGGCGAGTCATGGCCACCACGCGCAAGAGGGCCAATTCGCGGGTCTGTTCCAGCACGTTCATGGTAAGCGTATTGGCCATGCCCAGTGCGCCCATAATGAATCCCAGGCCCATCAGACCCCACAGGCTGCCGATTACGCCGTCAAGTTTGGCATTGAGTTTTCGCCTCAGCGCGGTAAAGGAATGTAATATCAATCCCTGTTCGCCGCATAGCTTTTTCATTTCCGTTTCGACCGATTCCAATTTTTTCGGCTCGGCTGAGACGATGAACGTATCGACCCCCTCGACGCCCATCATTTCCTTGGCCTGACGGCCTTCCATGTATGCCACCTGCCCGCCGTACAAGTAAACCGTGGCTATGCCCGCGATGCGGACTTTTTTCAGGCCTTTCGGCCCAGTCAGTTCGATTTCGTCGCCCAACTTCTTACCCATCCGATTGGCCAACACAGTGCCTATGACCACCTCGCCCTGCGAGAGGCCGCGGCGGACGTCGTCCAGGGTTCCTTCTTTCAAGACCAGGGGTAGAGTATCCTTGTCGGTAAATCCCCGGATGCACAACAGGACCGGCTGATCGCCGGTCTTGACGGTGACATAGCGGAGGCTATCGACGTTTTTAATGCCGTCGATCCGGCGGATGTCGTTGTCCATCGACTCGGGTATTTGCACCGCGGAACCCGTGGACATCTCGGATGAAGTCGCCCGGACAAAAAAATCGCCGTTCATGGTTTTGTCGAACCAGGTGCGGACGTCGTTGACGTTGTTCACCAGCGTGATGCCCAGACTGACGGCCATGCTGACGGCGATGTACAAAATGCCGATGGTCAAAGTTGCCCTGGCCCGGCGGCGAAGGATCTGCCGGCTGGCCAATTGCCCTTCGACCTTTAGCAAGGGATACAGCACCGCGGCCGTGCCTTTCGACATGCTTTTAAGCACGATGGGCACGAGCATTACAAAGGCCGCCGTGAAAAACACGCCGAAAATAGGCAACAGCACCAGGGGCAAAAAGCCCATGATGCTGCCCGCCAAAAGCGATCCGGTCACGGCGAACATCGTCACCGCCAAAATGATAAATGATGAGGGGATTCGCCGGTCGTGCTCGGAGACTATCGGGCGCATTCCTTCCAAGGGCGTGATTTTGCCGGCTAAATAGGCGGGAACGATCACGCCGAACAGCGAAATCATCGGCCCCAACACGGCTGCCAATATAAACGGCCCCGGCGTGATAAAAAGCGGCGGAATGGAGTTGGAATACACTTTCATCATGCCCGCCGTCAATAGATTGGCCCCTATGATTCCCAGCACACACCCCAAGACCGTGCCGGTTACGCCCATCGCAAAACCTTCCAAAATCAGCATGCGCATGATTTGTTTTCGCGTCGTGCCGATCGCCCGCAGGATGGAAAGTTGCCTCCGCCGTTCGCTTACGTTCATCAGGAAGGTGTTGAAGATCATGAAAACGGCCAGCACGATGTTCAACCAGAAGGCGAAAGCCAGGCCCTGTTCCGCGTTTTTCAAGGTATCCTGCGACATCTGCATGCGGGACGAGGGCGTGCGGATTTGCAAGCCGGGTGGCAATACAGCGGCCAGATCGGCTTGCATTTTATTTTCATCCGCTCCGGGTTCCAGTATGATGCTCGCCCGGTTGATGCCGCCGGTTTTGGAATAATAATACTGGGCCGTGCCAAGCGGCAAAAAGACGATGCCGCCTTGATTGAAATTCGATGTTCCACGAGGCGCCAACAATCCGACTACGGTAAAGATTTTCACCGTGCCGTTGCCCACGGTCAATTTAATCTCGTTGCCGACTTTAACGCCCAAGGCATTGGCAAAACCGACTTCCATCATGGCGACGTCTTCTTCGCTTTCTTCCTTGGGGAAGCCATCGCCTTGTTTCAATTCGTAATCCTGGTATAACTCGTTCCGTCTCGGATCAACGCCCATCACCATGATTGACGGACGTTGCTTGTTAAACGTCAGCCGCATGGGGAATTTCTGGACCAGCGGGATGACCGTTTTAACGCCGGCGACCTGTTTCAGGGTTTTGACGATTCGGGTGTCGAAAAATCGCTCCTGATCGGCTACAACCTCGAACGCAGCCCGGCCGGCCACGCTCTCGTACATGTCCTTGTACGCCTGGTGCGTGGTGTTTTTCGATACGGTAACCGCCACTACCGCGGCCACGCTGATGACGATGCTCAAAAGCGTCAACGTCGCCCGGCCCGGCCGGCTCTTGATCTCGCGGAGCGTGAATTTCCAGAGTACCATTTCTTTTTGTTGTTAGCGGCAGGTTTTCGTGGTCGCTTGCTTTATGGAGGGGACAACGAAACAGTGGATTTATCGTCCGCTTCAAATTATCCGCTTACATCGATCTCTTAAACAGGCAACTTCGGGCAAGGGGTTTTGGCGGTAAAGTTTTGGCGTCCTTAAGCGGCAGCACTTCCTTAATAGTGGCGTTTTCCTTGTGCACCAGACCGTCTTTTTCGATCAAACCGTCGCGCAACCGGATCAAACGGTCGGCCTGCTTGGCCACCTCGCTGTCGTGAGTGACCATCACGATGGTTTGTTTGTGCTCGCTGGCTAGACGGCGCAACAAACCGGTTACTTGCCGGCCGTTTACACTGTCGAGATTGCCGGTCGGCTCGTCGGCCAGCACCAGTGCAGGCTCCATGACCAGCGCCCGGGCAATGGCCACGCGCTGCTGCTCGCCGCCCGATAGAGTGCTGGGAATGTGGTGCCGCCGGTGCGTCATGCCCACCATCTTCAGCATGTCCAAGGAGCGCCGCCGGGCTTCACCCGAAGGGACCCCGGATAATTCCATCGGCAAAGAGATGTTTTCTTCCGCGGTAAAAGCGGGCAACAAATTAAACGACTGGAAGATGAAGCCCATCCTCTCGCGGCGAAGGATCGTGCGCTCGTCGTCGTTCAACAACGCCAGATCGACCCCTTCCAGTAATACTTGCCCGCTAGTGGGCACCTCCACGCCGCCCAGAATATGCAACAAAGTGCTCTTGCCCGATCCCGATGGACCCATAATCGCCAGAAGTTCGCCTTCTTGTACGTGAAGATCAACCCCACGCAAGGCCTGGACGCGAACTTCCTCTATGGCACCGTAGGATTTTGTCAAACCCTGGGTTTCAATTACGTACATCCACGTTCTCCCTTATCGGCGAGTGTGATGGATATGTGGCCACCAGCGGTGTTATAACTCCAGAGCATTCTAATAATGATAATGTTTGTTAATCGGGAAAAACCTCAGGCTCCCCCATCCTTCATCGGCTCTATGCAACCTTATCCAGTAACGCGCCTATTATTATCAATTACCCCGCAAAATGCTTCACCTTCCCATGATAACCATCCATTTAACACTTCGCAAGCTGACAACTAATCAGAAAATAGGAAGGCTGGGATGCATAGGCAATCAAATATAAGATTTCGTCTACCTTTTTATCTTCCTGAACCAATATGAAAAACGCTCATAATAAGACACGTGTCGTATAGTTTATATTATTTTCAAACCTACAAAAATGGGTTTGATAACTATCATTACATACTATGTCTACCGAAATTTCATACTGTAATTTAAAAAGATAACTGGTGTATCCTCTTCTTTAATCATTATCTTTTTTTGATAGGCAGGCAATGGGGGGGAGAATCCTACTTATTATTTGGACATTTCCATATTGTCCTGCACAACTCCCCCGTGATGTACATTTCACCCATCTGTAGTTGGGTAAAAATCTCAACAACTATCGAAAACGGTG
>JBEKFZ010000103.1:0-15219 GCA_050013075.1 Thermoguttaceae bacterium | reverse complement strand
AGCCGGGCCGTGTCGGGTGCGGAATTACCGGGGTGACACACCCCGGCTCTGATTTTTTCCGCGAAATTATTTATCTGAGATTCAACAGCCGCCACCGGGCGCCATGCGTGGCATGGTCGGCGAGCGATACAGGTTTTTCCAAACATTTCCATGTTTTTTTCTCATTTTAGAAAGTATGGCTCGAAACCGCCCGGCCGCCTGGAAATCGCCTTGACACTTGAGGTTAAGTGGGATATCAAGAAGGATGATATATAACCGATCATGAAAAGCCAATCCCGCGGCTTGTTGCATACCCACAAGCTGCGCTCTTAACGATTAACGCATGCAGAAATCATTGTTCAGTCTGCTGCTTCCAGGTCTTATGGCCGTGCTCGGCATAGCGGCGCTGGTGTATTGGGTGGGCACGGGTCCGATACCGCAGTTGCAGGCCAGGGTGCCGGGACTCGACAAGGCCCCGGCCCCGGGTCCGGCGAAAATTGCAAAACGGCCGGTGCTAGGCCAGCCGGTTTACGGCCAGGGAAAACCCTCCGCACTTGCCGGGGCATGGCCCTGTTTCCGCGGCGCACAGCACGATGCCCTATGTAAAGACGAGATCCCCCTGGCCCGGCAATGGCCTGAAGGCGGGCCGGAAAAACTATGGACCGTCGAACTCGGCGACGGTTACGCCGCGGCGGCAATTAGCGCCGGTCGTGTGTATGTGCTGGACCACGTTCACGATGCGACGGATGACATCGACCGCTCGGCCGACGTCATGCGCTGCCTTTCGTTGGACGACGGCCGAGAAATCTGGCACAACGGCTATCCCGTGATCGTGCCTTGGAGCCACGGGCGCTCGCGCACGATTCCGGCGATAGCGGGCAAGTACGTCGTATCAATCGGTCCTCAATGCCAGGCGGCCGGCTGGGACGCCGAAACCGGCAAGGGGCTTTGGCTCATGGATATGGTTCTCGACTACGGCGCAGTTGTCCCGCCGTGGTATACGGGCCAATGCCCGCTGATCGATGAAAAAACCGACCGTCTTATACTTGCCCCGGGCGGCAAAGCACTGTTGATCGCCGTGGATTACAAGACCGGCAAAGTAGTTTGGGATAGTCCAAATCCGCACAACTGGGCCATGACGCACGCGTCGGTCGTGCCCATGGAATTCGCCGGGCGGCGGATGTACGTGTATTGCGGCAAAGGCGGAGTGGCCGGCGTGGCTGCCGATACCGGCGAAATCCTCTGGGAAACCGATCAGTGGCAGATCGGCACTGCCACCTGTCCGTCGCCGGTTGTCGTCGGCGAGGGGAAAATCTTTTTCAGCGGAGGCTACAATACCGGCGCCTTGATGCTCCAACTTCGGGAAAACAAGGGCAAATTCCGATCCGAAACTCTATTCCGCCTTGCCGCCAAACAATTCAGTTCCGAACAGCAAACCCCCGTGCTGTTTAACGGATTTTTATACGGCGTGCGCCAACACGACAAGAAATTAGTATGCCTTGATCTTAACGGCAAGGAAATTTGGAACAGCGGGCGGGAGAAATTCGGCTCTGCCCCGTACATGATCGCCGATGGACTGATATTTATAATCAGCGACGACGGCCTGCTGGCCACGGTCGAAGCGACGACCGCGGGCTATAAACCCTTGGCCCGGGCACAAGTCATCGAAAACGGATACGAAAGTTGGGGACCGATGGCCATGGCCGCCGGGCGTTTGATCGTCCGCGACATGACCCGCATGGTTTGTTTGAAAGTGTCGGAAAAATAATCCGCCGTGTATTCACGGTTATGAACCTTTATTGAATGTCAGAAAATGAATGTTGTAAGAAAATGAATGTCGTATAAAAAATCAGAGCCGGGGCGTGTCGCCCCGGTCTTTCCCGGGCCGACACGGCCCGGCTCTGACAAGAAAACTTTGTAATAATTCAACATGCCTGCTAAACCATTCACCGCCGCCCATTTATTCATCGCTTTGGCCGTTGTCATGGCGATTGCCGCCGGGATCGCGGCCGTCTTGCGCATGGATCCTTGGGGCGGACAGTGGATCGAGAAGCCTGAAGAAAAGATCGATCCCGCGCTTATACAATACAAGCAAAGCGGGGAAATATCCGTAGGCCTGAACCAGCCTCATGCCCTGGCCGCCGGGCCGGACGGAAAAATTTACGTCGCCGGAGATAAAGCCATCCAAGTTTTCGATCCCAAGGGAAAGAATACTGCGGAAATCAAACTGGAATACGAACCCCGCTGTTTGGCCGTCGGCGGGGCCGAGCACAAATATCCGGGCCGCATCTACGTCGGCACGGGCGATCATGTCGAAGTCCTCGATGCCGACGGCAACCCGCTAGGCGCTTGGGATAAACTCAACGAAAAAGCATTGCCCACGTCGATTGCCGTTGCCGAAAACGATGTTTTTTTAGCCGATGCCGGCAACCGAATCGTGTGGCATTATGATACCGACGGCAAATTGATAAACCGGATTGGCGCGGCGGATCGCGCCCGGAAAATCCCCGGGTTTTTCATTACCAGCCCGTATTTCGATCTGGCCGTGGGCCGCGACGGGCTGCTTTACGTGGTGAATCCTCGCGCCCTGCGCCTGGAAGCGTACACGTTTCAAGGCGATTTGGAATTTTCCTGGGGTAAAGGCTCGCAATCGATTGAAGGATTTTTCGGCTGCTGCAATCCCGCGCATTTCGCCGTTCTTTCCGACGGCCGGTTTGTAACCGCCGAAAAAGGCCTGCCGCGGATAAAAATCTATACTGCCCAGGGAAAGTTCGAATGTGTGGTCGCCGGACAGGAACAATTCCCTTCCACGGCCGCCGATCTGGCCGTTGACGATCACGACCGCATCCTGGTTTTGGATTCCGATAAAAAGCGCGTCCTGATTTTTGAACCTAAGAGCCCCTCAGCCGAGTTTAAGCATGAGTAATCCATCCGATTTTGCAAAAACCACCGAAACAAAACAAACCCGGCGCGAGATGTGTCGGCGCCTGGTTCGTTATTTGATCTTGGGCGTGCTGGGATTGGTTTGGGCCGTTTTGTCCGTCAGATCGGGGCGAAATATGCGCAGCGGCGCTTGCGGTCAAGCGATTTCCTGTTGTGGATGCCCGCTAGTGGATCAGTGCGAAAATCCCCAGGCCGCCAAAACGCGAGAGAGCGACAAAAGGCAATGACCACGGCGCAGGAAGACGGGAAAATCGATCGGCGTAAATTCTTGGGCGACAACGTCCGCATCGCCGGCGCTTTGGGGCTATGCGGCCTGACCGGCTTGTTGGCCGTGCGCAAAGGCCGCGGCGAAAACCTGGTCTGGCAGATCGATCCGGATAAATGCATGGCCTGCGGACACTGCGAAATCAATTGCGTGCTCGACCAGTCGGCGGTCAAAGCCGTGCAATGTTTCGCGCTTTGCGGGTACTGCGACGTGTGCACCGGCTATTTTCCCGTAAAAGACTATGTTCTGGAAACGGGCGCGGAAAACCAACTCTGCCCCACCGGCGCAATCAATCGAAAATTCATCGAGGAAAAAGGCGGGCAGCGGTTCTTTGCATACACCATCGACGAATCGCTGTGCATCGCCTGCGGCAAGTGCGTGGCCGGATGCAAATTGATGAACGGCTCGCTGTACTTGCAGGTCCGCCACGACCGCTGTTTGAATTGCAACGAATGTTCGATTGCCGTTTCCTGTCCCACGGGGGCGTTTGTTCGCGTCCCGGCCGGTTCGCCGAACCTGTTGAAAAAAACCGCCCGCGACGCGGAAGAGGCATATAAACGGCATAAAACATCTCCAAAAGTTCCCTCTCCCGACCAACCTTCGGTTGGTGCCCGGAGAGGGTTAGGGTGAGGGCTATGGACAGAAAAAAGTTTTTCCTTTTTATCCGATTTTTGAGCACCCTCACCCCCAGCCCCTCTCCCAATGGGAGAGGGGAGTAATTTGCAAAACTCCGGTTAGAAACAAGAGCGCAAAACGGATGAAATTGCATCGTACGGTTCTGCTACTGGTTTTGTCGCTGATTCCGGCGGGTATGCTGTCGGCCGGGGAAGTAATACCTTTGCCGACGTTCTCCTCGTATGAAATACCCGGCACGCAAAATCCGGCGGCCAGGGCGGCATGGCTGGATTATCTCGACGTGGCCGCGCTGGCGGCCGGATTGTCGCTGGCCTCGTATCTGGCGATTAAAAAACGTTCCCGTCGCGGATTATTCCTGTTGACGATCGTCTCGCTGGCCTGGTTTGGCTTCTGGCGCAAAGGGTGTATTTGCCCGATCGGGGCCATCCAAAACGTCACGCTGGCCGCTTGCGATTCCAGCTATGTCGTGCCCCTGCCGGCAGTGGCGTTTTTCGTTTTACCATTGGTATTCACGCTTTTTTTCGGGCGGACTTTTTGCGCCGCGGTCTGCCCGCTGGGCGCGGTGCAGGAACTCGCGGCGGTTTGCCCGGCGCGGACGCCGGTCTGGCTGGATCATGCCTTGGGACTTTTGGCTTATGTTTATCTTGGAGCGGCAGTGCTGTTTACAGTCACCGGCACGGCGTTTGTGATATGCCGTTACGATCCGTTCGTGGGACTGTTCCGCCTCAGTGCAGGCGCGAATATGCTCATTCTCGGCGGATGCTTTCTTATCGTCGGCGCGTTTGTGGGGCGGCCGTACTGCCGATACCTTTGTCCTTACGGGGCGATATTGGGGCTGCTTTCAAAAGTCTCGAAGTGGCACGTAAAAATTCCGCCGGATCGCTGCATCCGATGCCGGCTGTGCGAAGATGCGTGCCCTTATGGCGCAATTCGCCAGCCGACTGTAACCTTGACCGTTGCCAAGCGCGGTAGCGCAAGGCGCCGTTTGGCGGCTTTACTCTTGCTGCTGCCGGTGTTGATCGGTTTAGGCGCGGTTTTGGGAAGATACATGGAAGTTCCTCTTGCCCGGCTGCACCCCACTGTCCGGTTGGCCGAACACGTGCGCCGGGACGAGTCGGGACAAACGCTCCAACCCGGCCGCGAGAACGAAAACTTAATCAACGAAATCGAGGCCTTCCGCGGCACCGGCCGGGCGGTCGAGGATCTTTATCGCGAGGCATCCGAATTGACGGCGACTTTCGGCGTTGCCGGAGCATGGTTCGGGGCTTGGGTGGGATTGGTCATTGGCGTAAAATTGATACATCTATCCATCCGCCGACGGAGAACCGACTACGAGCCGGATCGAGCAGGCTGCGTGTCCTGTGGACGATGTTTTTGGTACTGCCCCGAGGAACAGGCACTTTGGAAGGATGAAGGATGAAGGATGAAAATAATTATCGCCTGGCGACCTTAAGCGCGGCTATTGCCGGGGTGTTTTCGCTGGTGGTCTGCGCTCTTTTGATCTACGATTACAGCCGCCGGGGCAACGGCGACCCGCTGGAAAACGAGGTCTATCAAACGCTCAAGGCCGCTTTGGCAAAACAGCCGGATAATGACGCCCTGAAATCGCAAATCCGCGCCCTTGATCTGCAATTGCGACGGGAATACTTCCGCCAACGGGCGTTTACCGTCGCGGGCGCGGTCTTGTTGCTCGGAGGGGTGGCGGTTTTTCTTATCTCCATCAAAACCGCGGCCGCGTTGCGGCGCGAACTTCCTAATCCGCAACCATTGCCAACGACAACGGACATCGAATCGCAGTGGACGCGGATCGGCCGTTGGGCCGTGGCGGGCGTAGCTCTGGCCATGGCCGCGCTGGCGATTGTGCTGATCATCAACATGCGGCTGGATATTCCATCACCAACTCTCCCTCTCCCCTTGGGAGAGGGATGGGGTGAGGGCCGTGGGGAGGGCACATCAGTCTCCAGTACTTCTCCAAGCGTTGGTGTTGGAGTTGGTTCTAAATCTTCCGCAATGTCCTCACTCGCTCCAGAAGCGTCGCCGTCGGACGAAGAAATCGCCAAAACATGGCCAAGTTTTCGCGGTCCCGGCGGGCGCGGCATTTCGGCCTACGAAAACATTCCCACCGAGTGGGACGCAAGTTCTGGCAAAAACATCCGCTGGAAAACGCCCGTTCCTTTGCCCGGCAACAACTCACCGATCGTGTGGAAGGACCGCGTGTTTCTCACCGGCGCCAATGAAAAACGGCGGGAAGTTTATTGTTTCGACGCCGCCGATGGCAAACTTCTTTGGCAAAAGGAAGCCCCAAGCACGCCGCAAAACGCGGCACGGGCGCTCAAGGTCGACGAGGGCGCGGGATATGCCGCCCCGACCGCCGCCACCGACGGACGCCGCGTGTTCGCCATATTTGCCAACGGCGACCTGGCCGCATTCGATTTCAACGGCAAGTTGGCCTGGTCCAAAAGCTTGGGCATTCCCGATAATGCCTACGGCCATGCGTCGTCGTTGGTAACATATAAGAATCTGCTCGTGGTGCAGTTCGACCAGGGTTCATCGGAAAAGGCGTCGAAATCGAAATTATTGGCGTTCGATTCGGCCACGGGCAATCCAGTCTGGCAGACCGACCGGCCGGTCAAGAATTCCTGGCCGTCGCCGATTGTCGTCCATGCCGCCCAGCGCGATCAGATCATCACCGCGTCCGATCCCCTGGTGATTTCTTACGATCCGAAAGACGGACGGGAAATATGGCGTGTGAAGTGTCTTGTGACTGATACGGCCCCTTCGCCCGCTTTTGCGGCCGGGAAGGTTTTCGCGGCCCAGGAATCGGCCGCGTTGTCGGCCATCCGCGCGGACGGTCGTGGCGACGTAACCGCCACGCACGTCGCGTGGAAAGGCGAGGACGGCCTGCCCGACATTTGCAGTCCGCTGGCCTGCGGCGAGTTCGTGTTTTTGCTGACCTCGTACGGCTCGCTCACCTGCTACGATGCCGAAAAGGGCGATCAACTCTGGGTCGAGGATTTTGGCGAAGATTTCAAATCCTCGCCTGGCATGGCGGGAAAACTGGTGTATGTGTTTGCAATAAATGGAAAGGCGTGGGTCGTGGAGCCCACGCGCGAAAAATGCCGCCGCGTCACGGAATGTGATTTGGGTGAACCGTGCGTCACCAGTCCCGCTTTCCAGGACGGATGTTTTTATATCCGCGGAAAAAATAATTTAATTTGTATTGGAAATAAATAATGTAGACCGCACACGGCGTGTGTGGTTTCGGCACACGGCGTATGCCTACTAGTTTATTGAGTATCAGAAAAAGAATGTCGCATGAAAAGTCAGAGCCGGGGCGTGTCGCCCGGGCAATTCCGCACCCGACACGGCCCGGCTCTGAGGCGAAAACGCGACATTCATTACCTGAGACTCAATAGTTGGTACATAAGAGAAAAGTGATGCCCGAGATGGATCTGACATTCGTCGATCAAATTGTATCCTGCTATGGGACCCGCGGCGATGCGGTTATTCCCATTTTGCAGGCCATCCAGGCCCAATATCGTTATCTGCCGCGGGAGGCGCTCCAACGAGTTTGCGACTTGACCGAAATCACGCCTGCCGCAATCACCGGCGTGGCCAGTTTTTATACGCAGTTCCGCCATCGGCCGGTCGGGCGGCACATTATCAAGGTTTGCCACGGCACGGCGTGTCACGTGAAGGGTTCCGAGTTGGTTCAGGACGCCCTCGAGCGCCGCCTGGCAATCGGCAAGGGCGACGACACCGATCCCGAGGGATTGTTCACCATCGAAAAAATCGCCTGCCTGGGCTGCTGCACGCTTGCGCCCGTGGTCCAGATCGGCGGGATAACATACGGTCGCGTCGCTGCGGCGTCGGTGGGCGAAGTGATTGAGGATTTTCTCCGGCAAGAGGAAAATGCCGGCGCCGGGCAAGTCGCCATTCCTGAACCGCCGCCGGGCCAGGGCGGGGAAATCCGCATCGGACTCGGCTCGTGCTGCACTGCGCAAGGCAGCGGCAAGGTGTACCAAGCCCTCCGGCAAACGCTGGCCGAAAGCGGCGCCGCGGCCGTCGTGAAACGCGTGGGTTGCGTGGGCATGTGCCATCAAACCCCTCTGGTCGAAATTGTATCGCCGGGCGGAAGCACAAAACTATTTTTCCATGTCACCCCCGAAGATGCCGCGGACATAGTACTGAAACACTTCAAGCCCAGGGGACTCAGGCGAAGGTTGATTTACGCCGCAACACATTGGCTCGATCGGCTTGCAAGCGACGAAAACGGCGATCCTATCGCCGGTCATGCCATGGACCTTCGCGATCCGCCGGTCTGCGCTTTTCTGGGCCGGCAAAAACACGTGGCTACCGAATACTGCGGCCAAATTGATCCGACAAATCTCGACGAATACATGCGCCACGGCGGATTCATCGCATTGCGACGATGCCTGGAAGAATTGTCGCCACGGCAAATTATCGACGAAATTCAAGAAAGCGGTCTGCGCGGACGCGGCGGGGCGGGTTTTCCCACCGGCACGAAATGGGCCAAGGTCCGGCAGGCACAAGCCGATGCTAAATACGTTGTCTGCAACGGCGATGAAGGCGATCCCGGCGCGTTCATGGACCGCATGTTGTTGGAATCGTTCCCTTATCGCATTATCGAGGGCATGGCGATTGCCGCTTTGGCCGTGGGCGCGCGTGAAGGCCTATTTTACATTCGCGCCGAATACCCCTTGGCCGTCCAACGGATTACCGAGGCCATCGAGCATTGCCGCCGGTGCGGAATCTTGGGCGATAATATGTTAGGAAGCGATTTCCATTTGCATCTGGCCGTAAAACAAGGCGCAGGGGCGTTTGTCTGCGGCGAGGAAACGGCGCTTCTTGCGTCGATCGAAGGCCGGCGCGGAATGCCGCATCTGCGCCCGCCCTTTCCGGCCGAGTGCGGATTGTGGGGCAAACCTACGCTGGTCAATAACGTCGAAACCTACGCCCTAGTGCCCTGGATCATGCGCCACGGGGCCGAGGAGTTCGCCAAACTGGGAACCGCTACGAGCAAAGGCACCAAGGTCTTCGCCCTGGCCGGAAAAGTGCGCCGCGGCGGACTGATCGAAGTGCCCATGGGCATTACAATCCGGGAAGTGGTGGAGGAGATCGGCGGCGGCGTGGCCGGCGATCGGGTTTTCAAGGCGGTGCAAATCGGCGGGCCGTCGGGCGGCTGCATTCCCGAGAGCCTGGCCGATACCCGCATCGACTACGAAGCCTTGGCCGAAGTCGGGGCGATCATGGGCTCGGGCGGACTGGTCGTGCTGGACGACTTGGATTGTATGGTCGATATCGCCCGGTATTTCCTCCGCTTCACCCAAGATCAATCTTGCGGCAAGTGCACGCTGTGCCGCGTCGGCACCCGGCGAATGCTCGACATTCTAGACCGCCTATGCACCGGCAAAGGGAAAAAAGACGATCTAAAGGAACTATACGATCTTGCCCTGACGGTAAGCGCCGGCAGCATTTGCGGGCTGGGCCGGACCGCGCCCAATCCGGTGCTTTCCACGCTGCGTTATTTCCGCGACGAATACGAAGCACACCTGGCCGGCCGATGCCCGGCAGGCAGGTGCAAAGATCTGATTGCCTATCGCATTACCGACGACTGCATCGGTTGCACGCTCTGTGCCCAACATTGTCCGGCCGACGCCATACCCATGACCCCTTATGAAAAACATTCCATCGATCCGGAAAAGTGCATCCGCTGCGATACCTGCCGGAGGATATGTCCGGAAAAAGCCGTGGTAGTGGAGTAAAATGAATGCAGAATGCAGAAGGAAGAATGCAGAATAAAACCGCTTGCGGTTTCGCACTGGGCACTGAAGTGCCCAGCCCTTACTGTCCAAAATCGAGATCCCTGAACCCTGACCTCTGAACTCTTTCCCGTGCCCAAGCTCACAATCGACCAGCGTGAAGTGGAAGTTCCGCCCGGGGCGACGGTCCTCGATGCCGCGCGAAAACTGGGGATCGATGTTCCCGCGCTGTGCTTTCTGGAAGGCTGCGAGCCTTCGACTTCGTGCCTGTGCTGTTTGGTCAAGGTAAACGGCGGCGGGCGGCTTGTGCCTTCGTGTGCCGTGGTTGCGGAAGAAGGGGCTAAGGTAGAAAGCGAAACTCCCGAAATCCACTCTGTTCGGCGAAAATCCTTGGAACTGCTTTTAAGCGACCATCTGGGCGATTGCCTTGCCCCCTGTTTTCTGGCCTGTCCGGCGGAAATGGACATTCCGCAAATGCTGCGGCAAATCTCGTCGGGAGATATGCGCGGGGCGATTGCCACGGTCAAGCGCGACATTGCCTTGCCGGCCGTGTTGGGCCGAATCTGTCCGGCTCCGTGCGAAAAAATCTGCCGGCGCCATGACCTCGACGCCGCCGTGGCCATCTGCTTATTAAAACGATACGCGGCCGACGTCGATCTGGCCTCGGGAGATCCGTATATGCCGCCATGCTCGCCGGCATCTGGGAAAAAAGTGGCCATTATCGGGGCCGGACCGACCGGACTGGCCGCCGCCTATTATCTTGCCCAATTCGGCCATGCCTGTACTGTTTTTGATGAAAATCAAGAACCCGGTGGGCGGTTGTGGCTTGAAACAACCGCCGAGGAGTTGCCCCGCGACGTGCTCGCCGCCGAAATCGAGCAAATTATTCGTCTGGGCGGACGCTGGGAAATGCAAAACCGCATCGGCTCGGGCGAATCGTTTCAGAAATTGGTAAACTCCCACGATGCGGTGTTGATGGCTTGCGGATCGACTGCCCTTGAGCAAGCCGGCGCCTGGAATCTGAAGACCACGTCTCGAGGAATTCAGGTCGCCCATACATATCAAACCCAATTGCCCAACGTATTCGCCGCCGGCAACGCCATCCGTTTTAAAGGGCTTGTTGTCCGCAGCGTCGCCGACGGCAAGGAAGCGGCCGTATCCGTCGATCAGTATCTTCGCGGGCGGGTTGTATTAGGGCCTGATAAACCGTTTACCACGAAGATCGGCCTGATGGACAAGGAAGAATTGCGACGATTTGCCGCAGGGGCCTCGATGGAACCAAGGCGGGAACCGGCCGCCGGAACGAAATGCGGTTTCAACGCCAATGAAGCAACCGTCCAGGCCGGGCGATGTTTGCATTGCGATTGCCGCGGTTTGCACGCCTGTAAACTCCGCAAATACGCCGATCTTTATGGCGCAGATCCCAGGCGCTACAAGGGCCAGCGGCGAGAATTCGAGCAAGACGCCCATCATGCCGACGTGATTTTCGAGCCGGGCAAGTGCATCGATTGCGGGTTGTGTATCCAGATTGCCGCCGCGGCCGGTGAATTGCTGGGCCTGACGTTCGTCGGCCGGGGTTTCAACGTTCGCGTGGCCGTGCCGCTGGACCGGCATCTGGACGAAGCCCTTAGCCGTGCCGCCGCCCAGTGCGTGGCCGCCTGCCCTACCGCCGCATTGGCATTTAAGGATAATAAAGTAAGTTGAGGAATTACAATGAGCCTAACGCCTTGGAAACAACTTTTGGCCGGTGCTCCGTGGTTTCGAGGGGCCGGTAAATATCCGATTACGGCTTATTCCGAGTTCATGCCGCCCCCGCGTTTGGGACGCAAACCTTACGGCGCTGTAAACCATGTCTTATTTCGCGCCGATGATCCCGTGGGATGGCATGTTACGGAATATGAAGAAGAATTTGAACTTCGGCCGGGATTGCGGCATCTTGCCGGCGAATTTCTGACGGTCATGGAACACTTGGGAAACGGCCGTCCATTGCACGGCATATCCAAGGCAAAACTCGAAGGCAACCCGTATTGGCCGCCGGAACTTGCCCAGCACGCGGGCAATCTTTCCCATGAACGGTATGTGATAATCGCACCGCTGGCATTGTCGCGCACTCAGGACGACAAAGGCCGCGTGCGCTGGACGCTTTTTGGCGGAAGCGAACAAGGGCCGGAGTGGGCTTTTTGGCAAGGTTTTTTTACAGCGCCGGGCCGTGAAATTCCCGAGGCTGAAGGCGCGGATTTTTTCCGACGGTTACTAAACGCCGCGTATGACGAATCGTTTGATAAACTTGCGGATTTAAAGAAAACAGGTTTCCGGATTTTACCCGGCATCGGCGATCCAGGTCTGCCTTATAAACAAGACGTCCCTATTCCTTCATGGACGAAAAGATATCTATTGTCTCAGCGCGAACGTATTGGAGGAGTAAAATATCTGCTTACATTTCGGCCGTTCGGCCGATTGCCAAAGGCGGTTCAAAATGCTTACCTGTCGGGCGATCTAAATCTGCTGCCGTTCCCGGGCAGCCTGGTTTTCTGGGCGGCGCCGCCATATCTGCGCTTGCATCGCGAATTGCCGCTGGCCTTGCAAATTCCCTTGTTGCATGTTTTTTCGCGTTATGCGAATCCATTCGGCATCAGGGTGCCGCAATCAGGCTGGTTGCACGAACCGCATCCCCAACATTTGCAGCCCGACCCGAATGTTATGCCGTTGCGAAATACATACCGGCGCACGAACCGCTGGGCGCGAATTCATCGGCACGAAGACGAACTTGCCGTGGCGGGACGGGAAGACCGTTTGGCGCACGTGCTTTTCAGTTCCGCGCCCGAGGACGTGGGATTATACGACAAGCCAATGGCCCGCAACGCCCAGATCTGGACGCGGGACTGCCGGCTTTTGTTGGATGGCCCCCATGCCGGCCAAGCCGATCTTGCCCGGGCCGCGGAGGCTTTGCGGGAAGGTGGTTTGTTCGGATACCGCTTTCAATTTCCGGCAATGCGCGTGGGACGTTATGAAATCTTTTGGCATCGGCCGCTGGTGGCCTATCGCTGTTCAAAAACTTCCCAGCCGGAGGTGATTTTCGACGCTCCGCTGGGATATCTTACCGCCTATCGCGCCCAACGGCCCGATCTGGAAAAGCCCGTCGAGTTGTGGCCGCGTTTGTTGAAGCGAGATGCTTATTTATCGGCCTTTCGGAATTTTTCGACCATTGAAAACCATCATCAGCATAGGATAACCATCCAGAACATCCGTAAATTGCTCGATGTACATGAGTTGTTGGGTGAAGCCCTTTTGCCGCGCGGTTTCGCACGGGCATTGTTGACCGCGCCCAAGCAGGAAACACTCGGCGATTGGCTGGACAATTTGGAAACATCGGCCAATAATCAGCCGTCAGGGCGGAAATTGGCCGAAGAGCTGAAAAAAATAATCGAACCGGAATCGGCCGCTTCGACTAAGACTTCCGCTCCTCGACTGATCGAATCGTTTACTTATCATCGCACGGCCTGCCGCTGGTTTGAAATGGCGTATTGGCGCACAATCGCCCGGCTGGCACACGGCAAATATATAAATAAAGACAATGCCGACTGCGTCACTGATCCGATTTCCCAGTCTTTCTTGCGGCATCATCATCGCGACCTGGAGGCATTGGGCGATTATCTTTTGGACTATTATCGACGGTTGATAGAGAAGTCTCAAATGGCCGGCAAAGCGGCGGTCGGCGATCTTCCCTTCCATTGGCGAACCGATTTCAACTTCCCTTGGTCCGGTGGCTGGCTTAATAATCAGGAGGGGAAAACCGAGGAACGCGACCTGGCGGTTATCATTCCCGGCCGAGATCGGCGCAGGGCCGTGATCATGGCCGACCATTACGATACGGCTTACATGGAAGACCTCTATGATAAAGCCCGCGGCGGAGTCGGCGCCCGATTGGCCGCGGCAGGGGCCGACGACAATCATTCCGCCACCGCGGCCATGATGCTCGGCGCGCCAATATTCCTCGAACTCAGCCGCGCCGGGCAACTGGGATGCGACGTGTGGCTGGTGCATCTGACCGGCGAGGAATTTCCTTCCGATTGCATGGGCGCCCGGCATCTGGCCCAATGTATTATCGAAGGCGCGCTGAAACTCCGCCGCAAGGGAGTGCGAAAGCTCGATCTATCCAAAGTCGAGATCAAAGGCGTATTCGTGTCCGACATGATCGCGCATAACAACGACAACGATCCGGACGTTTTTCAGATTTCTCCGGGTGCGAGCGCCGAATCTTTACGGCTTGCCCAGGTGGCACATTCGGCAAACGCCGTTTGGAACGCCAATGCCCCGATCTGGAATTGCCGCCCCAACCGCCGAGGCTGCAAGCGCGGCACACGCAGCGTTGACGAAGTTACAATGCCTTCAACAGCCCCGCATTTGCAACTTCACGGCGAGGTCCGCCCGCCCGACGACCCACGCAGCTCGCTCTACAACACCGACGGGCAGATATTCTCCGACGCCGGCGTTCCCGTGGTGCTTTTTATGGAAAACTACGACATCAACCGCGTGGGCTATCACGACACCCACGATACGATGGCCAACATCGACCTGGACTTTGGCGCGGCCCTGGCCGCCATTACCATCGAAACCGTGGCGCAGGCGACAAGATAATAGAGGCATAAAAACATGATGCAATTAGTGTCGAAAGAGTTCCAGGTCACCGAAATTGACGTATATTTAAAAGGGGTCAGAACTATTTATGGCAGAAATAAAATAGTTCTGCCCCCTTTTTAACATGACAGATCACAATCAGACCAATTCGTTGCGGAATCGGCGACCTCACACTTTTCGGCGTGGGGATTGGGTGGAGGTGCGCTCGCCGGAGGAGATCCAAACCACGCTCGACGCCGAAGGGAAACTCGACGGCCTGCCCTTCATGCCGGAGATGATAAAATACTGTGGGCGGAAATTCCGCGTCTCGCGCCGGGCCGACAGGATTTTTCTGGATCGTTATTTTTATGTAGCCAAGCTGATAAACACAGTTTTTCTCGAAGGTCTGCGTTGCGATGGCCAGGCGCACGACGGCTGCCAAATGCGCTGCGAACTGTTTTGGAAAGAAGCCTGGCTAAAACCCGCCGCTTTGCCAAAAGAGCTTGAAGCAAATTCACCCGCCAAGGAACTCGTTTCCGTGAATCTGCCCACGCGCAAAGGCGATCGCTATACTTGTCAAGCGACCGAGTTGGTCCATGCGTCGAACAAATTGCCCTGGTGGGATCCGCGGCAATACCTGCAAGAAGTGATGCTGGGCGAAATCAGCGTCGGAAAACTTTTCATGGATTTGCTGTCTCGGGCCGGGCAAAAAATCTTACGCATATTTAAGAGACTAAATGGGCCTGCCAAAAACTCTCTATCCCAGCCCACTCCCACCGAAAGCCTGAACCTCCAGGCGGGCGAATGGGTGGAAGTGAAAAGCATGGAAGAAATCCAGGCCACGCTCGATGCCAACGGGAAAAACCGTGGACTGGGTTTTGCTCCGGAACAGGCCGAGTTTTGCGGTAAACGTCTTCGCGTGGCCGGCCGGGTGGAAAGGCTTATCCATGAATGGTCGGGCGAAATGCGGACTGTAACCAACACCGTCGAACTGGA
>JBEKFZ010000102.1:0-15249 GCA_050013075.1 Thermoguttaceae bacterium | reverse complement strand
GTCGTCGAAAACGAACTCTCCTGTTGTACAAGGAAGATAAGCAATGAAGGCCGCGACGGCTATCAGCACCGCTCCGGCCGGCGCGCCCAACGGCAGCACCGATAGTAAAAAGGCGCCGGATCGGGCCCGGGTAGTGTGTTTTTCAAAGGATTTTTTACCCTTAATCATGAACCGGCTGCCGGACGTGAAGAATTTTGGGACCGATCGGACGCCTGCCTTTAGTTATTTTATACTGTTTCCGGAGTGGATTAAAGAAGGGGGCATTTTATATGCTTTACGATGGCCGCTTGAGAAAAACTCGCCCGCCATTATAATAAGAAGTTTCAATCCATAATCCTCAAACATATTTATGCAATAAGGAAGTTTCACGTGAGCAATAAAAATACTTTGCGGATCGCGGTGATCGGCGGAGACGGGACCGGGCCCGAGGTTGCGGCCGAGGGAGTCAAGGTGCTTCGGGCCGTTGCCCGGTTGGAAGGCTTTCAATTAGACGCCAAGGATTTCGATCTTGGCGGCAATCGTTATCTGAAAACCGGCGAAATTCTGCCCCCGGCCGTGCTCGAGGAATTGCGGACCTTTCCCGCTATTCTCCTCGGAGCGGTGGGCCATCCCGACGTGGCCCCTGGCATCTTGGAAAAAGGGTTGCTCCTGGAATTGCGATTCCGTTTCGATCAGTACATCAACCTTCGCCCGGTAAAGTTATATCCCGGCGTGGAAACGCCCCTGGCCGGCAAAAAGCCCGAGGATATCGACTTTGTCGTGGTCCGCGAAAACACCGAAGACATGTATGCCGGCGTGGGCGGTTTTTTGAAGAAAGGCACGCCCGACGAAGTCGCCCTGCAAACCGCCGTCTACACCCGCAAGGGTTGCGAACGCTGCATTCGCTGGGCCTTCAACTTCACCCGCAAGCGAAATAAAAGAAAACGACTCACGCTGGTGGCCAAAACCAACGTGCTCACTTTCGGGCACGACCTTTGGTGGCGGACCTTCCAAGACGTGGCCAAGGAATTTCCCGACATCCAGACCGACTACAACCACGTCGACGCCTGCTGCATGTGGATGATCAAAAATCCCGAATTTTATGACGTGATTGTGACCACCAACATGTTTGGCGACATCATCACCGACCTGGCCGGCATTCTGCAAGGCGGCATGGGCGTGGCGGCCGGTGGAAACATCAATCCCGAGCCGGGCGGAACCAGCATGTTCGAGCCCATGGGTGGAAGCGCACCGAAATACACCGGCAAGAACGTCATCAATCCTATTGCCACCATTAGCGCCGTTGCCATGCTTTTGGAACATTGCGGCTACGAAACGGCCGCCGCGAGGGTGATGAAGGCCATCCAAACCGTCACCGGCACGAAGATGAAAAGCCAGGCCGCGGGCAAGATGGGCTATGGGACCAGGGAAGTCGGCGATCTGGTCTGCGAAAATCTGTAATTTCTCGCAAAGCCGCGAAGACGCCCTGCCCGCCTTAAGATTTTTCATGCCGTATTGACATACGGTATTTTTATATGGTATAATATACTGTATGAAAACCGAGCGAAAAGTTACGATCATGTTGCCCGAAGAACTTATTGAAAAAGCCATGAAGGCCAGCGGCGAGGGCCTTACTCCCACGCTTAGGCGCGGCCTCCAGCTTGTGGCCGCCAAAGAGGCATATTGCGGGCTTCTTAAACTCAAAGGGAAGTTTGACCTCGGCCTGGATTATGAGCAAGTGAAAAAGGACCGCGAATGATCGCCGCCGACACGAGCGCATGGATCGACTTCTCGAAAGGGGTGGATTCCAAACACGCCAAAGCGCTCCAAGCGGCCCTCGAACAAGGCAGTCTCGTTATTCCTCTGGTTGTGTTGGTGGAGATTTTAAGCGGTCCGGGAATCAGCCACCAAGTCGAATCTCTTATCCTGGCCATGCCGCGACTGGAGCTTACTCCCGGCTACTGGGAACGCACTGCCCGGATGCGACGGAGTTTGTTGAAAACTGAAAAAAAGGCCAGATTGGGCGATTGCCTCATTGCTCAAAGCTGTATTGACCAAGAAGTGCCCTTGATTGCTGAAGATCAGGACTTCAGGCACTTTACTACATTTGGCTTAAGATTGATTTAAACACCCTTAATAAGCGTGAAAAAGAACTGCGTCCATTTTTTCACCCCTTCAGTGAATGCTAATCCACTCCTTGACGCTAAAATTTATTCTGCCATACTGCGGGGTGCGGGACTGTCAGTTATTGCCAGCCACCGAACTTTGTCGAGGGAAGCGAAGATGTCCGAAAACAACAAGATGCCCGAAAGCGACAGCAAGACAGAAATTTTTTCAAAGATATGGGATTCCCTTTCCACTCGAGGGAAATTAGTATTCATTCTTTTTTTGGCGGCGGTTTTAGGGTCAGGTTTTTGGTCTGGTTATTGGTTTGGCAACCTGATTGGCGAAAATAAAACGGAGGCTACCGAAGCCAAATATGAAAGGGAAATAACCGAGTTGAAACGTCAATTGGCAGATAAATCAAAGCAGACTTCTGATAATGTGAAGCCACAGGATTATCAATTAGGAATAGAAGTCATACACAATGATTTGGAATTCGAGAAAATCGTACCGATATCTGAGGATGTTTCTCAAAAGGTAGCAAAAGACGGTACATTGATATCCAAAAAGGAGATTGCTTCCTTCCGATTCATCGTTAGAAATCTTAGTACCAAAGTAATTACGATATCAACGGCTGACCTACTAGTGGATGCAGTCGAACACAAATCATATGATCGTGCTGTTCCATCTCCACTTGGGGATATTAACCACTTAAGGGATGTTGAGGCGATAGTTAATGACAAAGCGATTGTTAATGAGCAATCTACAGTAGGTGATTACATCCCAATTCCTTTCAATGTGACCATAGAACCTAATGCTAAACGACAGTTTTCAGTCTGGTTCGTGTCGCCGACTGCTTTTAAACGTCATGTAGTGCTATATATCAAGGGCGTATTGCGACTCCATTACGATAACAAGGTCTGCTATAGTGATATTATTGAAATGGAAATACACTCTGATGAACTCCCACTTTGACAGAAAATGGTATATCACACATATCGCCGCAAATATAATCAGCAATTTTCCTTTTTCATATCTTTCACATCAAGTCGTCGCATGTGTCGCCAGTTTTTGATAAACGGCGTCCGGGGCCAGGTCTGCTCCGCAAGACCATGTGATGGCGCCAAATTCGTCCACGGCTACTTTTTTTACAAAGGCAAGAACAGCACCATACCGGACCACTCGGCTTGTTCGCTGCACGCATCGATAAGGAGCAGCTCTTTAATGACTTGTCCCGTGGGAATTCTATCGCTCATAATGAAAACGCCGGGCATTGGTTGACCGGCAGCCGCGCGGGCATAAGCATGGTCGGGCATCGTGGTGCGATCGTGAGTAAGAACAATACGGTTATTTTCCGCCGCCCATGCCAGTATTGCGGGATCGTCGAGACCTGATAATCCTACGTCCTGAATGCGCACCAGGTTAAAATCCGCTCAACGCAACAGAAGGCCCCGAACGATGTCGCCGTTGAAATTTTCATCGCTTAGCAGTCGCAGCATCGACGCACCTTATGTGCCTCGTTGGGCGAGCAAACGACTTCGCAATTCGGCCAAATCGCCCTGTCTCCGCTCGATCCGCTTTCGAACCTCCGTGGCACGTTGCTCCTGTTTAGCCAGATACCGCTCCATCTCGTCTTGGTGCTGCAAGTAGCAGGTGATGACAGTGTATACATCAACCAAACTGAGAGTCGGGTATCGTTGGACGATGGCCTCTGGAGTGGCGCCATCTTGAAAAGCCCAAAGCACCAGTTCCACCAATACCCGCGTTTTGCCGATTCGCAAACTCCCCGAGGAATCTTCGTGGAGTAGCAGAGGGTCCGTTTGGATAGTGACGCTCACCTTACATGTTCCTTATAAGTAATCTGACTTTTATGTTCTCCAATATACACTATACCGCGCACAACCTGTGTAATCAATGTCACTGGATTGGTGTTCTTTTCATCACTATTTTTAGGGCGGCTGTTTAACTGCCGCTCCAACCGGTGAAAAAATTTAGCCCCGGGTGAACGCACCCGGGGCTTTTGTTACATTCCTGTTTATTAACCTGCCGTGTATTCAGGGCGGGTTAAATAATTGATTTATCAGCCGCGCGAACGATAACGTCCGCCGCCGCCTCCGCCGCCTCCGCCGCCACGACGAGGGCGATCGGTCTTGGGCCGGGCCTCGTTGACGGTGATTGCCCGGCCGCTGATCTCGCGCAGGTTTAGCTGCTTGATGGCTTCGGCGGCTTCGTTGCCGTCGGGCATTTCGACGAAGGCGAATCCTCGCGGTCGTCCTGTTTCGCGGTCCTTGATGATGCTCACGTTCGAGACCGCCCCGAACTCGCCGAACACCTGGCGCAAATCGTCTTCAGTAGCCTCATGGGCCAAGTTGCCCACATATATGCTAGTCATGGAACTTTCCTTCTGTAATTTTTGATTATACCGGTTTAACCTTTTCCGCGCGGGGGCCTTTCGGGCCGCGCCCTTCTTCGTAGAGCACTGCCTGTCCTACGCGCAGTGCCTCGATACTAGTTCCTTCCACCGCGCTATGGTGAAAGAATAATTCGCCTCGCTCTCCTTCGAGGAATCCAAAACCTTTGTCAGCGATCAGCTTTTTGATCGTCCCTTGCGGCATATCGCCACTCCTTATGAAAATGTGAAAAACGCACTAAGGCCGGCATTTCTTCACCCAGAGCCCCTTCTCGTTAAGGAAGAGTGTGGCCAAACGGTAGAGGGAGAAAATCAACCGCAATTGAACTTCGGCGCCTGCACCGGCAGGCTGCCGTTACGCTAATCGACGGGTGACCAGAACGAGAGCACATAATAAATCGGGGCTCACATCGATTCTCACCACTATGCTCAAGTATAACAGATACATTCCAATAAGAAAATGGGTATATTCCAAGGAATATACTGGGCTTAGAATAACAAACCTCGAAAAATCAGAAAACATTGCCGAGAAAAACGTTTAACCGCGACACGTGTGCCGTGCATATTGCCCATATACCGCTGCGACTAATAGCGCTAACCACAAATAATGCCACGACTTACGATAATAAACGCTCTTTAGAGGGGTGCGAGTGTGTCATTGGCTCGTTCACTCAGTATCAAAAATATTATATTGTGGAAAAAATTTAGAGCCGAGGCGTGTCGCCCCGGCATTTTCGCACCCGACGCGGCCCGGCTGGGAGAAGAAATTACGACATTTTCCTGATTATCAATAAAACACATATGGGCGCCGTATGCCATGTCGTGTGCCATGCCCGTGCTCGCCGTGGGCAGGTTCAAAACAAGATAATACGGTCATTTATGAGGAACTCGCGGAAAATTCAATGCTCGACGTTTCAGTAGCGAAAAATCTCGACGATCCCATCGCGCGACACATGCGCGGGGGTTTCGCCAGCGTGTTGGCCGATCAAACCGTGGGCCAGGCGTTGGAAATGATCCGCCGGCAACCGCCCGAGGGCAGGATCATCTATTTTTACGTCTTAGACGGCGACGGCCGCCTGGTGGGAGTGGTGCCAACGCGACGTTTGTTGCTCAATGGGCCAGAGAGACCCATTGCCGAAATCATGGTCCGCGAGGTAATCGCCGTGCCGCAATCGGCAACGGTGCTGGAAGCCTGCGAATTCTTTGTCATGCACCGCTTGCTGGCCTTTCCGGTCGTGGATGCAGATCGACGCATGGTGGGCGTGATCGACGTGGAGTTGTACACCGCCGAATTGGGCGACATCGATCGCTCCGAGCGTTACGATGAATTATTCCAACTCATCGGCGTACATCTTAGCACTGCCTATCAGGGCAAGCCGCTGGCCGCCTTCCGCAACCGCTTCCCCTGGTTGATGTGCAACATCGCGGGCGGAATTCTCGCGGCCTTTATCGCCGGGTTGTTCGAGGGCGAGTTGCATCGCGTCGCCGCGCTGGCCCTGTTTATACCCGTGGTTCTGGCCGTGGCCGAAAGCATCAGCATCCAATCCCTGAGCCTGACCCTGCAACTGCTCCGCGGCCAATCGCCCACGTTGGGAACCCTGTTGGGCAAAGTCCGCACCGAAGCGGCGACTGGATTGCTGTTGGGTATTGCCGCCGGGATTGCCGTGGCCTTGGCGGCCTGGCTCTGGCGGGGACAATACAAAATAATGCTGGCCTTGCTCGGGGGCATTGCCGGCGGAGCGACCTGTTCGGCGGCCCTGGGCGTGGCCATGCCCATTTTGCTCCGTCTTTTCCGCCGCGATCCGCAAGTCGCCGCCGGACCGATCGCCTTGGCCCTATCCGATATGATTACACTGCTGATCTATCTACATTTGGCCCGATGGCTATGGACGTAGGATTCAGGATTCAGGGTTCAGGGTTCAGAACCCCGAATCCTGGCGTCTTCCTCGAATCGCCCGGAGCAAAACCAGGCAAGACGACCCAATAAGCGGAAATATACAACCAATAAAAACGGCAAAACAACGGAAATAAATAAAAGTTCCGCCCGAATGTCTCCAAACGGAATCACTCGCATCAAGTATACGATCAACTCGCCGATCAGCAACGTCAGCAGATAAAACAACGCCCAGGCGTGCCAGGCGTAAAACAGACTTTTCCAGACCGCTTTTGAATACGGAGTGACCGACGATTTACATTCCAGCGACGACATCAGACAAATCGGAAACAGGAACGTCTCAGAGAATAAATAGATCGGCGGCCGCATATCAAACCTGACGGGCAATAAGAAAATCAAGATCACGGCAGGCAAAGCGCCCCAAAAAAGATTGGCCGCAAGATAAGCGGTTTCCCCGACCCAATCGGTAAACCAGCCCAAATGCTGATCCTTAAATTTATCCATGCCCTCCGCGGTATCGCGCATTATAGTCAAACACACGGACGAGGACAGGAATAAACCAAACAGTCCGAGCATTATTGTAAGAGCGCTTAACATGGCGCTGGCGAACCATTTATCGGCACTAAATATGGTGTTGGAAGGAAAATTGCCGAAATATATCGCCAATGACGCCGATCCCGACACCGCAATACAAAGCATCAACAGAATTAAAAGCCAACCGCGCGGACCGGCGCTAAACGGAAATATAAACGTTCCCTTGAAAAAAAGCCCCAAGGACGGCGTTTCCATGGGTCGCCAGGAGGCTTTTTTCCCCGCGATTTCCGCATCCTGTTCCAGCGCATTTGCCTGGGAAAGCAAGGTCGGTTCGGCGGCTTCCAGGGGAAGTTTGGTTTGTAATCCATACCCCTCGGTTGGATCATCACTATTATCCGAGACTTGGGGGGGAAACAGCCTGCTGGAAACCACGAATTCGATATCGCAATGCGGGCATTTTTCCTTCGACCCCAGCGTAATAGCCGGCAACGTAATCAAACGTTTGCAGTACGGGCAGAGGATTTGATTTGGCACGGGCGTTTCTTCAGCCACAATGACTCCCCCCATTTATTTCATAGGAATAATTGCGATTTATTTCATTTATGCGCAAATCTTGAACGTCTTTGTTAAACTTACTAACCGTGTTTCCTTGCCGCTTTTCCGTGATTTACCGCCGAACAACTTTGCATTGCCGCTTTTAAGCAGGTATTTACGCCGAAAGTTGTTTCGTACCCCCCATTTATCCCAGATCGCGCAAAAAAAATCAAGTTTTCCGCAGCACAAATACTTGATAATTTCGTTATCTTTGTTAAACTAAAGCGTGGTGGAGTAGATAATAAATTTCGGTTGTAACGGGTATTCCTCGGATTACCTATTTTTTGATATTGTCGTTTAGACGGAATTCAGAGATTTGGCGGCCATTGTTTTTGATTTTTTTGCGAGGCAGCGTTTGAGGATGTTTTGAGTCCCCATGGCAATATGCCAAGGATAAAAGTATTGCTTTTCTCATACATCGCCTATTAGAACTTCAACAAAATCATTTGTTTGCATGGCCCGCCCGTCCGGCATTGGCAAAGCGCTTGCTGGATAAAGCAGCCGTGGATTTTGACAACGAATCTTTTTAGTATTTTTCAGGAACAGAAGAGCACGTTCGGGTTTCACTAATCTTCCTACATTTCTGTTTTGAAAGGGTAATGTTTATGTCGCCAAAACTGCAAAGTTCATGCGTCGGTTACGGATTCAAGGTGCTTACAGCGGCAACGATTTGTTTTATGCTCATGTTGGCTTCAGCAGCCGGGCAATCTTGGAACAACGATTCCGACGGCTTTTGGAGCGGCGTTCCGAACAACTACTGGACCGGCGGCGTGGTGCCAAACGCAATCGGCGCAGTCGTGAACTTCAACATCGATATCGCTGCCAATCGCACGATCACTCTGGACCAGGGCGCCACGGTCGGCACTCTTAATTTCGGCGAAACGACCACTGGCTCGGCCGGAAGCTGGATCATCTCCGACCCCAGCGGCTCCAATATCTTGACCTTGGACAACGGTTTGAGCACCCCGACGGTTATTACGGTTAACGCGCTGGGCACCGGCAAGGTTGCCCAAATTAACGCGAATATGGCCGGCGCCAATGGCCTGACCAAGGCCGGAGTCGGCGCGTTGACCCTATCAGGAACCAACACATACTCGGGCAACACCACACTTTCGGCAGGCACACTGAACATCAATAATGCCGCAGCCTTGGGAACCAGCACTTTAATCATAAGCACCGGCACTATCGACAATACCAGCGGCGCGGCCATCACCACGAGCACCAACAACAACGTACAGCAATGGGACGGCGACTTTAGCTTCACCGGCTCCTACAACCTGAACCTCGGCACCGGCGCCGTAACGATCAACAACTCAACTCGTCAAGTAACGGTCAACGCCGGCACACTCTCCGTCGGCGGCTCGATTGCCAGCTCAAGTTCAGGTTATGGTCTGACCAAGGCCGGAGCGGGCGCTCTCACACTCTCGGGAGCCAACAGTTACACGGGCAACACCACGCTAAACGCAGGCACGCTGAACATCAACAACGCCTCCGCCTTGAGCACCGGCACGTTCATCATAAACGGCGGCACTATCGACAATACCAGCGGCGCAGCCATCACGCTTTCCAACGCCACTCAGCATCAATGGAACGGCAATTTCACCTTCGGCGGCACGCAAAACCTCAGTTTCAGCAACGGTACAGTATTGCTGGGCGGAAATATTACAGTCACCGTCAACGGCACGCCGCCAACTGGAACTCAAGCCGGAAACCTCACCGTCGGCCAAATTTCCGATACGCCTACGGGCGGGTCGTCGCAAGGTTACAGCCTCACCAAAAACGGCCCCGGTACTTTGTATCTTTACAATCCCGCAACCTACACCGGCGATACCTACATCAATGCCGGCACAATCGATGCCGACAGGAACGCCGACAACATACCATTTGTAAGCGCAAGCACCGTTCATTTCGGAAACAACACCCAGCTCATTCTTTATGGACATAGCAATGCAAATTCGCTGACCTGCGGAGTCGATATTGGCGCCAACAACGCCACGCTTGCCATGAGGGCCGCGGGTGGTCTTGCTCCGACAACCGTCACTGGATCGGGAATATTGACCCTAAGCTGTCTGGGTAAAGACAACAACACCATTACCATGGGCGTAACTGCCGGCACCGCGAGCCAACATGGCTGGAGCGACTTTACGGGCACGCTTCAACTTAGGCAGAACATCGGCACAACGGACGGCATGACTTTCCGTGTAAACTCGAACATACAGATTTACAATACCACGAATCCTTGGGCCCTTGATATCGGGCCTTACTGCACCTACGCTGCCTATTTCGGGAGTGCGGATAGCAATGTTGCTACGCTAGGAGGTCTTTCCGGCGGCGACGGTACAAGCTGGCTACAAAGCAGAAGTGGCAGCGGTACGTTTCAAATTGGTTCTTTGAATACCAATACGACTTATGCCGGCAGCATCAGCAATGGTTCTGGCACTATTAGTTTAACAAAGGTCGGAACCGGCACACTTACGCTGACTGGAACCGGCAATGGCTATTATACCGGCACGACGACGATCAACGATGGCACGCTCCAGATCGGCAACGCCACCGCAACGGGCACGCTGGGCACGGGCGCGGTGACCAACAATTCCCCTGTCGTTACCGGCGGCTTGGTGTTCAACCGCAACAACTCACTCGATGTTCCCAACGCCATTTCCGGCACCGGTTCCATTGCCGTCAAGGGCGGCACTATTTATTTCAACAACGCGTCGGTGGCCAATCCCATTAGTGTCAGCAGCGGCGCAACCTTGGGTGGGCAGGGAGTGATTACCAAAGCCGTTACCGTCACTGCCGGCGGCACCATCGAAGACGGCCAGGTCGGCTTTAGTGGTACTAAGCTTACTGTGGGCAGCCTGACCTTCAGCGGCGCCGGCACCATCAACTACAATCAGCCTACCGGTACAAACCCCCTGACAGTTACAGGCGGTGTTACAACTAATGGAGCGGGCTCAGTATCAATCAACATTTACGGCACCTCTCTTAACAACGGCACCTATGATTTGATCAAATATGGCACTAGCATCACGAATATCAACGCTTTCACGCTCGTAACGGTCCCGCCCAGCGGGGCCTTACGCGCCAAAATTTACAGCCTGGTCGATAATTCCGGCAATAAGGAGGTCGATTTGAGCGTAACGGGCGCAGACAACAATATCACTTGGGTGGGAGCGTTGGGTGCCGGGGTCTGGGATTCAGATGCGACTGTGAATTGGAAAATGACCGCTCCTCCAAACGCGGCCTCCAAATTTTACATCGGCGATAACGTGACTTTCGACGACAGCGGCGCAAAAACAGTCAACATTTCCTCGGCCGACGTCCAGCCTTCTAGCGTGACCTTCACCAACACCGTCGGCAACGACTATATCATTCAAGGAGCTTTCGGCATTGCAAACGGCCCCAGCCTGCACAAAGCCAGCGGCGCCGGCAAAGTGACCATCCTCACCAACAACAGCTATAACGGCGGCACCACGATCAACGCCGGCACGATTTCCATCGCCGCGGATGGCCTCAACGCCGGCAATTCCGCTCCCTTGGGCGTAGTCCCGTTAGCCGCCACCGCGGGCAACGTCGTGATCAACGGCGGCACGCTTAATTCCTCCAACACGATCACGCTGCATGCAAACCGCGGCGTGGCCTTGGGACCGACCTTCGGGTTCACCGGCTCGGGCACAATCGACGTGGACAACGGCCAGGAATTCACCGTCGCCGGCGTCGTCGCCAATAATGGAGACCCCGTTGCCGGGTACGGCACGGGCAACCTGATTAAGACCGGCTTGGGCACGCTCACCTTAAGCAACGCCAATACCTTCTCCGGGACCACGACAATCTCGGGCGGCATACTGAGACTGGGCAATCCATTGGCCCTGCAAAACAGCACGCTCAACTACATTTACCCGGGCGGCACGGGCGGTACGATCAGCTTTGGCGCGCTCACGGGTACAATTGGCGACGGCCACAGCGGCACCACCCCCGAGACTGGCATTACAAACATCCAAGGCCTGAACGGCTCTCAAGACCTGAGTATCAGCAACGATACCGGCGGCGCCGTATTGTTCCAAGTAGGCAACGGGAGTGTCGATTGCGCCTATTCCGGCGCAATTACCGGCGCTGGCTCGCTCTTGAAAACCGGCACCGGCACCATGACCTTGACCGGCAATAGCAGCTATAGCGGCGCCACATACTTTAACCGGGGAAATGTAATTGTCTCCGCGGGCGGTCTGGCCACCGGCGCTGCGATGCATATCGCCAACGACGTCCCTGGATACGGAAGCGGAAGCAGTATCGCCACAGTTACATTCAGCGGCAGTTCCATCAGCAGTTTCTCGGCCCTGGACATCGGCACGAATAGCCGTGCCGGCGGTAATTTCACCATCCAGGACAGCGCCAGTGTCACCGTAACGGGAAATTTCGATGTCAATAATGAAGAAACCGCCGGCGGCGATTCAACCGTAACCACAAACAACCAGATCAATCTCAACGGCGGCACGCTGATATTTAACGGCGGCACGTTCATCAAATCCAACAACCAGATAGGACATGCACATCTGGCGGCTATAAACTTCAACGGCGGCACGATCATGGGGTACGGGACTCTACTGCCGGCCGATGACTACAGTGCCGTTACCGGGGCGGTCATGTATTTTGAGGGCGTGACCTGCAACGTGCAGGCCGGCGGGGCGAAGATCGACGATGGTGGAAACACCATCCAGATCAACCACGCCCTGGTGCACGATCCTGCCATTGTGAGCCCCGCGACCGACGGCGGTTTGACCAAGAGCGGCGCCGGCACGTTGATCCTCACGGGCACCAACACCTACACCGGCGGCACCATTGTTAATGCCGGCACGCTCCAGTTGGGCTATAACAACACCAACCTTTCGGGCGGTACGCTGGGCACGGGCGGGGTCGTCCTCAATAACAGCAGCGTACTCTCCTTCAATCGCAGCGATTCCTTCACGATTGCTAACCTCATCAGCGGCAACGGCAGCGTTATCCAACAATGCTACGGCAGCACGGCGATTCTCACCGCCGCCAACACATACACCGGCGCCACGACCGTCAGTCAGGGAACGCTGTCCTTAAACGGCGTTCAAGCCACCAGCGGCGTCACGGTCAATTCCGGCGCGGGCCTGGCCGTCGGCTCCAGTGGCATGACCATCGGGACACTAACATTTGGTTCCACTGACACCGATACCGAGACCCTATCCTGCACCGGCTCGTCCATTACGACCATCAACGTTACCAGCTCGAATGGTTTAACCGCCTATGGCAATGGCAGCACCACAGGCACCTACGTCAACCCCGGCCTCCAGGTTTACCAAACAGGCACCTATGCGTTGGTGAACTACAAGGGCACGATACAGGGCAGCGGATTTGGCGCCTTCGTCCTCGCGCTGCCGATTCGCGTCGTGGGTTCTTTGACAAACAACACCAACGACCCCTCCAACCCATACATCAAGTTGCAGATAACGGACGTTAACTATCCGGTGTGGACCGGCACTGTTCTTAATGTAGGCACCGGTACGTACGATTGGAACATCGGGAACCTCAATCCCGATGGAACGCCCGGATCCGGAATTCAAAACTGGAAGGAGTACTCAAACCCCTCGGTCGCCACGGTTTACCAGGAAGGTCCGCCGGCCGACGCAGTGTTTTTCGATAACTCGGCCACGCATACCACCGTGAACATCACCACCACCGTAAGTCCGTCGCTCGTCACGGTGAACAACACCACTAAGACTTACTCCTTTATCGGTGACTACGGTATCGGCGGCACCGGGTCCCTGATCAAAAGCGGCTCCGGCACGCTGACCATCGCCACCACCAACTCTTACTCCGGCGGCACGACGTTAAACGACGGCACGCTTAATATCAACAAAGCCACCGCGCTGGGAACAGGCATGTTCACCATTAACGGCGGCACGATCGACAACACCAGCGGCGCGGACATCGTCATGTCGAACAATAACGCGCAAACCTGGAACGGCGTCTTCGCCTTTACAGGAACCAAAAATCTGGACTTCGGCACCGGGGCAGTGACCCTCGCCGGGTCGAGCTCAATCACCATCGGTGGTACCGGCAATCTCAAGGTCGACCACATCGCCAGCAGCACCTACGACCTGACCAAGGCCGGGGCGGGAACATTGTCGCTGACCGGCTCTTATTTAGACACCAGCGTATCGACGCTGTACATTTCCGGGAGCTTCGGCGCCCTGAACCTCACGGGCGGGACGCTTGAGATAGCCAACGACACACACGTTACCGGCCTCTCGGGCAGCGGCACGATCCAACCCTACCTTACCGCCGATAAGTGGTTCTTTGTTAATAATGCCCTTGGCGCGGATTATAGCTTCTCGGGCGTCATACAGAGTGGCGCCGGCAAGATGGGCCTGAACAAAAACGGCTCCGGCACCCTGACCCTGACAGGATCCAACACATACACCGGCACCACAACCGTCGTCCTCGGAAACCTCACTGTGTCGGGCAGCGGTGGAATAAACACCGGCGGCCTCGGCCTTATCGTCGTCGGTGACACCGACTACACCGGAAACGCCGCAAGCATCACTTTCCAAAACAGCACCATCAGCAGTTTCGCATCTCTAAACTTCGGCGGCGGCGTGCGTTCGGGCGGCAATTTCACCATAGGGGACACCGCCAGTGTCACCGTGATCGGCAATTTCGATCTCAACAATGAAATTGCCGGTTCCCAAATCGCCACAAACAACATTGTCAGTCTCAACGGCGGCACCCTGACGGTTGGGGCATTCACCAAAACCAGCACCGGCCTCACCGGCAACGACGCCACCCATCTGGCAACCATAAACTTCAACGGCGGCACTCTCACGGGGAACGGGACTATACTGCCTGCCTTGATCGGCCTGACGGCCAAAGTACAGCTCGGCGGGGCGAAGATCAACGTGTCCGACGGATACGGCATCGAAATCGATCAACCCATGATCCACGATACCGCCTTGGGCACCGCGGCCGACGGCGGTCTGACCAAGAGTGGCGCCGGCACTCTGCTCATAACGGGCAGCAACAACTTCAACGGCGACACGGTCATCTCACTCGGCGGGCTGACTTTGGACAACTCCTTCGCCCTGGGATCCAGCACGCTCTACTACGACAACCAAGGCGGCACGCTCAGCTTTGGCTCCCTTGTCAACGTCACGCTCGGTGGATTGAAGGGTGCTGAATCGAAAGCCCTAATCAACGGTAGTTCGGCAGCGATCGCCCTGACGGTCGGCACCAACGATTTCGACAATACTTATACCGGCATACTGAGCGGCAGCGGAAGCACGTTGACCAAAACCGGCACCGGCACTCAAATCCTCGGAGGCAACAACTCCTACACCGGCGCAACCACCGTCAACAACGGCACGCTGGAATTGTCCACCAACGGCCAGATCGCCGCGGCTTCCGCGATAAGCACCGGTAGTTCCGGCACGTTCGAGGTCAACGGCGGCACGCATACCGTGAGCACTATCAGCGGCTCCGGCACGACCAAGGTGCTGGGCGACGGCAGTTTGACGGCGACTTCCATAGTCCAAGACACCCTGGACATCGGATCCGGGAGCTGGGCCACGTTGAACATTGCCGCGTTTGACGGCGGCTCGACCTCAGGCTCGTTGTCGGAGGTTCCCGAGCCGGCCACTTGGGCAATGCTCATGCTGGCCGCCATGGGACTGGGAATTTACTGGCGCCGCCGCCGGTAAAGTGCTGAAACAGT
>JBEKFZ010000101.1:0-15327 GCA_050013075.1 Thermoguttaceae bacterium | reverse complement strand
TACGGTTTTCGCACGCAAGAAGCGATTGAAATCGCTTTATATCATCAACTTGGAGACCTCCCACAGCCAGAATTCACCCACGAATTCTGCTGAGGAGGCTTATTTTCTTCTAAGATAATGTCTACGGCTGCCTCTTCAGAAAACAAAATTATAACCCCTAATAGGACATTCTAAAAAAATTGGAGTTAAATTGTGCCCCATGTTGAGCTTTTAATATGCGCCCAAGGCGCAGCAATTGATCGATTTACCAATAGTCTTAGCATATTCGAGTTCATTGACGAATTTTCACCTCCTATTTATCCAATTTTCATACCAAAGTTGATCATTGTTGCTATGCTAACTAAGGAGTCCAATGAAGAAGACAATTATGAATCAAATATAATTATTAGTATTGGGGAGACTGAACTTCTCAAACAAAATGTGCCACTGAATTTTCAAGGAAGAAATAGGCTGCGTCAAATTTTTAATATTCAATTTATACAAGTTCCCAATCCAGGAACTCTTAGAATTCGATTAGAAGGAGATAAAATAATTGGCTCGGAATATTTAATTGCTTTAAATCCACCTACGCAATCTTCCATTACTGAGACACAATCACTGCCAACTTAATAAAGTTATCTTAGGCAATTCTTGCTAATTCATCAACAAACGTTCGATGGCATTTTCTTTGTTTGCAATTTGATGGTGCATCTTTTAGCAACACACAATTAAGACACTACCGTGAATAGGGATTGGGGATTGGTGTTGTGTTAGGCGGCGAGATGTTGCCTATTTTGCCTAACCGTTACCACAGGACCTGATTGGGCTAATATACGCTATAACCGTTAAATCTTTCCGATAGTTGCACATTGGAATTCACGATTGAGTAAGAAAAGAGGGTGATAGGTAGACGGGGGAGGCCTTCTGAGAACCAGAGCATTGCCCTGGCTTGAGAGGACTGTCGTTACCCTCGCTTGCGCATCGGGCTAGTGTTTTGGCGTTGCACTGTCCTCGGAGAACTGTCGGGTCTTTGGCTCAAAGGGAGTAATCGAGATGCCGCCGCGGCGAATTTTGAATGTTCTTTTTGCGATTACGCTGTTTTCACTGATTCAACCGGCTGGGCTTTCGGGGGCTGAGTTGTACGGTTGGATTCACGGTTGTTACCACGGCCCGGCGCCATATTATATTGGGAACCCGAAGAACATAGATATCGCCCAGACAGTGCCGGGGGTTGGGGCGATTGAATCTTATCCGGCGCTGCAAGGCGAGGCAAGTCTGCACGCTTATCCTTATGGGTATTTCGGCGCTCAATCTCGGCCTTATTCGGTGTCGCACCGCAACTACTACAACGATTTCAGCCAGTGGAGTTTTAGGCGGGGATATTGAAAGGATGAGGGATGAATGCAGAAAGCTGAATTAACCAAATAACCCGCTTTTGGTTTCACCCCGTCCGACGTCCACTATCATCCCGCTCCCCGACCAACCGACCATGCTACACGACCATGCTTGGCATGGTGCCCCGCCCGTCGGTGCCCGGTCGCGGCTAAATATACTCTCCACTATCCGCTAACCGCTCTCCACTTTCTTAACGTCCGAAGCCGACGAAGAAGCTGAACATCTCGAAGCGGTCGCCGGGATTCCAGCAGACCGGGAAGGCGAAGTCGAAGGCAAGAGGCGCCGGTCCCATGGCGGGGACGGTGATCCGCAGGCCGAAACCCGGGGACACGCGATATTTGTTGGACCAGTCCTTGATGGTCGGCTCGACCGTGCCCGTGTCGCAGAAGACCACTCCGCGGAGCATGTCGTCGGCGGTAATGGGGAACATGTACTCGGCCGAGGCGAGCAATTGGAAGTCGCCGCCGACAACGACCATATCATTGATGACGCTTCCATACTTCATCGGGGAAGCGTCGCGGAAGGCGAAACCGCGGATAGAGGAGAAACCGCCGGCAAAGTAACGGTCGTATATGGGCGTATTGTCGCCGGTGTAGCCCACGGATCCGCTGAGGCTTAGCACGTGGCGTCCGGAACCGTCGGGTCGTTCGTGCATGAGGAAGTGTTGGCGGAGATCGATTTCGGCGCGGGGATATTGCCAGGTTCCGATGACCTGCTCGACCGAGGCCTGAATCAAATGACCTTCCGTGGCGAGGAATGGATTATCGCGGGTGTCGTGCGCAAGGGCCACCTGGAACCCGTGCAGGGCGTTATCTCCTTCGGCCTCGACCAGATCGGGAATGCTCGAGTCGATGATGTCGCTGACGCCCACTCGTGCGCCGCGGTAGGCGATATTTCCGGACAAATCAGGACTGAATTGGTATCCCAAGGCCGCGCGTCCGCCCACCCGCGTTTCAAACCATTCGGTGTAGGCGCGGCTGTAATAGTAGCCGCTTATACCCATGCTTACGCGCGAATCGAGAAGATACGGCTCTTGGAAAGTGACGGCATAGCGCTGAACCGAGGTGCCGGGATAGGCCTCGATGACCAGTCGCTGTCCATTTCCGCGCCAGGCGGTGAAATTTTTAATGTCGTCCCAACTTCGGGGAAAGTTGAACAGGTCGAAGTTCTGCTCCTCGATCTTGATCGTGCCGGTCAGGCCGGCGTCGGAGGTCACGCCCACGCCGAACATGAATCGGCCGGTTTGCGTTTCCTGGGCCGTTACGTTCATGGGCAACTGGCGGGTAGGATCGTTGGGATCGAGTGAAAGGGGGTTAAACGGAGAGCCGGGGGCAATGATCGGTTCGACTATCCTGTCCGGCGGGGACATCGCTCCGGCGGCATTGTAAGGGCAAGGCGCGGAAGGTTGTTGCGCGGACGGTTGTGCGTTATACACAGTGCCGGGCGGGATAGATTCGGCTTGGGTTGCGGAATATTGGTTGTTATTTGATTGGGAATACTGTTGTTGGGGATATTGTTGTTGAGGATACTGTTGTTGGGGATACTGTTGTTGGGGATACTGTTGTTGGGGATACTGTTGTTGGGGATACTGTTGTTGGGGATACTGTTGTTGGGAATATGCAGACCCGCCTTGATAAACATTCGTCTGGGCAGGTGCGGCGGATGGATACGGGGTTGAAGCCGAATTGGAATCCGCCGTTCCTGCCTGCATGGAAGCCGCGGTTGCCGCGGTGGGGCGAGTGCCGCCCCATAACGGCCGCTGAAAGACCGTGGGCGTGGATCGTCCGGGATCGGCAGTATATTGACCGCGGATAATCAATTCAGGCTGTTGATTTGTTCCCTGAACGGGCGCCGGCTGGGGCCGATTTTGGGTCTCGGGCGCGGATGGCTGATAGTTTTGCGGCGTATCGGACGCGCGAGGCGATTCCACGGGCAATCGTTGCCAGGCCTGGGGATTGGTTGCGGTGGCATCGAGCACCAGAGTGATTTGGCGATCGCGTTGCGGCTCTTGGGCGTTATCCTGCTGGGCGTGCCACGCGCCGGGGTTTGGATCGGGACTTTGGCTGCGGAGCTTCGGCGGAGATTTTCCCTTTCGGGCGAGTTGGGTGGGATTGTCGTCTTCGTCGTTTTCTTTATCCGGGGGGCTGTAAACGATCTTGGGCACCCCGCCGTTGGCCGGATTGCTTTCGAACAGTTGCGAGGCCCGCAGGCGCCGTTCGCTTGCGCGGATTTCGCGGATATCGACGATGTCGCCGGGATGAAGCGACAATCGATTTATGACCGTGGTGATTTTTGTATGGGGGTATTCGCCCTTGATCTGCACGTCGATTTTGCCCACGCGGTATCGGTCGCCTTCGTTGATCTTGTAGACCAGATCGAGGGTGCCGGGTTCTTCCAGGAAGCGGGGATCGGCCTTAACGTCGGCGAAAGCATAACCCACGCCCCCGTATTTGTCCTGGAGGGCGGTGATATCGGTGGTCATTTTCGCCTGGTTGAAATAGTCGCCGCTTTTGAGTTTCAGCTCGGCGAGTAATTCCTCGCTGGTGTATTTGCTGTTGCCGGATACGGAGACGTTGCCGATTTTGTAGCGCGGTCCCTCGTCGATGGTGAATCTGACGACCATCCATTGCACGGTCTCGAACTGATCGATGTTGCGCAAGGCCCGTGAGGCCATCAGGTCCGGCGAGCCGTCTTCGCCGCCGTCGTACTCGCGCACCTCGCGTCCGATTCGGGCGCGGAAGAAACCCAGTCCGCGGTAATAGGCGGTCAGGCGCTGGACGTCCTCGTCGAGTTCCTTGCGGTCGAGTTCGCCCTTGAATAGATAAAGAATAGGGCGTGAGGTTTTGATTTGCGTGCGGAGCCGGGCGTCGGAGGCGATGGTGTTTCCCACGAAGGCGGTGTACTGAACTTTTTGTTTCACGCCTTCGTTGATCAGGAAAATCGCGCGGTGGTCCTGGGGTTTGTCGCCTTCCAGCAGGGTGACGCGGGCTTTGTCGTAACCGTTTGTGCGGTAGTATTCCTCGATTTTGCGGCGGGCCTCTTCGACGGCGAAGGGATCCAGGGGATCGCCGGCCTTCAAGGCGGCCTCTTTTTGCAGTCTTTTCTTGGAGACTTTGCTGTTGCCGACGAACTTCACGTCGACCAGCATGGGCCGTTCCAGCACCTTGAAAATCACGATTCGTCCGCCCGGGGTGCGTTGGAAAAAAGTCTCCACGTTGACGAACATTTTCGAACTGTCCAAGCGGCGAACGTCTTCTTCGACCAATTCCTTATCAAACGGCCGGCCAGCCCGGGTGCGGATGAAGGGTTTGATCTTTTCCACCGGCAAGGTGTTGCCCACTATCCGCACCTCAGCCACAATTTCCTTTGCAGGCTCCGATTGAACCGGCGTGGATGTCGGCACGGATGCCTGTGCGGATGCCGGCGCGGATAGAGCCGGCCCGGCGGTCGGTCCGGATGCGTATTGGGCCTTGCTCTCCGTGGCCTGGCAAAATCCCAATGCCAGCAGTGTCAATAATGCCTTACAAAAGGGCACAAAACCTTTGGCAACGCGTGATTCCACTGGCAGCTCGGCCATCCTTGGCCCTTTCGGCATAAGTCGGCAAATCTTCAAACGGCGAAACAAGAGTTAGTACTGAAGAGCCCCGCTAAAACACACATACGCATCAGGTCATTACAGAGTTCTACCGGGTCGCGTAGAAATACCTAAACAGCCGTATTCCGGCAAGGGGAATATTGCAATAATTAGGCGAGAAACTGACGCGACTTGGTAATTTGAGGCAATTGGAGAACAGGGGGCATTGGGCTGCTGACAGCAGAATCAGAAGAGTGGCTGGTTTATTGGGTGTCGGAAAAAGAATGTCACATAAAATGTCAGAGCCGGGGCGTGTCGCCCCGGTAATTCCGCACCCGACACGGCCCGGCTCTGAGCGAAAATGCGACATTCATTACCTGAGACTCAATAGCCGCGACCGGGCACCAACCGAAGGTTGGTCGGGGAGCGGTTTGGTGTACTTTCGCCTCTGGAATTGAGGATTAAAGTAAAACAGCAAACAAAGCCCCCCCGTGTATTCACGGGGGGCTAAATAAAACTAAGAGCTTCTAACAAAATGAACTTTTACATATTACCTATACTTGTTAAAATCCCTGGCCGTACAAGGAGGTACGACCATGTCAAAGCCAATTTTAGATGATGAACTGTGGAAATTGATCGAACCGTTACTACCACCACCAAAGCGAAGACGTCGCCGGTATCCGGGACGCAAACCATTATCCCATCGCGATGTTCTGACAGGGATTCTGTTCGTGTTGAAAACAGGCATACCATGGGAATATCTGCCACAAGAAATGGGATGCGGATCAGGAATGACCTGTTGGCGGCGGTTGAGTCGCTGGCAACAGCTAGGTGTATGGAACAAGATCCATCGGATACTGCTCGACCATCTACAGGCGGCGGAGGAAATCGATTGGTCGCGGGCAGTTGTCGACAGCACGTCCATACGGGCAGTTTTTGGGGGGCAAAAACTGGCCCAAACCCCACGGATCGCCGCAAATTCGGCTCGAAACATCATGTCCTCACGGATGCTAACGGCATCCCCTTGGCAACCACGTTGACCGGTGCCAATGCACACGATGTTACGCAATTGCTGCCGCTGGTAAACGCCATTCCGCCGGTACGAGGCAAACGCGGACATCCAAGGCGAAGGCCTCAACGTGTTCAAGGCGATCGTGCTTACGACTCGCAACCTCACCGTAAACGTTTGCGGCGGTTGGGCATTGTGCCGGTGCTGGCAAAGCGCAATACCGAACATGGCAGCGGCTTGGGTGTTTTCCGCTGGGTTGTGGAACGCACTAACAGTTGGCTCCACCAATTTCGGCGTTTGCGAGTTCGCTTTGAGCGACGCGATGATATTCATGAAGCTTTCCTGACCCTTGGTTGTATCCTAATTTGTTCTAGGTTTTTATAAATTTCATTTTGTTAGACGCTCTAAGATTATCTCTTGTTTTATTTCATAGGGTCCAACGCCATGAGGGCGCATCCTTGCTACAATATCCTCTCCAAAAAGTTGTTCATAGCAATCTTTACTGGCATCATACGTTTCGATACTGTCTGCTTCACGAAAGGCTTTTTGTGCCTCCGGTGTGTCAACAGAATTGATAGACCATTTAGCCATGATAAAATCCCCTTAATTAAAGGTGTCCGATTTACATAGCTATAATATGAATTATTGACATGTACGGTTGCAAGATGTGTACCTTTCTTGTCAGTAAAATGTCACCAAAATAACGGTAAAGGATGGTACTTTCCTGGTTCCCACGCTCTGCGTGGGAACCAGGAACCGCGAGCGATTTTTTGCATATTGCAATACCGCAAGCGGTTTTTTTTGAAGGGGTATTGCTCCTCTCATTCTTTTCTATATCATCAATTCTCATCTTCTATCCGTTAATTCCAGCCCATAATCTCTAATCTCTTTTTCCCCGGTTGAAAAACCTTCTCACGTTGGGGGAAAAACCGTCCGATGTTAAATTGTGACGGTCAAGGATGATAGGCGGGCTGCGGGATTTGAACATTGCATGGAAAGTCGGTCGATTGTGATAACGGTAACGATTGTGCCGGATGTTCCGCTCCCCCCGCTCCCCGACCAACCTTTGGTTGGTGCCCGGTCGCGTCTAAACAAAAAAACTGATTACTGATTACTGAAAACTGATGACTGTAAACTGCTGAAAAGACAACGCCCGTGGCCCATCCTTCCTCCACTCATTTGAAGCTTTACACCGAACATTCTCCCAAGGTCGTCCGTCCGCCGATCGAGGCGATTGGGAGTTTGCCGGGGGTTTTGCGTGCTTTCCAAGACATGACCGGGTGGTCGCTTCGTTACGTAGCGGGGGTCGAGCCGAAGTCACCGAGCGAGGGGATTTGGACGGTACCGATCACACCCGGCGAAGGTTCTCCTCCCGGGCATCTACGGTTGGAACCGCCGGACACGAAGGCGGACGATGGCGTCCGGAGCAGGACGGTGGATTTTGAGACCGCCCGGGCGCTGGCCTCGGCCATAGCCGGCATGTTGGACGAACTCCAGCAGACCCGGCACGTACTGTGGCAGCGCGAGGCCGAATTGGCGGCCGGCGTGCCTTTGGTCACGCTTAGCGACGAGGAATCGCATCTTGCGGAGAAATTGCAGACCACGCTCCGCGGCGCGGCCGAGGCGGTGGATTGCCAGGCTGCGGCCTTGTACTTGATCGACGAAGCGACGACCGAGCTGAAGATGCGTTCCTGCTGGGGTCTGCCGTTCGAACGCCTGATGGCGCCGGCCCGGCAGATGAAAGGCGAGTTAGCCGATTTGGAAGCGCTTTTAGGCCATGCGGTGGTGATGGAAAACACGGCGATGATGCCGGGCTGGAAGTCGCCGGAGGATTTTGTGTCGGCCGTGTGCGTGCCGGTGGCATCGGCCGCCATGTTGTTGGGCACGCTGTGGGTTTTCGGAACGGAAGTGCATGAATTTACCGATCAGCAAGTGCACATCATCGAGATTGTGGCGGGCAAGGTGGCCGCCGACTTGGAGCGAGAAATGCTGTTGCGCGAGGGCGTCGACGGTGCGCAAATGAAAAAACAATGGACCACGGCTGAACGGCTGGTGCGGAATCAACTGCCCGCCATCTCGCCCATGTTGGACGGCTGGGATATATCGGCTTGGGCCGCCCAAGGACAGGAACTGGGAGGGGCGTTTTACGATTGGTTCTGTTTGTCCGACGGGCTTCTGGCCGTAACGCTGGGCGATGCGATGAACCGGGGGCTGGAGGCGGCGTTTTCGGCCTGTGCCGTTAAGACCGCGGTGCGTTCACACGGCCGGTACCACCGTCAAGCGGAGCAAACTCTGCAACAGGTAAATTTGACGCTGTGGACCGGATCGGCGGGCGATCAATACGCCGACATGTTTTACGGATTGATCGAAATCGCCGGGGGCCGGGTGTGTTTTGCCACGGCCGGCAAACCGTCAGTGGTTTTGCTGCGGCAAGACGAGTGGAAATCGCTGGGCCACGGATCGCCGCCGCTGGGCGAAAGCCCGGAGACCGATTACGAGCCGCTGGTCTGTCAGTTGCAGCCCGGCGAGGCGCTGGCGATATTCAACGAAGGATTCCGCATTGCGGCCGATAAGCAAGGGCGTTTGCTGGAGGAATCGGGCCTGGCGGATTTATTGTCGGCCAACCTCCACCTTTCGGCCGATCAATTGACCTCGATGGCCCGGGAATGCCTGCGATTGCACGCGGCCAACCCGGATCAGGACGACGTGGCGATTTTGATCGTCAAGCGTACCGCATCTTGACGCCCGGCGTGGATGGGGTAAACTGAATTAGCTCTTTATTTCTCACCACGAAGTTACGAAGATCACGAAGATTTGCAGGTATTTATTGTAAACGTTTGTTTAGGCTTTTGCATATAACAATCAATTTAGTTATATTATTTTTTCGTAATCTTCGTGTTCTTCGTGGTGAATAAAATCCCCAGCGGGAATGGCGGAATTGGCAGACGCGCTAGGTTGAGGGCCTAGTGGCCGCAAGGTCGTGCAGGTTCAAGTCCTGTTTCCCGCACTGTTAGGGCATAGGGACTTGCGTCGAATCGGCGCGAGTCCTTTTTGCGTTAATATATCCCAATTTCGAACTAGAACCACCCATACATTCAGGGCAGACCGATCTGAGCATGAAATGGCCGACCGTCACGATTGATACGAATGCCGGGCCGCAAAAGGCCGTTGCACCGTACATTATCTCGGCGAGCCGTTCGACCGATATTCCCGCGTTTCATGCCCGGTGGCTGAAAAATCGCCTCGACGCAGGATATTGCAAGTGGATCAATCCGTTCAGCGGGCGAACGGTTTATGTCAGTTTCAATCGGGCCAGGGCGTTTGTGTTTTGGACAAAAAACGCCGCCCCCATGCTGCCGTTCTTGCCGGAATTCGACCGGCGTGGATTGGCGTATTATTTCCAGTTCACGATCAACGACTACGAGGCCGAAGGACTTGAGCCGCATGTACCGCCGCTTGCTCAGCGGCTGGTTACGTTCAAGCGGCTTTCGCAAACGCTCGGAAAAGGCCGCGTTATCTGGCGATACGATCCGCTGTTGTTGACCGACACACTGACGGTTGACGATCTCTTGGCAAAGGTGGAGCGAATCGGGTGGGAACTTCATCCTTACACCGAAAAGTTGGTCTTCAGCTTCGCCGACATTGCCGGATATGCGAAGGTGCAAAAGAATCTCGAACTCTCGGGCGTTCGATTCCGCGAGTTCGACGTTCCGGCCATGCATGCCTTTGCCGCCGGATTGGCCCGCTTGTTGGCCGATTGGAAAATCAAGGCGTGTACTTGTGCCGAGGCCGTTGATCTTTCACCGTACGGCATCGAACACAACCGCTGCATCGACGGCGAGTTGCTGCTGAAAATCTCCCGCAACGACCGCGAATTGTTGCACGCCTTCAAAGCCGATTCCGACACTGGCGCACAGCTATTGCCACCCGTCATGCTCGATCAAAACCTTCTGAAAGACAAGGGCCAGCGCAAAGCCTGTGGATGTATAGTCAGCAAGGACATCGGCCAATACAATACCTGCCCGCACTTATGCCGCTACTGCTACGCCAACACGTCGCCCGAAATAGTGCAAAGCAATATGGAGTGTTTTTCGGAGGGCTGTCATATTATAAGCCCTTCGGGCTAACTGCCATCGCACCAAATCCCGTTGGGGGTTTTTGATTGTTTTTCGGCCCCGTTATCTCAAAAAATGAGATTAGTAGAAAAGGCCTGATTTCGTAAAATCTTATCCTATAATTGCTTATTGCTTTACCGTGAATGTTTCATAGGATCCCTGGATTATGTCTAAATTACGTTGTTTTAACGCCTTACTGGGGCTTTTTTTGGCGGGTTTTTTTCTTGGTTGCGGAGGGGCGCCGTCGCTTGCTCCGCCGCCGGTGCCTAAGGTTACGGTGAGCAGGCCCATTGTGCGCGAGGTTACCGATTATGAGGATTTTACCGGGCGCACGGACGCAATAAGTACTGTCGACATTCGCGCGCGGGTAACCGGCTACCTTAATGAGGTGAATTTCAAGGACGGCGAAATAGTCAAGGAAGGCGCTCTGTTGTATCAGATCGATCCCCGGCCGTTTCAAGCGGCCCTGGACCAGGCCAATGGTCAGGTGGAGCGCCTGGAGGCTAATAAGAAACTGTTGGTCATCCAGGTGGATCGGTACACAAAACTTGCCGAGAAGGGCGCGGGCAGCCAACAGGATCTCGACGAGTACGTGGCCAAGCAGGCCGAGAACGTCGGCGCGATAAAGGCGGCCCAGGCCCAAGTCGATATGGCCAAACTGAACCTCGTATTCACGCGAATAACCGCGCCTTTGACCGGACGGATCAGCCGCACCTTGATCACGCCGGGAAACCTGGTCAACGCCGATATGACGGTGCTGACCACCATCAAGTCGATCGATCCGATGTACGCTTACTTCGACATCGAGGAGCCCGTGGTATTGCGGCTGCGGAAGATGATCCGCGAGGGGGTCATAAAATCGCAAAGCGCCCGGGACGTGCAAATCCAAATGGGACTGGCCGACGACGTCCAACGGCGGTTCCCATTGCAAGGCACGGTCGACTTCACCAATAATACCGTGGATCCGCAGACCGGCACGCTGCAGGTGCGCGGCGTATTTGAAAATCCATATAAGCCCGGAGAACCGCCGGTCCTGACGCCCGGTTTGTTCGTGCGGGTGCGTTTGCGAATGGGCGAACAGCATCAAGCGCTGCTGGTGACCGAACGGGCGATCGGGACCGACCAGGGTGAAAAATTCGTTTACGTCATCGACAAGGAGAACAAAGTCGGTTATCGCCGCGTGAAGCTGGGAATGCTTTTTGACGGCCTGCAGGCGATCGAACAGGGCCTGAAAGCGGACGACAGAGTGGTGGTCAACGGATTGCAGCGGATTCGTCCCGGGATTCAAGTGGAAGCCGACGAGGTGGACATGGCCTCCTTGGCCGGTCCGGCCGGATCGCAAGGCGGATCGAGCGGGCAGTCCGCCGATGTGAAAGTGGTCGATAAAAAAGCATCGGATGATAAGCCCACGGGGAAAAAATCCGCCGATGTCAAGCCTTAACCGCCATGCCCTCACCCTAACCCTCTCCCAAAGGGAGAGAGGACGTTTTTTGGCAATCCAGGACAGCACCATGAACTAGTTTTAACAAGAGGCGTCTATGATCTCCCGTTTTTTCATTAATCGGCCGATCTTTGCCTCGGTGTTGTCGATAGTGATCGTGATAGCCGGGGGCGTGGCGATTCCGTCGCTGCCGATAGCCCAGTATCCGGACATAACGCCTCCGACCGTGCAGGTGTCGTGCATGTATCCGGGGGCGAACGCCCAAGTGGTGGCCGACACGGTGGCGGCCCCGATCGAGCAGCAGGTCAACGGCGTGGAGAACATGCTGTACATGTCGTCGCAGTGCACAAACGACGGGGCTTACGTTCTGACCGTGACTTTCGATATCGGCACGAATTTGAAGATAGCCTTGGTGCAGGTGCAAAACCGGGTGCAGTTGGCCATGCCGCAGATGCCCCAACAGGTGCAATTGCAGGGGATCAATATCAAGAAGAAAAACCCCAGCATCCTCATGGCCGTAAATTTGTTTTCCCCGGACAACCGGTACGACACGTTGTACTTGTCGAACTACGCCATGCTCCACGTCAGGGACGAACTGATGCGATTGCCGGGCGTCAGCGACGTGACATTTTTAGGCGAGCGGGACTATGCCATCCGAGTCTGGCTCGATCCGGAGAAGATGGCCGCGCGGAATCTCACGGCCAACGACGTGGTTAATGCCGTCCAGGAACAGAACAACCAGGTGGCGGCCGGACAGCTCGGGCAGCCGCCCGCGGCGGCCGGTCAGAATTTTCAACCCACATTCACAGCTTTGGGCCGGCTGGTCAATCCGGAACAGTTCGGCCAGATCGTCCTTAAAACCGGTCCGCCGGCGCAGGGCAGCATGGACGTGCCACTTGTGCGGTTGTGCGACGTCGCCCGGATTGAACTGGGCGCACAGCAATACGACCAGGCGTGCCGAATCGACGGGATGCCGTCGGTCGGTCTGGCGATCTTCCAGACGCCCACGGCCAACATGCTGGATACCGGCAAGGGAATCCGCAAGAAAATGGAGGAACTAAAGCAAAGCTTTCCCGAGGGACTCGATTACCAGTTCGGTTACGACACCACGCCGTTCATAAGCGAGTCGATCGTGGAGGTTTTGAAGACGCTTCGGGACGCGATAATTTTGGTGGCCCTCGTGGTGCTGGTGTTTTTGCAGAACTGGCGTGCGACGGTAATTCCGCTGGTGGCCGTGCCGGTGGCAATCGTGGGCACGTTCGCGGTGATGGCGGGCATGGGCTTTAGTCTCAACAACCTCTCGCTATTCGGCTTGGTGCTGGCTATTGGCATCGTGGTGGACGACGCCATAGTGGTGGTGGAAAACGTGGAGCGGTGGCTGGCGGCCGGATTGCCGCCGAAAGAGGCGGCCATTAAGGCCATGGAAGAAGTGACCGGGCCGGTGATCGCGGTGGGATTGGTCCTGTGCGCGGTGTTCGTGCCTTGCGCGTTTATAAGCGGGATCACGGGTCAGTTTTTCCGGCAGTTCGCCTTGACGATAGCCGTATCGACGGTGATATCGGCTTTTAACTCGCTCACGCTCAGTCCGGCATTGGCCGCGCTGCTTTTAAAGCCGCACGGGGCCAAGCGGGATCCGCTCTCGGCGATACTCGACGGGTTGTTAGGCTGGTTTTTCAAGGCGTTCAATTGGGGTTTTACGCAGTCGACCAACTTCTACAGCCGGATGGTGGGCATTTTGCTGCGCGGCAGTTTGGTCGTGCTCATGCTTTACGGGGGTTTGCTCGTGTTGACCGGATGGGGATTTTCCAAAATGCCCACGGGCTTCATCCCGGAACAAGACAAGGGCCGGTTGCTGGTCAACGTGCAGTTGCCCGACGGGGTGTCGGTCGAGCGGACCCAGGCAGTGGTAACGAAAATCGCGGCGCTTGCCCAGTCGCTTCCGGGCGTGGCGCACACGTTGGCGGTGTCCGGGCAGTCGCTGCTGTTACAGGCCAACGCGCCTAATTTCGGTTCGCTGTTCGTGCTATTAAAACCGTTCGACCAACGGCGGGGGCGCGAGCTCTCGGACAAGGCGATTGCGGCCCGGTTGCGGAGGCTGTGTTACGCCAAGTTTCCGGAGGCGTCGGTGGGCGTATTCGGCGCTCCGCCGGTGGACGGCCTGGGCACGGCGGGCGGTTTCAAACTGATGGTCGAGGACCGCGGGTCTCTTGGTCCACAGGCGCTGCAACAGATGACCGACCTGTTGATCGAACGCGGCAACCACCAGCCCGGGCTGATGGGACTGTTCACGCTGTACCGTTCCAACACGCCGCAGTTGTTTGTGGACATCGACCGCACAAAGGTGAAATCGTTGGGTGTGGCCATAAGCGACGTGTTCAATACGTTGCAGGTGTTCATGGGATCGATGTACGTGAACAACTTCAACGAGTTCGGCCGTTCCTGGCAGGTCGATCTACAGGCGGACGGCGGATTTCGCAACCGGGTCGAGGAGGTCGGGCAGCTTAAAGTCCGCAACGCCGAGGGCCAAATGGTTCCGATGAACACTTTAGCGGCCATCAAGGACGTTCCCGGTCCGGTCATGATTACTCGCTACCAATTGTATCCGTCCGCCCCGATCAACGGGAACATAGCTCCGGGCACAAGTTCCGGCCAGGCCGTGTCGTTGATGAATCGTCTGGCCGAGCGGGAGTTGCCCAAGAGCATGACGGCCGAATGGACCGAGCTGACTTTGATGCAGAACCTGGCGGGCAATACGGCGATGTATGTTTTCGCATTGGCCGTGGTGCTGGTGTTTCTGGTTTTGGCCGCGCAGTACGAAAGCTGGTCGCTGCCATTGGCGGTGATACTTGTCGTGCCGATGTGCCTGTTGTGCTCGATAGCCGGGGTGGCCTTGGCGCGGATGGACATCAACATATTCACCCAGATCGGGTTCGTGGTCCTGGTGGGCCTGGCCAGCAAGAATGCCATTCTGATCGTGGAATTCGCCAAGCAGCAGCGTGAGGGCGGCAAGGAGCGACGAGAGGCGACGATGGAGGCCTGCCGGCTGCGATTGCGTCCGATCATGATGACCTCGTTCGCCTTTATTTTAGGGGTGGTTCCCTTGGTGATAGCCGAGGGGGCGGGAGCGGAGATGCGGCGGACATTGGGCACGGCCGTTTTCAGCGGCATGTTGGGCGTTACGCTTTTCGGCATCTTCCTTACGCCGGTGTTTTTCTACGTAATCGACTGGCTTAGCAATAAAAAGCCTCATTCATAAAAAAGTGTCAGGAACCGTTTCTTTCGACTTTTTGATTTAAAAAACGGTTCCTACCACCTTTTTCCTAGCACGGCCTTTGGCCGCAACCAAACTACGACCGACCAACCGACCATGCCGACCAACGCGACCATGCTTCGCATGGTGCCCCGTCGGTGCCCGATGGTGCCCGTTGACATCGTGATCCTCAGGTCAACCAGCACCTGCGACGTCGAGCCATTGGACCAGCCGGATTGTGGTCAGCATTTTGGTCAGTAGTTGGACGGCAGGAGGTTGCTTGCGATGGCAAAGGGTGGCGAGTCAAACCCACTCACGACCACCGGACCAGGGGCCGATTCGTTGGCTCCGCAAGTCCTTACGCTGGCAAGAAATAGGGAGAGCCGGCGAGTCTTAGCAACTCCCGGCTTAAAAGCGGAGGGCAAGGGAGTCGAACCCTCAACCGGTTACCCGGCACCTGATTTCGAGTCAGGCTGCTAACCATTCGCGTACCCTCCGGGGGACATCGTAATATGTCCTATAGATCATATTCTAGCAGGAACTTATAAGTTGCAAAGTCGTATG
>JBEKFZ010000100.1:0-15378 GCA_050013075.1 Thermoguttaceae bacterium | reverse complement strand
AATTATATTGGGGATCGCCCAGGCGGAAGGCAAACACGGCGTCAGGCAAGCGTTGCCCGTTCCGGTCCGAGGAATGTACGCGGACCAGGACCGCGCCGTCTTGGCGTCGATCCACGTCCCATGATTCCGGTTTCAAGGGAGACGTCTCGGGAGCGAAGAACATAGGATTTCCCAGGTCCGAAATTCTCACGCCGGCAATACCTTATGAGTTGGCGGTTTTTGGGTAGGTAAATAAGGGGCGGTATTGTGCCCAAAAGCTTTAACCAATTCTAGGCCAATTTTTGGGCTAAAAAGCACGATTTATTGAGTCTCAGATAATGAATGTCGCGTATTCGCAACAGAGCCAGGCCATGTCGGGTGCGGAATTACAGGGGCGACACGCCCCGGCTCTGATTTTCTCCACGACATTTAAACGCCGGGTTTTCGATACCCAGCAGCCGCTTTTTCATGAGCATACCGCCGGGAGCGGAATAAGATCCAAGACCGCCGCTTGAAGGCACCACCCGATGGCAGGGAATAATTATCGGTATTTTATTGCCTGCCATGCAATTACCAACTGCCCGATATGCGCGAGGAGAACCAACCCGGGCGGCCAACTGTGCGTAGCTAAGCCTGGTTCCAAAGGGAATTTTGCGGCACAGGGCCAATACCCGGCGTTGAAATACGCTTAGACCTCCAAGATCGAGCCGGATATCGCGAAAATCGTCTTTACCAGTGCCCTTGGCATAGGCTTGAAGCCTGCGCACCAAGGGCGGTTTCCCACGCATACTCCGGGCCTGGGCCAGAAAACCGTGCGACAATGCCTTTTTCGCCGACCGAGAAGACGGATGACCGAAGGTAAGCTCTTTTATGCGGCCCTTGTCACCCAACAGGGCGAACCAGCCCAAAGAACTAGGGAATACAACCATCCAGTATGGCTTTTCTTCTTTCTTCATCTAATTCCACAACGCGGTAGAAACCTTTGACCGATGCCTTCGGGCATCTCTGTACATTGTTCAAGTATAAACCCATAATTAACGTTTTGATGGTTATACTTCCAGCGAACGCCTTGTCAACTAAGTTTTTGTTAGTTTGGGAAATTCGGGGTCCACGGGAATGAATCGTTATAATTCGTTGAGCGACGATTTCTACATCAATATGAATCTCGGCACGGAGATGGAGCTTCCGGCCAATCGCGAAACCGTGCTGCATTTTTTCGAGCGGGTACAAAAAACCTACCCTACCATGCGGAATTTCTACAGCCGCGAGCGGGGCGATTTCGTGCTCGAGGAAGACAAGGAACGCGGCAGTTATCGCTGGTGCACCATCGAGCCCAGGCGAGTGTGCTCCGGGCAGGTCAACCCGGATAAGATCGAGGAGGCCATGCAGCAGCATAAACTGATCTTGGAATTGGCGCCTTACACGCTTTCGGTCAGTCCGCTGGATTGCGAGGCCCTGGATTTGCTCTACGGTTTTGATTTCACTTATCGGGGCAACCAAAATCAGCTCGTGGCCGAGGCATTGGGCGTCGGTCCCGGCCTGGAGCGGCTGCTGGAGGTGCCCGGCGTGACCGTTATCAATTACGAACCTTCGCTGACCGTGGCCTTGGACGATGAATGTCGTTTGCAGTGCCGCTGGAGCGTGGAAACCCGGACCAACGCCTATCAAGTCCGCATCGGGGAATATCCCGAGGAACAAATCAGCGTTTACGTGACCGCCCGGCAATACGGCAGCCTTTCGCCCGATACGACCTTCGTGGAAACCCTAGACCAGCTTTCCAAAGTCTGCTCCGACATGCTGGAAAACCACGTGATCGAATACGTCCTTCAGCCCTTGGCCAGGGCGATCTCGATGAAATGAAAAAAATAAAACGGCCGCAACGCGTATCAAGGTAAAACAATATAGGATTTAAGTATGATGTCACCGGAATTCCCCGTTGCGTTTTGTTGATTGAGACATCTTACACCAACGTAAGGAACGTGCTCGGCGAAACCACGATAATGCCGCGAAATGGGTGAAGCACGAGGAGGTCTGAATCTCCGGTGACGATATGCGTGGCCCGGCCCGAGACGGCCAATTCCAAAAACTTGTTGTCCCGCGGGTCTCGGCAGTCGGTCACCGTTTCCACGACATTCACCAATTCCGCTTCATGCACGAGTGTTGTCAAGAACTCGATACGTTCCTCTTCGGAGAGGTATTTGTCGAATTTCGGAAGGTGAATCACCTCGTTCAGTTCAGTTGTCGTGGCAGCGGAAAGCAACGGGCGACCTTCTCGCATGGCACGATCTAGCGCCCGACGGGGAATCGAAAGCGGCAAGAGCATGGCGCTGATGACGACGTTGGTGTCAAACACCACTCGCAAGTCAGTCGTCATTCAGCAGCGACTCCAAACCGGCCGGCGTAAGCCCGCGCGCGGCGGCATTTTTGCCGATCTCGTCCATGACGACCTGAAGAGATTTTCGTGGAAGAGGCGAAATGGTCAGGTCTCGCAAGCGAAGATCAAGCAGCAATTGGATTTTGCGCTGATCTTCCGGCGAGACTTGCGTAAAGGCCCTTGCCGCTTCTTCGCTAACTTGAATGGTAAGATTGGTAGTGGCCATAAAAATACGCACTTCCTCTGTGGACTAACCCTGCGTTCAAGTTTACCCCCATAATCTTCTCTCGTCAACCCCCGATAAGACATACGGGCGACCATGTTGAGCGGTTGGTGGTCAGAGGAGGCTTGTTGACGGTGGACAGTGCGGCCGGTATGCTGGCTGGCGTCGACCGAGCGGCAATGGATAACGGTGCAGAAACTCGATCTCTAATCCACCTTCTGTCCCTGCGGGTGACAAGTGCAAGGATAATTATTGGACTTATTCACTATTTTTGTCTTTCAAAATGATAGAATAGCTGGGAACAGTTGAACGAGGAGAAGGGGCTTCATGGAAACAACAGAAAAGATCGTTGACGCCTATGTCCACTACGTCAAGGGATGGTTCACTATCCCCAATATCAAGTGCCGGGGGCAATTTGAGATCGACTTGCTAGCTGTGGACGCTGCCAAGAACGGGAACATTCGCCGCTATCACATCGAGAGCGGTATTTCAATTTCGGGAGCCTACTCGCTTCTTACCACCAAGCCTTTTTCTGACGAAGAACGGAAAAAGCGGGGCAAGCAGGCTGGGCAGAGAAGAACGCTTGGATTTTTTACGGAGCGCAAGTTTGGTGCAAAACAAGTCTTAGAAAAACTGAAGGAATATGGCTTTGAGCCTGGCAACTACACCAAGGTCATTGTCTCTTGGGACTGGAATGCTGATGTTCCTGCTGCGGCAAAGGACGCGGGCGTAGAATTGTGGAGTTTTAAGGAGATATTGCGGAAGATTGCCGAAAGGTGCCAATCTTACCGAACGTACTTCACGGACGATACGATGCGGACGCTGCATCTCATGGCTAAGGTAACAAAACGCGCATAAAGGGATAAAAGGATAAAGGTAAAAGGATAAAGAGGTCTGGAGTCTTTTATCCTGCTAGCAGTGTATACAAATGATATTTTCCAGTCGTGTAACGGCGTTTGCGAATAACAGTCAATCCGCTAAGTACATAATAAGACTCAAGTTCCCATTATCCATTGTTCAGCCCTTGGCCAGGGCGATCTCGATGAAATGAATAATTTCCATAAGTATGCTGCCCGGCCATGGTCGTGGGCCTGTGTGTCATCTGGGCCGAGTCTGATCGTGGCGGCTGGAGTAGCGATAATCGCCGTCATGGCCTTTGTTGCTTATCTTCCCGCGTTAAACGGCGGGTTCATCTTGGACGACGACGTACTTCTGACGAAAAATCCGTCCATCAAGGCCCCCGACGGCCTGTTCCAATTTTGGTGCACCACCGAACCGTACGACTATTGGCCGGTGACAAATACCGCACTCTGGTTCGAGTGGCGCCTCTGGGCGATGAACTCCCCGGGCTACCATGTCACTAACCTGATCCTGCATGTCGTCGAATCGTTGCTGATTTGGATTATCATGCGGAGATTATCCATCCCCGGGGCCTTTTTGGCGGCCGTGATCTTTGCCGTGCACCCGGTGAACGTGGAATCGGCGGCTTGGATAGCGCAGCGGAAAAACATGATGTCGCTGTTGTTCTTCCTGCTGTCGATTTTGTGGTATTTGAAATATTTCGGACTCGCTCCCCCTCGGCTCGCGGCTAAATTGTCCATGGTTCACCGTCCTCTGCCCGCTGATTCATCCTTCATCCCTCATCCTTCATCCTTTTATTTTTGGTACTGGTTGAGCCTGGCGGCGTTTGTGTTGGCGATGCTCAGCAAGGGATCGGCGGCGATATTGCCGATTTTGCTATTGGCGATAGTTTGGTGGCTGCGTCCGCGGTGGACTGTCTTCATCTCCCGTTGGGATATAGTGCGAACAGTCCCATTTTTCGCGGTCGCCGTGGCGCTGACGGCAGTGAACCTCTGGTTCCAATCGCACGGCGAGGAAGTAATGGTGCGAAACGCCGATTTCACGGAGCGTGTGTTGGGGGCGGGCGCAGTGGTATGGTTCTACCTGTACAAGGCGATTTTGCCCTTTGATCTGGCCTTTATCTATCCGCAGTGGCAGATCGAGCACGGCAATCCGCTGTGGTGGCTGCCGCTTGTTGGTGCATTGGCCGTTACGGCGGCGCTGTGGCGATACAGAAAAAGCTGGAGCCGGCCGTTGTTGTTTGCCTGGGTTTTTTTCTGCGCGGCGCTTGTGCCGGTAATGGGTTTTACGGACGTGGGCTTCATGAAGTATTCGCTGGTGGCCGACCACTATCAGCACATCGCCATAATCGGGGTGATTGCATTGGCGGCGGCGTCTTGGAGCGTTTGGCGGCGGCGGGCGCGGGGCGGAGAACGCCGGGCGGCAACCGTCGTCGCCGTTGTTGTGGCGGGAACTCTCGCATTTCTGACTTACAGGCAAAGTGAAATTTACCGCGACAACATAGTCCTTTATACGGCCACGCTGGAAAAAAATCCGAATTGTTGGATGGCCCAAAATAATCTGGGCAATGTATTGATCCAAGCAGGCCGGCCGCGCGATGCGATCGAACATTGCCAACGGGCCTTGGAGCTTAATTCCAACTATGCCAAGGCCCACTACAACCTGGGTACCGCTTTGAAGGCAATAGGCCAATATCAACAGGCGATCGAACACTTCGAGCAAGCCCTAAAACTCGAGCCCGACTATGCCGAGGTCCACTACAATTATGGCAATATATTTATCCACAGTGGCCAACCGCTGGAAGCAATCGAACATTATCGACATGCCCTGCAGAGCAAGCCCAACTTCACCGAGGCCCATAATAACCTGGGCATCGCTCTGGCCGATATCGGCCGGTTTTCCGAGGCGATCGAACATTACAATCAAGCCCTAATCCTCGATCCCGGCTATGCCGAGGCCCACAACAATCTGGGCTGCGCATTGGATCATACGGGCTGGTTGCCCGAGGCGATCGAACAATATGAGCAAGCAATACGGCTTAAGCCCGACTACGACGCCGCGTATTCCAACTTGGTGTTGGCCTATGCCAAAGCAGGCCGCTCGGCCGATGCCATAGCCGCGGCCCGAAAGGCCATAGAACTTGCCCGATCCAAGGGCCGGACCGCTCAAGCCGAAGAGATCGAAAATTGGTTGAATTCCTATCGCCCCGCCGGGCGGCCTCGATAGATTAAAACAAATGTTACTATTTATTACTGCCTGGCATTGCCAAAGGCTTGGGTATGCATTTACAGGCCTGTCCTAACCTTCGCCGAGAAGTTACGCATGTATCTCCGAATGGACCATGTACTGGTTAATGGCCGTCAACTCGTCGCTCAACAACTCGTCGAGCTTCTTAACCACTCTTTCGTCACCTTTCATGCGACTCTCCTTTACTAGAGGTTGTTGTCCTGCGAAAATATCAATACGCTATACGGTCCGATGCCGATCAATCCCGCGGCGGGAAATCCATCCCGCTGCGGGGCGCTGGTGTTCGGGGCCGCGTCCGGCGGTTCTGCTGCGGCGACCACGTCGGAGCAAGCCCGGTTTCCAAAGGCGCGGCTGTAGCCCTTCCAGTCGCTATTCAGGCGCAATCGCCACGTTCCCGGCGACGGAAACCCCAGCCTGTAATTCTCGTGGGATACATGTGAGAAATTCGCGACGACCACGACATCATCACCGGGGCCGCGTTGGTGCCAACGATGAAACGCAATCATGTTGTCGGCCTGATTCTGATGGAAGATATTCATTCCAGATCCCGAGAGGCCGCGAGTACAGCCCGATCGGTTGAGGCGAAGATGAATCGAGTCGCGATACATCCGCACCAGGCCGCTGAACTCCTCCGACTTGTGCCAGTCCAGCGGAACCGAATCCTGGAACCAGCCGTCTTCCAAGAACTCCTGTCCCTGAAAGAGCATCGGAATGCCCGGCGCGGTGAACACCAAAGCGGCCGCCAATGTCGAGCGTTTTTGCGCGAACCAGTTGTCGGAATCCTTGGTGTCGATTTCCGAAGGAACGCGGGCTTGTCCATTCGCCACTTCGTCGTGCGACTCGCTGTAGATCACGCGTTGGAACGGGTCTCCGTTGAAGCTCGATTCGAGCAATCCGCGAATGCTCTCCAGGGAGCGTTGCTCATCGTTGGGCGCGATGACGGCGGCCCGCACGGGATGCACAAAGCGGGCGTCCCATTGGGCCGTGAAACCGCCTCCAGCCTGATCGACGGGCTTGGTGATCCGGTCGTTGTTCTGCAAATCCTCGGCGATCGTGATTCGTCCCGGATACCGCTGCTTTATGTCGCGATTGATCCACTGGACAAGACTCCATCCGTCTGGCAAGTCGCCGTCCGGATCGTTGGATGCCCGCACGTTGTGGATATACAGCGTCATGTCGAATCGCAGGCCGTCGACGTGATATTCATCGAGCCACATGAGGGCGTTGTCGCGGATGAATTGGCGGACTTCTTTGCGGCCGTAGTCGGGGCGAGTCAGCCCCCAAGGGGTATCCGCATGCCAGTCGTTGTAGAAGTAGATGCCGCCCATGCCGTTTTCGCTCCAGCCGTCAAATTGCCACAGATCGAGATCGCCGGGGCCGAAGTGGTTGTAGACGACGTCCAGGATCACCGCCAGGCCGGCTCGATGCGCCGCTTTGACGAACCGCTTGAAGCCGCTCGGACCGCCGTAGTTGGTTTCCACGGCGAAAACGCAAGCGGGGTTGTATCCCCACGACAAATCGCCGGCGAACTGGGCCAAGGGCATCACTTCCAGGACGTTCACGCCCAATCGCTGCAAATGATCGAGTTTTTTCAGGGCTTCCTCGAACTTGTCCGACTTTCCATCTTCCTTGTCGTGAAAGGTTCCCAAGTGCATTTCATAAATCACGAGTTCGTTGACTGGAGGAATATGATAATCGTCGCCTTCCCAGTCGAAGTGCGGGTCGTAGACAACCGCGTTGCCCACCGAACTGGTAACCTGGCGCGCATAGGGGTCGATGCGCAGCAGTTGCTTGTCGCCGGTTACGATCCGGTACCGATACTCGTTGCCGATGGCGGCAGAAGAGATATCCGCGTACCAAAACTCACTCCCCTCACGCTGCATTGGGTGTGCATCGGGTGACCAATCGTTAAACGAGCCCGTGACGTACACCGCGTCGGCGTGGGGAACCCATACACGAAACGCGACGCCCGACTCGTGAGGGATTGACCCCATTCCGGCTCGAATTTTCTCGGGTGATATTGTTGACATAGATGTACTCTTTCACCGAGTTAAGTCACAGATTCACTTTCCGCAATCGCTAGCCCTAATCTGTATTTCTCACCAAACCGGTACGTTGCAAGACAGTGTGCCACTGCTTCGTAGAAGCAGTGCTTGCTCGAATCACCGTTCACTGCTTGGCTTGCGCCAAGCAGTGGCACACGTTGGTGAGAAATGCGGACTAACGCTTTAGATGCTCTTCCTCGGGGCTTTCTATTGCCAGGACATGTACAATCACTCGGGCGGTATTTCGGTAATCCCAGGATCATTATTGACCCAAATGCGCGATGGCTGGATCTCCGCGTTGTGTTGGGCATCCAGCCCCGCCTCCTTCAACGCGGCCGCCACATCCGCGTCCGTGAGTGGCTGGCCTTCCATGTAGACAAGGCCCCAATTGACGGTGTAGCCACCGTCGATATGCACCCCCGTCGCTACTTGAACGACCAATAGCTTTGGATTCAGCCGCGCCATCAGGTCTTTAATGAGCGGAAGCTCACGATCATCACGTACGGAAAATGCTTTCGGCAGCTCTATGGTAGCTTTCATCGCATGACTCCCTAATCACTTGAACGCTTTTCTCACGGCTTTCTTGACTTTGTCGACGGCCTTTTTTGCGGCTTGCTTGGCTTTGCCAACCGCCTGGTCGGTCTTTCCTTCCTCGCGAAGCTTGTCGTTACCGGTCAAGGCGCCGGCGGCTTCCTTGATTCGGCCTTTCACCACGTCTGTCTTACCACCCATGATGGCGACTCCTTTTCCTAAAGTTTGTTTTCGTAACAGCTTATCGATCAGAACTCTCGCGACGCGTCGCGGAAGGATTTGTCCAATTCGTCCCAGGCCGACTGGGCTCCCTTCCGGACGTCCTTCCAAGCCTCCGCGCTCGAGTGACCGACCTCGGCCAGCTTGGCGCGTGCCGCTTCCCGTTTCTTTTCCAGATCGGCCATCTTCCGATCCCAGTTGGCTTTGGCCTCGTCCTTCAGGTCGCGCCCTTTCTCGCGGAGCCTGGCGATTTTGGCGTCCAGCTCGTTGAATTGGATTTCGAGCTTCTTCTGGAACTCTTCCTTGGTCTGCTGGGAGTACTCGGCAGCAGTTTCAACGGCCTGGCTGGCATCGCGGCGCACGTCTTCGGACGTGACCTTTCCGTGTGTCCGATCAGCGGGTTTTCGTTCGCATCCTTGGGCCGCAAACAGCACGGCCAACATCAACATCCAAATACATCGGGCCATGATCAAACCTCCTTTTTTATGCACAGACCATCGGCCGCCTAACGGCGGTGTCTAAAACCAAAATCATACTCGTCCAAAAGTAGGCCGAGCGCAATACAGAACAGCCCCCAAATTTCCGGCTTCGGGATGATGATTGACCCGATACCACCCAAAAACAGCACTATGGCCGCTATCACGTAAAAGATCATTCCAACAGTCATACATAAACTCCTTTGCAAAAAAATGTTATTCACTACTCGTGCGGTTTTCGGGCGTCTGAAAAACAGAGTTTTGCTCGCACCCTACGGCCGCAAACAGTACGGCCAACATCAACAACCAAGGAGATCGGGCCGTGATCAAATCTCCTTTTTCTTCGTACAGACGCTTAGAACCTATCCCAAAAGTCATCCTGAGCGTAGCGAAGGATCTCCGTATTTGGCAATCTATTACCCATTTTAGCCATATGTCCCTTCTAGATTCTTCGCTTCGCTCAGAATGACATTATTGTATTGGGATAGGCTCTTAAACTAAATGAGCGGGTTCGCTCAACCGCGACGACCACCTATTTGTCTTTTCCCTTGTCCTTTTCCTTGTCATTGGATTTGTCCTTGTTCTGTCCTCCCGATTGCTTATCCGCCGCCGGGTTGACATGTGTTTGCGTGGCCGGCTGATTGACTTGTGTCGGCGGCGCAGACCGCTGGACCTTCGGCTGCGGCTGAGGCTGATCGAGCGGTGTCCGGTTCACCTGCGGCGTCCCCAGTTGCACCTTGCGTTCTTGCGGCTGTCCCGCCGATAGATGCACTCTCGGCTTGGGCTCGACCTTGAGATCCGGCTTGGGAGCATTGTAGATCTTCGGTGGAGCCTGGTCCTTGCCAAGCTGATCGGCCGATCTCCCCACAATCGGAGACCCGGGAAGTTTTACTCTGGCCGGCTCGAATTGCTTGGTACGCGTTTCGGATGGAGCACCCGCCGCGTTGATTTCCAGGTTTTGCCGCTCATCACGGAATCGTTGGAGCTCTTGGGCATGCTGAGCGAGCTTTTGTCTCTCTAACTGGTCCACCGGCTGAAACCGCAGCGGAGTGCCTTGGCTCTTTGTCAGTTGGGTTAGTGGGGCAGCCACGAATCCGGAACTAACTCCACTCGCGCCGAGTGCTCTTTGGGCCGCCCAGGTGCGCGGCGGCCGAGCATCCTCGTGATCGCGGCGATTCTGAAAGTCTGCTGCCACGCGGTGCTCCCACTCACCGTCCTGCCGATGCTGCCAGCGGGTGTGAGCGTAGATCGGATCGTAGCCGAAACGGCTGGAGTTGTATGAATACGACGAGTAGAACCCCGCGTCCTGATAATTAGCGGCGTAGTAATCGCCGAAGTAGTAGTGTTGGTATTGCGGCCGCACGAAAAGATGGCTAGTCAGCGCGGCCAGGTCGATCACCGTCGCGGGCGAGTAGGAGAAACCTCGCCGCCCATACACGTCCGCATCGAAATAAACCGGCGCAAACAGCACGCCGCGACGGGCGATCGCATAATCGTTGTAGCCATCGACGAAGACGTAGCCGCGAGGCGACCAAACGTAATGGGGAGGGACCCAAACCCAGTCCGGCTGCGCTGTGGCCCAGAAACCGGGACGCCAGGCGTAGCGGCTGTTCTGCCATACCCAACAACCCGGTTGCCAAATGTCGTCGGCCGAAGGCGCTGCAATGTTAGGACCGGCTTCAACCGTCGCAGGCGGCTCGGGCAAGTACTGAACCTCGCTTAATTTGGCGTCGGCCCAGTACCCGGAAGTCCATTGAAAGCCTTGCGCAAACTTACCCCAATAGCCTGGCACCCATTGTCGACCAGGCGGCAGTGCGCGCCAGATGCCGCTAACCCAAAGGAAATTGCTTCGCTCGTCGTCCCAGCCCCAGTAGCCGGGGATCCACGCGACGTTGTCCCCCGAGGGTTTCTGTTCAGGCGGCACTTCCTCGATAGCAGCCGGCGGCGCTTTCGGCGCTACAATGCCCGGTTCAGGATCGTAAGTCACTGTTTCAGCGAATGCTTCGTGAACCGGCCCGCGCGTTAGCACTTGCACCCCTGCCTCGGCATCGGCCGAGACCGGCTGTGCGTATATTGCCTTGTCTAAGCCAAAGTTTGTGCCAAGGGCTGCCAGTGCGATGACTATGCATAATTTGTAGATATGATGTACGTTCATGCTAGTTCTCCTTTGTGAGATCGAATTCATCCGAGTAGTTCCCATTCTTTGTTTTAGTTAAACCACATCGCCGGGCCTGCCAATTGTCAACCGGCCCAACTTCAATGTCCAATTCGACGTTTCCTGGTTCGGATTCCGAGGCTTCAAACGCTTCCAGCACGGCGGCCAGCGCCAATTGTTTGACGTGGTGCGAGTCGGAGCAGCCGTGCACAATGATTTGCCCCTCAACGGTCTCGACATGCAAGTTCCAGACGCGGCCGCCGGTTCGCCTGGCGATCATACATTCCAGGCGGCTGTTTTGCTCGGCCAAGGTGAAACGCAGTCCGGGGTGATCGAGTAGGGCGCGGAGCCTCCCCGCCAATTGATCGGGCGCGAGCGGTTTGAGGTGATAGTCGCTTATCGGGAAGCGCGCCACGCGTTCCAAAACGTGAGGATCGCGGCACGACGTAAGGACCATCACGGGAACGGCTGCAAGGTCGGGGACCTCGCCCATTATGGCGAGAACTCCGTCGCCTCCGCCCCACGGCAATTGCAGCTCAAGTACTAACACGTCCGGCACGCGCTCGCGTAGCCGAGAAACGCACTCTAACCCGCTTAATGCCATATCCACTTCGAAGCCCTCCCGTGAAAGAGGCTCTCGATACACTGGATGAAAAGACTCATCCGGATCGGCCATCAAAACTCGAATGGTTTTCAAACCATTCGGCCGTGATTGAACGACAGCTCCCCTTTTCACGATAGACACCCTCCTTGATCTGGCGTATTCCTAAGCAAATTCATTGAAAACTTCGGTTCTACGAAGTCGCCGGCGGGAATGTCTGACCCGAGGTTAACGCGGATTCGTTAGTCTCCATAATGTCCCCTTCTAAACCCGTGGCCCAGGAAAGACAGCACCGCGAGGATGATGAAGATTACAAAGAGTATCTTCGCCCCTTCCCACGCGAGGCCTGCCACTCCTACGAAGCCGAAAAGGGCGGCGATCAGAGCGATGACGAGGAACACAATAGCTAAATGCAACATGACCAAATCTCCTTCAACGACCACAATCTGTAGGGTGCGTGAAACGCACCGCAACCTGTAGGGGATGGTGCGTTTCACGCACCCTACAATAATTCACAACCTCTCATGGTTGCCGTTACTGTTCTGTGACCATGCCTGTTTTGTTGCCGGTTTTTTCCTTCGCCTTTTGCCCGAACTCTCCCACCTTTTCCTTGACCTTTTCCTCATCCGCTCTGATTTTGTCTTTGTCCACGGTGACTGTAGCACTGGACTTTATTTGGTGCGATTGGTCCGTGCTGTGTATCGTAATATGGAACCAACCCTGATAAAACCCCAAGCAGACGATGCCGACAAGGAGCAGACCGATCGCACCAAATAGAGTCTTCATAATTAATCCTTTCTCGATTGTTCGTAACAAACGCCCATAAACTTCAGGTTGCCGACAACCGATGTTGTTTTTTCACATTCTCGGCATTGGCGATCAGATGCGTCCCATAATCAGCAGGATGAGCAGGATTACCACAATCAACCCAAGCCCGCCGCTTGGGAAATAACCCCAGTTTCTGCTGTGAGGCCACGTGGGCAACGTACCCAGTGATCCCAGGAGCATCAGAATCAAAAGCACGATCAAAATAGTGTACATTTCTGTTCCCCTTTCAAAAAGTGTCGAACGCAAAAAGTAGTTTCACGTGTTGTTTCACAAGTACGCCTCTTCCCGACAATTCTGCCGACCGAAATCAACGCGTCAAGCAACCGGCACGGCCAGGTCGTCCGTCACGGTGTCTGGCCGGTTGCTGACGTGTATTCGTAATCAAGGCGTCAGGCAACCGGCATTGCAAGGTCTTCCGTCGGGCTGTTTAGCCGTTCGCTGACGTGTATTCGTTCCCAAATCTCCCCGCGATGGACGGGGACGCTGGCATCGACCTCGAAGCCCAGTTTTACTCTCCCGCCTATAATTTTTAGCACCGTTACCTTGAGTATGCGATGGAATCCATCGGATCCTCCGATCACAACCGATTCCTGATTTTTCCTCGATAAGACTAACATGTTTAAACCTCCGTTTTCATGATTGAACCCCTGATCCGTTCCCGCTCCAACTGTCCGCAGGTACGCTCTTGGCGAGCAGGAACACCTGCACCATGGTGCCGGTCGTGAACACCTGTACCACGGTGCCCGTTGTCGTTTCGACCTCCGCGGTCGCTTCGCGGACCTCCACCCCGGTGATTCTTTTGATCTCCTGCCGCAGCAATTCGTTGGAGTTGGTAAACAATTGTTTGTGAAACTCCTGCACCTGGGCGGCGCCTTCCGGGCTTTGGGCCAGGGCCTTCTCGGCCGACGACAAGGCCCCGTGCAGCGTGATCAGTAACGTGTCCCCACTCAGAATTACGGCCACTGATTTGGGTTCGTGGCCCGTTCGCTGCTGCTGGAAAGCGATTGCCGCTTGAGCAATCTGCTGCGCCACACTCGGATCGAACTTTTCCATAGGATTACTCCTTGAGCCATCCCCTTCGTAGAAAAAAAAAGCCGACGTGGCCGAACACCCTGAGGTATTCGACCACGTCGGCTTACTCGTCATCGAGCCCCCCGGCAAGGCCGGGTTGCTATTTATCTAGTCGTCCGACGACATCAAATCTCTTAAGCGGAGCCACATTCAAGTTCGCTACAACTCCACTATACAATAAATTCTATTTCTGGGAAAAATGGATGTCAATAGGATCTGGCTCTCGGACAAAACTTGGCGGTTAGTAGAGGCCGACAACTGTTAAGTCCTTGGCAGTTAAGACGTTATGTTCATCACGACCGCCGACTTGGACCCATGAATCGTGGATTTTTTAAACCCCCATTGGTTTTTTATTCCGCAATTGGTATCTTATTTCCCAGAGTACTGGAGATTTGATGGCTAAGGTTATGCTGATAAATGGAGGTTTTCGTCCGTGTGATCCTACAACCGTCAACGGGGGACGTTAGCGAGGTCGCTATGAAAACACAGGGAGAAATCGAAGCGGCTATTTGCGAAGGAATTAGTAGCTTTGAACAGGATTACATGGGCCGGGGACCCAAGGAGATTCATACCCACCTGCTTGGTGATCTGCTTGTGGTCCGCCTTCAAGGCGTTTTGACGGCCGCCGAACAGCAACTGGTCAAATCGCTTACAGCCGATAAGGGAAGGGACCTGTTGAAGCAAGTACGGACCCATCTGGTCGAAATGGCCCGGCCGGTCCTGGAAGCGATGGTCCAGGAGGTCACCGGCGTCAAGGCATTGACCATGCACCACGATATCAGCACCGTAAACGGCGAGGAGGTCATTCTCTTCACCCTTGCCGAGTCGCCTGATTTCCGCGAAGCAAAAAAGAAATAATGTTCCTCGGTCGGGGTAGCGGTCTCTGCACGTGGAAGGCCATGTTTTGATCCCGATCACTGATGATTCAGAGCATTTCTAAATAATTCCCTCCGCAAAATTGTAACCCTAGACGTGATGTGCAATAATCGAGCCGAACAGGATTGGGTCGGGAGTCATATCTATTGCTAGAAGCGTATTGATGCAATATTTTTATCCATGCCTCGGCATTTACGGCTGTGAGTTAAGTTGCTTACCTGAAAAAAATTTCCCACCACTTATACTACTCTTCTACCAATACCCGGCCTGTGATGCGGTTCGGATGTATGTTATAATATTTAATCTCGCATCGGATGGGTGGCCGAGTGGTCTAAGGCGGCAGTCTTGAAATTCAAGTTGACGGTTTTTGTACACTGCCCACAAAATGCGAATAATGCCGCAATTTACGATGTTTTTTTAGTGTCGGCCGCTTTCTCTTGTACAGTGTACAATTGTGTAAAAATGGCAGTGCCAGGTGTCAATGACACCCGTTGTACACCTACTGAACAGACTGAGAAAATATCGGCCCATCCCCCCTTGCCATGCACCTGGCCTAGATTATGCTAATAGTCGATGGGCAATCTTCGGTTGGATTCCCTGCCCCATTCGGCCATCTCCTATCAAATATAGCCCCCATGCCAGTGTGTGGTCATGGGGGCTTTTGTTTTGTTGGTCGATCACCACGGCGAGGATCACCACGGCCACGGCGTCGAGGGCTATGGCCGTGGGCAGCATGGACATGAGCATGAGCATGGCGTCGAGGAGGCGGCCATCGAGGGTGCCGTCGAGGGCCAGGAGGAGGTGGGCGTCGAGGTGATCGTGGCGGAGTTGGCTTGATGGCTGAGCGCAAACTTGGCGAGATATGGAAAGGGAACCCAAAACGAGGTCCACA
>JBEKFZ010000099.1:0-15639 GCA_050013075.1 Thermoguttaceae bacterium | reverse complement strand
TCACAGTCGGTTACGTCGTTGTTATGACGACCAGCGATCACTTCGCGCCGTTGCGACACAGTGCGCGGTTGCCGCCTGATTCGCCGCGCGATCGGCGAATTTGGGCCTATTTCAACAGGCTGCTAGGATTGGATGGGCGAGTTGTTTGCGCATGGGAAAGCGTTTTGCTGAGCCGGAGCGGCGGCAATCGGAAAATGATCGCTACCAGCATCGAGGATCTAAACAACGATGAACAACCCGGAATCGGCAAAGATGCAACCGGCTTGCATAAAAACATCTGTACGCCCTCGTTAGCAATAAGTCCCAAGGGTGAAGTATCGCTTATATGGGCCGACTCCGACTCGCCTGGCCGCTGGACGCTCATGCATACTCAATGGAATACAGGAAAAAAATCGTGGAACAAACCCAAAGCGTTCTTTTCTGAGGGGAATCCTCGATTTCCATCCGCGGCATATGCGAAAGACGGGGTCTTGTGGGTTGCTTACTGTGTCGATAAAGATGACCGACGCGAAGTGGCCGTAACAAAAATAGAGAAAAATGATTGATACTCATTTTGTTCGGCGATTTACCCAGTCGATGTTCGACATTGCCGCCAGGGCAAGATGCAGCGCCTGGGTGCCGTCGCGCTGGTGTCCGTTGGCTTCGAGCGAAAGATACAACTCGTGGACCAGGGCCAGTCCGGGCAGGCAAAGTTCCATGCGCCGCGATTCGTCGAGTACGATGCCCATGTCCTTGATAAAATGTTCGACGAAGAATCCTGGGGCGAAGTTGTTGGCGATGATCCGCGGGGCCAGATTTGCAAGCGCCCAACTCCCGGCCGAGCCGGAACTTGTGGATTGCAGGAACTTGTCTAAATCCAGACCGGCCTTGTAGGCGTAGAGCAGGCCTTCGCATATTCCGATCATGTTTCCGGCAATTAGAATTTGATTGGCCAGTTTGGCGTGCTGACCGGCGCCGGGCGGGCCATGATGGACATAAGTTTTTCCCATCGCCTCCCAACAAGGAGTCAACGCCTCGACCACTTCTTTTTCGCCGCCGATCATGATCGACAGTTTCGCCTCGCGTGCGCCGACGTCTCCGCCGGTAACCGGGGCATCGACCGCATGAACGCCGATCTTTGCCGCCGCCTCGGCGATTTCCACGGCCAGCGACGGTTGGCTGGTGGTCATATCGACGATTATCTTGCCGCTGGAACAGCCCGCAAGCACGCCGTCCGGACCGAGGATTACGCTACGCGCGTCGCTTGGATATCCGACGATGGTAAAGATGACATCCGCCGCCTCGGCCACGGCTTTTGGGCTTTCGGCCCAAGCGGCCCCGAACGACAAAAGTTTTTCCGCCTTGGCCTTGGTGCGGTTGAAGATCGTGGCGGCAAAGCCCGCGCGCATTAAATGCCCGCACATGCTCGCGCCCATCACGCCCGTGCCGATCCAACCGATGTGAGTGTTTTGGGGAGCAATGGTAATCATTCTATAACCGGCTTCTCTTCAATGAAAAAAATGTATTTTTCCGTGTTATTCTTACTCTTCCTCATCTTCGTCCTCATCTTCGTCATTATCCGGATACTGCGGCGGCGACTTGCCTTTTTTCTCCACGATTTTCGGATATTTTCCTTTTTCCTCTTCGGCGGCGGTTTCTTCGACCGTAATTTCATGCCACCATTCGTCGCCAAAGTCAAAAAGGTAATAAAACACCTGCTTCATTTTCAGTTTGAGTGAACTGAATTTTGCTTTGGCGGCGTCTTTTTGTCCGTCGTCTCCGCCGAATTCCAATGTATTGGGGCTGGTGTATTCCACGCTTTCGGCATGGATATTTCGCGGCGTGATCTTGCCCGCCTTCAACGGGAAATAGAACGAATAAAGATGGTCGTCATAACGATCGAAGGCGTCGAATATGGCCCCGTGCAAATCATCGAGCGTTTGACTGCCTTTGACGGCGATCTTCCGCCAAATGCTTTTTCTTCCTGCTAGAGCGACTTTGAATACATAAATGGTTTGGGGCATATAAACACCTTAAAGATGATTTGTTTTATTTCTCCTCAAGATCAGAAAAAACTTTTTGGACAGGGCGATGTGGCCATGGTACTCCTGTCCGTTCGGCAATTTTTAAAGCCAGATTCTCAAAGTCCTTATAGACATTTTTCACAGCAGAGGTATGTGCGCCGAGTGCGCCATCGGCGGGCTTAAGAAAGAAAATCGGCTTACGGGCTTCTTGAGCCATCGGCATCAGACTTCGGTAATGTCTCAAGAGCGCTAGGCAATTTGGATCGGTCATCACGGTATAAACGTCTTTTTCCGATTTCCCAAGTACATAGCTGCTATAGGCTTGCGGGATCCTGGCGATCCATTTTTCATAGGACTTAACGGGACGATCTTCACGTGTGGCGTGCTGTAAAACGATATATCCTATAGGCTGTATTCTGCCCGGTGGAAGCATAAGGTTTTTATCAGGATTTATTTTCAGACGTTCCCGCCAGTCTTCCCGCCATTTAGACACCCTAGGACCTAAGTTTCGCAGACCTTGAAGAGAAAAAAGGTCCGGTGCTAGTGGAATAACAATGAAATCTGAGGCAATCATGGCAGCCCTGTTTGTTGCTCCCAAATTTGGCCCCAAATCTATGAGAATCATGTCTGCATTGTGGATTGACGCTCCTTGTTGTATCACGCGCCAAAAGGCAGAGATGATTAAGAAAGCACGTTCTTTCTTAGCTAGACAATTTGGCCATGCTTCTGACAAGTCGTCTTCAAAACCTGATAATGCCATATCGCCGGGGATCAAAGCCAAACGCTCTCTAATCAATTCCAGATAAGGTTGAGTAATATCGCCAACTTTTTGTAAAGGCTGAACAGCTCCATATATTGTTTTATGCACTCGTTCATCGGACCAAAGCTCTTCTAAACACTCTTCATCCAAAAAAAACGCGGACAGATTTGCTTGTGGATCAAGATCAACAGCCAATACCCGTTTACCCCGCTCAGCGAACATCCAGGCAAGATGGTAAACCAATGTTGTTTTACCTACTCCGCCCTTATTGTTGAAAAATGCAATAACTTTAACGCTCATGGCCTGCTCCTAATCACTACTTGTATATGGCTAGTTTCGACAATGAACTCTGGTTCCGGATTGCCATTTTTAGCGAGCTCTTTTCTAGCATAGGGTATTCCCATGCCGAACTGTTGTACGTATCCAAGGTTCTTCATCACCTCGGATATGTGAGGGTTGCGGTAGTCGGTAATCCCCAATTTCCCAAAATTTTCCCGTGTAACTTGGCCGAAGGGGCCGCCAGGATTTTGTACTTCAATGCGGTCGTTGAACCAGGTAATACGAACGGGCGCGTTGGAGTTTTCGTAATCTCGATGCATTACTGCATTACGTGTCAATTGCTGAAGAGCAATGATAGGATAATCAGGCCGTCGGATTTCCATAGGCCCCGAAGTGATATCCAGAGACACCGAAATATTGATCTCTAATAGATCGTCAAGACGAGGCAATATATCTAACAGCGGACCATGGAGTGCATGATGGTTTTTAATCGGATCTGACAGGTCAACACCATCCAATCTCAGGAATTGAACATACGCTCCTGAGATGATGTCAGATGGCATTTTGCCCACTGTTAAGAACCCGGTAACAGTAGGATGACCTGGCGAATCACTTGCAGTGAATCGCAAAGCATTTAATTGCTGATCTATTGAACGGTCGTTCTCATCTAAAACCTCTGGCGATATTGCTGATGGAAGATATACCCGTCTAAATAGTTCGAGATCTAGATCATCTAATGATGCCGAGGTTAAAGGCCGCAAGTCATAGGGCAAATCCCTGGAACGCCGTTTTTCTGCCAAATGTTGTTCCTCTTCTCGGGTAGCCCTATCACGGCGAGGACCGACACGGATCCAAGTGACGCCTTTATAACGAACCGGTGGATCATTGGAGGGCTTGACAATAATAACGGCCATATTACTTCCGCAAAGGGTGCATTTTTGCACAATCATCGAAGGAACCGGTAAGATATTTCCATCAGAACGCATGCTGGAAAGTTTTAGAAGTAATTCATTCGTTATTTCTAAGCCGGCATAACTCCCATCATCTTTCGCGCCGATAAATATCACACCAGCTTTTTGATGATTTGGCAAGTCATTCGCAAATGCACAAATAGCTTCACGAATTTTATCTCCGTCCGATGCGGATGACTTTCGCTCAACTCGATCGGATTCAATATCTTTTGCCAGACTTTCCAATTCTTGGTCAGTCATCATATTATTTTCTTTCTTTGAACAGGTTAAAAAAACGCACACGTCTATTTTACCACGAAATTCACCATCTTTCCCGGAACGATGATGACCTTGACCACTTTTTTGCCGGATAAATGCTCGGCGACTTTGGCGTCGGTGCGGGCAAGGGCTTCCAGGGCGGCGTTGTCGGCATCGGCTGGGGCTTGGATGCGGCCGCGGAGCTTGCCGTTTACCTGCACGGGCACTTCGATCGTGTCTTGCTTGAGCATGGCCTCATCGAAAGTAGGCCAGGGCTGGTAGGCCAGGGTTTTCTGATTGCCCAGGGCCTGCCAAAGCTCCTCGGCCATGTGCGGGGCAAAGGGCGAGAGCACTAGCACGAACTTTTCCATCGCCTCTTTCGGCCGCACTTCTTCCTTGAAAAAGAAATTCGTGAATTCCATCATCCGGGCGATGGCCGTGTTGAACGACATCTGATCTAAGTCGTTGGTCACTGCCTTGACGGTCTTGTGCAACATGCGGTTTTGCTCGGCCGTGGGCGCGGCGTCCCGCACGGCCGGATTGAGTTGCATGGTTTCAGCGCGGTCGTCGATGATCATTCGCCACACGCGACCCAAGAAATTATGCACGCCGCTTACGCCGTCCATACTCCAGGGTTTTACGGCCTCCAACGGGCCCATGAACATTTCGTACAGGCGCAAGGCATCCGCGCCGTATTCGGCCACCACCTGGTCGGGATTGACCACGTTGCCCCGGCTTTTCGACATCTTTTCGTTGTTTTCGCCGAGGATCATGCCCTGATTGACTAGTTTTTGGAACGGCTCCGGCATGCTCACGTATCCGCGGTCGAAAAGCACCTTGTGCCAGAATCGGGCGTAAAGCAGGTGCAAAACCGCGTGCTCCGCCCCGCCAACGTAAAGATCGATCGGCATCCATGCCTTTTCAATCTCCGGATCGACCAGGGCCTTTTCGTTTTTTGGGTCGAGGAAGCGGAGATAGTACCAGCAGGAGCCGGCCCATTGCGGCATGGTGTTGGTTTCGCGCTTGTAACGCTTGCCGCCAAGGGTGACATAGAGCCAATCGTCCGGTGCCTTATCTAGCGGCGGCTCGGGTTTGTCATGTTCGGCGTCGAAGGTCATCTCGGCCGGCAGATCCAAGGGCAGGTCCTTTGCATCCAACGCCCGGATGCGGCCGTTTGGTTTGCCGTCGGCGTCCAGTTCGTGAAGTATCGGAAACGGCTCGCCCCAGAAATGCTGCCGGCTAAAAAGCCAATCCCTCAGTTTGTAATTAACCGCGCTGCGGCCGATACCCTTCTCGGACAAGTCTTCGGCGATTTTCTTTTTGAACAGGGAAGTTGTAAGGCCATTGTATTGGACCGAGTTTATGGCGGTATCCTCACCTTTAAGGAAGAAAATCCAGCCTTGATAAGTTATGGTCCTATTATCCCCGGGATAGACGATGCGGCCCTCAATAACCTCATTACGAAACTCTTCAAAGTACTCGCTAAGCGGCCGATTCATTTGTAGATATGGTGGAGGTGTCGAAGATGACCAATATTGCGAAGGTTTCACCACGGCCCTAATCGGCAGATCGTATACTTTGGCGAATTCAAAATCCCGGGTGTCGTGGGCGGGCACGGCCATGATCGCCCCGGTGCCGTAACTGATGAGCACATAATCGGCCACCCAGATGGGAATCGCCTCGCCGTTTACGGGATTGATGGCGTAAGAGCCGGTGAAAACGCCGGATTTTTCCTTGGCCAGATCGGTGCGGTCCAAATCGCTTTTTCGGGCCGATTGTTCGCGGTATTCGCGGACCGCGGCGGCCTGCTCGGGCTTGGTCAACCGCTCGACGAACGGATGTTCCGGCGCGATGACCATGTAAGTGGCCCCGAAAAGCGTGTCAGGCCGCGTGGTATAAATCCGCAGCACTTCCTCGTCGGGCTTCTCGGGCCAGCCGCCGTAACGGCGATCGGCCAGCCAGCCTTCATATTCCTTCTGGACAGGCTTACCGTCTTCCCCGGTAATAATGCCGATAAAAAAGTCAACTTCCGCCCCCGTGCTCCGGCCGATCCAGTTGCGCTGCAAAAGTTTGATGCTCTGGGGCCAGTCGAGCCCGTCGAGGTCTTTTTCCAGCCGGTCGGCATAAGCGGTAATGCGGAGCATCCACTGGCGAAGCGGAATCCGCACCACCGGATGCCCGCCGCGCTCGCTAACGCCGCCGATCACTTCCTCGTTGGCCAGTACCGTGCCCAGGGCCGGACACCAATTCACCGGGGCTTCGAGTTGATACGCCAGGCGGTGCTCGTCGCGGTATCGCTCGACGGCGTCTTGGCCTTCGTCGGCGATATCAGCGGGGATGGGCAATTCGGCAATCGGCCGGCCGCGCTCGTGGGCTTCGTCGAACCAGGTGTCGAACAACACCAGGAAGATAAATTGCGTCCAGCGGAAATACTCCAAGTCGGTGGTGGCCAGTTCGCGGTCCCAATCGTAGGAAAAACCGAGCATCTTCAACTGGCGGCGGAAGTTGTCGATGTTTTTCTCAGTAGTCTCGCGGGGATGGGCGCCGGTTTTTTTGGCGTGCTGTTCGGCAGGCAGGCCAAAGGCGTCCCAACCCATGGGGTGCATTACGCTGGTGCCTTTCATGCGATTGAAGCGGCAAACGATATCGGTGGCGGTATATCCTTCCGGATGTCCCACATGGAGCCCGTCTCCGCTGGGGTAAGGGAACATATCCAGTACATATAATTTGCGGCCTTTGGGCAATTTAGGTGTACTGAATGTGCAATTTTCTTCCCAAAACTTCTGCCACTTGGGTTCGATAACGGCCGGATTGTAACGAGGCATGACACACTCCACATGGAGAGCAAATCGGATTGATGAACAATGAAAGCCCGATTTTACCCATTATCAGCCCTAACGGCAAACCGAGATAGCGGATCAATTGCCCTTGAACTGCCCGGCGGATTTCGGTACAAGTTTCGCTCCGTGATTCTCATCGTGTGGTATCTTCTCCAAATTGACAGTTGACACATTCATAAACTCGGGTGTGTTTGCCCGGGGCTTTTATGTTGGGACAGCAGTTAAACTGCTGCCCCAACATAGCGGTTTAAATGAGTTTTTAAAAATATCCAATCTCATTACCGGGAGGCATTGCCATGCCCAGGTTGCCGGTTGTTTTATTTTGTTTGATCGTTTCGGCCGCATCATCGGCCATGGGGGAACAGGCGTTTCCGTATAAGGCCTATGTGGCGGCCGATAATGTCGAAGTCCGCTGCGGGCCGGGAGAGGATTTTTATCCTACCGACAAACTGCAAAAGGGTGAGATGGTCGAGGTGTATCGTCGCGATGCCGGGGGTTGGTGTGCCATCAGGCCGCCGGAAGGAAGTTTTTCCTGGATCTCGGGCCGGGTGCTGAAGTTGCAGGACGACAACCTGGCCGTGGTCAGGGAAGACGATGTCGCCTCTCGTGTGGGCAGCCGGCTGAGCAATGTACGCGACATAATCCAGGTGCGTATGCGCAAGGGCGAGGCGGTGGAAATTTTGGATTCAAAAGAGGATGCCGGCGGCAAATCGCAGGTCTGGTACAAGATTGCCCCGCCTTCCGGCGAATTCCGCTGGGTTTCGGAAAAGTATTTGGATAAACAAAGGCCGACAGACGGCTTGCGTAATACCCGATCGGTTGATTCCGCCTTAGGGCAGGATTCAACGCGCGATCGGCTTGACGCACAATCGGACGCGCATTCATCGGACGCGGATAATAAGATTTCGTCCGAGCAGTTTCAGATCGAGCTGGACCGGATTGATTTGGAATTGTCGATGATGGTGGTCGAGGAGCCGACGGTCTGGTCGTTCGATGCCATGCGGATTCGCGGGGAATCGCTGTTGGACCGGGCGGACTCGGCGGCCGACCGCGGCAAAGCACGGTTGCTTTTAAACAAAATCGCCCGATTCGACGACATCAAGCAGCGCTACGATTCGGTTACGGCCATGCGCGAGCAGAACGCAACATCGAACCGTTTTCTGACCGGGCTGAAAAGCACCATGGAAAAGGCGGCGGCCATGGCCGATCCGGATGGGCAATTCGACGGCGTGGGCCAGTTACAGCAAGTCTTTTCGCCGAAATTGGGCGCCCCGCGTTTCGCCCTGGTCGACGAGGCCGGCAACGTGCGCTATTACGTCACGCCGGCGCCGGGAGTGAATTTGCAGAATTACGTGGGTCGCCAGGTTGGCATAACCGGCACCCGTGGGTACATGCCCGAGCAACGGGCACAACACATCACCGCCCGGCACATCTCTTCGCTGGAAACGCGAATTCGGTAGAGAAAAATCCACCACGGAGGAGCGGAGAACACGGAGATTGGAAAATGATTAACTTTTAGCAATCGGCTTGAAGCGATCGGTTATCTACTTTCCGCATTTGCCTCGCTGTTATTCATCCGCTGTTTTTCATCCTTCATCCATCATCCTTCATCCTTTTTTTATCGCGGGTTTCGGGCCTGCAGGACTTGGGCCCCGCTGCGGGCGATTTCCAATGCGGCGCTTAGCATGGCGTCGGCCGGGCCGGTGGATGAGATCAATTGGCCGTCGACGGGCTTTGCCGTTTGCCGGACTGGAAAATCGGGTTCAACGCCGACCTGGCTGTAGGGGCGGCCGGAGGGCGAATAAAACTTGGCCGTGGTCAAGCGGATGCCGGCGGTCGTTCCATCCAAGGGGAAGATGCCCTGCACCGAACCTTTACCGTAGGTCCGCACGCCCACAACCACGCCCCGATGCAGATCGTGAATTGCGCCGGCGAAAATTTCGGCCGCGCTTGCGCTGTCCTGATCGACGATGACCACCAGGGGTATTTGCCAGGTCCCTTCGGCATGGGCGGTAAAGGTGCTGTCTTCCTGCGCGCTGCGCCCGCGGGTGGAGACGATCACTCCATGTTCGACGAACCTATCCACGGCATTGACCGCGGCCACGAGCAACCCGCCGGGATTGCCGCGGACGTCGATGATCAGGCTTCGCATCCCCTCGCGATGTAGTTTCCACAAGGCGGCGTCCAGATCGCGGGCGGTGGTCTTTTGGAAGCAGTTCAGCTTGAAATATCCGATGCCGTTTTCGCGGTCGATTATGCCCGCCTGATCGACGCTTGGAACCTCGACCCTTCGTCGGCGGACGTTCATCTGCCGCTCCAGACCGTCCGCGCCCGCCACGGTAAGCGCGGCAAAGCTTCCCTCCACGCCTTGCAGCAGGTTGGCGGCCTGGTCGGTGGACATCGAGGAGGTCGTTTGTCCGTCCACGGCGATGATCCGGTCGCCGGCGCGTACGCCCGCTTGCTCGGCGGGGCTGCCGGTAATTACCCTGATGATGGTCAGGGCGTTGGCCTGAACCTTAAGTTCGATCCCCAGGCCGACGAAGTTGCCCTCGATTTGGGAATAGACTTCATTTAATTGATCGGGCGTGAGGAAGGCGGAGTATTGGTCCAGGGAGTTGGTAGCCCCGCACAGATATTCCAGCGCGGCGACGGTGGACGGAACGGCCAGGCGCTTTTGGGCCAGCGCGGCTGCCGCGGCCACAGCCTGGCGGGCGTCTTCGCGGGTGCGGATCGGCCGCTCTCCGAGCATCTGCCTCAGTTCGACGCAAAAACCGCGGGCCGCCGGACGGTACGCCTCGGGCACGTAACGCTCCAGGAAAACCGGCTCGCTTAAGGCGATCTCTAAATTGTTGGTGCCGCGCTGAACCAGATCTTTCCAGTCGGGCGAGTCGACGTAATGCGATTCGATCTTCAACGACACTTGGGCGTAAAGGTCCAGAGTCCGGTCCAGAGGCAGCCGGGCAAGCGTTTCGCTGAAACTGCGATCGACCGAACGGCGTTGGATATCGTAATGCAGGCGCGCGATATCGAATCGGCGCTGCAACGCGTCTTCCGCCGGGAACTGGCGAATGGCCTCTTCGTAATGCGTCAGCGCGTCGCCCCAGCGGCGTTCCGTTTCCAACTGCCGCCCGCGATTCAAAAGATTATCGATCTCTTGGGTGCGGCTGGAAATAGCGATTGTCGTGGGCAACTGCGCTAAGGCCGTTGTGCCGAGCAATAAAACTAAGGCCGCGAAAGTCACGCGCAAAAAGCCGGTACTGATCCGTCGCATGGTGTATTCCGTCGAGGAAGGAAACGCTGCCGGCGCCGATCGGTGGGTGGCGTGGCCGTGGGAGGGTGGTTTGTCGACAAAATGACCGGCAAGCGGGCGTGCAATGCCGTTCACTTGTAAGCATAGTTCATTTTTTTTGGCAAGTCAAAAAAACTGGGCAGGATTTTTGGGCCGAATTTTACCCAGCCCATACAGCCCGACCATGCCGCGCGCAAAACTCCGACAAAGCATAAAAACAGCGATAAAACATTTGCGCCATTTGCACCGTGAGAGCCTAAAAAAACCTAAAGAATCGGTCGTAAGGCCCTGGCGTCAAAAAAGGCACGCCCCGCATAAACCACAGGGACGGAATTTGGTGAAAAAGCGTAAAGTCGTCATGCCGATGGTTAAAAGCCGTTGGGGTGGCAATCCTCGTTCCCAGGCTCCGCCCGGGAATGAGTGCGAAAAAAAGCCGCGGCTGCAATCGTGCGGCCGCGGCTTTGTTAGTTTTTCCGCAATTTGAGATTTCAATTTTCAATTTGCAATCAAATCTTATTCACTCGGCAACGGTTCAGACGGGGTTTCAGGCTGTGATTCCGGCGGTTTTTCCTCGTTGGCCGGGAAGCTGATCAAGGGCCCGCTGCCTGAGCCTACGCCGCCTTTTAGTTCGACGGGCTCGGCAGTTTCAGCGGAGCCCTCGGCGTGTTGTCCTTCGGCGGCGGCCTCGGCTTCCTCGGCCCATTCCACGCGTTTGCGCGACAGGCCGATCTTGCGTTCGTCCGGATCGACGCGCAGGACTTTCACCTCGATGATCTCGCCCACTTTGACCACGTCCTCGGGATTATCGACCTTGTGGTCGGCCAGTTCGGATATGTGCAACAGACCTTCCAGTCCGTCTTCCAGGCCCACGAACACGCCGAAATTAGTGATCTTGGTGACAGGTCCGTGGACCAATTGCCCGGGCTGATACTTGCCCGGAATATCGGTAAGCCAGGGATCGTCGGTCAATTGTTTCATGCCCAGGGCAATGCGGCGGCGGTCCTGGTCGACCGAGAGCACGCGGCACTGGACCTCTTGATTCTTTTCGACCAGCTCGTTGGGATGGCTGATTTTGCGGGTCCAGGACATGTCGCTTACGTGCAGCAGGCCGTCGATGCCCTCCTCGATCTCGATGAAAGCCCCGTAATTGGTAAGGTTGCGGACTGTGCCCTTGACGATTGCGCCGGGCGGGTAGCGCTCGGCCACGCGGTCCCAGGGATTCTCCTGGGTTTGCTTCATGCCCAGGGAGATTTCCTGCTTGTCTTTGTCGATTTTAAGCACGATGACTTCGATCTCGTCTTCGGGCGATACGAGTTCGTTGGGATGGCTGATCCGCCGGGTCCAGGACATCTCGCTGATGTGCACCAGGCCCTCGATTCCTTCCTCGAGCTTGACGAACGCCCCGTAGCTCATCACGTTCACCACGCGGCCCTTTATGCGTGCGCCGAGGGGATACTTTTCTGCGACGCTTTCCCAAGGGCTGGGCGTGCGCTGCTTGAGTCCCAGGGCGATTTTTTCCCGCTCGTGGTCGATGTGCAGGATTTGCACTTCGATTTCCTGGTCGATGGAGAGCATTTCGGAGGGGTGATTGATGCGTCCCCAGCTCATGTCGGTGATGTGCAACAAGCCGTCGATGCCGCCCAGGTCGACAAAAGCCCCGAACTCGGCGATGTTTTTGACGATCCCCTTGCGGCGCTGGCCGACTTCCAATTCGGCCAGGAGTTGCAATTTTTTCTCCGACCGTTCCGCCTCGATAAGCGCGCGCCGGCTGACTACGATGTTCCGCCGGGCCTCGTCGATCTTAAGCACGATGCACTGGATGGTCCGGCCGATGTAATCGCCGATGTCGGTGGGCCGGCGGATGTCGACCTGGCTGGCGGGCAGGAACACGTTCACGCCGATATCGACCAGCAGCCCGCCCTTTATCTTGCGCGTGACGATGCCGGTGACCACGTCGCCCTCGTGGACGGTCTCGATCACCTTCATCCAGGCCTCGATCTTTTCGGCCTTGCGCTTGCTCAGGGTGATCATGCCCCGGGTGTCGTCGACAAGCCCGTGGATGTCTTCCACGTCCTCGATCAGCACTTTGACAATCGAGCCCGGGGCGGGCAGAGTTTCGCCTTCCTCCCACTCGCTACGGAAAATGATCCCTTCGCTTTTATATCCCACATCGACGAGCACCACGTCGCCTTCCACGCGCAGGACCTTTCCCTGCACGATTTGATTGAGGTCCATCTCCTGTGTAGTCCAGTCGATGTCCTCGGGCGTGTTGCCCTCCATGGCGTCGTTTAGCTCGTTCTGCCAATCTTCTTCTGAAAGATCCAATGATCTGATTAAAATTCGGTCAACCATACATTGATAGCTGTCTAACAAAATGGGGACAGGCACCCTATCCTTGTCCTGATTTCAGCAGTATTCGGGGAAGCGCCGGGAGCCAGTCCCCATTTTGTTAGACGTCCTAAATAAGGTTAGAGGTTTTCTCCGGAAGCCCGGCCCTCGACGCAAGGGATCGATACAGCGACTTGCGGATAATCCTGCAAATATATCAGGGTGGATGGATAAAGACAATGGTAAGCAAATCAATAATCCCATAGATCGGGGGGTGGCTGAGAATTTGGCATTAGCTCGGAGAAGATTTTCCCAGTTGCCTTAAAACCAATGCATGGCACTGTCGAACGCGGTATTCCACCAGAGATATGAGTTCCTGCTCGTTCAGGCCTTCGTATTCCTGGGGCAGGATGGGCCGGCCGTAATGGACGCGGATTCTGCCTGGGCGGGGGAACGTCCGGCTCTTGGGCCAGCACTGAAATGCCCCGGCTATGCCCACGGGCAGGATCGCCGCGCGGGACCTGACTGCCAGGCTGGTAATGCCCGGCCGAAATTGTTTTATTTTGCCGTCCGGGGTGCGGGTCCCCTCCGGAAAAATCAGGACCATTTCGCCGCGCTTCAGGCGTCTGAGCGATTCCTTGATGCCGGCAATCCCAAATCCCTCGCGGTCGATGGGGATGGCATTGATCGACCATATAAGCCACGCAAACGGGGCGAAGTCGAAAAGGCTCTGGCGGGCAATATAATTCATGTGTCGCCGGCAGCCCATGCCGGCCAGGGGCGGATCCAGATGGCTCTGGTGATTCGGCACCACCAGCACGCCGCCTTGGCTTGGAATATTTTTCTGGCCCGTGTGGCGAACCCGGAACACCAGCACCGCGGCAATTTGCACTATCATCCGCAGGAAGTTATACCACAAGCGGTTGGGCAACGAATGCTGGGACATGGGCGGGTGACAGGGTTCAGGGTTCAGAGGGCAGAGGTTAGGGGATAGGGGATAATTAATGACGAAGTACTAATGACGAATGACGAAAGAATGTCGAATGACGAATGACGAAATCTGAATGTCGAATAAGATATTTTACCATTAGGAATTCGTCCTTCGTGCTTCTTTTGTCATTTGGATTTCGACATTCGTCATTTTCAATCAGGGGTGGGTATTTTTAATGCTCACCTAAGTATCCTCGTTGTCGGGCGATTTTTTCCAGTTTATCGACCACTTGATCGAGTGAAAGGCCATCGGTCGAGATTTCTACGGCGTCCGGGGCGGGAACCAACGGGCCTAAGGCCCGGGAGGAGTCTTCCTCGTCGCGGCGGGCTTGGGCGGCCAACACTTGTTCGATAATCACCGGCTCGCCCTTGGCCGTGAGGTCGCGTAGCCGGCGCCGGGCGCGTTCCAGGGGGCTGGCCGTTAGGAAGATTTTACACTCGGCGTTGGGAAAGGCCAGGGTCCCTTGATCGCGGCCCTCGGTTACGATGTTCTTTCCCATTGCCGCCGCGCGCTGCAAATCGACCAGTCGCCGGCGGACTTGCGGATTGTCGGCGGCATAACGGGTTACGGCAGTCACGGCCGAGGTGCGGATTTCCTCGCTCACGTCCTCGCCGTCCAGATAAATCCGATCGTCTTCCAGGTTTAGATCTATTTGGCGGGCCAGGTCGGCCAGATCGCCGGGCTGATCCCAATCCAGTCCTTTGCGTTTCCCGGCCAGGGCCACCGCGCGGTACATCGCCCCGGTATCGAGGAAAGCGAATCCCAACCTTCTGGCCAGCGCCCGGGCAACCGAACTTTTTCCCGCTCCAGCGGGCCCGTCGATGGTTATAATCATGGCAGTAGTAATATCACCTTGTTTACTCTTTGGCAATGACATTTTTGATGAATGTATTCACCGCGTCGGCATGGGTGAGGTTTATTAGATGGCCGCCGTTGGGGATTAGTTCGTCGGGCGCGACGTATTTTGCGGGAATGAGTCGATCGTGCGCCCCGTGGATTTGAAATATCGGCGTTTGCTCGAGGGGGTCAGGATTCCAGTTCAAAATCGCCGATACAGCCCAGTGCATGAACCAGGGATCCGACTCGGAGAACATCTTTGCGCAAAGCCTGCGATGTTCGGGCATGAGCGAGCCGAACATCCGCAAGGCCGGCAATGAGACGAATTTTGCGACTTTAAGAGCGCTGGTCGGCATGATCGGCCAAAAAACATGGCCCGCCGTCCGTAAATATCCGTTTACTCCCATCCGCGTCCGGCAACTGGCGATTAAGACCACGGCCCGCGGTTTTACATGCCGGGCGATTTCGTAAGCCATCATTCCTCCCAACGAAACGCCGCCTAAAACAAACGACTCGGTTTGCCTTTTGGCAATGATCTCGGCCATTCGCGCGGCGTAATCGGCAAGACTTTCCTTATTGCGAGGCGGAATCCAAGGCGGAACCCATAGATCGGGAAAGGCCGGACGCTGCCGTTCGAACAGCCGTTGGTCCGTGCCCAGGCCGGGAAGGAGAATCAATTTCGGATATTGTTTCGACATATCACTCTAAAAGCGATTCCGGGGGTTCTTGACTGATTTCAGACAAATCAAGATACTGCAATTTTTACAGTTTTAAAACCCGGTAATGTGGAGAAAACCATGGACGCGAAAAAGAGCATAGAACTGTTGAACAACGGCGTGGCCGACGAGTTGCAGGCCGTACACCAGTACATGTACTGGCACTTTCACCTTGACGATCAAGGGTTTGCGCCTTTGGCGGCCATGTTTCGGAGGATCGCCATCATAGAGATGGGGCACGTGGAAATCCTGGCCGAGCGGAGGTGGTGTCCAACTTCAAATGCAACATGAATAGGAATTGATATTGGAGCAAAGTCGCTGGGTCGTTCGAATGTTGAGTTTTGCGAAACAGACGTTCGAACGGAGGCCCAGCGATGGCTCATCATTT
>JBEKFZ010000098.1:0-15737 GCA_050013075.1 Thermoguttaceae bacterium | reverse complement strand
GGCGTGTGAATAAATATATTACAAAAGACGCGCGTTTGCCGATTGTGCGTTTTGTACGCATCTTGCGGGTGGGGTGGGCGGGTAAACAATGCCGTTCGGCGCCGCCGATATGCTACATTTGCTCGGGACACCGTGCAAAAGCCGCCGCGGAAAATCCGCGACGGATTGAAATACCCCACGCCAGGAATCAACAACCGTGGACTACTTTCCCGCCATTGCCTTCGATTATCGCATATTCATCTTCGCGATGCCGTTTTTTATGCTGGCATGGTCGGCGGCAAAACTACGTTTACGCCCGGATGCGTCTGCGCCATGGTTTTTTCTCCTATGGTTCGGATTGGGATTTGGTTTGGCCGAATTTCTCGCGTCCGCCCAGTACCTAAGCCAGGCGGTTCTCGCGATGTGCGCCCTCGGAGCGTGGACGGGATTGGGGATTTATCGGAGCAAATTCGATTCGCCCGCCGGTCGCAAGTCCCGGTTCCCGATCAGTTGCATCATCACCGCGGTTGTGTTATCGGTCGCCGTCGTTTACGCGGCAATGGATCGGGACTCCTGCCTTTACGAACCCGGCGAGCAGGGCAAGTCCTCCGACGTTGCACAGGCCGCCCTTGAGCCGCAACAGGCCTCTCAGAGTGATTCCCATGCGGAACGGACTTGGGCGCAAATAATGGCCGACCGCCGGCAGATGGGTTTTAACTTTCTTAAAGGAGCCATACTGGTCGCCGTCTGCCTGGTGGGCGTTTACCAATGTTGGAACGTCGGCAGGTGCGTTTTAAGACCCAAAAAACAAGCCGATACTTTTACCGGCCTGCCTGGAAGCGGTTAGTTCTTGTGATGATCTAAGGTCGGTATTTCGCGGGGAGATGCCGGAATATCACGACGGATTCCGACGAGAATATTCCATTGCCAAATTCGTGAAATCGATCAAATCGTCCAGACGGCGTTCGATCACGTCCAGCATGATCCCAAGGTCGAGTTTCCGATAATCGTGAACCAAGATATTCCTAAACCCGACCATGCCCTTGAGCTTGGCCGAGAGATCATCCGGAATAATGCCCGCATGGGCGAGAATATCGAAACTTTCCCTGCTATCTTTGGGAAGTCCGAGTTTTTTCTTCTTGATAAGATGATTCGCGATATCGATGGCTTGTTCGGCTATTCGCTAAAGATTGGCGGCGATGGCGTCCTGTTTCAGATAATCTTTTTCAAAAGGCAGGTCCGAAGGCAGGCCGTAGTAAAGGCGGATCTGCTTGATCGAGCGCTCGATGCTTTCTTTTTTGTTCAAAACCACATCCATCATGATCCGACGATCCTCCCGGTTTGGAATATTTCTTGCAGAATGTCCGCCCGTTCCTCGTTCAACTTCTGGTACAGCGACAAGACCAGCATTTCATATTCATCAACCGCGTATTCGCTCCGACTGTAAATAATTTTTCCCTCCTGAATTACTTCATGCTGAAAAACGACGTTCTCCGCCCGGAGATTGATTAAGTCCACGGACTTTTTTAGGATATCAGTCAGTATGTTGCTACATTCGCTCATTACCGGATTCGTTATGGTTTTCACAAGAGGAGGCGGAAAAAGCAGGGCCACGTCCGCGTCGCTGTCCGGCCGCTGATGCTCCGTGCCGTGGCTGCCGAAAAGATATATCGCCTCCACGTCCGGGTAAAATCGCAGGACGGTTTTTACAATCGCGTCATTCACGTCGTTTTTTTCCATTATAACCTCACGTCGCTAATCCTAATCGTACATGGCCGTAACAATGCCGACCAGTAGGACCGCATATCCCGGTTCGATATTGTCAGGCCCGGGGCGCCTGGCCCGCACGGCTTTTTTTATCGATTACCCGTGCGAATTCCGCCGCGAAAAATACAGTTGCGGTCGCGTAATAAAACCAGAGCATGACGGCGATAAAGGCCCCCACTACCCCGTACACGCTATAGTGCGTTCCGATCACCAACGCGGCCAGAATCCTGCGACCGGCTTCCCAAATAACCGCGGCGAGCAGCCCTCCGCCGGCGGCCGCCTTCCATCGCACCGGGGTTTTGGGCAGAATTTTATACATTATGGTGAACAGCAGGCAATTCATCGCCACTGAACTCCCCGCCGTCACCAGGCTCCACACGGTATGCGATTGCATCAAATGCGTGGAAGCGAAGGTTTGCATGGTTGCCAGCGTCATGTTAAAGAGGAACGCCGCGATTACCAGGAGCCACACGCCCAGCAACAAGAGAAACGCGCGTAGCCGTTGAAAAAGAATGTGGCGGATGGCGGCGAGGATCCCCGTGTATTCCCGTCCGGGGACGTTCCATATACGGTCGAAGGCCCTTTCGAACTGGGCGAAGACCGCCATCGCGGCCATAAGCAGGGTTATCAGCCCGACCGGGCCGCTCAGCGCGGCATTTGTTTTTACCGAGGAGAGCGCGACTTCCACCTGGGCGGCCAGCGAAGGCGCCACGTTGTCGGCCAGCAGGGTCAATAACCGTTGCTGGGCGTTGATGCCCCAACCGGTGAATTTCAGCAGAAATCCCATCACCGACAGGAGCAAGAGCAAAAGCGGGAAAAAAGACAAGGCCATGTAATAAGAAGTCGCCGCCGCCAACACGACCGCATCGTCCTTGCACCAATGCGCATAGGCTTCGTAAAGCTTCCGATAAATCCTGATAATGAGTTGAAAAAATGCACCCATTCTCATTCCTTTGTGTCCCGATATCCATTCAGAACGAATACCCGCCGACGGCGCGTTGCAATTCGGCCAGGCGGCGGTGGTAGTCGGTTAGGGTTTGATAGTACTTTTCCCATTGGCCGTAAAGTTGGCGCTGGGCGTCGATAAGGCGGAGGAAGTCGGTTTTGCCGGCGGAGTAATTCGCCCAGGCCGATTGGACGTATTGTTTTGCCGCAGGCAGGATTTTTTCGTTGTACAAGTTTAATACCCGTTGGCCTTCGATGAGTTCGGCATGGGCCGATTGCACCTCGAAGCGAGTTTGATCGGCAAGGTTGGCGTACTCGGCCAGCTCCTTTTGCAGTTTGGCCATGGCCTCGCGCCAGGCGGCGGAACGTTTTTGTTGCCACAGCGGGATGTTTACGTTCATGCCCAGTTGGGGGCGCATTTCCTCGGGCATGAAGGCGTCGTACTTGCCCACGATTTCCACGTCGGGATAATAATCCTTGCAGGCCAGGTCCACGGCGGCCTCTTCGGCGCGGATGCGGGCGGCCTGGGCGGCCAAATCCGGACGGCGGCACAAGGCCGTGTCGCGGAGTTCTTCAACCGGCGGAAGTGCGCCGGGCGGACTTAAGTTCGACGGCTGCGGCAACGGACAATCGGCCTGCTGATGCAGAAGGGTATTGATTCGCGCGACGGCAATGTTTTCCCGGCGGGCCAATTCCGCGCTGCGGGCTTCCAGGTCGGCCAGTTCCAGATCGGCCTGCAATACATCCTGCTGCGAGACCTGATTGGCCTCGTATCGTGCCATGGCTGTGGAGCGGAATTCCTTCATCAATTCGGTATTGGAGGCGTTGATTTCCGTTTCGCGCCGCACCAGGTAGAAATCGAACAAGGCATTGGCGGCCGACTGGGCCAATCGCAGTCTCAGATCGGCGACGTCCTGGCAGGCGGCGTCGGATTCGGCCCGGGCGATGCTGCCGCGGAGTTGCCGCTTGCCGAAGAAGGGGATTTTTTGCGAGCCCATCAGCATCCAGCCGCCGTCTGGCCCAAGGCCTTGCGTGCCCAACATGTAGGAGAACATGGGATCGTCCAGCGAGATCATCTGCGGATATCGCTGGGCCGCCGCTTGCCAAGCCGCGATCATGGCTTCGAGCGAGGGATTGCGGGCCTGGACCTCGAAGATCAACCGTTCCTCGTTCAATTCGCTTTGACCGGCAAAGGGGGCGGCCGGATCGGTGCGGGGCGGCAATGGCGCGGGGGAAATATAATCCGGCTGACCATCGCCGGCGGTTGATCCGGCGGTCGGCGATTGATAAGAAACGGGCAAAACGGCCGGGGATGGAGAATTTGTCTGGCCGGCGGCGACCGGCCTGGCCCGATCGCCGGTTGCGGCACAGCCCAATAGCAGACTAATTCCGCCCAGGGCAAGCCATTTCCACGGCGTTTTGGCAATCGTTTTTAACATGAGGGATGTACTTTTCACCCACTACCCCGTCCTCGGATGAGATCGGCCCGGCACTATCGGAGAATTCAGATTATTCGTTATTGCAGGAAAGAACGGCAAAGGTCGTAAATTTTGCCGGACCGGCAAAGTTTAGCATTTTGGTTCCATGGAAGGGGACAGTCCCATTTTTGCTACGCAAAAATTGGGACAGTAGCCAGTATTTGTATAACTGCGAAACCGCAAGCGGTTTTCCGCGCGCGACCGATGGTCGCGGCTTTATGTTATGAACCCGATCCAATTTCCAATCCCTAATCCCCAATCCCTAGTCCCTATTTTTTTCCTTGTGCATTTTGAGCCAGCGGGCGCGGCGGACCCAGTAGAAGCGGACCGGGATGAAGATATCGACGACTTCGTCGGAAACGAGCAATCCGCCCAGTACGGGGGCGGCCATGGCGGATAGGACTTCGTGGCCCACGCCCGTGGCCCAGAGCATGGGGGCCAACGCCACGATGGCCACGCCTTCGGTCAGGAGTTTGGGGCGCAGGCGATGGACCGCGCCTTCGAGCACGGCTTGGCGGAGTTCGTCGAGGGAGGCGATTTTTTCCAACCCGCCGCGGTTGGCAATTGCTTCGCGAAGGTAGACGAGCATGATGATTCCGGTCTCTGTCGCCATGCCGAAGCAGGCGATGAACCCCACCCAAACCGCCACGCTGAAGTTCAACTGGGGCAGTCCGAGAAAATGGAATTTAGTCAGCCAGAGCAGAAACACGCCGCCGACCAGGGCCTCGGGCACGGCCATCATCATCAGCACGGCGTCCATCAGGTCGTTGTAGGTGAGATAAAGGATGATGAAGATCAGCAGGATGACCGCTGGAAAGACGATCAGCAGGGTTTTTTTCGCCCGAATCTGATTTTCAAACTCCCCGCTCCATTGGAGATACATGCCTGGGGGGAGTTTTACCTGTTGATCGACCGCTCGTTGGGCCTCTTCGACGAATCCGATGACGTCGCGGTCGCGGACGTTCAGTTGCACGTAGGACCGCAACATGCCGTTTTCGCTTTTGATCATGGCCGGGCCTTCGACGATTTTCACGTCGGCGACCATACTCAGTGGGATTTGCATGGTTGTCGCCGCGCCGCCGGCGCTAACCAAAATATTTCCGATTTGTTGTTCGTCTTGTCTCCAATCGCGGGCATAGCGGATGCGGACTGGAAAACGCTCGCGGCCCTCGACGGTCATGGTGACCGGTTTGCCGCCCAGGGCGATTTCGATCACGTCCTGGATATCGCCCACGTTGATGCCATATCGGGCGGCCTTTTGGCGGTCGATGGTAATCTCCAAATAACCCTTGCCGATGTTCTGATCCGGGACCACGTCGACCGCGCCCGGGATTTTTCTAAGCACGGCCGCCACTTGCTCCGATACTTCCTGGATTTTGTTCAGATCGTTTCCGAAAACCTTTACGCCGATCATGGTCCGCACGCCGGTGGCGAGCATGTCGATGCGGTTGATGATCGGTTGCGTCCAGATGTTTCCCCAGCCGGGCATTTGCATGGCGCTGTCCATTTCCTGGACGATGTCGGTTTTTTCCTTGCGCCACAAGAGCAGGCGCCGTTGGAAAGGCGGGTCCAATTCAGCGCGGAGTTTTTTAAGCGCGGGCTCGTCTTCGGCAAGATCTTTTCCGCCGGTCCAAAGTTCCTGTTCAATAGCCTTTTTCCGCAATTCCTCCAGGCAATACCAATTGAATGCGCCCGGGGCCTGATCGAAGAGTTCATCGTTTATGCGTTTGACGTAATCGCCCGCCGACTTGGAAGACAATTCCTTATCGAACTCGCCGAACCGCTGAAAAGCCAATGCCCGCATCGCGCCGTCGAAATGATTTATAGCGCTCATTGTTGCCGGGTCGAGGATTGATTTTTTCTGGGCCTCGTCTTTGGGAGGGCGGATCAAACCGCAGTCTTCCAGGGCCTTTAATACTGTTTCCGCTTGGCGCTGGGCGTCGGAGAAATACATTTTCCGCTTGGGCCAGAACTCCTTGGGGCGGAAGTTGATTATGGTTTCGATCATTTCGATGGGCGAGGGATCGGTGGGCGTGTCGGCCCGGCCGCCTTTGCCCACGATTTGTTCCACCTCGGGAAAGCGGCGGAGCACGGCGTTGCGGGCCTTCAGGTCGTCGGCCACTTGGGTTACCGACGCCCGGGGCACGGTAACGGGCATGTCCAAAATGCTTCCTTCATCCAGAGGCGGCATGTATTCCCGGCCTAACTTTCCCGAAAGATGCCAGCCTACGGCCAGAAGCAGAACGAAAAACCAAAACACCGTTTTGGGATAATTCATGGCCCAGCGCAAAAGAGGTTTGTAAATGCCGATCAGGCTGCGGACGAGCCAATTTTCCTCCTCGCCGTGCAATCGGCCCTTGATGAAGGTGGGAATCATCGCCGGCACGAGCGTGATCGACAGAATCGCCACGCCCAACATGGCGAAACTTTTGGTAAAGGCCAGCGGATGAAAGGTTTTGGCGTCCCGGCCGGTAAGGGCGAATACCGGGATGAACGAAATCAGAATTATCATCACCGAGAAAAAAATCGGCCGGCCCACGGTTTTACAGGCGGGCAGGACCAGCTCGCGGATGTCGCCCCGGACGCGTTCTTTGCCGAAATGGGCCGTAAGATGGTGTGAGGCGTTTTCCACCATCACGATCGCCTGATCGACCAGAACGCCGATCGACACGGCTATGCCCGAAAGCGACATGATGTTCGAGGCAATGCCGAAATAACGCATCAAGATGAACGATATCAACACGGCCATTGGCAGCGTGAGACAGATTACAAACGCGCTGCGGAAGTGCAAAAGAATGAGCAGTATCGCCAGCGAGGCGATAATCATTTCGGTCGTGAGGGTTTCGGTCAGCGTGTGGATCGCCCCGTGGATCAGGCGCGTGCGGTCGTAGAATGGGACGATGCGCACGCCCTCGGGCAGTCCGGCCTGAAGTTGAATGATTTTTTCCTTGACGGCCTTGGTCACGGCAAGTGGATTCTCGCCGTAGCGCATCATGACCACGCCGCCGACTGCCTCGTTGCCGTTTTTTTCCAAAACTCCCCGGCGGAACTCGCTACCTAGGCTCACCGTGGCCAGATTCGAGACGCATACGGGCGTGCCCGCGGTCGTGTTGGTTTTAACGACGATGTTTTCGATATCCTGCTTGTCGCGGATCCAGCCCACGCCGCGGACAAGATACTCGGCGTTGCCTTTTTCTATCACCCGGCCGCCGACCGCGGAGTTGGAACGGGCCACGGCCGAATAGATTTCGCCCAGCGTAACGCCGTAGGAGCGGAGTTTGTTGGGATCCACGTCGATTTGATATTCGATGGGAAAACCGCCCACCGAGGCCACCTGTGCCACGCCGGGCACGGAATTGAGTTGATAGCGGACGTACCAATCCTGAATCGCCCGCAATCGGCCCAGGTCATAGCCTTCGCCTTCCACGGTGTACCAAAATATCTGTCCCAAGGCCGTGGCATCCGGGGCCATGTACGGGGTTACGCCCGGCGGCAAAAACGTGCTTGCCAGGGTGAGCCGCTCCAAAACGCGTTGGCGGGCGAAATAGAAATCGACATTGTCATTGAAGATGACGTTGATCATCGAGAAGCTGAACTCACTGGAAGACCGCACCGCCTTTACGCCGGCCAGGCCTTGCAGATTGACCGACAGCGGGTATGTGATTTGATCCTCGATCTCGCGCGGACTGCGGCCCATCCAATCGGTAAATACGATGACCTGGTTTTCCGAAAGGTCGGGAATGGCATCGACTGGCGTGTTGATGACGCAATAAATCCCCCACGCCGCCACCACTCCGGCCAGCAGGATTACTATGAATCGATTTCGGATGGAGAATTCGATTATGCGTTCGATCATTTTCAGTTATCAGTCATCAGTTATCAGTTTTCAGTTATCAGTTATCAGTTTTCAGTACGCATTATTCACTGGACTTCTGCAAATTTCAGAATCGAGGTCCCCTCTCCCTCCGGGAGAGGGCTAGGGTGAGGGCTGTTGGCCGAAAAACGGCTTACGTTGCATGTAGTGCTTTTCCCACGCCCTCACCCCCTGCCCCTCTCCCAAAGGGAGAGGGGAGCAATTTGCAAAACTCCAGTTATCAGTACGCATTATTCTTTATTTGTTTTTCAACTCGGCGATTTTTTGCAGCGTTTTTTCCGGGTCTTTTTTGGCTTCACCAACGCACCCGGGACAACACAGGAAAACGGCTTGGCCTTTGAGCGTGATTTTTACCGGCACGCCCATCGAGCCTAGCAACGCGCCCGTAATGGGGCAGAATTTTTGCTCGGCGGCGGGTTTTTGGTCTTCGGGCGGAAGTTTGGCAAGATTCGCTTTGACGTTTTCCGGGATTTCACCGTCATTTGGCGGCGGCGTTTGCTTCATGGCCGACGTTTTGGCCGCGTCCGTCGGTTTTTGCGTATTGCTTGCGGGTTGCGTCTGGGGAATTACATCTCTAGCTGCGCTGGAGGTCGGCCCGCCGCTTGCGCCGAAGTAGGTGCCGGCCGATGGATTGAGCCTGGTCTCGGCGTCGATGAGAAAGGCCCCGGCCGCGGCGACCTTTTCTCCGGGCTTCAAACCTTTTAGCACTGGATAGAATTCGCCTATCCGGAGCCCCAGTTGCACTTCCACGCCCTCGAACAAACCGGGCTCGCGCTGGATATAAACGATTTGCCTTGTGCCGGTATCGATCACAGCCCGCTCGGGCACGGCCAGGATCGGGCCGGATTTGAATGGTTCGATTTGGTCCAGCGGGGTGTCGATCCGCACGGTTGCGAACATTCCCGGCCGCAGTTCGCCGGAGGCATTATCGACTTTGAAGCGCACTCGCACGGTTCGAGTGCCGGGGTCAAGTTGGGAATAGATCGCGGACAGTTCGCCTTGGAAAACACGATTGGGCAAGGCCTCGACGGTTGCGCGGATGGCCTGGCCCAGACGAATATAATCGATGTCTTTTTCGTAAACGTCGGCCTCGATCCAGACGGTTGTAAGATCGGCGATATCCAGCAAGGTCATGCCCTCATCGACGTGCGAGCCGGCCACGATGTCCTTGCCGATTACCTGCCCGGCGCGCGGCGAGCGGATGACCAGTCGCGGGCTGGCCTTGCCCGCGGCGATCATGGCGTCGATTTCCTCGTCGGCGACGCCCAGCAATTTCAAGCGCTGCCGCGCTGGAGCGACCAACTCGGAATTCATTCCCCGCCCGGCGGCCAGCAGCAGTTCTTGCGAGGAGGCATATAATTCGGGACTGTAGATTTCGGCCAGCGGCTCGTCTTTTTTCACGGCGATGTAAGTTTTGTCAACGTAGAGCTTTTCCACGTACCCGTTGACGCGGCTTGTGATCCGCGAGAGCCGGGTTTGATCGTAGGCCACGTTGCCCGCGGTAACAGTCTGTTTGACGAGCGGTTGGTATCCGATTGTGACGGTTTCGATGCCTGAGAGTTCGATGCGTTCGGGCGAGAGTTGCACGCGACCGGTAACGCCCGGGGGCAGCACGGGCGGCGTGCCCTTTTTACGCAAGGAAAGCGGCATGCCGCAGATAGGGCAGTGCGGCGCCTGGCCGTTGGGATCGAAATCGTCGCGGACTACTTGCGGATGCATGGGACAATAAAATTCCTCGTCCTTGGCCAGCTTGCTGATCTCGGCCGGGGCGGAGCGAGTCCACTTGTCCCAATAGTTTGCAATGGTGTCCCAATAGCCGATCGCCAGGGCCGTGATCAGCAATATGGCGATGAAGCGCAATCGCACTTCGACCACCTTGAACACCAAAAAGAATTTTCGCCAAAATGTTGAGTTTGCCATAATACACCTCCCGGAGCAAGCTCCGGGGCTAAACGATTATGAGATTAATTTTGCCGATGGATTGTTTTAATCGCGAAACCGCAAGCGGTTGGTTTTCATTGTGAAGGCGCAAGGTATATTTGCACGGAATAATCGTACCCCGGCGCGCAGCATCACTCTGGGGGAAAGCGAATCAGATATTTAGACGGCAAAGATTGCTCAATCGAGCCAGGGAATTGGCCGGCAAAAAGGGGCAAACGCCGATGGAATACAGCGCGTGGGAGGGAAGTTCGACAACGGCCGCCGGGTTGATGCCGGCCCAGGCATGGCCGAGGAGTTGCTTGGCGGCGGATGAATCGGGCGGAGAAGTTTGCGGCCCGGGCGCATGGCCGCGGCAGCAATCGCACAGCGGCAAAATCGCCCCGCGTGAAGTATCGAGATTTCCGGTTCGATTCTTGCAGCAGGCGGAATGCGGCACTTTTTTGGCTTGATGGCAGCAGCGGCAACCCGCGCCGCAGTGACAACAGCAGGCGGCGGCCGATATTGTATTGACCGATTTGCCGTGTCCGCAGCCCGCGTTTTGCCGACCGCATTGGCAAGCGCCGGCCAAAAACATATCCCAAGGCAATAGCGCGGCCGCCAGGTAAACGATCACTTTCGCGGGATATGAGTTTATGATTTGCATATTAAGTATCGCGAAACCGCAAGCGGTTTTTGTCATCGCGAAACCGCAAGCGGTTTGTTTTTCAGCGCGAAACCGCAAGCGGGTGGTTTTTCCTCGGGAAACCGCAAGCGGTTAATTTTTTATCGCGAAAATGCAAGCGGTTTTTTCACGCGGCATAACATGTAAATTATACGCTGCCGAACATAGCGGGTCAATTTACATGACTTGGGGGACTTTTTCGCGATGTTTTTTCCGATCCGGCTTGTCCTCGGCAGGGCGGTTTTCCGAAAGTTCGTCGAATTCCCCGGATTCATCATTAGGTGGGGCGGATTTTTTTTGCCGACGGAACAGTCTGAGCCAGAATTGGCCAAAATCGTCCCAGAGCGTATAAGCCACGGGCGTAAGGAGCAGCGTCAAGAGCAGGGAAAGCGTTTGGCCGCCCAAGACCACTTTGGCCAAACTGGCGCGGGAGCCGGATCCGGCCCCACGGCCCAAGGCGATGGGAATCATGGCGGCGATTAGCATCACGGTGGTCATCAAGATGGGGCGCAAGCGGGTGTGGTTGGCCTGGAGAATGGCCTCTTCGCGGGGCAGGCCCTTGGCGCGCAGCACGTTGGTGTAGTCCACCTGAAGGATGCCGTTTTTCTTGACGATTCCGAAAAGCATAAACAATCCGAACATAGCGAAAAGATCCAGCGGCGTGCGGAGCAACAAAAGCGAGATGATGGCAAAGGGCAGCGTCAACGGCAGGGCCAGGAGAATCGTGATCGGATGCACGAAACTCTCGAACTGGGCGGCGAGGATCATATACATAAACACGAAGCTGACAATAAAGGCGATCAGGAAGTTCTGGTTCGATTCCTTCAGCACCTTGGCTTTGCCGATGAACTCCCAGCGGTAGTCGGCCGGAAGATTCATGTCTTTGACATACTTGGTTATTTTTTCCACGGCGTCGCCGGTCGGCAGGTTTTGCTCCAGGTTGGCGATGACTTCCACCTGGCGCTGCATGGAGAAGCGGTCGATGTTGGCCGGTCCCCTGGCCGGATCGAGCCGGGCGACGCTATCCAGTTGCACCAGCCCGGCCTTGGGCGAAGGGATCATCAGGCGGCCGATTTCCTCGGGTTTTTCGCGGTTCGACAAATCGGCCCGCAGCCAAACGTCGTACTGTTCGTCGAGTTCCTTGTACTTGGTTACCGGCTCGCCGCCCACGAGCACGGTGAGCGTGGAGGCGATCTGTTGTATGGGAATGCCCAGGTCGGACGCCCGCTCGCGGTCGATAATCACCCGCAGTTCGGGCTTACGCAAGGAAAGGCTGGTATCGACGTCGAGAAAGCCTTTTTCGTTTTTCATCCAGTTGGTGATTTGTTCGGAGTATTGCTGGAGCTTGACCAGGTCCGGCCCGCGGATGGTCAAGTCGATCATAGATTGCCGGAAACCGGAAGCTGAAATCATCGCCACGTCCTGGATGGCGACGCGGAGGTCGGGATAGTCATTCATGATCCGCCGGGCGTCGTCCTGGACGTCGAACTGGGTGTAAAATTTATTGTCGTTTTCGACCTTGTTGCGAATGCCATTCCACCAGAACATCGGATCGTACCAGGTGCGTTGCCGTTTTTCCAAGTCGGTCAAACGTAGGTAAATCGTGCCGGCGGTGACGTCGCCTTGACCACGGCTGATGCGTCCGGTCGTGTCGCCGATGATGCTGAACACGTTCTCAACGCCCCGCAAACCGCCCAGCCGGCCTTCAATTTCCTGGAAAAGTTTGCCGGCGCGATCCAGCGTATATCCTTCGGGCATGGTTACGGCCACTTCCAATTCGCTTTGGTCGTCGCGGGGAATAAACTCGAAACCCACGATACTGAATAGAAACGGAGTGACGGCCAAACAGCCGACCGCCGAGAGCACGATAATCCAACGATGCCGCAGCGACCAGGCCAGCATCCAGCCGTAGGCGCCTTCTATCGACCGCCAGATCGGGCCCGATTTGCTGCCGCGACTTTCGCGCGGTTTGAGGTACCGCGAGCAGAGCATGGGCGTAAGCGTGAACGAGACGCAAAGGCTCATGAAAATGGCGAAGGCCACCGTGGCGCCGAAACTGCTGAAGAATTTTCCCACCCGTCCGCCCATGAACACCACCGGCATGAAGATTACCAAGAGCGACATGGTCGTGGCCATTACGGCCAGGGCGATTTCCTTGGTGGCCGCGGAGGCCGCCGTGCGGGCGCCGACCTTGTCTTCCTCCATGTGCCGGAAGATGTTCTCGTTTATCACCACCGCGTCGTCGATCACGATGCCGATGGCCAATATCAGGCCCAGCATGGTCATGTTGTTCAACGTGTAGCCCATGTAGTTCATGAATACGAAGGTGCTGATGATGGAGGCGGGAATGGCCAAACTGGCGATAATGGTGGTCCGCCAGTCGCGGATGAAGAGCATGATCGTCACTCCCACCAGAACGGCTGCGATGAGCAGATGCAATTGCACTTCCTCAAAGGACCGGACGATAAACACCGATTGGTCCTTGACCACGAAGGTTTTGATGTCTTGGGGGAGAATGTCTTTTAATTCCTCAAGGCGTTTTTTCACGGTTTTGACAACGGACACGGTGTTCGCGCCGGACTGCTTCTGCACGATGAGGCTGACGGCGTTTTCGCCGTCCAGGCGCGCCAGGCCGCGCGGCTCCTCGAAGGTGTCTTCCACCCGGCCGATGTCCTTGATTCTGACCGGATAACCGTGCTGATTGGCCACGATCAGTTCCAAAAATCCCCGGGCGTTTTCCACCCGGCCCATGGTGCGCAGGACGAGTTCGCGGTTGCCTTGATCGACGTGTCCGCCGGGCAATTCGATGTTCTGCCGCATAAGCGCCAGGCGCACGTCCTCGATGGAAAGGTTGTAGCTGGTGAGTTTGTCGGTATCGATGTAGACGTTGATCGCCCGTTGCCGCCCGCCCACCAGGATCACCGCGCCCACGCCCGAAAGGCCTTCCAGGTTTTCCTTGATTTGCTTGCGGGCGATTTCGGTGATCTCCTGCATGGGCCGGCGCCCGGAAACCGCGATGGTCAACACCGGGGCGGCGTTCAGATCGAACTTGTCGATGATCGGCGAATCGGTGCCCACCGGCAGTTTGGCGAGAATCGTGGAAATCTTGTCGCGGACCTCCTGGGCGGCCACGTCGCGGTTCTTTTCGACCACGAAGGCAATCACCACCTGCGAAATGCCCTCCTTGGTCGTGGATCGCAATTCATCGATGCCGGAAACGGTGTTGACGATCTCCTCGATGGGTTTGGTCACGCTGGTTTCCATCTCCTCCACGCTTGCGCCGTTGAGCGTGGTGGTGACGGTGACCATGGGCAACTCGACGTTGGGCAGCAAGTCCACGCCCAATTGCATGTAACAAACCGCGCCCATCACCAAAGGCGCGGAAACCAACATTACCGTGAATACGGGCCGTTTTATGCAAAGATCCCAGATGGTCATGATTGAGTTTTCAGTTATCGGTTAACAGTTAACAGTTTTCAGTTGACAGTTGACAGTTTTCAGTTTGCGTCAGTGTGGGAAAAACTGTTAACTGAAAACTGACAACTGATAACTACCTTATTTTTACTTTCGTTCCTTCGGCCAATTGGTTCTGGCCGCTGGTGATCACTTGGCTGTTAATATCGAGTTCGCCGGTGATTTCCACCCATTTGCGTTCGGCCACGCCGGTTTTTACTTCCACGGCGTGGGCTTTTCCGTCCTCGACGACGAAAACTTTCGTCGTGCCCACGGCCGTCACCAGGGCCTCGACCGGCACGGTTTTGGCCTGCGTTTCCACGCGGGTGAGAATCGACGCCTTGGCAAAACCGCCGGGCTTCAGTTCGCGAGCCAGATTGGGTACAAGGATCTCGACCTGGAACGTGCGGCTTAGGCGGTCCACCGTGGGGCTGACTCGGGAGACCATTCCCTGGAATACTTTGTCCTGGTACGCCTCGGAGCGGATTTGGACTTTCTGCCCGATCTTTATTTGACTGGTGTAGACCTCGGGCACGTCGGCCTTGAACTTCAACAACTTGTCGATAACCAGGCGATATACGCCCTTGGGATTGGCGCGGGTAGCCATTTCGCCTTCGGAAATCATCCGCTTGTCCACGGCGTATTCGACCTCTTGGGGCGAACGCGCCAATTTCGCGACCGCGGCGGAAGGCGCCGGCACCTCGACTTTTGTGTCGAGCAGGCGCTGCTGGGCGGTGTCTAAAATCGCCGCTTGTTGCCGGGCTTTGGCGATATTCGCCTGGGCATCGATCTTCACCTGGTCAACCGTGGACTTGGCCACTTCGTTATCGGTGTAGGTCTGGTCCCAATCTTCCTTTGTGGAAATTTTTTGTTTGTAAAGGCTGTCAACCCGCGAAAACCTCGACGAGGCATTTCGGTATTGATTGTACGCTCGAACCACGGTGGGTAATTTCATGATGTCGAAGTCCGCTCCCGGCAAGGCCGTCAGCCCAACCTTGGCCAGTTCCGATTCGATCGATTTTTTCACTTCCTCCACGGCAAGTTGATAATCGGTGCGGTCGATTTCCAAGAGCACATCGCCCGAGCGGACGATGTCGCCCACGTCGCAATGAATGCGGATGACGCGGCCGTCGACCTTGGGCGTGACAACCAATTCCTCGCAACCCTCGAAACTGCCAACCACGTCTACTGTGCGCTGAATGGACTGCATTTCCAGCTTGGCCACCGTCACGGGAACCGCCGATTCCCGGGCGGTGTCTTTTTCCTTGACGCCGGCGTCTTTTTTCTTGTTATTCTCGGCGGAAACCGGGGTCGGGGACGACTGGCCGAGAATGGGCGGGCTTAGCTCGATGAAAACCAGCAGCAATGCCGACAGTGCAATCACGAATGCCCCACCGGCGAAAAACCATCGTTTATGTTTGTTGGCGCTCATGGATTAGTATTCAGTTAAAAGTGGTCAGTGGTTAGTGGTCAGTTTTCGGTTGTCAGCGCGAGACCGCAAGCGGTTTTTATCAAGTTTTCAGTTATCAGTAATCAGTAATCAGTTTTCATTCCTCCGGCCTATAGCCTACAGCCTTTTATTTTCATCCTTCATCCTTCATCCTTTGTTCTTCATCCCTTGTTCTTCTTCTATTTTCCC
>JBEKFZ010000097.1:0-15746 GCA_050013075.1 Thermoguttaceae bacterium | reverse complement strand
ATCGGCGCCGGAGCCTCGAGACTTTCATCGGGCTGCTGAAGTTGAGTCATGGGATGATGCGGACCGAGAATAACATGGGGGTGATCTTTAAGCAGGATGGCCTCGGGCGTGGATTTTGGCTCCGAACGCGCGGTTCCGGCCGATTTTTTGGATTTCGAGATTTGTTCGATTTTGTTACTCATATCGCAGGGCCTCCACCGGGTGCAATCGGGCCGCGCGGCGGGCCGGCAAAATGCTGGCCGCCACGGCTATGCCCACCGCCCCAACCATGATCCACGCAACCGTCCAGGGCCTGATAATCGTGGGTATTTTATAAAAATAGTAGATCGTGGGATCGAACACCGGCCGGCCCGTGATCTTGCCCAGCAGGTCGGCTATCTGGTTGATGTAACGAACAAAGAGCAACCCGATTGCCAGTCCCACGCCCGACCCGATCAAGCCCAGCGCAAGGCCATAGGCCAAAAAGATGCCCATCACGCCTCGGCCCGACGCGCCCAGCGACTTGAGTATGCCGATATCGCGGGTCTTTTCCACCACGATCATGTAAAAGATGGCCAAGATGCCGAAACCGGCCACGGTAATGATCAGAAACAACAGGACGTTGAGGATAGCGGTTTCAGTCCATACGGCGGCCAATAGCGGCCCTTGCTTGTCGCGCCAGGTTTCCACCACGTATTCCTGCCAGGGAAACGCGGCCGCCAATTTGTCGCGGACTTCCTCGCCGTTGGCGCCGGGTTTGAGTTTGATCTGGATCGAGTTGACCAATCCCTTGCCGGAAGTAGGATCGTACATTCCCCGCAATTCCTGCAATTTGCCGATGGGCACAAATGCGAAACTCGAATCGTACTCGCTCATTTTGCTTTCGTAGAAATCGACGATCGTGAAGTTGTCACTTACGAACTTCGGCGGTTGGCCCACGGTGAGCGTGGTCAGCGCCACGTCATCGCCCGGCAGGACAAGAAAACGGTCCTCAAAACCCCCACTCGGATTTTGCCTGTCTTTTAGAAATCGCCTGCTGGCCATGGCAATGCCCAGCACTATGCCGGTGTGCTGCTCGGTGGCCATGTCGAACGCTTTGCCTTCGCCAGGCGAAGTCGAGGAATTCGGCGATACGCCGCGATAGGTCCAGGGATCGGTCGCCGGAGCATTTGGCGCGGGGACGGGCAACATGCCCGCTTCGGCATCGCCAATGTCATTCTTGCCGTTACGGTCGTTGACTTTCTTTGTGTAGGCAGTGGCGGTTACGTTCTTGGAGCCATTTGTGTCAGGCGGATTATTCACGGCCGGGGCCGCCTGCTGTTCCTTTCGAAATAACTCCTCTTGATAGGCTTTGATCCGGGCCATTTCGCTGCGATGTTTCCAACCGGCGTCGGCCATTTGCGGGCGCTCCGGCCCGCCGGGACCGACTTGGTGATCGCGGACGTCGTACTCGCCGTTGCGAAGATCCCAGCTCATTTTTTCACGGTTCTCTTTGTGTTGCAGATATTTGCTGAAATCGCTTACGGCACTTTTGCTGCTTTCGTCTATGCCTATCAGTTGCACGGGCTGCGTGATGGATTGCCCGACATAAATATCCCTAAAGTTGAGCAATGCCGGCACCATCACCATGGGCGTCATGGCCTCGATCGAATCGCCCGCTATGTGGCGGATCTCGTTCATGTGCCAATCGGCGTCGCGCATGCCGTTCATATTCTTCGATTCCAAAACCACGTCGGAAAGGATTCCGTGTATGCGATTCTGCATCTCGGAGGTGAATCCCTCCATCACGCCGTTGACCACGATCATCGTGGCCACGCCCAACATCACGCTCACGATCGGTACCAGCGCGATGTACCGCGTGCACAAATACCGCCAACAAATAAGTAGTTTGTACATGTGGGATTCAGGGTTCAGGGTTCAGGATTCAGGGGTTTTGGACAACTAGGGCTGGGCACTTAAGTGCCCAGCGCGAAACCGCAAGCGGTTTCATTTATTCATTCAACATTCATTATTTCCTACGCCTCTGGCCGTAAAAGTGGGAACAGTATCACCTCGCGGATGCTCTGCGAGTTGGTCAACAGCATAACCAAACGGTCCACGCCGATGCCCAGCCCGCCGGCGGGCGGCATTCCGTGGCGCAGCGCCCGAATGAAATCGCGATCCATCTTGGCCATCGATTCCTCCTCCGGCAAGCCTTCGAGTTGGCTGGAAAAAAGTTTTTCCTGCAAGTCCGGATCGTTCAGTTCGGTGTAGGCGTTGGCCACTTCCATGCCTTGGATGAACAGTTCGAAACGCTCGGCCACGGCCGGGTTGCCGCGTTTGCGTTTTGTCAACGGGCATATACTGGCCGGATAATCGAGCACAAATATCGGGCCGGCCAGGACGTCCTCGACAACCTGCTCAAAGACCATGCTTTTGATCACGTCTGGATGTTTTCCCACAGTCTCCATGCCGAGGTGCTGGGCAACCACCTTGACCACTGCCTGTTCGTTGGGCGAAACGCCCGTGTGTTCGGCAAAAAGCTGGTCGTATGTCTTGCGGGCAAATGGCGGGGTGAAGTCGATCACCTTCTCGCCCCAGGGCAGTTTCAAATCCTGGCCTGAAGCGCGGATAGCATCGACAATGACGGCTTCGGTAAGGTCCATCATCGTTTCGTAATTGCCGTATGCCTGATAAACCTCGAGCATGGTGAACTCGGGATTGTGCCTGGGGCTTATGCCTTCGTTGCGATAAACCCGGCCCAGTTCGTACACGCGCTCGATTCCACCCACCAAAAGCCGCTTTAGATGCAGTTCCAAGGCAATCCGCAAGAAAAGATCGATGTCCAGGGCGTTATGATGCGTGACGAACGGTCGGGCTGCCGCTCCGCCGGCAATGGCGTGCAGTGTGGGTCCTTCCACCTCGACGAATCCTTGCCCGGCCAACGTGTTGCGGATCGATTGCACGATTTTCGCCCGGCGTAAAAAACGCTCCCGGACGCCTTCGGTGTAAATCAAATCCAGATAGCGCATCCGGTGGCGCAGTTCGGGATCGCTGAGTCCGGCCCATTTTTCCGGGGGCGTTTCGATCGACTTGCTCAGGAAATGCAGGTCGTCGGCAAAGATCGTCAATTCGCCTTTCATGGTGCGATGGAATTCACCGTCCACGCCGACGAGATCGCCCAGGTCCAGGCACTGGGCAAGTTCCCAGTTTCGATCGCCCACCTGGGTCTTGCCGATCATCACCTGGATGGTGCCCGTCCAATCGCGAATCTGCAGCCAGTGAACCTTGCCCGATGGACGCCGCAAGATAATCCGTCCAGCCGCTCGAACATGGGGGCCGTGCTGTACCGGAGGTTTTCCGGTCTCACACTCTGGGGACGGTTTCACAACAATTTCGTCCACCCGCTTGCGGATCTCAGATATTGGTTGGTGATGATCAAATCGGGAGCCCCATGGGTCAATACCCAGTTCGTCTATTTTGCGCAGTTTATCTCGTCTAGCCGCCTCCAATGTCGCTGCTGAAGTTATCGGTTTGGAATCCGGCCGCTCGGACATATTGCTTATCCCTGCAAAATTAGAGGATATGACCTGCTTTAACAGGTTGCGGCATTGTAATAGAACCTGTCAAAGGGTCAATGGCAATTAACCTGGTACAGCGGCCCGCAAACAGGGGGAAGACAACACGGTTGAATCAGCCGTATCAAATGGATCGGCAAGTGATTATTTGTGAAGCCGCGACGGGCACCATCGGGCGCCATCGGGCACCATGCGGAGCATGGTCGGCATGGTCGGTTGCGGGAAAAGACGTGGATTTTATCACTCTTTTACTGCCGCCGGATCGGTGATTTCGATGGCCAGTATATCCACATCGAGGTCGATGGATTCTTCTATTTTCTGTGTTAAATCAACTTGTTGTTTATCGGCGCTGGTAACCAGAATATCCAGAGAACGTTTGGTGCCGGGTTGCGAGCCGTTTTTGATCATTTCCAACCATTGGCCGTTGGACAAGTCGTGCACGTCGCCGCCCCTGGCCAGTTGCTTAAAGGCGATAATTGTCTTCTTGAGCATACCCGTTAATTGAAGGCGGAAGTATTGAATTTTTAGCCCGGCGAGTTTAACCTTTCCCAAGTCGCCCGGGGCCTTGTCGGGCCAATTGAGTTGATAAGCGGCCGTGATTTTTACATCTTTGAGGAACTTGGCATCCTGGGGAATTTCAAATTCGTCGAGGCGGGTGGGCGGCTGTTCCATGACCTTCAGCCCCCTGCGCAGGGCTTTCTTTTGCGCCTGGGCGGCCGATTCAAAACGATTGCACCACGCATCCACCATTTTCGACAACGTGGTTATCCATTCCATTTCGATTTGTTCTTTTTTCTGGATCGCCTCGGATTTGGATGGCTGAATACCCGCGCCCCCACCTTCGACTCTCATTGAATACCGGCCTGTGCGCGACGGCGACGGCAACGGCGACGGCGCAGATGTACTGCCCGTAATCGGTACCGTTTTCATTGTTTTTGATCGCGGCAAAAGTTTCATCAGCACTATCAAACCCGGATCGGTCAGCACTTTGTTGGTGGTATCGGTCCATCCGGCGGTTTCCAGCGATTGCGGACCGTCGCTTGCCCGTTTCTTGAGCATCTTGAACATGGCCGCATGGATCGAATCCAGCGGCAACGTCGAGGCCAGCACGATATCCGGGGCCGATTTATCCAGAGAATGAACTTCGCCCAAATGCTCGAACATCAACCCTGCCAGCGGCTCGCCCCACAACAACTTGGCAAGATATGCGCCGCGTTCGTAGTCGGAAATTTTACTTTTCACGGTATCGCCGGCCATGACGCCGGTGTTTATCGCGCCTGGGCCCGTGGGCGGCGTTCTTTCCCGGCCGCTTGGCGCTGTTCTTCCCCAATCGCCGCCGGGCATCGTCGCCGCCGTAGGATCGACTACGATTGGGATCCCCATCATCAGGCAGATTGCCTGGGAACTGCGATTCAGGAAGTACTGTTCCAGCTTGGTCTTCATATCCGTGGAAAGATCTTCGCTTTGATACAAATGAAGTTGGGCGTTGAGATTGACGGGATTGTCCTGCAACAGAAAATCCACAACCGGATCGTTGGGTTCCAGGCCCCTTTGCACCAGTTTTTTTGCCAATTTTATATTGAGATCCTCCGAAGGATTCTGTTTGACCAAATCCAACGCCCGCGAACGCATATCGCCGGGTTGCCATGTCCCTTGGAGAGTTGCCGGGCGGAATTCCTCCGGCGTAATAATCACTTTCACTAAAAGGTCGTCATTTTCGGCCGAAGGCGTTTGAATCAGCGTCTTCAGCACCGCTTCGACCGCCAGTCTATCGTCCTCGGTTGTTAACTTTCCGTTTAATACTTGTATCAGCGTCTTTTGGGCGGCCTCGGAACCGTTCTTACCCAAAGCCTCGATAATTGCCCCGATCAAGCCCGGTGAGGCGTTTGGGGCGTAAGGCATGGTGGACGAATCTGACGGCTTGGGTGTTTTTAATAAATCGGCCAATTGTTGGGCCACCGGTACGCTGCCGGGAGACTTCTCGCCCAGATATGCCACCGCTTCGAGTAGTTTGGGATTGTTTTCCTGCCGGGCGCGAATGAAGTCGGCTTTCTCCCACTTGGAAATGTCCTCCGGCAACTTCGGCTGGACGGATGAGTTTTCGGCACCGGGCGAGGTATCTTGAATAGTATCGCGCGCTCCCCTGACGGGTTGCCGTTGTTCCGGCTGGGCAGTTTCCGGTTGGGTTTCGGTAGATTGCCCCTGCTTGTTCTCTTTTCCGCTTTGGCCGTTCTGATCGGCGGAAGTATCTTTCTGATCGGGCGATGCCGGCGCTGGCTCGGAGGGCATCTGGTGCGAAGACTGAGAATTCGACTGCGTTTGATTCGAGTCGGAAGAAGCAGGGGTCCCAATCGATTTTGTCCCGCTGCCGCCGCCGAACATTAGTTGCCAGCCGACTACCAGCACAAGCAATAACACGACCACGCCTGCCAAACCCGCCTTAACGGCATTTGACTGTAAATACTTTTGCCAGTCTTTCCCTTTGCCCTTTTTTTTGCCTATGGGCATAAGTTGGGGGGGGCTATCTAGTCCATTATCAGGTTTCTGCTTTTTGGGCATGGACTATTCTCCGCGTGTAAATACATAACAGACTTACTTATGGGTATGAGTCAAGATATGTTCAGTATTACACAATTTGTTATTAAAAACTACCACCCATGTAAAAGAGTTTCGCCCCGATAAAGCAAAAATTGGCTAAAAAACCGGCTAAGCCGTAGGGGTGGGCGATAATACCAAGCTACTAAATGAAAAAAAGATGAATTTCGGGTTAAAACCCCTTTATAAAAACCACCCTTAGCTCGCCGATTTGCCCTATTTCAGCATCGTTTTTCATCCGATCTTCTGATAATCAGCGTCTTTTCGCTGCGATTCTGGAAGATCGGCTGCAACTCCGGGCATCGGCAGCACGGCCGAATCATTACTGCGCCAAGACCCCTTAATCTTCCCGTCGCTTGTTAAACGGTAGCTGATTCCCCTCCAACTAACACGCCGTCCAAACCCCGCGCTCCATACAATTATTCCGTGAATCAGGCTGATTACAGGTTGGAACCAAATATCAAAGCGCTTGGCTTGGCGCAACGCCCGGTACAAATGCGGAAAATACAAATCGGCAAGATCCTGGCGCATTTTGCCGCGATAGACCGTCAGCAGATACAAGAGCGACGTTACCGCCGCGGGGATCCAGGCCCAATTTGCACGGCTTAGAAAACCCCATGCCAGCAGGCCCAGATTTCCCAGCCACACCAGATTGTTGAACGTCGTGGACAGCACGGCAAACGCCCACCAATCCCGGGCGTAATAAAAACTTAATTGATATTGCCGGCGCACAAACGAAATCGCCTCGGAAAAGGAACTATCGATAGGCGAGGCGACCACACATGCCGGTTCAAAACGCACTTGCATCTTGGCTTCGCTTAACAATCGGCGGGCAATCAGGTCGTCGCCGATGGTTCCTTTCCAGGCCGAACGAAAACCGATTTTCTCGAACACTTCCCGGCGAACGGCCCACGACCCGCCCCAAAGCAAATAATGACTGTTTCGCCCAAGCAGCGACATCACGTTGCAGTTTAAACTATAAAGCAGTTTGTTCGCCGCCGAATTCGTTTCGGGCACAAACCAGCGATACCCGGTCATTGCTCCCATGTGCGGCCGGTATAAGCGCGAGATCAACATCCGCAGCCACTCGGGTCTGGGCCTTGCATCGGAATCGACGAAAGCCACATATTCGATCCGCGGCGAGAGCCGGGCCGTGGCCGCCAGCAGATTGTGCACTTTTTGCCCGCTCTCCGTTGCCCGGCCGGCCACGATCAACCGCGCCGACATCCACGGATGCGCGGCCATCGCCCGCCGGATCGCCGTACAGGCCGGATCATCCACGCTTTCCACGATGAACGACACCTCGTAGTCGTCGTAATCCTGCTCCAAAAGCGAGCGGAGATTGTCTTCCAGATTAAGATCACGCCCTTTACAAGGCGCACACAACAAAACCCGGCCGGTGGGTTGATGGCGTTCCCAGCCCTTCATGGAACTTCGCACATAACGCCGGTGTTCCCAGGTCTGCAAGACCAAAAGAAGCGATTGAACAAACGCCACCCCGACGCCTATCCAATACAAAGTCCACCAGAAAGCTTCCATGCCTCTCCCGCCGCACCTTCCATGGTGCAAAATAAAAGGTAGGTCTATCTAGCGGCGACCTCCCAGTCACCATAAAGCAACGGAGAATAACCAGCCATCAAAACTAGGTCAAGATCAACAGTCGCGGAAATCTGGGTAAAATAAGGAACTTATGCCAACAAACCACTTGCGGTTTCGAGATAAGCCAACAAACCGCTTGCGGTTTCGCGATAACAAATATCACTTCTCCACATTTGCTATGCCCCGCGCTGCTTTATTATGCCGTCAACGAACTGTTGAGCCTGTTCCAGATCATAGCCGTATCGTTTTCGAGTCATCTCAATGGCCTCGATCCACTGCCCGCTGGTCGCTAATGCGAGAATTTGCTCGTCCATTGCCTCCGCGGGATTCGTTTGCAGCGCGGCATTTATGGCCGCCGCAATGGATTCATATCTTCTCTTACTTCCCCCGGTAAAATAGTTTATCAAAGGGAACGGCCCTTGGCTGGTGGAAAGCACCGGGCGATAGGTTGATCCATTGTCGGAAGAAGAGATTTCAACAAATGCGGATTTTATCTGATCGAGAGGAATAATCCCTGTCTTTTTGCCATAGATGCCGCGCCGGCTCCAGTTAAACTGGCGTCCGACCAAGTTGAAATCAAAAATGCTCTTTCTCACAAAACATGCAAATAATGCACCCCAGCCGAGGGCGAACAAAACGAAGAACAACATCGGCCATAAGTTTAGATTTTTGCCCGGCAATCCGCCCGACACAATCTGCTAGACCAAGAAAATCACAACCATCGTCGGCAGCAGCCCCAGCACCGCGAGAAACAGAGGAAAATGCACGATCACAAGCCGCTCATTGTCGGATCGTTTTATCCTCACCGTAATCTCCCAACTTATTCATTCAATAAACAGACCTCCCCTCCACTGATAAGTGTATCAGTCACTGAAGTGAGCGCAAAGCATCAGCGCCCAAGAGGAAAAATCACCCGGCGTAAGAAGAAGATTAACCCTTACGGTGTCGAATCCTGGCCCGATTGCGGCGTTTCTTACGGCCAAGTTTCCGGCGGCCTTTTCCTGACTTTTTAACTCCCACAAAATGCTCCGTAAAGGTTTAAAAGAGAAGATGTCTAATTGCTTTTATCCGACGCAACACTATACAATATTCGAGGTTACGTCGATTGCCAAAGGATTACTATTTCTTCCCGAAAAAACAGTATAACCACACTTTCATCCACAATACAAGAGGGGGATTACACAGAATCATGTTGCGGTTTCAAATTTTCCCTGTAAAGCCGCGACCATTAGTCGCGGTCGTGGGAAAACCTAGGACGATGTAATTATTATCCCCGAGATCAACGGTCGCGGCTTTGTGGTTACATGGCGTTGCGCAGCGGCCTTAGCGCCGGGCTGTTGGCCGCGCATGTCTCCAGCATTTTCTGCCACGTCTGCGGCGAGCCGGGCGTAAGCCGGCCCAACAGGCGCGGCGTCTCGGTTTTGCTGATCGCCGTGTGACTGGCTGGCATTTGGTCCATGTAAAGCAGGGCCAAAACGCCGATGCAAGCCGGTTCCAACGAACCCGCAGGCATGTGAAGATCTGCGTCGTGGATCAGCGGGGCTTTGATCAGCCGGCCGATCTCGCGCAACAACATTCCGTTTTGTCGGCCGCCGCCGGTAACGATGATTTCATCGAACTCGGCCGCCTCGGGCAGTCGCCGAGCCAGGGTATCGGCGATCATTTCGGCGATAAAACACGTGGCCGTGCAAAGCAAATCCCGCACCGACCAGTCGGCCGATACGGCCATCTGCAAGGCATCGCCCAAAAATCGTTCCGGACGCACGCCGTGCGGATGCCAGCGGGGCGGAGGCGTCTCAAAATACGGATCTCGCATCCAATGCCGGATCAATTCCTCGATGCGATGCCCCTGCACGGCAAACCGCCCGCCCGGATCGAATTGCTGTTGCCCGTCGGTCAAGCGCTGGACAAGCATGTCCAAAATTGCCGTGCCCGGGCCGACCTCGAACGATAGAACCTTGGTTTCCGCTCGGTCGGCCGAAGCCGCGGGCAGATAACTCAGCCTGGTGGTGCGGCCCAAATCCAAGAGCACGCGATTGCGGAGTTGAGATCGCAACAACATCCACTGGGCCACTGCCGTAACCGGTCCGCCCCGGCCGCCCAGGGCCAGGTCCCGGGCTGGAAAGGCATCGACCACGTTCATGCCTGTCAATTCGGCCAATCGGGCCGCATCGCAAAGCCCAAGATAACCGGCCGATTCGCCGTGCACGGTGTCCCATAGACCCGGATCGTGCACGCCGATGGCCAATATCCGGTTTGAGCTTAATGCCATCGTGGCCGCCAACTGATTGACCAACGCGGCTTGAAGGTCGGCCAATTGTGCGCGGCAGGCGGCAATCATCCCCACGGAAACCTTGCCCGGAGAGGATCCCGAAAGATCGTTAAACAACGCAGTGGTCTGCCTGGGAACCTCGGCCGCGGCGGCGCGGACCACTTCCACCAGCAAGTCCCGCCCGCTGCCGCCGGCGCCCACCAATGCAGCCGATACCCGCGCGCACCGCGACGATACCAGCACGCCGACCGTCCAACGGCGGCCTTCTACACCTTGGTGCATATCCGGCCGAAATAACTTGGGCATAAATTACGCAATTCGGATCCCGCTGGCGTTTCGCCAGTGCCATACTCGGGTGCCGCTGGCGTTTCGCCAGTGCCGCTTTATTCACGGGCAAGATGCCCGTGCCACACATATCGAATAATTGGCGCTAATTACGCCACCATGCGAGCTTCTTCGATTACTTCGCCGGTAATGCCGGCCACGAATTCCTCGAATATCCTCAAATCCAGGGCAGAAGCGGAATCGCCCTCCGGATGGAATTGCGTGCCAAAGGCGAACCAGTCGTCCCGGGTGCTTTCGATGGCCTCGACCACGCCGTCCGGACAACGGGCGGTAACGGCAAACCCCGGCGCAACCTCGTCGATGGCCATGTGGTGCATGCTGTTTACGCGGATTTCGCCCTCGCCATACACCCGCTCCATTAACGAGCCTTTTTCGACCACCAGGGCATGGCGATGATTCGGATCCATCGTATCCAAATGCGGCAAGGCCCGGGGGAGATCTTCGGGAATGTGATAATGCAGATTGCCGCCTTGCGATACGTTCAATAATTGCAGGCCGCAGCCGATGCCCATTACCGGCATTCTTCGCTCGGCAACGAGCTGCACCAGCAAGCGATCGAAATGTTCCCGCCGCGAATCCAAGAGCCTCATTGACGGATGGGTCATGAATCCGTCGTGTCGCGGATCCAGATCGGCGCCGCCGCAAAGAACCACGCCGTCCAGATGTTCCAGTACGCAATTTATGTCGTCTTCATCGGCCAAGGGTGGAATGATCAGAGGTATGGCCCCGGCCTTGATCAGGCAGTTGTAATAGCCGGCGGCAAGATAAGAAAATGCGGGAGCGTCTTTCCTAGAGCTGCGATAATCGGCATTCAGACCTATCAATGGTTTTATAGCCATTTTACACTCCTTTCTGGACACTTCCTGTGCCCAAATAGTGTGGAAGCCGGGAAAGGCGATGGAAAAGAATCTCCACGAATTACGGCTTGGCCGAGTGTACAGAAGAGGGAAGGATTTTCACCGCGCTAAGCCTAACGCGGAGAAAACTAAGCTTAATGCCTAGAAAGCAGGCCAAGACGCCAATCCTTGACGCCCGGTCCGCCGACCTTTCCCGCCGGTCTGTGATGCCCGGCCCTGGGCACGTTACCGGGGTGATGTCCTTATCCAGTGGCCTCGAACTCCTCTAGCTTCGACGTGTCACCGTCGATTGAAGTGCAAGTCACGGCAGAGTTTACGTAACCGTTAAAATCATCACAACCACCCCCGCCATTTTGTGGTGTCTACCCACTTTTTCCACAAGGGGTTGTATTGACAGCATAGCTAGCATTGTGGTATTCCACAATTACACGAATGAAACCGCTTGCGGTTTCGCGCTGTCAACCCCTCGCTGTCCACCTCCATCCACAGATTTGCAATATGCAATTTGCAGTTTACAATTTGCAGAGTGTTTGCGGGCTTGAATTTTAACCGTATCATAAGATTCCAATGTTATATCAAAACGTCTGCCTGGAAGCCATTTCCTACACATTGCCCGACGAAATTGTGACCTCCGATGAAATCGAGGCCCGATTGGAACCGCTTTACACGCGGCTCAAACTGCCTCAGGGCCGTTTGGAATTGATGACCGGCATACGGGAGCGGCGATTTTGGCCTCCGGGCATGTTGCCCGGCGAAAAAAGCGTCGAGTCGGCCGAAAAAGCACTTAGCGCGGCCGGCATCGATCGCCGTCAAGTCGGCGCTCTTATCCACGGCTCGGTGTGCCGCGATTTTCTCGAACCAGCCACGGCCTGCGCAGTGCATCATTGCCTGGGACTGCCCGAGCAGTGCGCGGTCTACGACGTTTCCAATGCCTGTCTGGGCCTGATGAACGGCATGGTGCAAGCGGCCAACATGATCGAGCTCGGACAGATTCGCGCGGGCGTTGTGGTCGGCACGGAAAGCGGCAGGGCGCTGGTCGAAAACACGATCCGCGAACTCAATTCCAATACTTCGCTTACGCGTAACGATATCAAACTCTCCATCGCCTCGCTAACGATCGGCTCCGGCAGCGCGGCCGTGGTCCTATGCCATCGCGATTTGAGCCGGACCGGCAACCGGTTGCTGGGCGGAGTGGTGCGCGCGAATACCGATCAATGCCGCCTTTGCCAAAGTGGGCGCGACGAATCGGCCGACGCCCAAATGCAGCCGCTAATGCGCACCGACTCCGAAACGCTCATGCGCGAAGGAATCGCGGTTGGAAAATTGGCCTTCGACGATTTCCTGGCCGAGTTGGGCTGGCAACGCGCCGACATCAACAAGACCTTTTGCCACCAGGTCGGCAAGGCCCATCAAAAACTGATGTTCGAATCTCTGGGCCTCGATCCGAAAATCGATTACACAACTCTGGAATATCTGGGCAATACCGGCTCGGTTGCCGCGCCCATGACCGCCGCCATCGGCATCGAAAACGGACGCCTGCAAAAAGGCGATAAAGTCGCTCTAATGGGCATCGGCTCTGGAATTAATGTGATCGTTTTAGGCTTGGAATGGCATTAAACATTCAACAGTCTTTTCGCCCAAAAAGCCCGCTCTTTCTCCGAGAGCCGATAAGCCTTTATAATACGTCGAACCAAGCGGGTGGAAATCCCTTTGGTCGTCGATTTCAAGGCAGAAATTCGATTGGGATGATAACCGACTTTGGCGGCGAACGCCTTCACGCTGCCATTGGCGAATTCCCACATAAAACGTTCCAGCCAATCGCCGGAAGTGGGTTGAGCAAGAGTTTTTAGAAAAGCCTCGGATTCTTGGGGAGACAAAAATTCGCTGCTTTCCAATATGTGTATGGAGCCGCGGCGGTTCGGAATCAGAGTCAAGCATTTGCCGGCCCGAATCCCACGTTCGATTGTTTTCAAGGATTTTGCCGAAATGACACTGGCCATATAATAATTCCTAATATTTATGAGGGGTAAGGTCCAATGCTTCGACTATTAGTTTACCTTCAAAAACACGAAATATAATTCTCCATTGCCGACCCAACCATGCCGACTTTTCTCCCTCGCGCTTGCCACGCAAAGCATGAGTTCGATATCCGCCTTGAAGATTTGGACCTTGTTCACATACACGTTGGCGCCAAGCGCAATACCTTGCTTGAATTTCTTTCGGGACCCGAGGCAACTGCCGAACGACCAACCGTGATTCTACCACCTCCCATTCCATCGATTAATTATACCTCATTATAAATAGATATACAAGTATAAAATAGATGATCTAATATTATAAAGATTAGGGCTGGAGTGACTTTTCTATTATTTCCCGGTCGAAATAATTTATCGACATGCCGGCGTCGACAACTATACGCTGGGCGTTGATGCCGCTGGATCGGGGACTTAGGAGAAATACCGCGGCGTTGGCGACCTCTTCGGTTTGCACGGCCTTTTTGCGGGGGATGATCTGCTCGGCGTAAAGATAGGCGTCCACGTAACCGGGAATGCCCGCCGAGGCCGAGGTCTTCAGCAGTCCCGGGGCCACTGCGTTAAAGCGGATCCTGGAAAACCGACTGAACGACTTGGCCAAAAACGCCAGCGACGAATCCAAGGCCGCCTTGATCGGGGCCATGTATCCGTAGTTTTCGCTGGCCATTCGCGTTGTCGAAATCGAGATCGTCACCACCGATGCGTCCGTCTCCAATAGATCTTTCAAAGCGTTGGAAAGGGCGATGAGCGAGTAGCAGGAAATATCGACGGCCTGCAAAAAGGCCTTTTTCGGCGTTTCGTGAAATGGTTTTGGACCTTCGGCGTAATCGGCGAATGCGATGGAATGCACCAGTCCGTGGAATTTTTCGCCGCGTTGAGCCAGTTCATCTCTTAACCGGGCGATTTGATCCTCGTGCTCCACGTCGCAGACGTAAATCTCGCCGCCGTGGAGAAGTTTTGCCACGCCGGCTTTCAATTCCTGGTTTTGCACCACGTAAACGCACCGCGCGGCGGCCTCGGCCAGCACGCGGCCGATATGCCACGCCACGCTCTTGCGATTGGCCGCGCCAAAAATGAGGATCGATTTGTTTTCGAGTTGGAGAAAGGACATAGGCTAGAAAATATGTTTTTGAGAAAATATTATTATACCGCCACTGAGTAACGAGTGTAGGGTATCGGGATGAGGATTTCCAGGTCAAGGACCGGCAATCCCCAAAAACTGATCCCGGAATTTATGGAGCGGTCCCTACAAAATCCGCTATGTCAGCGTGCGCGTTAATTTTGTCTCAAAATAAGGTCCTTTGATGGCGTGTCCGAGATTAGGTATGAGTTGATGTGACAGCAGAGGAGGTAACGTGCCGGTCACCGCTCCTGCGAAGCCGTAGGTGGTAGCAGAATCGGGTGCATTGGCTTGTTCTGGCAGAAGTTGTCCGAACATCTCGATGTCCATGTACTCCTTATGCCAGCTTACTCATGATGTTCGTGAATCTCCTTGCGCCGACCGGACGCCAATCGGCATACCCCTTTGTGTCCCCCGCTTGAGCATGATGTTCGTGAATCTCGTTCCGCTGACCGGACGCTCGGCAATCAGCTTTCCATCGTAGATAATGCTGAACACGCCAAAGGGCGTTGGAAGCTCCCTTGATGCCTTGGCGCTCCTGATTCGAACCACTTTTGGCTTCAGCCCCAGGGCTCGGGCCGCCTGCGAAATATCCTCCACACACTTTGGGACCATAGGGCACTGATCGGCAGCCAGGATTGTGAGGCCCTTCGTGTGTCTCTTCAATACTCGCTCCCTTTCGACGATGAAACGAGGATCAGGGGCTGCTCTCTTGAACTTCTTGACGAGCAGCTCGTAGGGAGGGCTGCTCTCCACCGAGACAAAACCCGCCTTGATGAACAAACCGCTTCCTGCCATGAAACTATCTGAACTTGTGACAACTGCGACCCCTCGGCACTTGCTCTTCTTCGCGTCCCTCAGACAACTATCCAGCAAGAGAGCGCCGAGTCCTTTCCCCTTGTGCTTGCCATTGACCATCAAGCAATGGATGACAAGGTAACCCTCCGCCTCGACGGGTCTCCACGCATGACTGCCAGGGGCATACTCGATCATCCCGATATCACCGAATTCGCGTGAGCGGAGCACCTTGAACCTCAAGCCTTCCGCATAGCGCTTCTTGAGCCAATCCAACTTGCGACGATGTCCTTCGTTCTTGCCGCTCTTGTAGCCGCAGAAGCCACAACCGCCGATGTTGTCGGCATTGGTGTCGACGACCTCGTACTCTCTCATCCTGATCCTCCGCTCGGTCTTGCCAGACTGAGTTGCGGGATATCACGCCCGCCGTGGCGTCGACGCAACATGAATCATGGTAACCCGTTGGTCGTTCGTCGTGTTTCCGCCAGAGTGATATCCAGTGTACTGAAGTCGCTCAGAGACTCGGCAGGCAAAGGCCATCAGCGCAGCCACCGACGGCTCTTGTAGTCCTCCATTGTAGCTTGTCGACAAGTT
>JBEKFZ010000096.1:0-16339 GCA_050013075.1 Thermoguttaceae bacterium | reverse complement strand
AACTCGGCCACCAAAGCCGACCTGTATGAATTGATTCAACAATTGGAAAATTACCTAAATCTCGCTGTTTGAACAGCGCGAAAACCTGCGAAAGTTCAGATATGTATTTATGTTATATCGACGAATCTGGAACATCTGATATTCCAGGTAACACATCTCATTTTATTCTCGCGGGACTATCTATCCCTATATGGCATTGGAAAGATTGTGACAGAGAAATCGAAGGCATCAAAAGGAGATACGATCTAGTTGGTTCTGAAATTCATGTTGGGTGGATACTCCGTCCATATTCAGAACAACACAAAATTTCTGATTTTGAATCGTTGGAATATAAACAAAGAAGAACACAAGTAGAAAGTTTCCGCAAGTCTGAACTACTAAGACTACAAAAAACCGGAAAACGAAAGCAATATCAACAAGTCAAAAAGAATTTTAGGCAAACATCGAGCTATATCCATTTAAGTTTAAAAGAAAGACAAAATCTAGCTCTTGATATTGCAAGATTTATATCGGGTTGGGGATTTGCAAGATTATTTGCGGAATGTGTTGATAAAATTTATTTTGATCCAGCACGAACTAGTCAAACCATTGACGAACAATCATTTGAGCAGTTAGTGTCCAGATTTGAGCATTATCTCCAAATCATGGGCAACATATATTCAAAACAGCAATATGGTCTGTTAGTCCACGATAACAATCAGACCATAGCAAAAAAACATACTGATCTAATGAGGGAATTTCATCACAAGGGAACCTTTTGGACGGAGATAAAAGGCATCATCGAAACTCCACTATTCGTAGACAGTCAGCTAACTTGTATGGTTCAAATTGCGGATCTTTGCGCTTATGCCCTACGAAGATATCTTGAAAATAGGGAAACCGAATTATTCGATTTAATTTTTCAGCGGGCAGATCGGAAAGATGATATCGTGGTAGGCGTTAGACATTATACTGCACCAAGTTGTGCGTGTAAAATATGCTTATCCCACAGGAAGATTGTAGTGCCTATATCTCCAGCAACACACTCTTAAGACACTACCCAAATTGCAAATTGAACGTTACATCCGCCAAATGCGTTTTCCACCCTTGGGCGAAAACGGACAACGGCGATTGGCTTCGGCCCGGGCCTTGATCTGCGGGTGCGGGGCACTTGGCAGTGCGATTGCCAATACGCTTGTACGGGCCGGCGTGGGCGCGGTGCGGATCGTGGATCGGGATTTCGTGGAGTTGAGCAATCTTTCGCGGCAGGCGCTTTTCGACGAGGCCGACGCCGCCGCCGGATTGCCCAAGGCCGTGGCCGCCGCCGAAAAACTCCGCCGTATAAATTCATCAGTCGAGATCGAGCCGGTCGTGGCCGACGTGAATCACGCGAACGTCGAGCGGTTCTGCGACGGCGTTATCGCGATTCTCGACGGGACCGACAATTTCGAGACGCGATTCCTCATCAACGACGCGGCCGTGAAGCTCCGCCTGCCGTGGATCTACGGCGGTTGCGTGGGCGCGGAGGGGCAAACCATGACAATCATCCCCGGCGAAACCGCTTGCCTGCGCTGCCTTATGGAAACCTGCCCTCAGCCCGGCAGCACGCCCACTTGCGACACGGCCGGCATTTTGGGCCCAATCGTGGGCCTGATCGCCTCGATCGAGGCCGCCGAAGCAATTAAAATCCTCAGCGGCAACCGCGACGCCGTATCGCGGTACTTGACGGTCGTCGATATCTGGCAGAACCATATCAAGCAGGTCGATGTAAGCCGCTTGCGCGACGAGGTCGATTGCCCCACATGCAAGCGCGGCGAATATCCCTGGCTTTCAGGGCGCGAGGGCGGCCAATCCGCCGTGCTTTGTGGTCGCAACGCCGTGCAATTCTCCCATCCCGAAACGAGCATTTCGCTCGCCGACTTGGCCCGGCGCCTTGCCGGCACGGGCCCGATCACGCTGAACCAATACCTGCTGCGTCTGAAAGTCCCGCCCCACGAAATCACCGTTTTTCCCGACGGCCGCGCGATCGTCACCGGCACCGACGACATATCCGCCGCCCGCACGCTGTATGCGAAATACATTGGTACATGATATCAGTATTAGAGATAGTACACCCGAGAACATGCCGAGGAATAATCGGTACGGCTGACTTCACGGATGATGGAGCGTACTATTTCACCGACCCGGCGGCGCTGTTGCGGCCAGAATAATATCGGTGCGAAGATTTCACCTCGTTTGCTGCGCTCGGCGGCCAAGATTAAAAAGTCCTGATCGTTGGTTATCATTACGCGTTGATCTTTCATGGCTTCGGCCAACAGATCGGCATTGTCAGCGCCTTCGCGGCCTTGTTCTTGGACCGTGATAACATCCATGCCGCGCTTGCGCAAGGCTTCGACGACCGCCGTTAATACATGTTCATCGGCGTAAGCCTTGAGCACCGGCTGACTCCTTTAACGGCGAACGTCATGGACATATTCCGGATTTTGGCGCAAATACTCTTCCATGAATTGCGCTTCGGCAAGGAATTGGGCGTCGATTTCACCGCGATGGTCTTCGTAGTAAGCCAATGCCGAATATACTTGGGCAAGTGCGAGGCCTGGATAAACGCTGGACGCGATTTCTTCAGGCGTGTAACCTCCGATATCGCGCGCCGCCACGATATCGCGCACCCGAATGCGATGGGCGTCGATTCTTGCCTCACCGCCGACAACGCCGGTAGTATGAACAATATGAGCGTATTCAGTGTGCGCGGATGTTTCTGTGGTCATTGTTAACACCTTCCATTCATTACTATTATATCACAATCTGCATGATGTCTGCAACTTGCTGAGACTGAGGCGTACCACCGCCTTAAGGCAGTGGTACGCCTCAGTCGTTAAGGTTCAATGTTATTATTATATCATTAAACATAGACTTTTTGCAATGCCATGAGAGGTTTTACAAACCGCGTGAATCATTTTTTTGTGCCCTCGAGTTGCGATTTTATCGCTGTATGTTCCGCTTTAAAATCATCGCCGAGCAATTGCAATACGTAAAATTCGCATGCAGTCCCGCCCAATCCCCAAGGACCGGCTCGGTGTTCCAATATCGGCAGGGTTTTCAGCAAAGCGTCGTAGCGTCGTCGTTCTTCGGCCGGCGTTTTTCGATCGAAATACAGCACAACACATTCCGCGCCTTGTTTTTTATAACGATCCAGCAGGATTTGCATGTCGTTTGGATATTCCTGCCACGTCCAACCCTCGCGCCGGGCGTAATGGATGATGGGCTGAGGTGAAAACGGGCCCGCCGCTATCCGCCCGCGCTCGGAGCAGTGCTTTTCCGCGCTTTGGGCCGCGATTACGTAACCGATGTTCTGCTGGAAACGGCCGTCGCTTATCACGGGCGATTGAACAATCGCGGTCAAAACCAGCAGGCAAGCGCCGATCGTGAATCGAACGCTCCGGGCTTGGTTTTCCTCAGCGGATCGGCGGAACAAAAAACACCAGCCCAAAGCGGCCCAACCCGCCGCACCGGGAAGCATCATTAACTCGTAGTATTCATGGCCGTAAGATTTCGGCCCCAGTAAAAAATAGAATGCCAGTCCCATGACGGTCCAGGCAACCACCGCCCCTGCCCGCCGCCGCCGGAAGAATACCGCATAGAATCCAATGCCCATCAAAATCGTAGTCAGCGGGCCGCAGCTTTTCCATAAAAACCGGTCGGCAAGCCGGGTCCAAAAAACACTTGACAGCAAAACACCCGGCTGTTGGAAAATAAAATACGCGCCATGCTGTGCCGGATTCGACGTGCGGAAAAAAACCAACACCATCCAAGCCGCGAGTGGAACGATCATCATGGCAGCCGGCAGACAAAGTTTTACGAGCCCCCTTGCCCTTTGCCCTCGCCAGGCCATCTCGGCCATGGGCAGCAACACCATCAATCCATAATATTTAAAGGCTACCGCTAAAAGCCCGGCGAAACCGCTGGCAATCAGCCATGCCCAACTGTTGTCGTCCAAGGCCCGGCGAAAGCCGTATGCCGCCGCCAACATGAAGCCCAACATGCAGGTATCGGGCACTACCGCCCGCCCGTAAAACAACAGCAAAGGGCAAACGGCGAATATTACCCCTGCCGCCACCGCAAAACCATCGTCATACTCTCGGCGCAAAAGTCCGATCAGCGCCGCAATGGCCAACAACGAACCCGCCGCGCTAACGGCCCTGCCGAACCAGTCTTGTTCGCCGAAAATTCGATATCCCAAGGCCGTCAAGCCGTGATATAAAGGAATTTCCTCGGTTTGCGGTATGCGCCGGCCGTCGGGCGAAATGCAAAAGTCGTACGATGCGTTCAATAAGTGAAACGGCGGACCGGCCATGTTTCTCGACAGGTTCGCCATGGCGATTTGTTTATCCCAAAAACCATCAACCAACGGGGCGTCGATACGATACAACCTCAACAATGCACTACACAAAATAATGCTTCCCGCCGCCAATGCGAATATTCTCATTTGCCTACGGCCGTTTGCATCAGTATCCATTAAAACAATCCTTGAATTATGCATGGATATTTAAAAAGGAGGACAGGCATTCTTGCCTGTCTTTTTCAGACTTGTCCTTTTCTTGCCTGTCGTTTTCTGGCCAGACAAGAATGTCTGGCCCTCCTGATTTGGATAGTTTGGTCTGTTACGATTGATTTATGAACGAACGATCGACAATTTTTAATTGGTATATCTTGTGTAACACTAAAAGTTTACCAGTGGAAGAGCAAAATCTTTGAAAATAAGTAAAAGGGGAAAGCAAAACGGGCGGAAATGATGCCCATACGCCGCCATCGCCATAATAACCGATGCTATTGTTAGACTCATCCTGTTCGTGTGTACTTCAAATGACTCAGACCGTGCAAACGCCGCCGATTGCCGCGCTATCAATCCCCGCCCTGGAAAAGTCAAACTTTCCCCGTCGGGTAAGGCAGTGGGAATTGATGAACTTTGCGGCCGAAGGGGGGCTGGCGAAAATCTTCCGCGCCCGACCGGTCGGCTTCGCGCCCAACCAACCCCCGTCGTACGCGCTAAAAATGCTGTTGCCGGCCTGGCAGAACGACGCCCAGGCAGTCCGCTTGCTAATGCGCGAGGCCCTGGTTGGGCAAAGCGTTTCGCATCCGCATTTGATACCCATCCTGGATGCAAGCGTACAACAACCGCCGCGGTTCGTTGTAATGCCCTGGCTCGAAGGGGCTACTCTGGAACGCCGCCTTGCCGCCGGTCAGCGATTTGACCTGCCCCGGGTTTTATGGATCGCCCGGCAGGCGGCCGAGGCCCTCGACACACTGCACAAGGCCGGTTGGATGCACGGCGACGTGAAACCGGGCAACATCATGCTCTCGCCCGAGGGACACGCAACGCTTTTGGATCTTGGTTTCGCCCGGCGCCGGGACGAGACCGGCTCGGCAGTGGACCGCTGTGTGTTGGGCACGTTTCATTATATTGCCCCGGAATTGCTTACCTCCGCACTCAGGGCCGACATCCGTAGCGACATTTACAGCCTAGGCGCGGTTCTGTTCCGCATCCTCGCCGGGCGCCTGCCGTTTGAAGGCGCGGACCTGGCGGAACTGGCTTCGCAACACAAGCAATCCATCCCACCCAACCTCCGCCGCATAGCCCCGCACCTGCCCGCAGGCGTTGCCTGCCTGGTCCACGGCATGTTGGCCAAAGACCCCCTGCGCCGTCCGCAAACCCCACGGGAATTAAGTGAGATATTGGCCCGATTAGAGATTGAGACATTTTCCGAACGAATTTGATTGCAAATTGCAAATTGCGGAAGAAAGTGGGCAGTGGGCAGGTATGAATACTATTGAGTCTAAGGTAATGAATGTCGCATTTTTCCCATCCGAGCCGGGCCGTGTCGGGTGCGGAATTACCAGGGCGACACGCCCCGGCTCTGACTTATCATATGACATTCTTTTTCTGAGATTCAATAAACCCCAAACCCTGATTTACGGTTGCTCCACGCGATAACTCAGGTCCAAGAGTTCCATGGGGTGCATGACTTTTAACGGGCGATGATTGGCGCTTAACTCGCGCTGGATTTGCAGCAGGCAGCCGGCATTGGCAGCTAGAACTATCGAAGCGCCGGTATCGAGGATGTTTTGCATTTTGCGCCGTCCGAGCCGATCGGCCATTTCAGCCTGTTGCAGATTATACGCGCCGGCCGAGCCGCAGCAGATGTCCGACTCGGGCAATTCGCGCAACTGAAGGCCGGGGATCTTTGCCAAAATCCGCCGCGGCGCAGCGGTGATGCCCTGGGCATGGGCAAGATGGCAGGCGTCGTGATACGTAGCCACGGCGTCGATCCTGCCGCTGGGCGGCACAAGGCCCAACTCGTCCAGCAGTTCGTGCACGTCTTTCACCTTGGCGGCGAATTTCTCGCGATGCGGCTGCAAACCGTCTTTCCAATGCACACCATATTGTTTTAGCATCGCCCCGCAACCGGCGTGATTGACCACAATCGCGTCGTAGCGGTCCAGTTCAAAGGCCACGAGATTGGCATCGGCCATTTGCCGCGCCCCGAGAGCGTCGCCGGATTGAAAATGGATCGCGCCGCAGCAGCCTTGCTCGGGCGGGATGAAAATATCGCAGCCGTTCTGCTGCAATACCCTGAGCGTGGCCCAATGCACCTGCCTAAACACGGCATCGGCAATGCATCCCGTGAAAAACGCGACTCGGGCCCGCCGCCGCCCAACGGCCGGGAGAAATTTAGGCAATTTCGGCCCCTGCCTGACCGGCGGAGGCACAAGCGATACCATGCGCCCCAATCGGCCGGGAATGATTCGGAGCAATCCCATCCGTTTGGCCAAATCGAAAATGCCCGCGTGCTGTAGGAATCGTATCGGCACGAACACCCGCCGCATCCGGTCGGCGTATGGAATCAAGCGAAACAGAACGATTTCGCGGAACCAGTCGGGTAAAAGGGGACCGGCGCCATTTGTGCCAAGCGCTCTCCGGGCCAAATGGCGAATGGAGCCTGTCCCCTTTTTCCCTTCGGCCTGTTTCATCGCCACGCGCAAAGGCTCGATCAACCGGCCGAACTCGACGCCCGAGGGACAAGCCGTTTCGCACCCGCGGCAGTCGAGGCAGAGTTCCAAGTGGCGGCGCATGCGCGGGGTCAATTCGCACAGCCCGTCGGCCGCCATGCGCATAATCCGGATCCGTCCGCGCGGGCCGTCGTTTTCATCGCCCAGTTCGACGAACGTCGGACAACTCGATGTGCACAGCCCGCATTGGGTGCAGCGCCGGAACAACTCCAGATCGATGCCCGCGCCAAGAGAGTCCTTTGCCGCGGCCTCAACATTGCCGGAGTGGACGAAATCGCCTCGGCCGTTTTCCTCGCGGTTCGAGTTGTTGAGATATTCTTCGTTCATGGTTGTTCGATTTGCAATTTGGAAATTTGCAATTGTCAATTTGCAATAAAAACACTAGCCCTCACCATAACCCACTCCCGACCGCTGGCGCAGTGCCCGGAGAGGGGACTTTTTGGGAAACACTCTCGAATATATAACGGCCGGGATTCAAAATGCCGGCCGGATCGAATCGGTCTTTAAGCGATTGCATCACGGCGAAGGCGTCGCTTTCGGGACCCCAAACTTCTCGGCAAATCAAGCCGCTGTCCGGGGGATTCTTCAACACCGCCAACTTTCCGCCGCCAGTCTCGGCCAAAATACGCAATTGGGAAAAATCAAACTTTTTTTGAGGCGAAAACACCGCACGCAAAATGCCGTTGCCGGCATGGGCCTGGATGGTACAATTCGGATCGAGCGAAACGATTGCGCCGATCATCTTCGTCAGGGCGCCCGGGCGGACGGCGATTTGCACCTGGGCGGGAAAATCGGCCAGCCAGTCCCAAAGCGACTTGGCCCAGGCGCTGGTTACGGTCATGGGCGAGCCGACGCCCGACGCCTGCCACTTGTCGCGCAGTGCGTCGAGCATCCACTGCACGTCAACGGCCGTGCCTTCCAAGCCCACAAAGAGCCTGGCCGCCCCGTCTTTTGGCGCCGGCGCGAGCAGGGGATTATCTTTCCGCCCCGGTCCCAGGGCCAGTTCCACGGCGGCCGGCCGGATCGGAGATTGCATCAAATCGGCGAGCAGTTTATCAGCCGTTTCAAGATCCGGCGGATCGCAGGCCGTCAAGGCCGACGTTTCCGGAATGGGGCTGACCCTAAGAGTTAATTGCGTGATTACGCCCAGCGTGCCCAGCGAACCGGCCATCAATCGGCCCATGTTGTAGCCCGCGGCGTTTTTCAGCACCCGGCCGCCGCCGGAAAAGACCGTCCCCTGACCGTCCACGGCGGAAAATCCCAACACGAAATCGCGCATCGTGCCGTGGGCGAATCGCCTGGGGCCGGACGAATTGACCGCCGCCACGCCGCCCACGGTGGAACGATCGGGCATGGCAACGTCAATGTGCAGTTGTTGGCGCCGTTGGGCAAGGATTTTGGAAAGCTCGGTCATGGTCATTCCGGCCTCGACGGTGATCGTCAAGTCGTCGGGCCGATAATCGACGAGCCGGTTGAGTTTTTCCAGCGATAATCCCACGCCCGGATCGGTCGGCCACGTTCCATAATCCAACCGAGTGCCGCCGCCGATTGGATACACCGCCGTTTTTTCCCCATAAGCCGCCCGTACCGCCCCCGCCGCGTCGGCCTGATCGGCCGGTGTGAGAGTTTTGGTCAGGGGAAGAATGTTTTGTGTCATCATTCGATATTTTTGTTGGGGCGACAGTTCAACTGTCGCCCCAACAATTGTCATTGGATATCGTTTAGCCCCGGCACTTGTGCCGGGAGCAGTTTGCCTGGATTGAACAAGCCGTAAGGATCGAAGGAATATCGCACGCGCCGGAGTGCTTCAAGATCGACGGACTGAAATTGCCGCGGCATGAAATCGGCTTTCCTTGAGCCGACGCCGTGCTCGCCAGTCACGCTGCCGCCTAGGGCGATGCACTGCTGGAGCAGTTCGCGGCTTGCGGCCAAGGCCCGAGCGACGCTCGCCGGATCGCGCTCGTCGTACAAAATAATCGGATGCAGGTTTCCGTCGCCGGCATGGGCGACATTCAAGATTCTTACTTCATGTTTCCGGCCGATTTCGGCGATCTGTTGCAGCATTTGCGGTAATCTACTCCGCGGCACAACGCAGTCTTCGATTATATAATTAGGGCTAAGCCGGCCAGTGGCGGGAATGGCCGATTTACGGCATTTCCACAGTGTTTCTCGGTCCTCGGCTGCCGAGGCCTGCTGCACCTCTTGCGCACGGTTTTTATTTAACAACGAAATGATTTGTTCTTCTTGCCGATCGAGTCCAGGCGCTAGGCCATCGATCTCGATAACCAACGCGGCCCCCGCATCGGCGGGAATATCGGTTCCGGACGATTTGTTTACCGCGGCCAGTATGTCTTGATCCATAAGCTCGATTGCCGATGGAACAATGCCCGCGGCGAGGATTTGCGTGACGGCGTTGACGGCGTCTTCGACGGAAGGAAACATCGCCCGCATGGTGCGATAGTCTCGCGGAACAGGCGTCAGTCGCAGCCAAACCTTGGTGACAACGGCCAATGTGCCTTCGCCGCCCGAAATCAGTCCGATGAGATCGAGGCTTGCCGGATCGTCGATGGGACCGAGTTGGACGATCGAACCGTCGCCCAGAACCGCTTCCAGTCCGAGCAGGTGATTGACAGTCGCGCCGTATTTGATTGCGCCGGCTCCGCTGGCGTTTGTGGCCACGTTGCCGCCGATGGTGCTTGCGCCTTGCGTGGCCGGTTCAGCGGCGAAGAAACAACCCGTGCCGGCCAGCGCCTTGTTAAGTTGCGAATTGTAAACTCCCGCCTCGACCATGGTCCAGCGGTCGCGGAGACTGACCTCCAGCACGCGGTTCATCCGCGTGAGCATGAGCACAACGCCGCGACCGGCGGGCAGACATCCGCCTGCCAGACCGGTGCCCGAGCCGCGCGGCACGATCGACATGCCGTGACAGTTGCAGATTTTCACCGCGGCGGCAACTTGCCCGGTCGATTGCGGAAATACCACCGCCTCGGGCGGATTGCGATTAAGCGTGAAGGCATCGCAGTCGTAGACGGCCAGTTCCGAAGGCGCCGAGATTACATTCTCGCCGCCGAGCGCTGAACGGAGGTCTTTAACCAACGGAGATTGACGCATGAGTGATTAAAAAAACCTATTGAATGTAATAATATCGACAGCGTGGTAATGCTTAACAATTATAGCCCCTGCCCACGGGACGTGCCACACGGAAAATGACTATCCCAAAGACAATAAAAATCAATGCCGTCAAATGGTTTTGCGTCAATCTTTGGCGGTTTCCATGCCCAGTTGCCGCATCTTGCGATAGAGGTTCGAGCGATGCACTCCCAGGCGGGCGGCGGCCTGGCTGACGTTGCCGCGGCATTGCTCGATCAGGCGGCGAATGTATTCAATCTGGAATTGGCTGGTGGCCCGGGCCAGGGGCAGGTTGTAGTCGGGCATCGAGGGCGCTTGACCGCGGGGCGAAAGGATAAACGCCAGGTCTTCGGCCTCGATGCTGTCGGCCACGGAAAGATACGCCAGGCGCTCCATCAGATTTCGCAGTTCGCGGACGTTGCCCGGCCAAGGATGCTCGAGCAATCGCTTGCGCGCGGCGGCGGTTAATCGAGGCACTTTCCGCCGTGCCCGTTGGCAGAAGTCGGTCAAGAAATGTTCGGCCATGAGCAGGACGTCGTCGCCCCTGGCGCGCAGCGGAGGCAGTTCGAGCGTGACCACGTTGAGACGAAAATACAGATCTTCTCGGAATTTTTTCGCCCGCACCATTTCGGCCAGATTTTGATTTGTGGCGGCCAAAAGGCGGACTTCGGTGTGAATGGGCGTGGAACCCCCGATGCGAAGCAGAACTTTTTCTTCCAGCACGCGGAGCAATTTCGCCTGGCAGGCCAGGCTTAGGTCCCCGATCTCGTCGAGAAACAACGTCCCGCCGGCAGCGAGTTCGAATTTTCCTGCCCGGGCTTCGCGGGCGTCGGTAAAGGCTCCTTTTTCGTGGCCGAACAGTTCGCTTTCGGCCAGGCTTTCTGGAATGGCCGCGCAATTAACGGGAATAAACGGCTGATCGCGGCGCCGGCTGAGATAATGGATCGATTGGGCCACGACCTCCTTGCCCGTGCCGTTTTCGCCCAAAATCAATACGGCCAAATCGGTGTCGGCCACTCGGTGGATGATTGAGCGCAGGGCGTCGATAGCCGGACTTTCACCGATCAAACGCACACGTTCGGCCGCCTGCTGGGCAATTTGACGATTGGCCGAAAGCAGTATCTGCCGGTCCTGGGCGTTTTCCAATGCGACTGCGGCATGCGCGGCCAGTTCGACCAGGGCTTCTTCATCTTCAATCGTAAAACTGCCGGAGAGTTTGTTGATCAACTCGAAGGCCCCGAACAGTTCGCCCTCCCGGCCGCGAAGCGGCACGCAAAGAAGGGTTCGCGTTTGATAATGCAATTGGGCGTCAACCCGCCGGTCGATGGCCTGCGGTTCCACGGCGACGTCAACTCTTCGGGGTTCGCCCGATTGAATCACCTGTCCCACCACGCCGCGGTCGTCGGGGATGCGGAGTTCGCCGCCTGGAATGCCCAGGGCGGGCCGGCCCACAAGCGTATGGTTCGTCCGGTCCCAAAGAAAGATGCTTGCCCGATCGGCGGCCAACAACCGCGTGGCAGCCTCGGCCATGTGTATCAGGAGCGGCTCGACCTCGTGGGTTTGGTTCCATTGGTTGGCGATTTCCAGAATTGCCTCCATACGCCGGAGTCGTTTGAGGTTTTGCTGTCTTAAGCGAACCGAGGCGAGCGCATCGGCCAGGACCGCTGCAAGGTTTTGCAGCACTGCCAAAACTTTGCCGGATTCAGACGTACTACGGCAATGTACGGCCAATACATCGGGAGTGGCATTGCCGGCACTTAACGGAACCGCGCCCCATTCGCCCGCGCTTCGGGCCGCTTGACGATCCAGTACTTCGGCCAAAAGTTCCAATGGCAGCGATCGCCCGGTCCCGGCCTCTCCGACGACCGTCCACCGTCCGGCGATTGGAGCGGCGACAAAGGCGTAATCGCCCCCAGTCTGAGCAAATACAGCCGGAAGAATCTGGTTTAAAAAAGCGGTAGCATCCTTGGCATGGGCGGCTTTCCAAAGGAGTTCGGCCACAATCGGCCAAAGATGGGGCTGATTGCGAATGCTGTCAAAAATGACACGCTGTTGGTTTTGGATCAGTGATTCTGGCATAAATTGCAGCTTGTTGGCTCAGAATGATATCATCGATGATCTCAATAATATAACACACTGTAATCAATTACACAACACATTTTCCCATGTAACCTAAACAACCTATCCAGTTTCTTTGCAGTTAGCGGGGATTGACCTAACTGTCTAAGCCTGATAATCTTCGGACTTTTAGCCAACTTGAGGCGGCAGTTCAACAAACAAGTTGAGGCGGCAGTTCAACTGCCTCCCCAACAAGAGTGTTGCACGGAGCATAAATATAGTGCCTTACGACAGTGTCGTTTGCGTAAAACAGGTGCCCGATACGGCCAATGTCACGGCCGAGGCCATGAAGGAGGACGGCACGGTAAATCGGGCAGCCTTGCCCACGATTTTTAATCCCGAAGACCTTTACGCCCTGGAAACGGCCCTGGAAATAAAGGATCGCCAGGGCGGCACGGTAACGGCCGTCAGCATGGGTCCGCCCAAGGCCGCCGACGTGCTAAGGGATTGCTTGTTTCGCGGTGCGGATCGGGCGATTTTGATAACCGACCGCCGCGCGGCTGCCAGCGATACCCTGGCCACAAGCTATATCCTCAGCCAGGCGGTGCGAACGATCGGCCGGTTCGATTTCGTATTCTGCGGCCGGCAGGCCATCGACGGCGATACCGCGCAGGTCGGCCCGCAATGCGCCGAAAAACTCGGCATTCCACAGGTCACGTATTTGGAACAGTTGATCTATCTCAACGAGGACGTGGTCCGCATCCGGCGGAACATCGGCCACGGCTGGGAAATCGTCGAAGCGAAACTGCCGGTGCTGGTAACCGTGCTGGGAACGGCCAATCAGCCCAGGCCGCCGTCGGCCAAGCGCGAAATGCGTTTGAAAAAGGCCCGCGCGATTGCGGAACTGGTCAATGAGGTAAAATCACAAATGCCCGAGGCGGCCGAGGATCAAATCCAAACCGAGGCCCTGCGCCGCGCCGAGATCCTCAAGCAGTCGGGCCTGTTGATCGAGCAATGGAACCTCGACGACATTCATGCCGACCTTACGCGATGCGGCATGTCCGGTTCGCCCACCAAGGTGCACCGCATTCAGGCAATCGTATTGAAGAAAGAGGGCTACACCGAAATTCCGCCCAGCGAAACCGGCGTCCGACAATTGGTTCATGAGTTGGTAGTGGATCGCACGTTGGGATAAGCAGCTAAACAAAAACACACGCTCGCCGATGGCTCGCGGCTAAACTGAAAACTGAGAACTGTAAACTGAAAACTTTCATGGAACCTAATCGTCAAGGCGAAGTTTGGGTATATGCCGAGCAGGAAGACGGCTCGCTCAACGATGTTTCACTGGAGCTTTGCGGCAAGGCCCGGGAACTAGCCGATCGGCTGGGCGTAAAAACCGGGGTTGTGCTACCCGGCGCGGGCATAAGCGGTCTGGCCGCGGAGTTGATCGCCCATGGGGCCGATACGGTGTACGTGGTCGATGATCCGCGGCTTTCGCACTATCAAACGTCGCCTTACGCCCGGGTAGTATCCACTCTTATCCAGCGGCGCCGCCCGCAAATCGTGATCTACGGGGCCACGCCGTTGGGCCGCGACCTTGCCCCGCGAGTGGCTTCCACGCTTCGAGCCGGCATGACCGCCGATTGCACCGATCTTGAAATCAGCGACGTCATGGACCCGAAGACCAAGGCGGAACACAAAAATCTGCTCCTGCAAATCCGCCCGGCCTTCGGCGGCAATATCATCGCCACGATCGTGAACTTCGATCAGTGGCCGCAGATGGCCACGGTCCGCGAAGGCGTGATGCCCATGAAGGCGCCCGATCCCTCGCGCCAAGGCCGGGTCGTCGAAGAGAAAGTGCAACTCGACGACGGCGAATTGGCCCTGAAGTTGATCAAGCGGCACCTGGAACCGCGCAAAATCAACCTGAAGGGCGCCCGGGTAATCGTGGCCGGCGGAGGCGGCGTCGGCAGCAAGGATAATTTTAAACTCATTTACGATTTAGCCGGTGCAATTGGCGGGGCGGTCGGAGCAAGCCGCGCGGCGGTCGACGGCGGATACATCGGCAAGGAACACCAGATCGGCCAGACCGGAACCACCGTGCGCCCGGCCCTGTACATCGCCGTGGGCATCAGCGGCGCGATACAACATCGGGCCGGAATGGAAGAATCGGCCAAGATCGTGGCCGTAAACAAGGATTCCCAAGCGCCGATCTTTTCGGTGGCCCACTACGGCATAGTCGGCGATTTCCGGCAAGTGATTCCGATGATGATCAAGGCGATTAAAGAAAAAACCTAAGAGATAAACGAAAAAGTGGGCAGTGGACAGTGAGCAGTGGGCAGGGGGCAGGGGACAATGAGGAGGGATGGGCAATTTATTGCCCACTGAAAACTGTAAACTTACTGATAACCGAAAACTGTAAACCGTATACCGTGAACTAAAAACTTCTCAACGGAGTTTTTTGTGGCGAACTTTTTTCTCGACAACGAAGACATCCAATTCCTGTTTAACCATATCGATCTGGCCGAGTTGGCCCGGATCCAGGAAGACAATTTCGCGCGGGCCGACAACGGCGGCGCCGATTACGCGCCGGCGGACGCGGCCGACGCCGTGGACAACTATCGCCGCGTTTTGGAGATCGTCGGCGACGTGGCCGGAAACATGATCGCGCCCAATGCCGAACAGATCGACCACGAAGGCAACACGCTCAACGAAGACGGCACGGTCACGCTGCATCCGCTTATTCAGCAGAATCTCAAGCGGCTTATTCAGGCCGACGTGATGGGCTTCACCCTGCCGCGAAAGTACGGCGGAATAAACTGCCCGAACCTCATCTACACAATGGCCGTCGAGATCATCAGCCGGGCCGACGCCTCGCTGATGAACCTTTTCGGGCTGCAAGGCATCGCCGAAACGATCTACGCCTTTGCCAACGATAAGATCAAGGACATGTCTCTGTCCCGATTCTGCCGCGGCGAAGTCACCGGGGCCATGGTGCTCACCGAACCCGACGCGGGCAGCGATCTTCAGGCCGTGCGATTGCGGGCGTATCAGGACGGGCAGGGCAACTGGTTTCTCGACGGCGTGAAACGATTCATCACCAACGGGTGCGGCGAAATCCTGCTGGTTTTGGCCCGCAGCGAACCGGAAATTTCCGACGGCCGCGGCCTGAGCCTGTTCTATGCCGAACGCTCGGAAAAAGTGAAAGTCCGGCACTTGGAGAACAAGCTGGGCATCCACGGATCGCCCACCTGCGAACTGGTCTTCGATAATTGCCCGGCGCTTCTGGTCGGCGAGCGCCAACGGGGATTGATCACTTACGTGATCGCCCTGATGAACGGCGCCAGGGTGGGCATCGCGGCGCAGTCGCTGGGCGTGGCCGAGGCGGCGTACCGGCTGGCGCGGACTTACGCCCACACGCGCCGGCAGTTCGGCGGACCGATCGAGCGCTTGCCCGCAGTGGCCGAAATAGTCACCGACATGAAAATCTCCATCGAGGCCGCCCGGGCGCTGACTTACGAAACCTCGCGAGTATGCGATCAGGAGAATAACAACGTCCGCGTGCTGGAAACCGGCCTGTGCGCCGACAAAGACGAGGAAAAACGACGCAAACAACTCTCCCGCTCGTTTAAACGCCTAAACGGCATGTTAACGCCGATGAGCAAATACTATTGCTCGGAAATGTGCATCAAAGCGGCCAATGATGCCATCCAAGTACTGGGCGGATCGGGTTACATAAAAGATTATGCCGCCGAACGGCACCTGCGCGACGCGCGCATCACCACCATCTACGAGGGCACCAGCCAACTGCAAGTCGTGGCCGCCGTGCGCGGCGTATCGTCCGGCGCCCTGGAAACCTGGGTCGAACCGCATGAAAACAAACAATACGACGATCCGCTGCTTATGGAACTCAAACAAAAACTCGTCCAGGCCAAACAGCGCCTTCTCGAAGTCATGCAGTTTGTCAAAACCCGCGGCACTTCGTATCTCGACCTGTCCGGACGGCGGCTGGTTGATTCGGCCATCGTTATCGTGGCCGGCCACCTGCTATTGGGCCAGGGCGCGGTAAACGAGCGCAAGAAACGCCTTGCCCGGCGTTTCCTGC
>JBEKFZ010000095.1:0-16529 GCA_050013075.1 Thermoguttaceae bacterium | reverse complement strand
ATTCAGCAGTCGATTCGCCATTAAAGGGAAAACAATACCAGTTTAAACGTCGTAATTAAAGAAGATAATATGAACGCCGAACCCCAAACAGCGGATAATATACTTTTGGCCAAAGTGGTCGATACTGCCGAATTGATAAAGTATCAGACCGGTGCAATCGTCAGCCGAACTCTGATCAAGAAACCAACCGGCACGGTCACTTTATTCGCTTTTGACGCCGGACAGGAACTCAGCGAACACACCGCCCCATTCGATGCCTTGGTCCACGTACTCGACGGCGAAACGGAAATAACCATAGCGGGCAAACCCCTACGGCTAACCGCCGGACAAATGGTAGTGATGCCCGCCGGAAAACCCCATGCCGTCAAGGCCGTTAAGCAGTTCAAAATGATGCTGATTATGATCCGGGAAAAGACAACTTAGCGATAAACATCTCGTATATGTCCCACAAAAATCATTTTTTTCTTTCCGCGAGATATTGCCGGAAGGGTTTTGAAGACTCATTGCGCCGTTTGGCAATCAAAGTCAAATCGAGCAAATCCTCGCGAAGTTCCTTATCTTGGGCAATACCGGCAAGAACAGCATTCTGTTCACGTTTGGGTAGGGCCCTTAACGCGGTTAAAAAAATTTTCGCAGTCGCTTGTGTCCCAGACATAAGATCATCTCCTCCGGTTTTTATACACGAATCGTTCTATTTCAATTGTAATTCGCTATAGATCACTCCAAAAGTGCTATTTTCCTAATAAAATGTCTCGATCTTGCTTCATTTTTCCATCCCGGGTACTATGAATCAAGACAACCAGCCGGAAATATTTACGGCATTTACGCAAATTAACCATTTTAGCAAAGGTCTTGCAATGAGTTCAGTTTTCCAAAGTAACCCCCGTGTCCGTCGTTTTTTCCGCATGGCATTGTTTATCGCTCTTATAGCCGGTTGTCTTGTCCCGGCCGCGTGGGCCGATCCCGTTGGTCCCAGACCGGAGGACCGCCAGATCACCTTGGGTGTCAGGAATCTACTGCTTCAAGAACACCTTTCACGTCATCCCTTGGACAAGGAGATGGCCGCCCGGTGGATGAAGACCTTCCTCAAATCCTTGGATCCGATGAAGGTTTATTTTTATCAGTCCGACGTGGACGAATTCACCCGGCACCAGGACGATTTGATCAAGATGTTCGAAAAATACGACGTTAGTTTCGCCTATTATGTGTTTCAGCGGTATTTGCAGCGGGTGGATGAACGGGTGAAAATGGTGAACGAACTGCTGGCTCAACCCCTGGATTTCACGGCCGACGAGGAGATGGTCGTGGATCGAGACCTGCTTCAATACCCCAAGGACCCCAACGAAGCCCGCGAGCGCTGGCGAAAGCGCATCAAGTACGATTTGCTGGTGCTGAAAACGGAGAAGGAAAAGAAGACCGTCGCTTCGGATCCAGTTAAAGACCCCATCCAAAGCGCAGGCGATTCCGACGAAAACAAAAAGAACGCTCAAAATCTAATCGAGCAGGTTATAAAGGAACCGAAAACCGAACAAAAGACCAATGATATAAAAGGCGAGAAAAAGCCCGTGGACCGGCTCGCTCAGCGTTACCACAGCTTTGCCAAGCGCATGCATCAGATCAATGCCGACGACTTGCTGGAAATCTATTTGAATTCGCTGACGACGTCATTCGATCCGCATACCGATTACATGTCGCCCAGACACTATGAAAACTTCAACATTATGATGCGCCTGGAATTGGAAGGCATCGGGGCATCGCTGCAAGCGGACGACTATGGTTACACCGTGGTCAAGCGTCTCGTGCCCGGCGGCGTGGCCGATAAAGACGGCCGCTTGAAAATCGAGGACAAAATCGTGGGCGTGGGCCAAGATAAAGACGGCCCGATTGTTGACGTGGTGGATATGAAACTCGATGACGTGGTCGATCTCATACGCGGCAAACCCAACACCGTGGTTCGGTTGGAGGTGGTAAGCCCAAACGGCGATAAAAAGATTCTGGTTCTGACCCGGCAAAAAATCGAATTGAAAGATAGCGAGGCGCAGGGCGAGATTTTCGAGGCCGGCAAACGTCCCGACGGCGCCGCGTTTAAAATCGGCATTATTAATTTGCCCAGCTTTTACAATGACATGTCCGGGCAGCGCCGAGGAGACGCCGATTATAGAAGTTGTACGCGCGACGTCCGGGCGATCTTGGAGGATTTCAAACAGAAAAACGTGGATGCCGTGGTCCTCGATCTTCGCTCCAACGGCGGCGGATCGCTCACCGAGGCCATCAACCTCACCGGCCTGTTCATTCCCAACGGTCCGGTGGTCCAGGTCAAGGGCGCCGACGGACACGTTTCCCCGTTTTATGATCTTGATCCGGCCATGGTCTGGTCCGGACCGCTGGTGGTGGTCACCAGCAAATTCAGCGCCTCGGCCAGCGAAATCCTGGCCGGCGCGATCCAGGATTACGGCCGCGGCCTGATCGTCGGCGACCATTCCACCCACGGCAAAGGCACCGTGCAAAGCCTGTTGGACATAGGCCAGCATCTGTTTTTCAATTTGCCGAATTCAAACCCCATGGGCGCACTAAAGGTCACCATGCAGCAATTCTATCGGCCCAACGGCGAAAGCACGCAAAAACGCGGCGTTCTGGCCGATATTGAACTTCCTTCGTTGACCAGCCATTTCGACGTCGGCGAGTCCGATCTCGACTATCCCATGGAATTCGATCGCGTCGAACCCATGTCGTATAAGCACTTCGATCTCGTCACTCCGCCCATACTCGAGCAGCTCAAACACTGCTCGGAAAAGCGCGTGCAAGCCTCGGAAAAATTCCAAAAAGAGCTGCGGAACATCACCCGCTATAAAGAACAAAAGGCCAAAAAATCCGTGACCCTAAACGAAGCCCAGTTCATCAAGGAACGGGAAGAACTAAACGCCGACAAAGAAGAAGAAAAAACCTTAGAGGAACTCAATAATTCCAACAGCAAAGGCGTCGTCCGCGATTATTATCTCGATGAGGTTTTAGCCATCGCCGTGGATTACCTGAACCTCCGCCAAGTTGCCAAAGCCCGGTAGACGCCCCTGTTTAACTATACCAGCGTACGGGCGGATGGGGAGGGATTAGACGGGATTGTTATAACTACCGGCAATGATAACGACTTACGGAAACCGCCGGAAAACGGCGCTGCAAAACCCTCTGCATTTCGGCCGGAAAACGTCGTTTTGCCCCCTGACTTGGCCGAAGTGGTTGCTTGCTACTCAGCCTTGCCTCCAGCAAGCCGTGATGAGGTTCTCGCCCTGGTCCGCGGGGTAACACAGAACACCTGAAAAATATCTGCATCGGTCTACCGCCAGTGCTCGATGTGGATGGTCTTACCGCTGGCAGGAGTTGAGAGTCCCTTTTGTCGGTGGCACTGATCTTGAACGCCACGAAGGCGAACTGAGCATCGAAACGGTTGAGCAGCACGAGCCGGGCGTTCTCTTCCCGCGAACAGCCAGTTCTTTCGTCCAGCACGCTTGTTACATATCCAAAAATAGCAAGAATCTTAAGTGTATAACAATAAATGCGCATTTTTTAAATGCCAACGCCTGAATCCAGCCTGTTTTTTCGGGAAATCAAGTCTTTTCTGGGGATTGTAGAGATTTTGTTTGACAAATATAGACTATAAATCTTAAAATCAGAGTCGTGAGATAGCAGTAGTTTTATACGTTTGCCATCCGGATCGAGGAGGATTATCCTCGATGACGAGGGCCAACGGTGTATGACAACAAGGGCCGCGGGGGGATGTGACCACGACCCGCGGCCTTTTATACTTGTGTTTCCTCTTACCTTGAGTTTGCATCACGGATATACATTTTGCACGAGGTATCAATCTTGAAAGCCTTTAACCGTTGTTTTCTTTTGCATGTTTTCATCGGATTCATTTCTTTCTGTTGTCTGGCCGGCAACCTTCGGGCGCAAACCAGCCCCATTGTTTTTAGCAGCAATGCCGGTTATTGCTGGTATCAAGACGAGCGGGCCATCATAGACAACAATCAACTGATTTTCGCCAGCGTGCCCTACCCCAGCGGAGATAACGACGTAATAACCTACAATCTATCCTCCGGGTCGATAAGCACGTTCGTTTTACATGCCGCTCTCAATGTCGACGATCACTCCGCTGCCGCGTTCATGGTCCGCCCGGACGGCAAAATCCTGGCCGTTTATGCAACACATGGCAACGACAGCCTCGTCCGCTATCGCATCACTACGAACTCCGGAGATACAAGCAGTTGGTCGACGGAACAAACTTTTACAGTCACCAGCAATTACGGGGCAACGTATTCCAACGTGTACCGGCTCAGCAGTTCAGGCATCACCTACGACTTCTATCGCGGTCAAAATTATCAGCCGAACGTGCTCACCTCCACCACAAATGGATCTTCATGGAGCGACGGCGGTCATTTGATCGTAACCGACCCAGGCACACGCCCCTATGCCAAATACGCCTCCAATGGCACGGACAAGATATGGTTTACCTATACCGACGGCCATCCGCGCGACGTGGTAACGAACATTTATGTGGCTTATCTGCTAGGCAGCAACATTTACAACTCATACGGCACAGTGATTGGGTCTTTGCCTTCGGGCATAACCCCTTCGCTCGGAACTAAGGTTTTTAACGCCGACACGAATAACCGCGCTTGGACCTCGGATATTCAACTCGACTCCAACGGGTATCCCGTGCTCGCTTATTCCGTTCGGATAAATCATGGCACCGATGTTACTAGCGATCATAGATATCGCTATTCCCGCTTCAACGGCACGACCTGGACCGATTACGAAATCGCCTACGCCGGCACTTGCCTGTATACGGCCGAAAACGACTACACCGGTTTGATCTCACTTAATCCCAGCGATCCCAACACGCTTTACATTTCCACAAACGCCGATCCGGTCACTGGTGCGGCGTTGACTTCCTCGGCCGACGGAAAACGCCATTGGGAGGTGTATCGCGGATTTACCGACAATAACGGGGTCTCCTGGACCTGGACTCCGATTACGGCCAATTCCACCCTCGACAATATCCGCCCGAACCTGCCTGTTTGGAACACGCAAAACACCGCTTTGTACTGGCTGAAAGGCACGTACACTACTTATCAAATTTACAATGAGAGCGCGGTGGGCTATATTTTTTCCGGCGCCAACGGCATTTGGTCCAATACCGCCGGCGGCGACTGGACATCCGGCGGAAACTGGCAATCCGGACTCATAGCCTCGGGCAAACTAGGAATCGCCGATTTCAGCACCCTGGACATCTCCGGAACAACAGCCGTGCAACTAAACGGCTCGCGAACCCTGGGAACCTTGGTCTTCGGCGACAGTAACACCTCAACCCCCGGAAATTGGGTAATCAATCCCGGCAGCGGCGGAACGATCACGTTGGAAAACCTGGGCGCCGCCCGTCCCTCCATCACGGTGCAAAATCAAACCGCCGCCATCAACGTTCCCCTGGCCGGAACGCAAGGCGTGGACATCAAGGGCAACGGCACGCTCATCCTCGGCGCAGCCTGCGTCTATAGCGGCGGCACGACCATCTACGCCGGAAGCACGCTCCAAGTCGGCGACGGCGGCGCCTTGCCAGTCGCGGCCACGGTAGCTAATAACGCCTCCTTGCTCTTTAACAGCAGCGGCACGGTCACTCTAAACGGCGTGATTTCGGGCTCCGGCACAGTCACCCAAAACGGCTCCGGCACGGTCGTGCTCGGAGGGAGCAATACATATTCGGGTGCCACCAATGTAAACGACGGCGCATTGCGGGCAACGTATTCCACTGCGCTTGGAAATACGACCGGCGCCGTCAATATCGCCGGCGGCTCCGCAGACGGTCGACTGGAGATCATCGGCGGATTGAATTTAACAAAAAATATCAACCTTGCCGGACGCGGTTCAGCCCACGGTGCTAATCTTACCTCCCACCTGGCCAATGTAAGCGGCGCCAACGCCCTGAACGGGAATATCTCTTTAACCGCCGGCGGTTATGACTATCTCATCCAATCCAACGCCGATAAACTCACCATCAATGGCAATATCACCAACAATACCGGCGACTCCACGGAAAGATATCTTTACCTTCAGGGCGACGGTAATGGGCAAGTTACAGGCGTTATTAGCAACGGCACCGGCCCCCTCGATCTTATCAAAAACGGCGCGGGCACGTGGACTCTGACTCAGGACATTGCCTATACCGGCAATACAACGGTATTAAACGGCATTTTGCAGGTGACAAATTTCAATCCGGCCACGGCGAACACCGCGCTAGTGGATGTAGAGGGCGGTGCGCAACTTATAGCCGATTCGATTGTGGCGAACACCCTTACCATCGGCGCCGGAGGCACGGAGACAATCCGGGTGATCGACATTTCCACGTCCCTTGAGATTGCATCCGTACCGGAGCCGTCATCGTTGCTTTTGCTGATATCAGGGGTACTGTCGTGCGGTGCCTTTCGTATTTTCCGCAAAATAAATGGCCGTCATCATTAGGCCCAGGGAAGAGCAATGTCGTATAAAAACCAGGTTCTACCTTTTCTCTCAATCGGGCAAGGATGTGGGCAGTGTTTCTACAAATGCCCGGATTTCATCCCGCACGCGCCGGTAGAGTTGTGAGAGATCGAGCGATACATCATTGGAGAGGTCATCCGGCGATGTCATGGGAATAAAACAGCAGCCGCTCGGAGCTTGAGACTACCTCGGCGAACACTCTATCGGCTTCTGGAGAAAGACGCCCACAACGAAAATGAGATTAGTAGTCTTGGTTCATCAAGGCTTAAATGAATTTAGGGTGGCGACTTAGGCATTCTATGTAAGAACCTGCCCTGCATTTTCGATACGAAAAGTCTAGACGGAACCATTGGGTTTATCAAATTGTTTCATATTCCATCCTTTTCCGCTTTTTCGATATGCCCCACCAAAAGATGATGCACTGCTACATAAGCTATACTTTCTTGGAGGATTATTTATTCCTAACCATGGTATTACAGGAGCAGGACCATGTTCACGTTCGACTGGGTGCTCGTCACCCGAGTGATCTTTTTTGTAGTTATTCTCTGTATGGCGATTGGGGCGGCTCTGCTCGCGGCAGTGCACTATAACAACCACCGGCGGCGGCGGACCGCTGCCGCAAACTTAGACGAACAGTCCAATAGGGCAAGCTCGGGCACGAAATCCGCGGAGGCGGACCGCATAGAGCGATATGTCTGTGCGGAAGAGTCAGACCGGGACTCGCTGGGCTGGTCAGCCGCCGCCGATAACGGCACTTCAGCCGATTCGCAAAATCCATCCGCCGGAGAATTTTGTGCATCTTTAGGCAAGGGAAAAACGATTCTCATTGCCGACGACGACCCCGTGGTTGTCTTCGCGCTCTCACGACGGTTGCAACAACTCGGCTTCCAGGTAATCCGTTCGCCCGACGCCACACACGCACTGATGGGCGCTATGAAAGTCAAGCCCGACTTGATCATTCTTGACGTGAACATGCCCTCGGGCAACGGTTTGGCGGTCTGCGAGATGATGGCCTCCGATCCGCGGTATGCCGGGATTCCAGTTATTATTCACAGTATTCTCGGCGACGAAGCCACGAGAGAACGATGCCGGCAGCTAGGTGCGCGGCATGTGGAAAAGTCGTCGAAGTCATGGGCACAGATCAAGTCACTGATCGAAACCTGGATCGGCAAAGGCGGCGGCGAACTTGATCCGATGGAGACCATGCCGCAGTCGGCCGGCGTATTGCCGCGGAAACAATCCGCCGCCGAACCGGATAACGAATCCGCACAACCACAACTGACAACCACCGCTGGGCCGACCGTCGATGTCCCCGTCAATCATTCCAGCCCTGAAAAGTCCGAATCCGCTTTGCCTACGGAACCATCCGATGTTGTTCCGCAGCGGATATCGCCGGCGTGCGGACATGGGCGGATATTGTGCATCGACGGCCCGCAGGGTGAATTGGAATTGCTCCAGAACCGACTCTCCGCGCTGGGAGTGGAAGTGACCAGGATAAGCAATTTGGACGAAGGCTTTTGGTCATGCTTTACCGATAAGCCGCATATCGTCGTGATCCAAGCGGCCAGTAGCGGCAAGAATCTTAAGGATATTCTCCATCGTTTCGTGGAGCATCCCCTCACCCGGAACTTTCCCGTCATATTCATCAATCAAAATAACGCCCTTTCGGCGGAAGAATTGCCCGCCTCAGACAACTTCAAGGTTCTACAGAGTCCGATAGTATGGAAAGATCTGCTCCGCGAACTGGAAAAGATTATTCCGATCTCCGACCGGCAAGACGACGATCCCCTTGCGAAAACGGAACGTCCCGGCAAGGAAACCGACCATGCGGTTGACCAGGCGGCCGTGTCAAGCGGCCATCCGTTGCAGGCCGAAATCGAGGGAAATACACCATTGAAAATCCTTTGTATCGACGACGATCCGGTAATCGCAAAGTCCGTTGCCGTCCGGCTGACTCGCTACGGGATAGAAGTGAAAGGGGCCCAAAACGGCACGGCGGGATACCTGCAGGCGGTGAGCGAGAAGCCCGACTTGATTTTTCTCGATCTGACAATGCCCAGCGGCGACGGCCACTATGCGCTGGCTAAGTTAAGGGAACATCCCCGCACAAAAGACATTCCGGTCGTCATGCTGACCGTTGAAACGCACCCCGGCGTTCGACGGCAAATGCTCGGACTAGGAGCGGCGGGCTTCTTGAGCAAACCGGTGCGATGGAACGAATTGTTTACCGAGTTGGGACGACACATCCCGCTACCCAAACAACTGATCCTCGACTACAAACTCCCGGAAGATCAACTTGTGTCGGTCTGATCAATGGTCCCGGAGGTCCTGGAGATAATCGGCCAAGGCCTTTTCGCTCAGTTCCAGCCGTAGACTAGCCTGGGCGAGCAATTGGTCCGCCTCGGACAATCGACCTTCCTTGCCTTGTTGCTCCAATGCCCGCAGCGGAGGAACAATCGCTTTTACCCCGCAAACCGCGCTGGACCCGGCGAACTTGTGAGCCAACTGCTTCACGTCTTCCGCCGCGCCGGCTGCAATGGCCGTCCGCAGGTCCGCCATGATTTCCTTGGCCTGCGTCAGGTAGAGATCGACGAGTTCGCTGAGTCCATCCGGACCTGTTTTGGACATTTCTTCCAACAATTCCACGTCTAGCAACTGTTCATCGCTCTGCAGGGCCGGCGTGTCGGGCGTCAATGCGGGAGACGCTGCTTCGTCTATCGTGACATGCTCGGCGACGGACGGTTGTTCCAGGCCAGGCTGAGGCATGGAGACATCCGCGGCACGGTCGCCCAGCAGGCCGTCCGGTCGGCAACGCTGCAAGGCCGCTTTTAGTTCAGCCTCTCGGACCGGCTTGCTGAGGTAATCGTTCATGCCCGCGGCAAGACATTTTTCACGATCGCTCTTCAAGGCATGGGCGGTCATGGCGATAATGTAGACGGGTTTTTGCCGCCCCAGTTGTTCGCGTAAACGGATCTGCCGGGTGGCCTCGTAGCCGTCCATTTCCGGCATCTGGCAGTCCATTAGAATCACGTCGTATGGAATCCGCTCGATGGCTTTCAACACTTCCAGGCCGTTCGAGACCGCGTCACACCGATACCCCAATTTTGCCAGCATTTTCAGGGCAACTTTCTGGTTTATAAGATTGTCTTCCGCAAGAATGATCCGCAGGGGATAGAGCTGTTCGAAAGCACTATCGCTCGGCGTTGGCGCAATGTCCTGTTTTTTCATGGACACAATATCTTTTCCTAATATCGTGCACAGCACATTGTACAACTGAGCGGATTTGATCGGTTTGAGCAAACGGGCCGAGAAGCGGGCATTTTCAATGTCGCTCAGGCGGCAAGAGAGCGAGGAAAGCAGAACCAACGGCATGGATACCACGGCGGGGATCTTTTTCATCTCCTCGGCCAGCATCAGCCCGTCCATCTCCGGCATCTGCAGATCCAAAAATGCCAGATCGAACGAAGCGCCTCCGCCGAGCAGGTCCAGGGCCTCGGGACCCGAGGCCACGGCGGTCGGATGCATCGCCAGGCGTTCGATCTGGGCGACGAGGATGTCCCGGTTTCTCTTGTTGTCATCGACAATCAGTACGCTCTTTCCGGCCAAATTGGCCATGTTTGCCGTTTCCCGAGGCAATGGCTCGGCGGCCATCCCTACCAGGATGGTAAAATGGAACGCGGCGCCTTCCCCGAGTATCCCGCTGCTTTCCACCCACATCGTTCCGCCCATCATTTCACACAGACGCTTGCTGATGGCCAGACCCAGACCGGTTCCGCCGAATCGACGGCTTGTCGAGGCATCGACCTGGCTAAAGGATAGGAACAACTGGCCCTGGCGGTCGGGTGGAATTCCCAGGCCGGTGTCTCGGACGGCGAAATGAAGTTGATATAGGCCATCGTCGCGCATTTCACCCGATACAGACGCCATTACCTCGCCCTTGTCGGTGAAGTTAACCGCGTTGCCCAACAGGTTGACCAGGATTTGACGCAGCCGGATCACATCGCCCATAAAGAATGACGGCAGGTCTTCTTGCATCTGGTAGCCGATTTCAAGTTTTTTCTCATCGGCTCTCTGATTGACCAGGTCCAGCGACTCTTCGACGCATTGACGAAGGTCAAACGGTTGATTTTCCAGGTCGATTTTTTCGGCTTCGATCTTGGAAAAATCGAGGATGTTGTTGATCAGGGCAAGGAGTATCTCTCCGCTGGTGCGCACCGTTTCCGCGCAATCTTCCTGTTCCGCATCCAGCTTGGTGTCCAGCAGCAAGCCGGTCATGCCGATGATTGCGTTTAAGGGGGTGCGGATCTCGTGGCTCATGGTGGCCAGGAAACGGCTCTTAACAAAGTTAGCCGCCTCGGCCTGACGACGCGCCTTGACCAGTTCAGTGACATCAATCACGTTTAGCAGAACCCCGTCGTACTTGCCATCCCGGTAAATGGGCTGCATTCGAATGAGTACGTCGGCGGCGCCGACCGATCGCTGGAAGACAAAAGGACCGGAGCCCACATTCTTACGAAATTTATCGATCTGGCCCAAGATGTTTCCCAGGACCTTTCCCTTGTGGAAGTGTTCGATCCGCCTGCCGAGGACGTCGTTTCGTTGCACGCCTAAAAACCGGCACAGAAAATCATTGACCTCCACGATAACGTTGGTGGCATTGGCGAAGATGACCCCTTCTTCCATGCCCGAAATCATCGCCGTGAGCTTGGCGTTTTCTTGTTGCGCGGCCATTTCGGCCTGCTTGCGCGCCGTAATGTCTTCCTTGATGGCGATGAAATTGGCGATTCTTCCCATGTCGTCTTTGATCGGCGCTATGACGGCCTGCTCCCAAAAGTAATCACCATTCTTCTTCTTATTGTAAAATTCGCCCCGCCATTCGCGGCCCGACAGGATCGTGTCCCAGAGTTTTTTGTACTCCTCCGGCGTTGTTTTCCCGGATTTCAACACGCGAGGATTCTTCCCCCGCACTTCATCGAACGTATAGCCGGTGATCTGGCAGAACTTCGGGTTGACGTATTCGATGTTGCCTTCCCGGTCGGTGATCACGGTCGTGGCCGGATTCTGCTCCACCGCGATTGATAGCTTCTTCAACTCTATCTCCGCACGCTTGCGCTGGTTGATGTCGCGCACCGTTGCCTGCAGGACCCGCCTTCCGCCGTACTCGAATGCCGAGAGGAGCACTTCGGCCGGAAAATCTTCCCCGTTTTTGCGGCGATGCACCCATTCAAAGTGGTTAATCCCTTTCCGGAAAGCTGTTTGCATGCGCTCCTGGGCCGCCGATAAAGATGCCTCGCCGTCGGGCTGCGTCGGAGGGGATACGTCGGCCGGATGCAATCTGGTAAATTCTTCTTTGCTCTCGTAGCCGAACATTTCCAAGGTGCGCGGATTGCAGTCGAAGAATCCCTTCTCGGTCGCCAGCATGATCGCGTCGTTGGAGCGCTCATACATGGTCCGCAACCGTTCCTCGCTTAAGCGCAAGGCTTCCTGGGCCTGTCTCCGCTTCGTGATATCACGGGTCACTCCCTGAAATCCGATAACTTTACCCGAAGGTTCGAAGATGCAGCTAATGGTCGATTCACCCCATACAGTCGATCCATCTTTGCGAAAGAACTCCAATTCAAAAAAATCACTTTCAGTTTGCTGATTGGCCTTCGCCATGGCAACACACTCTTCGAACTTCATATTCGCCAGATCAAGTGAGGACGGGGTTATTATGTCCTTGTATATCACCTGCACTGTCTCTTCCGGCGTGAATCCAAGAAACCGTACAATCGAAGGGTTCATGTAAGTGAATTTGCCGGTAAAATCCATTGTCCAAAGCACGTCGCTCACGTTCTCGGCAAAAAGTCGGAGGCGTTGCTCACTCTCGCGCAGGGTCTCCTCCATCTTCTTCCGCTCGGAGATGTCCACAAAAGTCACCACGGCGCCCACGACCACGCCTCCGATCCGCTGCGGATAAGCCCAGTATTCGGCGGGAAAACAGGTCCCGTCGGCCCGCCATAGCACCTCGTCGTCGGCGTGAATGCCTTCCTCTTTGGCGAATGCCTGGAAAATCCGGCTCTCCTCGATGGGATAGGGAGTCCCGTCCTCATGACTGTGGTGAATCAGCCAGTGCATGTTCTTTCCCAGCACCTCTTCTTCGTTCTTGTATCCGATTAATTGGATGCACGCTGGATTGCAGAACGTGCAGTTGTCCTTCAGATCAACTCCATAAATGGCTTCGGCGGTGGAATTCAGCAAAAGACGGAGTTTTTCCTCGCTTTGCCGCAATGACTCATCCGCCTGCTTGCGCTCGGCGACCTCTTTCTTCAGCGTTGCATTGGTTCGGCTTATTTCGGCCGATCGTTCCTCAACCAGTCCTTCAAGGTTTTCCTGGTATTGCCGCAGTTCCGCCGTGCGCTCCAGCACCGTGCGTTCCATGCGCGCGCGTTGCGACTGGATCGCCCAAAGGTAGAGCCCCAGAAGGAAGGTCAGCACGAAACCGGCGGGCGGTATGAGCCAATAGGTCAAGCTATAGTGTTTCTCCATGTAAGCCGAGTTTGCCGTAAAGTTCATTTCCCACTGGCGATCGCCAAAATCGATCTTCCGCTGATAACAAGGCAAAGAGGGATAAAATGGTGATCTCCAAGACCGTTCCCCCTTCAGCCGCGCTAACCAGTGACAAATCAATTGCCTCTCGGGCGGCGCCGATAGGTCTAAGAGATCGTACGAAATGCCTTCCGGCACCACGATATTCATCGCGGCTGCCAGGGCATCGTCTGTCTGGAACATCCCTGCAACGAATCCCTCCAGGGCTGCTCTGCGCTCCTGGACCGTTGTGCCCGGCATGCCCTTTCGGTAAATGGGAAGATAAATAATAAAACCAAATGCATTGTCATCCTGCAGCATCTGGATTCGCTCGGTGACCGCGGCTTTTCCCGTGTCTCTTGCCTTCTCCAGTGCAGCACGGCGGATCGGTTCGGACGCCATGTTGAAACCGATCTTTATTTCGTTTTTCTTTAGCGGCTCGACGTACTCGATGGGATAGTATTCCTCCCGCTTACCGGCGCTAATAAAGTCTCTGTCGGGACTGAGGTTCTTTATCTGAAAGCCGGTCCACCCCTCCTGCCGCTTCCGCTCCTCGTAGTCGGCGCGTTGGGACTGTAACACGCGGGGAAGCCATGCCAGGGCCTGGAGTTCTTTCCACTCAGCCAGAAAAGGGGCGGTGAAGATTGTGAACTCTCTCCGCTCAACAAGATCCGATGCGTTATAATAGCCCTGTAACGCCCTGGTCACCAGCAGACACTGATCCAACTTCACGGTAATGAGATTGGCTCGAATGCTTGCATCGTGTTCGAACTGCGACTTGAATTGGTTTAACTCAGCGCTGCGTGCCGTCCAGAAAAAGATCACGGTTACGATAACTCCCGCCAACGTGACCGCGAGAAGACTCCAGACGGTACGCCGCGAAGCCTTAAGCGCATCGGGTTGTTGTTTAGTCATGCCCCTTAAATCCTTGAAATAAGTGTTGGATAAATAGAATTGCCCCGCGGAAAATTAATGCCCCATTAATGTTCAGCCCCGGCATTTATAATAGAAGAATTGCCCCGGGATTCGCGGCACAAGCACCGCGTCTGCATGTCTGATCGAGCGCCCGTTTTCCGAGCGCCAATAAACATGCCCTCTGGAATATATGCCGGATTCAGCCGTTTGGCAGGAAAAAAAGAAGATCCGCATGCCTTCACGGCTTGGTTATCCATCCACGGAACCCGTGCAACTGCCGGTATGCAAGGATTGGTTATAACGATTTCAACGGCATCTCCACTTCTAGCGATTAAACAGAGCGGGCGGAACGGTCGCCGAACCCTCGCCTTTCGTCTGAACCTTGACGTTGGGATTTTCTTTTTGGAATGCTTCGGCCCAATAAGTCATCAAGTTGTTCAGGGTGGCCGTTGCGAACTATTGCGGGTATTGTCGGAACATTTTGAGAAAGCCGTCAGCGGTCGAGGCGCCGCGGCGCGCTGCAATAGCGCTGTAGAATGTGGTGTTAGTGAGGCGGAGCAAGGAACATAAAAACCCTAAAATGCCCAGAAAACAACATTGTGGAACTCCCGCATGCATAGCAAAGCGGATGGGGAGGAACTCGAACCTACCTCAAAATCCACGGGGAAAACAGGGGTTCTTGCAAAAAGCGCTGCAGAATCCGGTGCAGTCCCCCCTGATTTTGACCCCGAATTGAAGGAACTCGCCCAAGCGTGGCCGGGCCTGTCCAAAGCCGTCCGGGCCGGCATCCTGGCGTTGGTGCGGACTGCAATAGGTGACCGATGAAGCGGCCAGCACACTACACACGGGCAGGACTGCCCCTCTCCGTGCCGATCCACGGTATCGTAGTAAGCCGGTGCCGGCCGTCGTCTGGTCTGGCAGGTCTCCACCTAGCTAATTTCGATTGTAGCGTGCCACGCGTGCTACTGGCGATTGTGTTTCGTTGGAGTAGGCTTGGATTGTCCACAAAGCATCAACGCTTGTTATGCGTTGTTATACTGCGTTGTTTCTTCTGTGTGTTGTTGTTTTAATTGGGCTGTGGACATCATGTCGATGGCCGGCGACCGCCGCGGGGCCCCCTTGCCGGCCGGAAATTGAACCCGACCCGCTGGCCGATCGCGGCGACACGGGTAGCGTCTATACATATCACCCTAAAGTTGTGTTTTTCGGTTTCACAATAGGTAATCTTGGAGTCAAAGGGCACAACCAGCCGGAAAATGTTTCAAGCCCCCGTGTCGCGCGGCCGCTAACGGGTATCGTATAAAAGCCTCTTGTTAAATGTGTATTTTTACTGTTAATCTGGGTAAGCGCACGATTAAGCAATAAACCGTCATTAACCGGTCTTTTGTAGACAACTTGTGTGATATGACATTGGCAAAATGGGTAACATGACATGGACCGGACAAGGCATCTACCCCATCAATTGGTGGCAAATCACGGTTAAAAGGCCGTAGGGGGTACAAGTTTTCGCGTCAAGGCAGACGATTTTGCGCGCGGGCCGACTATCTGGCGAGTAAGCCAGGGAAAATATCTTATATTTTTTAAAAAACAAACTTAAATATTGACAATCCCCAATAAGACGTATAGAATCGGGCGTAAATAAGCACAAGGGTTACTTGCACTTCTTTATCTAAATTGGGATAGTCTACAGGGTTATGACTATCGCGGCTTGTTACCGTTGCACCGAAGGTGTGGTACTCGGTTCTGATAGTACCGCAACCTACTTTTCTCCCTTCGGCGAACCTTGGCATTTCAATTTTGCCCAAAAAGTATTTGAAATTGGTGAAAATAGTACTCTTGGTGTCGTTTCTTGGGGACTTGGTGGATTTAAGAATGTTAGTTATCGAACTTTATTCGCCCAGCTTGCCGATGAAATTGGGCGGAGCCAGTCGATTAAGTCCGTTAGAACAATAGCTGAATTATGGAGTCAGAAGTATTGGAATATCTATAAAGACGAATTTGCGGATCCTAGAAAAAGGTGCAATGAACTAGCATCAATGACAACCCGTAACCGTCAAGAAGACGAAGAATTGTACCTTTTGAGGGTCAAAGGAGGCGTAGGATTTATTATTGGTGGATATGTTTTCGATGACAGAACCCCCCGGGCATTTCAAGTTACTTTTGATTTTGAGAGTAATAATTCGCAACTTCCTATCGAAATAGGAATACATGACCCTATTTTTAGAGGGTTGCCAAATTTCATGGATCGCGTGTTAAAAGGCATGGATAATCCATTGTATGAAGCAATTATAAATTCAGGGAAATGGGCTGGAACTCGTGAGGATTTGACTCAATTAGTTTGGAATGTAAGCTCTATCAAGTTACCCCCTATCCCACTTCGTGAAGCAATTGATTGGATTTATTCGTCTATTTACGCTACTACTGCACTTTCCTAAAAAATGCCGAGGTTACCTAATTTTCCATACGAAAAACACCGCTACCTTTATGCCATAGGCGATTTTTCATTCATTCAGGGTGTT
>JBEKFZ010000094.1:0-16600 GCA_050013075.1 Thermoguttaceae bacterium | reverse complement strand
CCGCCTGTTTGTTTATAGTCAATCGCTTGAACAAGGTTTGGGATCTGGCCGACCCAGAGCGCGAAAACGCGCCTCAGGGAAAAATGGCGGAACTTATGAATAAACGTTCGGCATTGCCGCCCGACAAGGAAATTGCCGATATGAAAAAGCGATTGGAAGTCTTGAAAGAGAAAATCTCGACAAGCAAAATAACGGTTTATCCCATTCACCTATGGGACGGCTCCGACGAATCGGGCGCCGCCCAACTGGCCAAACTCATCAGCGAATCCGGCATCTGCCAGGCCGAGCCTTCCGACATTGATACGAAAATAAAGATTAAAGGCGATCCCAACGAGCAAAAAATCCTTTGGGACACTGCCCGGGCGTTTCGCGACTTCGTCCGCAAAAACCCGCCGGCCACGCAGTATGCCCTGCTGGCCGACTACGGCCTTAGCCCCGCATCCGACGGAAAGCGCGAGGCCGGCGCCGTGCACTTGATCCTTTGCGACAAATCCGGCGACTGGGTGCTAATAGATTATCAGAATTCCCACCACGAGGATTTTCAAAGCATCGCGCCAAAAACCGTCGAAGACTGCAATCGCCTGGCCCTTAAGCGGCTGAAAAGTTATCTATCGAAATAAAGTCCATTTGCTGATAAGTGGCCGTTTTTTGGTTAGACTGTGGGTTTTTGGCCAAAGGCCGGAGGAAGAGAACTGAAAACTGAAAACTAAGAACTGAAAACTATAAACTGAAATCAAAACATCCCCAATTCATCCCGGGCTTCCTCGGTCATGCGGTCGGGCGTCCAGGGAGGCGTGAGTGTGATTTGCACTTCCACCTTGCCCACGCCTTCCATCCCGGTGAGCACCTCTTTTACTTCCCGGATCAGTTCCGGCCCGAATGGGCAGGCCGGAGTGGTCATGGTCATCATGACGTGGATATTCGATTTCCCCTCGGCTTCTTCCACTCCAATGCCGTATATCAGCCCCAGATCGGCGATGTTTACCATCAATTCCGGATCGCGCACCTGGCGCAACGCGGCAAGAATTGATTCTTCGGCAATGGGCATAAAGAAATAGTGGTTAATGGTTTTTGGAAATCACCGGTTGGCTTTCAGCTATCAGCCATCAGTAAACAGTTTACAGTATTTAGGGGACGATGCCCGAAGAGCAGCGCGAAACCGCAAGCGGTTTCGAAGTTTCACTCTTCCCTGATTCTCACAAACACGTCGTCGCCTTCCACTTTTACTACATGGGCCGTGGTCGCTTGTACGGCGGGCATTGAAAGGGCCTGGCCGGTGCGAACGTCGAATCGGGCCCCGTGGCGCGGACAGATAATTTGAGAACCCTCTAAAAAGCCATCGCCCAGCGGACCGCCGTCGTGCGTGCAGGCATCGTCCAGTGCGTAAAACTCGCCGTCCAGGTGAATCAAAACGATAAAGTGATCGTCGACTTCAAACACCGTTTTGCCGGGGTCGGGTACGTCGGCGGTTTTGCACACTTTGAAGAACTCGGACACAACTCCCCCTTTTAATTATATTCGCGAATCCGCCGGCCGATAGCCTCGCCCAGGGCGTGCCGCACGCTGTCGATCGTTATGCGGTCGAACACTTGCTGGAAGAATCCGGCCACGATCATGCGCACGGCTTCCTTGCGGGTCAGGCCGCGGCAGCGGGCGTAAAAAACCTGCTCGTCGTCCACCCGGCCGGCCGTCGCGCCATGCGAACATTTTACATCGTCGGCCTCGATTTCCAAGCCCGGTATCGAGTCCGCCCGGGCGTCCTCGGAAAGAATTAAATTATCGTTGCGCTGGTACCCGTCGGTTTTTTGCGCGTCGCGGTCGACTTTAATCATCCCGCGCCACACCAGCCGGGATTTATCTTGCAGCGCCCCTTTGTAAAGCAAATCGCTTGTGCAGCGCATTGCGTGATGTCGCTGAAGCGTGTGATACGATAGATGCTGTCTGCCCTCGGTGAACATCACGCCGTTGACCTGGGCATTCGCGCCCGGCCCGACAAGTGCCACGTGTTGGTTGACCTTTGCCAGCCGGCTCCCCAATGCGCCGATGGTCCACTGGATGTCGGCATCGCGATCGACCAGGGCTTTTTGATGGGCGAAATGCCACACGCCGCTGCCCCAGTTCTGCAAATTGACGTATCGCAGCCGGGAGCGCGGACCGACGAAAATTTCAATCGCCCCGCAGTGCAGCCCGGCAGAAGGCGCCTGATCGGCTTGCCCGTCGAAGCCGGCGGTTTCGGAAAGGACCGTTGCCTCGGCGTCTTCGTCCAGGATGATCAGCGTATGGCTGAAATCGGCGGCATCGGGGGAAAGTGAGGAAAAAATATGCAGCGGCCCGTCGATCTTCACTCCCTTGGGCACATAAAGCACCGCCCCGCCCGACATACATGCCGCGTGCAGCGCCGCGAATTTATCCGCGCGATAATCCACGGCCTTGGTAAACAAGTAGCGACGGATCAACTCGCCGTGAGTTTCTATCAATTCCTCCAAACTTCCAAACAGCACTCCCCGGCGCGCCAGTTCGGCATCGAGCCGCGTGGGCAACGGCCTACTGTCGCCGGTAACGGCCCTGCCGACAAGATCCACTCCTTCGGTCAACAAGGCTTTGGCAAGGGGTTTTTCTTCGGCCGACGGCGATGGAATTCCGAATCCATCCAGTTTGAAAGCCCGGATGTCGGTGCGCATCCACTCTTCTTGCGTCCGGTCGGGAAAGGGCAAATCGAGGAACACCGCCCACGCATCGCGGCGCAACTCGACAAGCCACGCCGGTTCGCGGCGCCGGGCCAGGAATGATTCAAAGGCTTCGTTGGTAAAACCTTGCTTAACGATTGTCCCACTCACGTAAGCTTTTTTTATTGGTTTTCAGTAATCAGTTTTCAGTACACGGTTTGCAGTTCACAGTTTAGCCGCGACCCGTAGGGGAGCGTGGGAGTTGAGTTGTATTTGTGGATCAACCGGTTGGTGGTCAGTAAACTGACCACCCCAGCCTAATCCCTAATCTCTATCCCCTAATCCCTACCCCACCGTTCCTTCCATCTGCAATTCAATCAGCCGGTTCATTTCCAGCGCGTATTCCATGGGCAGTTCCTTGACCAACGGCTCGATGAATCCGCTGACGATCATCGTGGCGGCTTCATGTTCGGTCATTCCGCGGCTGGCCAGGTAGAACAGTTGTTCCTCGCCGATCCGCGACACGCTGGCCTCGTGGCCAACCATTACGTCTTGTTCCTCGATTTCGATATACGGATAGGTATCGCTGCGGCTGCGCGGATCGAGTATCAGGGCGTCGCAGACTACGTTTGATTTCGATTTTTTCGCGCCCTTCATAACGCGGACCAGCCCGCGATAACTGGATCGGCCGCCGTTTCTGGAAATCGACTTGGAAATAATCCGCCCGGAAGTATGCGGGGCGCAATGAACCAGTTTCGCCCCGGCGTCCTGGTGTTGGCCGGTCGAGGCGAAGGCCACCGACAACACCTCGCCGCGGGCGCCCGGCTCCATCAGGTAGATAGAAGGATATTTCATCGTCAGCCGGCTGCCCAGGTTGCCGTCGACCCATTCCACAAGGGCGTCGCGATAGGCGGCCGCCCGTTTGGTCACGAGGTTGTAGATGTTATTGGCCCAGTTTTGGATGGTGGTATACCTGAAGCGGGAGCCTTGTTTGGCGAACACCTCGACCACGGCGGCGTGCAGGCTTTCGGTGCTGTACATGGGCGCGGTGCAGCCCTCGACGTAATGCGCCTGGGCACCTTCCTCGATGATGATCAGCGTCCGTTCGAACTGGCCCATGTTCGGCGCGTTGATGCGGAAGTAGGCCTGCAAGGGGAACTCGATTTTCACGCCCGCGGGCACGTAAACGAACGATCCCCCGGACCAGACGGCGGAATTCAAGGCCGCGAACTTGTTATCGGCGGCCGGAATGAGCGTGCTGAAATACCGCCGCACCAGGTCGGAATGCTCTCGCACGGCCGAGTCCATGTCGGTGAAAATCACGCCTTGCTTCGACAGTTCCGCCTTGAGCGAGCCGTAGACCACCTCGCTTTCGTACTGGGCCTTTACTCCGGCGAGGAACTTTTTTTCGGCCTCCGGAATGCCCAGCTTGTCGAAGGTGGATTTGATTTCCTCGGGCACCTCGTCCCAGGATTTCACCTGTCCCTGGGTGGGTTTTAGATAGTAATAGATCTCGTCGAAGTTGACCGCGATATTTCCGCCCCAACGCGGCAGCGGCTTGGAATAGAAAATATCCAATGCCTTTAGACGGAATTCCCGCATCCAGGCCGGCTCGCCCTTCATCTCGGAGATTTCGACGACCACCTCCCGGTTCAATCCCTTGCGGGCCTTGAAAACGAACTTTTCCTCGTTGCGAAAATCGTATTTATTGATCTCGCCGATGGGGTCCTGAACTGGATTGCGAATATCCGTGGCCATGTTCATATAACCTCGTTCCCGGGCTCTGCCCGGGAACTTTTATTTTGCATATATAATCTCGTTCCCAGGCGGAGCCTGGGAACGAGGAGGTGATGTGCTTGTTTCCATCATTGCCGCTTCGTCGGCGGCGGCCTCGGGATGGGCTGCGCGAACGCGGTCGTAGCCTTGTTTGTGTAACTGGGCGGCCAATTCCGCACCGCCGGTCTCGACGATCCGGCCACCCAGCAACACATGCGTAAAATCTGGCGGATTGTGCTCCAAAAGCTGTTCGTGATGGGTGATGATCAATATCCCCATTTCATGCCCGCCGATCTCGGCTATGCTTTGACTGGCCAGACGCACGGCGTCCACGTCCAGGCCGCTGTCAGTTTCGTCGAGGATGGCAAATTTCGGTCGCAGCACGGCCATTTGCAGGATTTCCGCCCGTTTCATCTCCCCGCCGGAAAAACCCTCGTTGACGTATCGCCTGGCAAATTCCGGATCGATTTTTAAATCCCGCATCTTTTCGCTAAGCTCCTTGCGGAACTGGCGCATGGGAATCAAATCCTCGCCTTCCTTGCGCTCGGGGTGGCGGATGTTCGTGGCGGCGTGGCGGAGAAAATCGGCCATGCGCACGCCCGGAATCGCCACCGGGCGCTGAAAGGCCAGAAACAATCCTGCCCGGGCGCGCTCGTGCGGTTGCATTGCCAATACGTCCATACCATTGAGTTCGATCCGCCCGCCGGTTACCTGATAACCGGGATGGCCCATTATGGCAAATCCCAAGGTGCTCTTGCCTGATCCGTTGGGGCCCATCAAGGCATGAACCTCGCCCCGGCGGATTTCCAGGGACACGCCCTTGAGGATCGGCTTGTCGCCCACGTTTACGTGCAGGTCGATGATGGACAGCGTCTCGGTCATGTTTTTTTACTGCGGTTTCACCTTCTGGTGGTTGAATACAAGATTCGTCTCCTCTGTTTCTATGAATCCCGATTGGTGCAGCATGGGAATTTCATCTTCCACTTTAAGACTCCGGCGGTCGGTCGTCCCGGCCGGCACTTCATTCGCCGGAAGTTTGGCAATACGATGCCCTTTGATCTTTTCCTGCAATCGCATCAAACCTTCCAGAAGCGATTCCGGGCGGGGCGGGCAACCGGGAATGTAAACATCCACCGGAACGATCAGGTCAACGCCCCGGACAACGTTATATCCGTGCTCGAAATACGGGCCGCCGCCAACCGCGCACGCGCCCATGGCAATCACATACTTAGGCTCCGGCATCTGGTCGTATAGCCGGCGGATACGGCTGGCCATCTTATACGTGACCGTGCCCGCCACGATCATCAAGTCCGCTTGTCTGGGACTGGGTCTAAACGCCCCGGCCCCAAAACGATCGATGTCGAACCTGCCGGCCCCGGCGCACATCATCTCGATTGCACAGCAGGCAATTCCGAATGTCACGGGCCATACGCTGCCTTGTTTGGCCCAATTCAACGCCTGCTCCAAAGTCATGGTTATGACGTTTTCCTCGACTCGTGCCTCTATCCAAGGTTGTGTCATGTGCGTTTACTCACATTGGGTATCAAGCAAAACGGTCCAAGCAAATCAGTATAATCATTAACTAATCGACTTGGAACCGGCACTGCTCATCCCCATCCTGGCGGCATTGAGTCAGTTTTACATCCCGACCGACCAGTTCCGAGATCAACATCCTTTCCATGGTGCATACGCTGTGGTCCTGCTCGGCCAGCGCTTGATATGGACAAGCATGGGCAGTTAAGGATGGATTGGCGGAAGTGTCGTCCACGGTGGTGGGTATTCTTCGTTGGGCCAATATCTCAGCCACCGAATGTAATCGCTCGGCCGGGGTATTCCCCTGAATCTGATTGGCATATCCGTCGGCCAAAGCCCGGGCCAGACGCCGCAGCATCTCCCGGCGTAGTTCCGGATCCTCCAGTGCCCGGACCTCCTTCCATAATACCATGGCCAGATCGGTAAAATTCGAGCCGGTCATGCGCATCCCCTTATCTGTCAACCAGTAGCGATGCTTTGGCCGGCCCCGGCCGTTGCGCTGCGCTTCGCGTTGGATGATTTCACGGCTCATCAACCGTGTTATCCGCTGGCGGACCGCGGTGGGCGTAACTTCCATGGCGTCGGCAAGTTCGGCTACGCTCAAAGGCCCGGTCGTTCGCAGTAAATCAAGAAACTCAGGATCGGTTGATGGAGATTGAATACTCATGGTTTTTTTCCTTTCACATACATAAAATCCTTCCACACTTGTTATTATAAACATATTTTACATTTTAATCAACGATAATTGTCATAAATAGAGCCTAATATGCGCCCTGTTTCCATAACTACTTGGTATATATAGTGTTATGAATTATTTATAATATACAAAAACCAAGAACAATCATGCAGAACCGGGCTTAGACAGTAGAGAAACGGCTTACGGTTTCGCGGTAGCGTGCCCAGGCTAGAAAAACCGCCTGCGGTTTCGCGGCCCAGGTTAGAAAAAACGCTTCCAATTCCGAACAAGAGAGAGTATTTAGGCCTCGGAACGTTTTTCCAGATGCTTATTTCTGAGATGAGAAAAAAGACCTTTACCGCCATTGAGCCAGCCCACGATGTGGTACGGTGAGACGACTGTCGGAAAATGAACCAAATTCGAGGCGCGAGTCCGCCACTGCGAAACACACCGGATTGCACCGGTTGGTGGGGTTCTTGGGCAGCCGGCCATCCCATCAAGTTCATACCTCTTGGGGGAATGGTCCTTCTGCGAGGAAGCAGTCCGAAACGCCCGCCGGCGCGCCCTAAATCTTGGATGCGGGACCGGATGTCGCCGACGCAAGGCGGAATCGAGCGTCCGCAGAACGCACCGTGTGGCTCTCGCCACACTTCGGAGTACCTCCTCGGCGGTTCACGACCGCCTGAATCTGGCACGTCACTTTCGGTGTAGTCCAATCGGCGGCGGCGCAGTACAATCCACTGTTTTCCTGCATAAACTCCCCCAGCATTGGCGGCGATGATCGTACTAACGCGGAAGCAGCCTGGGCGTGTTGCGTTGTGCGATCCGTTGATTGGGTGCAGTCGGACCTGATCTGGAGCTGAACGACATGTTTCACCACGTCCTATGCGTCTTTCCCTATGAACGTACGCGCAGTTCAATGACATCCTTTCCACCGTTGGGGTTGGAGTACATCGCCGCCGTGCTGCGCCCGTATGCCCAGCGGATCGATCTGGTCAACTTCCGGCATGAACGCACGCCCAGCACGCAGCCGTTCCTCAGGCCGGATACCGACCTGGTCTGCTATTCCATCAACTGGCGGAAGGACCTTGACCTGATACGCGACGACATCAACGCCTTGCCGCCGGGGGTGATGACGATCTTGGGCGGGCGGACGGCGACGGAGAGTCCGCGTTACTGGCTGGAGGCGTGTCCGAACGTGGACGCCGTGGTCTGCGGCGATGGCGAGCAGGCGATTGCCGAGATCGCCGAGGGGCGCGCGTGGCCGGATGTCGCCGGCTTGGTCTATCGCGGCGACGACGGTCAAATTGTGCATAATCGGCCGCGCGCCAACGCGCCGCTGGACGACATTCTGATGCCCGCTCGCGATTTGCGCCGGCACTCGTACTACCTGACGAGCAAGGGCATTAGCACGGGGATCAAGTTAGACAAAGTCGCCGGGTCGCGCGGTTGTCCGTTCAACTGCAAGTTCTGCAGCTTCGCGATCAACCCCTGGGGAGTGAAGCGGCCTTGGTCGCCGCGGTCGGTCGAGTCTATCGTTCGTGAGATCGAGCAGATCGACGCCGATTTGATCTTTTTCGTTGACGACGTGTTCACGCATCAGCCGGACCGGGTAGCCAAGATCTGCGACATGCTCATCGCGAAAAGGATTCGCAAGCACTACGTCGTCAATGCCCGGGCGGAGATCGCCAAACGTCCCGACGTCATCCGCAAAATGGAGCAGGCCGGATTCGTCGCCCTCCTGATAGGCGTCGAGTCGACGCAGGATGCGACGCTCAAATCGATGGGCAAGGGCTTCACCGTCCAGCAGATCCGCCAGTGGTTCGCAGTGCTCCGAAAGTCGAAGATGATCATCAACGCGTATTTCATCGTGGGCAACATCGGCGAAACCGAGGAGCAGATGCTCTCCACAGCGTCGTTCGCCCACACGATCGGCGTGGATCTGATCCATGTTTCCAGGTTGCGCAGCGATCCATACTCGGGCCTGAACGAACTGGTCGAGCAGACGCCGGGCTACCACATTGACGCCGAAGGCTTCGTCTATAGCGACCAGTACTCGGCCAAGTACATCGCCAATCTGCGCAAGCGGATCGATAGGCGGTTCTACAGCCCGCTGCACGTGGCGGGTGTGGTGAACAAGCTGATACGAAGCTTGCACTGGCGCGTGGTGAGCAAGGCGGCGCTGACGATCCCCTTCTTCTTGACGGCGCTTTTCGCCACTCAGGCGTACCAGAAGCTGCACAGGTGGTTGGGCAAGCCGGTTAAATGACCGCTTAGGCGGCCAGCCAGCGGCAGAAGTGAAAGCCTGGTCAGCGGAAGGGTAGACGAACCTGACGGGACGGGCAACACTCATGGCGCGAAGGAGACTGGTATACCCAGAAACTATCTCTAGGAACGTTTTTCCAGATGCTGATTTCTGAGATGAGAAAACCAGACCGCTACCGCCATAGAGTCAGCCCACTATGTGGTACGCTGAGACGACTGTCGGAAATTGAAGGTTTTCTCGGATATTGGCGGATGGGATGTTCGCAGTCTGGTTGGCGGTCTGTCTTGGCAGTCCGTTGCGCGTTAGGCGGAAACTGCCTATCACGCAGAAAAGGCGTTGCAATACAGCAACTTCCTGCTAGAATGCGACTTGCGAAAAGCGTCTATCTGCGCGTTAGGCCGCATATCTGACGCCTACAGGTTATTGGCAGAGACTCCCTATACACAAAGCAACTGAGGGATCGATTCATGGATACGTGGAAGTTCTACGACATCACTCATCGTAAGCACGTGGTATGCAATCCTACGAACGAGGAGAAGCTCGCACGCTTGGTGGACCTCGTGCAGCTTCCGACAGCCGCACGTGTGGTCGACATCGCCTGCGGGAAGGGCGAATTCCTGATACGTCTGGCGGAGGCATACGGAGTGCGCGGCGTAGGCGTGGACCTCTCGCCCTTCTTCATCGCCGAGGCAGAACGAAGGCTCCAAGCGCGCGTGCCACAGGCAGCAGTCACCTTTACCCAAATGGATGGCGCTGATTTCAAACCTGACAAGCCACACAGCCTCACACTGGCTTCGTGCATTGGGGCGAGCTGGGTTTTCGGCGGGCACGCGAAGACTCTGGACGCGCTCGTCGGCATGGCCGAGCCTGACGGCTGGGTGATCGTGGGGGAGCCGTACTGGTTGCAGGAGCCGCCGGACGAGTACTTGCAGGCGATTGGGCTACCAAGAGACGCCTTCGGAAGCCACGCGGAAAACGTTGAAGCAGGCCAGCGGCTAGGGCTCGACCTCGTGCATACTCTGGTGAGCAGCAAGGACGACCGGGACCGATATGAAGGTCTTCAGTGGCATGCGATGGCGGACTACGCGCGCACCGACCGAGATGACGCTGATCTTCCAGAACTGCTTGAGCGCGTGGCGAAGGAGAAATCAGCCTACTTGAGGTGGGGTAGAGATGTCTTGGGCTGGGCGATCTACGTATTCAGATGTCCACCCGCTCGGGGTACTGAGGCGGTGTCGGGTGCCTAAATAGCGGTTGCAGCCGACTGTCCCATCAAAGGACCGTTTTTTCACGATCGGACAAGCATCGGCCAAATTGGTAGAATGCAGATAGATTTACTATCTCGAAAACTTAACATATTTGGATTTGCAGAGTTTAGCCATCGAGCGGGTGATATTGGCGGGGTGTATGGTCATCGGTGGAAAGATTGCGGCATAGCATGGCCCCCGATGCGGTGTAGCATGGCTTCGGAACTAGCGATCCGTCGCAACCCGTGTCGCAGTATGCCGTTATGATGCATCAGGATTGACAACGCCATGCTCGGCTGCGAAAATACGGCAAAGTCTGACTGCACTTCGGTGGTCGAATACCTGTTGGGCGGCAGGGAACGGGGAAAGGACGGAAACCGATGATCAGAGGAACGATTGTAGAAACAATCCTTGTAGCCGGTCTATCGATAGCTGGATTATCACAGGCATCAAGCGCAGTCATAGAAACCCAGCACCTCATCGTAAGCGATGCCACCGGCAAATTGTCGAATGATCAACTGAGAAGCCTGGCCGATCAAGCGCAGGCGATGTTGGAGCGCATTCTTGCATTCTGGTCTGCCGATTCCGGAGTAGACCGATTGGGAAAGATACAGGTCGTTTTCGATGTACCACGCAGGGATGTCTATTCTAGTGTCTTTTACTGGGGGAAAAAGGATGGTGGACGTGTACGCATCGTTCAAGTCTTCAAATCTGAAGGATCGCCTCAAATGATGGCGCACAAGCTTACAAGCGCGGTATTTCCCCAAAAGGATAAATTGATTCGCAACATGATGGGCATTCTTACAGAAGCGCAAGTCGGGAATCCATTAACCTTTCCTATGTGTGGATTCAGCAGTGACGAATGGGTATTGGCTCTTCTGAAAACGAAATCATACATTCCCCTAAACGAATTGGGGCCTGATCATGAGTCATGGGGCATGAAGGACGCCGGGAACGGCAAACTTCTGATTCTTGACAAGGCAAAACAACACAAGGCCTATGCCGAAACGGGGTCTTTCGGGAACTATTTGTTTATCACCTATGGAATCAACAAGATAAAGCGGCTGCAACGACTCTCCCAGGAGAAGGATAGGCCATTTCAGGACGTGTTCGGGATCAGTCTGCAGGAACTTGAGGCCAATTGGCTGAAGCATCTGAGGACGAATGGAGAAACAAAAGAGGAAAATGTGGCGATAGTATTAAAGTTGCTTGAAAGAAACCCCAGTACCGCCTGCTCGGAGGCGCAGAAGCTTGCACCCATGAAATAGTAGACAACCAAGGCATTATTCAATTACTTACTTTGTGATCGCCCAATCTATCACTCCAGTGGACGGCTACGAGCCGCCGCTGAGTTCTGTCTTTAGCACAGCCCAACATCGTGCCGCCGTCCTATCAACTCAACCGTTTCTTGGGTGTCCGAATAAACCACTGTATTACGAGATGCGCGACGCGGCTAATTCGCGTCCCTTCAACTTATACGTTTTTTAAAATCAGGTCTGAACTTGGGATTCCGCCAAGAACGGCCTTGGTGCGATCCGAGTTACCAAACATTTCCGCATTTATCCGTTTATCGCCCGGGAAAATATATCTCTACCACATCGTAAAATTCCGCGGGCGTTTGCACTCGGGCTACGTGATTGCGGAATGCTCGGACGCCCGGTCGGCCTTGGGCGTATCGACATGCCAAGGATCGCATCAGAACCGTGCCCTTTTCCGCTCCAAATTGTTCCAGCACCAGTCGATAATGATCCAACACTATTTGCCGTTGTTCTTCCCACGTGGGATCGGGCGGAATCGGCTCATCGGCCAAGGCCGCTTGAACCTGGCGGAAGAGCCAGGGTTTTGACACGCCCGCCCGGCCGATCATCACCCCGTCCACGCCGTAACGGCGGAACGCCTCGGCCGCTTCTTGGGGCGTTTTCAAATCGCCGTTGCCGATAAGCGGGATTCGCTTCAGGTGCGGTTTGATTTTGGCAATCTCATCCCAATCGGCCTGGCCGCGGAACATATCGGCGGCGGTTCGGCCATGCACGGTCACAGCCGCCCCGCCCGCGGACTGGACCGCTTGGGCCACGTCAATGGCGTTGATCGTATCGCGGGTGCATCCCAGGCGGATTTTTGCAGTAACAGGCACCGGATTGCAGGCCCGCACTACGTAGCCGACAAGTTCGCCCACCTTGTCAGGATATTGCAACAGATACGCGCCGCTTTGGGCCTTTTCGGCCACGTCGCGCGTCGGACAGCCGAAGTTTATATCCACCACGCTGACCTTAAATTCATGTGCCAGGCGGCTTCCAACCTCGGCCAACGCCGCCCGATCGTTGTCCCAAATCTGCACTGCCAAAGGCCGCGGTTCGTCCAAAATGCCCCAAAGCCGGTCGGGCAGATCGGCCCGGGCGTCAATGTGCATAAAACTTCTGGCCCCGACCATTTCCGTGGTCAATAAACCCACCCCACCCAGCCGCCGCACGATCTGCCGATAAGCATAATTCGTGAATCCCGCCATCGGCGCAGAAAGCACCGGCGGATCAATCACCAGCGGTCCGATTCGTAGCGGAGTAACCACAAAAGGGTTCAGGGTTCAGGGTTCGGGGTTCAGAAGTTTATTGAGTCTAAGAAAAAGAATGTCGCGTGAAAAGTCAGAGCCGGGGCGTGCCGCCCCGATAATTCCGGGCCGACACGGCCCGGCTCTGAGGCGAAAACGCGATATTCCTTACATGAGACCCAATAAACGACTATCTATATCTCCTACCCTTATCCCCTCACCGTTGCAACACCAATGCCGCGGCCACTCTTGTCGGCGGGGCGTCGGGGGGCAGGACGGCCAGGGCGTATTGGGCAATGGAGCGATTGTAATCGGTCAGGGTTTGGAGGAAGTCGAAGGTCTGCTGGGTTTGCCGGGCAACTTGTTCCAGGACCTGTTCGATGGGCAGATTGCCGGCGGCGTATTGCTCGATGGACTTTGCCCGGAGTGTATCGGCCGCGACCACCGATGCGGCGCACTCTTGCAGGTTTGAACTACAAGCCGGTATGGCCGCCGCCAAACGCCGCATGGGCCAGGACTGGACCAGGGCGTGCGGTTGGGCTTCGAGATTAAGCGAGTACTGGCCCGCGTGAGGCGGAGTGGACGGCAAGGGCCATAGACTCTCCGCGGCCGACTGCGTGCGCAGGGCAAGCTCGAATTGGGCCTCGATCAAAGCGGCCTGCGCCTCCTGAATGTCGGCTTTTGCCCTTTGCCGGGCCGCGTGCAAAAAAAGCATGGCCGCCGTCCCTTCCGGCCTTGCCCGGCGCTCCAGAGCCGGCGGCACAAGGTTGTCTAAAAACTCGATCTCTTGGGCAATGGCTTGATATTCGGCGGCTTTTTGCCGGGCGTTCCAAAAGGCCTCGACCGTGGCACGGCGGTCGTCGCCGGTCTGCCGCGACAGGCACTCCTCGAGAGTCACGCTTTTGCCCGCGCCCTCGGGCAATGAGCGGTCCCAATTGAGGGCCAACGTAAGTTGTTTCGCCCGGACGGAAGGCGAAGCTTCGACCAGCGCCGGATAAAGGGCGGTTGAAGTGCCCGCATCGGCCAGACTCGACTCGACTGTGGGTTTGTTGGCCGTTTCAACGCGCCGCGAAAATGGATCGCCCACGGAATAGCGGATTTTCGCCGGTTCCTCGCCTTCGGCTGGGGCAGGCTGGGATTGATCTTCGGTTTTCGGACTCTTCTCGCCTCGCGGGGGCGCCAAGGTAGGCTCGTTTTTTGCTCCCACGGGCACAAGTCCGCGCGCCGGGGCGGGAGTGGGTTCTTTCTTTCCATTGGACGACGCGGCATCGCGCTGCGGGGCCAAAGTAGGCTCGGTTTTCATTGGCAAGGCGGAAGGTCCCCACTGGGTGGCGGGCGGAACGCTGGGGATAACCGTCGCCCCCGGCACGTTCCGCGGCGCAGGGGTGGGTTGACTATTTCCATTCCACGTCGGCGTAGGATTAGACGCCGGTTCATTCAAACCGGCTTGTCGCACGCCGCCTTCCCATTCGGCGCTCGGGGATTGACCTGACTCTTGCGGGGATATAATCATGAACCCGACCAATACCTGAGGCATTGCGCCCGGGGCGGCCACTATCAACGCATATTCGGCTATATCCTGATTGTAACGGCAAACCGTTTCGATGAATGCGCGCTGTTGAGCGAGCAATTGCCCGCTGCCGGAGACTACACTGGCCAAATTGCCCTGACCGGCCTGATATGCCTCGATTGCCGCGGTTAAGGCGTCTTGTGCCGCTTGGACGGCGATTGCCCGCTGGTCGATGCCCATGCGGCGAACCGGCAAAGTGCGGTCGATAAGCCTGGCTCGGTCCGGCGCGGGCCGCGAGGCAAACAGTTCCTGATAATTAGTTCGGTATGCGCCTACGTGCGGCCGATCGGCGGGCAATGGCAACTGGGCATCGGCCGGAAATTGTACAATCGCAGCTAGTTCATACTGGGCCGAACCGGCCGCCAATTCCGCTTCGCCCAACTGGGCCGTTGCCGCCGCACGGGCAGCCTGAAGCGACGGCTCTTCGCCCGGCCGGGATTGCAATCGGCTGAGCTGACTGACGTGATCCAAACAATAATGATATTTTGCCATCGCCTCGGTCGTCTGCCAATAAGCACGGGTAATAGCGAGTTGCTGACGCCGATCCTGGGAGGCCGACAGCGCCTGAACCAGCGGCAACGGCCGTCCAGTAATTGCGCTGCCCGGCGGCAATGCCATCGCCTCGTCGATCAACCGCGGAGGGCGCATCCGCAAAGGGGCGGGCTGCTCGGTCAATGTCGAAGCCCGGTCCACGGCCGTATTTGCCGAGGCCGTATTTGCCGTTCTTGAAGAAGGCGCGGCATCGGGTATTTTTGTCTGCCTAGCCGGCTGGGTTGGCGAAGCATCTGGTATTTCAGTCTGCGTAGCCGGCTCGGTTGTAGAATTTGCCCCTTGTGCGCCCGGGGCAAATATATCGGTTGTTGGACGGGTATCCTCGGCCGGCGTTGTGCGTTGTACCGGCTCGCCGGATGTGCCCGCTTGTGCCTGATCGGTTGAAAGCTGGCCGATCATCACAAGACTCAATATCGTCATGAAAGTTGACATCGAAAACCTCCTTGTTATCGCGGCAAAATCAAACTTGCCCATTAAACCGCTTGCGGTTTCGCGAGGCACAATAATCAGATTATTTTCAAAATTAAATATCCAACTTCTATTTGCGTCTGAGCCGGGCTTCGAGTTGAAATTGGCATTACGGGAAAAATAACGTTTTCCCTCCGACCAATGGGAGGCCGGTTTTTGCGAATACACTATAAATCATTGCTATAACGTGCCATCCAAAGCCAAATACGTCAACTCTGATTTTTATGGCAAGATTGAAAAGCTTGAAATTTCGGCGGAATTTCGAGCTAAAATAGATTTACCTGTGTTCCTTGTACCACCTTTTGGGTAATTATGTGCGTTTTTCTCGCGGGAAATTACTAATTTTGATATCTGCCGTATCCCTGACAACATCCATTGGGGCAGTGATTTTTTCGACCCGATACGACCTGTCCGACCCAGCTTGCGCAAATCGCCAACAACTTTTTTATTGGTTGGCCTACATGGACTTGAGCAAACAGTCCTGGCAAACCCGGCTTATTCTGGCTAATCGTCTGGAACAAGAGTGCTGCAAAGGCCTGGATTGGCAGTCCGCCAAAGTGAGTCTGGATGAGTCGCGGCAGAACCTGGTATGGGACAATATCACTTTACTGCTGCGGCCGTGGTTGGTTGAAAAAGCCAGGTCTTACGCCAGACTGACCGCCGAAAAACGGCTGGATTATGTGGACCGGCTGATCGATGTCATCACGGCCTGGCGGGGAATCGAAAAACTGCTCCCCAGTCAGATGAAACTTTCACCGGGCATAAAAACATCCCCCGGCCTGTCGAATCTCCTATGCTCCGCGATCGATCGGATCGTTGAGGAGTCTGATCCGCCCCAGCGCGAGCAAATCGGCGAGCTGTGGCAGGCGTTAAAAGTGCGATGGCTCCTCCGCATCTGCTCATAGGGGAAAGATATAAATAGACAAACCTCCACTTCCTCCGGCGGGCACAGAGGTTAAAAATTCCGTCGCACAAAATCTATTGATGTTTGCTTGGATAATGAACTGGCAAGTAATCTTTTTACCCCATTTTCCGGCCGTCCGTTGGACGGCCTCGGTTCATTTGCCATGTAAACGTCAATAAGAGGGAATTATTCCAAATTTCCTCGCGGCGGCGGAGGGGCGTCTAATTCTTCACGGTCTGCTTTATGCCAGAGCGGCAAACCGCGCTGGACACGCTCGGCCATAACGAGTAGTTTTTCCTTTGTGCCGGGCATGGCGTCGGCGGCCTCGAATTCAGCGGGATCCGCCTCCGGCGGCTCAAAATCCCATTGCCCCAGTTTGATCGCCTCCAATACTGAT
>JBEKFZ010000093.1:0-16632 GCA_050013075.1 Thermoguttaceae bacterium | reverse complement strand
TCATTCTGAGCGCAGCGAAGAATCTAGCCGCTAATTGAGATCCTTCGCTGCGCTCAGGATGACTGTACCAAGCTCAAGTTATTATACGGTTCCACTTAGTTTTTCCCCATATTGAGACGACAATTTGATTTTTTATTAATAATTCGGGTTGCGAATTATAAATAATCCATATTAAGTACTTTTAAAAAGCTTGACTCCTTCCATCTTTTTTACTATATTGATCTTTATCCTTTTTCACACTCAAAATTGAGGCAGCGTTCGCACCGGACCCAATCTACCATTCGCATGAAAAAGCTTGGTAGAGCCGAGTTTGTTACTTGATCGGCTCGCTGGGAGCGTCCGATTCTTTGGGGTCCCTCGGTTGATTTTCTTACGACCGGGCATCTTCGTTGAAATAGCGCGGTAACAGCAATGCGGTGGTTATGCGCATTATGCATAGTGATTACAAATCCTGGGGAAAACAAACAACTGCGAATTAAGGCTTTTTTCAGAAATCGAGTTTAACATGAGATCGATTGGGTTTAAGATATTGACCGGTTGGTTGATTTATGTATGTGCGTATGCTTCGATTATACTGGCAAAAGAGAAAGGACCGATCGGATACTACGCGGTAGAGTCGGGCTGGAACGAATCGACGCACGTGCTTTACGGTTTCACTCCAAACGATCCATACTTTTCTTACAACTCGCCGCCGGGATACACGGGGCAATGGCATCTCCAGAACCAGACGCCTGGCGGCGGGCCCGACGCAAATGTCGTAGGCGCCTGGAACCGAAACGTCACGGGCAGCGGCGTGACAATCGGTATTGTGGACGACTCGCTTCAAATAAATCATCCGGACCTCAGCCCGAATTACGTGGCGGCCGACAGTTGGGATTTCGGCCAAAACGACGGCGATCCAAGCCCGGTTTGGTCGACGGACCAGCACGGCATATCAGTAGCCGGAGTGGCCGCGGCACGCGGAGGCAACGGGATTGGCGTGACCGGTGTCGCTCCTTACGCCGGGCTGGCCGGCCTGCGCATCGACTTCAACAATCAGACCGAAGCAATGTTCGTCAACGCCACCCTGTATCACTCCAGCGGCGGGAACACGAGCATCAAAGTAAAGAACCATAGCTATGGCGTTTCGGTGCCGTATATTTCATCAGTCAATGAAGTCAACGCGTTGGCCACATCGGCGGCTGCCGGGACCATCCATTGCTTCGCCGCGGGCAACGAGCGATCATACCACGGATACTTTATCGACGCTAACGGGAACGGTTCCTTCGATCCGGACATAGACTATGCGGTGGATGGGGATGCGAATAAAAAAGCGCTGCCAAATTCCAACAAAGTCATTGCCGTGGCCGCCTTGGGGGCGGATGGAAAGTTTGCCTATTATAGCGACTGGGGAGCGAATATATTCGTTACCGCCCCATCAAACGGTATCGCCGGCTATGGCATCACCACCACGGACCGGACCGGCAGCCTGGGCTACAATACCACCGGTGTTAGCCCTGAATTGCCCAACATGGATTACACATCGCAGTTTGGCGGCACCTCAGCGGCCACCCCGGTGATCTCGGGGGTCATGGCCTTGGGTAAACAAGTGAATCCGAATATGGATATTCACATGGCCAAACAGTTGCTGGCACGTACTTCCACGAAAATCGACCCATCCGACGCCACTACTCACGGCGGTTGGATCACCAATGCCGCGGGCTACCACTTCGATGAAAACTATGGCTTCGGTCTGGTCAACGCGGATGCATTCACCCAGATGGCCGCGCTGGCTACCGGCCTGACCGGCGTCGGCACTCAAAACACGGGCTTGATCAATGTCGGTGCGACCATTCCTGACGGCAATTTAACCGGCATCTCGCGATCATTCACGATTTCCGGCACCGGACAATTGGAAGACATGCTCGTCCATTTGAACATCACTCACCCTTGGCGCGGAGACATCGAGGCGTTCCTTACATCTCCCAGCGGCACGATCAGCCAACTTATGTTCAACAACGGCGCCGATTCGTGGAACAACATCGATTGGACATTTGACACCAACGCCTTCTGGGGCGAGAATCTGCAAGGGACCTGGAACCTCAGGGTCCGCGACTACTATGCCTCCGACGTAGGTACATGGAACTCGTTTAGTGTAACGGCCGACCTGGGTTCTCTGATGCTGGTTCCGGAACCTGCGGTTATTCTGAACCTATTCGGGCTCACGGCATGTATCATTGGCTGGCGCTGCGTAAGACGCAAAAAAACCGGCTAGAAAATGCCAACCTGTCTCCTTCATAGTTCTTCCAACGCCGCGGCAAAGGCATTATACGCGGCGGCATCGAAAAGAACGAAACGGACCAGTTCCGGCTTGCCGTGTTCACGCAGAAAATCGACGGCCGTTGATAGGGCGGTTCGGGCGGCCAAATCGATCGGGTAGCGATAAACGCCGGTGCTTAAGGCCGGAAAGGCGATGCCGCGGCACTCGTGTTCCACGGCCAGTTCCAGGCTGCGGCGATATGCCGAGGCCAGCGATTCGGCCTCGCCGCGCCCGCCGCCGCTCCACACCGGGCCCACGGCATGGATCACATACTTTGCCTGAAGATTGCCACCGATGGAGATGACGGCCGAACCTGTGGGGCAGCCTTGAGGATATCGGGCGAAAGTATCGGCCATGATACTTGGTCCGCCGCGGCGATGGATCGCGCCGTCCACCCCGCCTCCGCCCGCCAAAGAGCTGTTGGCCGCATTGACTATGGCATCCACTTCTTGCAGAGTGATGTCGCCCTGGCATAGTTCCAAAATCGTTTTGCCGATTTCCACGCGCATGATTATCTCGGCTATCAGATTTCAGTTATCAGCGATCAGCAAAAAGTTTTCAGTTCACGATTTACAGTTTACGGTTCACGGTTTACAGTTATCAGTGGGCAGTAAACTGCCCACCCCCTAATTTTCCGCTATCATCGCGAAACCGCAAGCGGTTTTATTCTTCATCCTTTCCTACAACCTACAGCATTTTAAGGATTTTTATGCGGCGAGTGGTTTTCCGCCCAAATTCTATCGGGCAAGACAAATCGCAATACGGGCTTTAAAACCCTCGGCGGCGCGGGCAGATCGAACCGCGAACCCAAGATCCATGCCAGTGCAATGTATGCAATAGTAATCCCAGCCACGCCGCCGAAAATAATCTCCATAAAGATCCGCGGCAAGCTTTTGGGTTTGCGCCGCACTCGGCCCCGAAGCGGGGGCGGTTCCGTTTGATTTGGAATTTTATCCTCGGTCCCCTGTTTGTGCTTGGCGATCAGATCGCACACTTCGGCGTCGAGCGGACTTTCAATCGTTTCGATGGGTTCTACGTTTTCTTCCAGAGCAAAGAACAAGTGCGGGCTGTCTTTGTTCTCTTCGCCCGCGCCATGACCCAATAAAAGTGAAGACTTTTCCACGGGAATCAGTTTGGGAGGGACCAATTCCATTGCCGCCTCGAGCGGATATTCGGCGCCGCACAAGGGACAACGAACCAATGCCGTTGCGTCCAACCCCTCGGGAATAGCAACCATCCGCGAGCAACGCGGGCATGTGGAGATTGTCGGCATGGACATTACTCGGCTTTCGGCTGGCATACGTCATTTCCGGCAGAACCGACAATTATACCATTTATTTCTGCCAGAACCGGCAATTATACCTTGCGGTATCAAGTGGATAGAAAAAACGTCGCGGACGGTGTTAATCGGCCGAATATTGCGAATTATTGCGACCCGCAATCCGCTTCGATTTGCCGGGCTTTATTGCTAAAGCTCCAGAATTCGGATTCTTTTGCCGGCGGCCGTGCCTGGCGAATGCTGGACGACAGCGAATCATCCTGCCAACCGTCGCCGCGGAGGTTCCAACTCGCACAGCCCGACGATCCCAGGCAAACCGCCGCAGCCGCAAGTCCGCCAAATAAAGCAAGCCGACACTTCCAAATAAAATGGCGGATGGTTCCGAACATGGCAGATTGTGACCAAAAAGGATACCTGGAAAAGAGGCGGGAGTTTCGCAAAACCCGCAGCCTGTGTCCAGTCCAGTTTTGCCGGTACAATATACGTACAATAATGCCAGACCGCACCCAGCGGTTTTAAGTTCGAAATCGATTTGTTTTGCAAACGTAACTTATTGAACAGCAAATACTTATATTCATCCTTCATCCCTCATCCTTCATCCTTAATAATATCCCTTGTCCCATGTCAAACACTGAACTAGACATTCTGGTTGTGGCTCCCCATCCGGATGATGCGGAACTTGGAATGGGCGGCGCCATACTAAAATTCAAATCCGAAGGGCTTCGGCTTGGAGTTCTGGATTTAACCTCCGGCGAGCCAACGCCCTTTGGAACCCCAGAAACCCGGATCCGGGAAACCCAGGCTGCCACCGAAATTCTGGGTTTGGATTGGCGGGAAAACTTGGGGCTTTCGAATCGCAGCCTGGAGCCTACGCTTTCGGCTCGGGCAAAGTTGGCCGGCGTGTTCCGGCAGACCCGGCCGCGATGGATTTTCGCCCCATATTGGATCGATGCCCATCCCGACCACGTCGCCGCCACGCAACTTATCGAGGCTGCTAGATTCTGGTCGAAACTGACCAAGTCCGACCTGCCCGGCCAACCGCATTATCCCCGGCGGATTTTCTATTACTACTGCTTCCATTTGCGGATGATTCCGCAACCGGCGTTTGTGTTGGACATCAGTGAATTTTGGCAGCGGAAGCTCTCGGCAATCAGTTGCTATCGCAGCCAGTTTATCGAGGGCCGGCCGCAAGAACCGCCCACCTTCCTCGACCAGGTCCGCGATCAAGCGGCCGTGTGGGGCTGGTCGATCGGCACAAAATACGGCGAGCCTTTCGCCAGCCGTGAACCGCTGGGCTTGGAAACGGTAAAAGGAGTATTGTGAAGGATGAAGGATGAGGGATGAAGGATGAAAACGGTTGATAGCGGATAATTAGGGGTGGGCAGTTTACTGCCCACTGATAATCATAAACTGATAAGTGTGAACTGAAAACTGTTTACTGATAATCGAGAACCGATAACCCTCGACCAACGTGTTAAACATTGTCCTTTTCGAGCCTGAAATTCACCACAACGCCGGCAACGTGGGGCGAACCTGCGCGGCCTTGGAGGCCAAACTATGGCTGGTCAGACCATTGGGGTTTCGGCTCGACGATCGGCATTTGCATCGGGCGGGATTGGACTATTGGGAGCATCTTAATTGGGAGGTAATCGATGATTGGGCGGCGCTTGACCGGCAATTTCCCCAGTTCCGGCCATGGTTTTTCACAAAAACGGCAAGCAGGCTTTATACTCAGGTCCAATACGGTCCGGACGACGTGTTGGTTTTTGGCAGCGAAACGCGGGGCTTGCCGCCCGCAATTCTGGCCGCCCATGCGGATCGCTGCCTGCGGATTCCCATGCACCGACACGTACGCAGTTTGAATTTGGCCGTCAGCGTGGCAGTAGCGGCCTATGAAGCCATGCGGCAAATAACAAACGGCAAATGTTAGGGTTCAGGGTTCAGAGGGCAGGGTTCAGGATTCGGAGTTCAGAATTTGTCATAAAACGGTCAGTTTGTATTTTAATCGCTGACCTCGGGCTCCTGACCATTGCACCTAAATAGATTAGGTTGTGTTTTATCACCCCCCGTTTGGTGAAATTGACAACAGATCTGACTTTAACAAATTGATTGGCCATGGCCCTCGACATGGAATGGAAATATGATAGACTACAAGACTCGATAGTATGATTTGCCGTTAAAATAAAGTTAAAATAAAATACGTGACGCGGGGTGGAGCAGTCCGGTAGCTCGCGAGGCTCATAACCTCGAGGTCGCAGGTTCAAATCCTGTCCCCGCCACTTTCTATAAATCTTTTCCGAATCTATAGTTAAGATACCTGCCTGTGGTCGGCAGTGCGGCCTGTAAGTCAAGGCGAAAAGGGGTAGTAGCTACCCCCGTGACTGAAAGGACGTGCTGCATGTCTATAACGACCATTTCCGCAGTGCCAAAGTATCGGCGCCACAAAGGCACAGACCAAGCCTTTAAGCCGACCAACGGCGGATACTGGGGTCTGTTCCGTGAATCCGCTACGAACACCGTGGCCGAATCCACGGATGATGTGGCCGCCAATCCCCTTCCGGTTAAATGATTTTTGAAGCGGTCAACCAAGGTCGACATGAAAAAGAAACCGGCGAAAGCCGGTTTTTTTGTTTATCCAGGCAATTTTTACTTTCGCCGCCGGATTTTTTGTCACAATTCGCCGGTGGTCTGTATTAGAAGGCAGAGAGTGCGATTTTTAACCCATTAACCCCCCAATACTTTAAAGGAGACAAGTCATGAAAACTCTCGCACAAAAACTGGTGATTGGATTGTTGGCAATTGCCCTAACGACCTGTGTTGTTAGCGCCGCGCAAGCTTGGCCAGGCCCCGGCCCCGGCCCAGGCCCCGGCCCCGGCCCAGGTCCCGGACCGCATCCCTGGCCGCACCCCGGACCGCACCCTGGTCCGTGGTATCCTCCGGTAGTTATCTACCACCCGAGGCCGTATATTGTCGCTTCTTACTGCGAGGACGCCTCGAACCCGACTCCGGCGGCGGATATCCAACTGGTCAATCCTGCTAAAAATCAGGTAACCTTGAAGTACACGCTCAACGGCGGAGCGGTGCAATCGCTGCAGGCTGGTTACAGCGCCCAGATCAATCAGGCGTCGGTCGTCGAGTTTGACCGTGGCGGAGGCGCGGGCCGGGCCCGTTACAGCCTGACGGACGGCACTTACACGTTTAAGCCGACCAACGGCGGATACTGGGGTCTGTTCCGTGAATCCGATACGAACACCGTGGCCGAATCCACGGCTGATGTGGCCGCCAATCCCCTTCCTGGCAAATGATTCTTGAAGCGGCCGACCGAGGTCGACGCGAAAAAGAAACCGGCGCAAGCCGGTTTTTTTTGTTTTGCGCCTTGCCCTGTGACCGGTCCGGCGGCAATTTTCACCTCAATTCAGGCTCTTAGCGACAGCATGGCATAGGTGGCAAATCACTTACAACTCCTAAAGTCCGCAAAGTCTTCGCGTCGATAAAAGAGATGTAGTAGTAGAATCGGGGCCGATGTATCAATTGATAGAGAGGGGGGAAACACCATGCGATCGTGGTCTCACCAGTTTCGGCCCGTATGTGGGTTAATTGCGGCAGTGGTTTTACTGGGATTTGCCGGCGTTGGCAGGGCCGGTGAAGTCCAGGTTCGTGATATAAGCGACACGCTGGCTTCCGCGATCTCACCGGATCCGGATGACTCCATTGCCCAGGTAGTACCCGATACAAAGGCGTCCACAACAACTCCGGGGCCAACGACCAGTCCTAAGTCCTCGGTCAAACCTAAAACCCCGCCCCCAAAACCCCCAGTGCGCCGCCCTGCTGAAGAGCCATCACATCCTGCCGAAGAGCCGTCACGTCCCGCCGGAGAGCAACCGTCTCCCAACCTGCTGGCTTCCATGTATGGTGGCAACGCGCCTCCGGCCGAACGCCTGGCTGGCACGCCCAACATGTTCGGCGACTTTTTTAACAACATGGGCGGCGGCTTGCGTACGTCCAGGGCCATAGCCGATCTTCCATTGGCTGGGGCCAGCCGGCGCGAGAAAGTCGCGGAAGACGACAATGCCTTGCCCCAAGACCGGGTTTTTTTCCTATATAACCATTTTGAAAACGCCTTGCACATGGAATCAGGTATAGATCCATTTATGCTGACCGATCGCAGCTTTTCCGTCGATCGCTATACCTTCGGCTTGGAAAAGACATTTCTGGATCGTTGTTGGTCGGTGGAACTGCGCATGCCATTAGCGGGCGAAACCGATTTTTCCACCCCACAATTCGGTGTGTCCGGGGGCAGTACCGGCAACCTTGCCGTTGTCGTCAAACGGCTACTCTATGAATCGGATACTGCTGCTGTGGCAATCGGACTGGGTATCGATACCCCCACGGGCAGCGACGTACAAGGATACGCCAGCTTTGTCGCGCCCAAATTCACCTTCTTCAGCGTCCATAATGACGCGGTTCATCTGTTGCCCTTCGCGGGCTTTGTGCGCGCGCCAAACGACCGATTCTTCTACCAAGGATTTGCTCAAGTCGACATTGCCGCAAATGGCAACCGCATCGATTATCAAAACGTATATAATTCGTCTATAATCAATTCGGGCCGAGCTGGAATTCTTAACGAGCAGAATTTGCTGTACCTGGACCTGTCGGGCGGCTATTGGTTATATCGGAATCCATGCGCCCGCGGGCTGACGGGCTTGGCTTCCGTGCTGGAATTCCACTACACGACAACTTTGCAAGATACGGACGTAGTGAATCAAACCGCTTATCCTGCCTGGTACCAGCTCACGTTTGAGAACTTTTACAACCGGGTGGATATCGTCAATTTAACCGTGGGGCTACATGCGGAGTTCGCCAATCATACGCTGTGCCGCGTGGGCGGGGTCGTCCCGTTGTCCTCCGGCGACAATCGCTCTTTCAACAGCGAAGTCCAGGTCCAGGTGGAACGGCGATTCTAAGCCAAAATTTCAACCGGGAGAACAGGCATTCTTGCCTGTCTTTTTGGAGCCGGACAAGAATGCCCGGCTCTCCTGCTTTTTTGGAACCGAACAAGAATCTACGGTCTCCTGAATAAGGTCGAGCCGGACAAGAATGTCCGGCCCTCCTGCTTGCCCCGGGCGGGCGGCCGGGCTATAAAGAAGAAGTCGGCGGATTGTTGTTCTACGAGTTCATCTCCGCTAACAGGCGCTGACCATGGCCGAAGCCTCTAAACACAGCTTATCGAACGCAACCAGGCGCATCGATCCGATTGCCGAGGATGCATGCATTTTGGACTCAGCCGCCAAGAACGAGGACGAGAGCCTTGCGGATAAGACCCCGGTTGCGCCCCTGGGACTCCATTTGCGATGCCCTCAATGTCTTGACCTGGTGGCCGTGGCCGACCATCAATCCCAGGATCAAATCCAGTGTACTTCGTGCGGCAGCCAGATCGCCTGGGTGGGCGCGGAGACCTTGGCGTCGCCGGCGGCTGCGGGGGGCAGTGCGGAGATCGGTGAGCGCATCGGACGCTTTGAATTGATCGAGCGGCTCGGCTCCGGCGGCTTTGGCGAGGTATGGAAGGCCCGGGACACGCAACTCGATCGGACGGTGGCCGTGAAGATTCCCCACCGGGGCCTGCTAGGCCCTGAAGAAGTCGAGAAATTCCTCCGCGAAGCCCGGGCCGCGGCGCAACTCCGGCATCCGAACATCGTCAGCGTTCACGAGGTGGGATTGGAAGGCAAACGGATTTATATCGTCGCCGATTTCATCGAGGGGCTATCGTTGGACAAGTGGCTGTCCGGCCGACGCTTGGCATTCCGCGACTGCGCCGCTTTGTGCGTAAAAATCGCCGAGGGCCTGCACCACGCCCACGAAGAAGGCGTGATTCATCGCGATCTTAAGCCCGGCAACATCATGATCGACCGTCGCGGGGAGCCGCACATCATGGACTTCGGGCTGGCCAAACGGGAAGCCGGCGAGACCACGATGACCGTGGACGGCCAAATCCTGGGCACTCCCGCTTACATGTCGCCCGAACAAGCCAAAGGGCTGGCTCATGCGGCCGACCGGCGCACGGACGTGTATTCCTTGGGCGTGATTCTTTTCGAACTGTTGACAGGCGAGCGTCCGTTCCGCGGCAGCTTGCAAATGCTTTTAAAGCAGGTGATGCAGGACGACCCGGTCAGTCCGCGGAAACTCGACGGCCGCGTTCCCCGCGACCTGGATACGATATGCCTGAAATGCCTGCAAAAGGAGCCTGCGCGTCGATACCCGACCGCGCGAGCCTTGTCCGAGGAGTTGGGCCGTTACCTGGCCGGAAAGCCGATCCAAGCCCGCCCGGTTAGCACGTTGGAACGCATGGTCCGCTGGTGCGGCCGCAACCGCCTGGTGGCCGCTTCGGCCCTGGCCGCGATGCTGTGTCTGTTGTTCGGCTTGGTTGCCGCAACGGTAGGTTACATTCGGACCGCGAGAGCCTTGGCGAATAGCGAGGAGTCGCGGCGTCAGGAGCGGAAGGCCATCGACGATTGGTACACACAGATAAGCGAGGATACATTGCTGAAAGAGCCTGGAATGCAGCGAATCCGCAAAAAGCTTTTGCAGCGTGCACGGGTTTATTACGAAAAGTTCCTGATTAAAAGCGGCGGGGACGAAACTATTCGCGACGAACTGGGCTTGGCCCATTTTCGCGTGGGATGGATAACCGAGGAGATCGAGTCGCCGGCAAAAGCCATGTCTTCATACGAAATCGCCCAGGAAATGCAAAAACAATTACTCCACTCTGATCAAGATAACACCGAGCGGCTTAAGGCGCTGGGCGATACATACAACGCAATGGGCAGGGCATTGCAATTACAACAGCAATTCGACCGTGCTTTGGAGGCATACCAAAAGGCAATCGAGGTCCGCAGCCGATTGGCGGCGCTCGTCCCGGACGAACGGGAATCGCACCGCATGTTGGCCAACACGTTTATGAACATCGGTTTGCTGGAAATGGGGCGCGGCTCTTACGATGATGCCCGGCGGCGCCTGGAGCAGGCGCAGACGATCCGCTTGCAACCGCGGATCGCCGGCAACGACCCCAAACTGCGCCGCGACACAGCCATGGGTTACTACAATCTGGCAAACCTTTCCCTGTCAGGCCTGGTACAGGCCGACAAAAACCCCGAAAGCGCTCGAGAGTGGTACGACTTGGGCCGGCAATCGTCCCGGCAGGCGGCAATGCTTTTTCAGACCCTGGCGAAGAGCAATCGCGATGACCTTACAATGCGTTATCTGCTGGCCATCTGTTACCGCATGGAAGCCGAACTGGCCTGCGCGGAGGCGGCATCCGGCCTGGAATCGGGAGATGATTGCGATAAAAAAAGGGATGATGCCATAGCCATCTACCAAAAATCGCTCGATATCCTGGAGCCTCTTGCCTGGAAAAATCCGGATGTCACCGAGTACCAATTGGCGCTGGTGGAACTCTACGAGGTCATCGCCCACGTCCGGTACGAACAAGGAAGCCTAGAGACGGCGATGGCATCGATCGATAAAGCGGAGACGATCCTAACTCCATTGGCGGCGGACTGCGGAGACACGGCTCGTTATCGGAATGCTTTCACGGGGACATGGTCCTTCATTGGGGAGTACCACACCGATCCCCTTCGGCGCCGCAAGGCGCTAACGACCCTTGAAACATGGCAGAAATACTTAGAGCAAGTTGCCGCCAAGGCTCCCGACGCCGAGGGCGTACAAGAGCCGCTTAAACGGACGCGGGGGGCCATTGAAATCATCAAGAAGTCGGACGCGGACATGGGAAAATCGCCGCCATAGTTGGTATCAGCCGTTGTTCCGCCGGCGCATGAGCGCGGACCGGCAATGTGGCAGCAGTTCAAGGTCGATTAGCTCCTGTTCCAATTCCTCCACCGTCGGACTGTCCAGTGATTGGGCAATCTCGTCCAGCAGCAGATCGGCGAACTGCGCCTTCGCACGTTGCAGCGTCTTGCGGATTCCCGTATCCGTGAAAGGATGCTCGGGTTGAAGCTGCTCGTTTAAACTTGCCGCCATTTCGGCCGAAGTGGCATCGGCGTTCTCGGCGCGGAACCGCAAAACGCTATAATAGGGTTGGCCGCCTTGGCTCTGGGCTTTTTCCAGCGATTCCCAAGCCCGGGCAAGAAGTTCCTCCCGCCAACTGTGAATGAACTGCTCGTCGGCCGCGGCCGGATCGTCCGGCTGCACGGCAGGCTCGTCAAAGGTCTTGCCCAGCGAAGTCGGGCGGTTCCGCTGCCGATTCCGATAGTCGGTGACCAGATGGATGAGGGTGGTTTTCAAGTAATTGCGGAACCGGCCCCGCTGTGGATCGGCCCGGCGAAACGCCCCTTGGACTACCCGCAGGGCAAAATCCTGGAACACTTCGTCGGCCGCGTCCGGATCCCTTAGCGCGCCCAGCAGGTAACGATAGATCGCCCTTTGATACCTCTGGATCAAGGCCCACTGTGCGTCCGCCGCATCAAAACCCGATTCACGGTGCGCCTTGCCCAATATCGTCCAGATGGTGGAAATGCGGGACAAGCGGGAATTGAGCGTATTTTCGTCCACGGCCGCCTCTCGATGCGGACCAAATTACCCGGGCGTCCGAGACACGCTGAACGCCCCGTCAGACAATAGGTTTGAAGATACCGCGGGAATAGGTCCGAGTCAATAGTTTGGGCGCCTCTAAGAACGGCCGGTGCGTTTTCCCGCGTCGATTGAAGATGCTCGACCCGGGCGGATGCGGGGGGTGGCGGAACAAAACATATCAAGTACAATAATTATTGTGGAATCTTCCGGTAAACGGCTGTATAGGGGGGTGCCAATATGGGACGCACGGACTCGATCAATTGGCTTGCCCAGGCGGCCGAGGAATTCAACCGCCACGAGAATCGCGCGGATGGAGCCGGCGTGGCTGCGTGTCTTTCCAACGGACTGACCATCCTTCGGGAATCTCTGTACCTCCGAGTGTTTGAGGACGTGGAAAAGAACGTGGGAAGGGATTCGATGCTTGCGCCTGTTTCGGAAAGCAAGGCCGAGCAGCAGTCGATCGAGGAAATCGAAATCTATCAAGCGGCCGAATCTGCGATATTCGCAAAACACACCGGTTACATCGACCAAACCAATGATTGGTATTTGCCATGGCTGGCCCGTCTCCGATTGGGAGAGCGCGGACAGAATGCAGAAGTCCTGGAGCGATCCAAACTTTATCTATCAAAGGGCCCCGATGACCGCAGACTTGCATTCATGGACGCCTTGGCCCGAGTTCTGCCCGAGTCGAGGGAGGCCCCCTTGGTCCTGTTTCGTCTAGTACCGCTCTCAGTACATATCGCTACTGCGCGCGCCTTCGGCGATCGCAGCACCGCCTTGAAACTAAGGTGCGAACAAACCGCTATTTTGCCAGCCATCGCCGATTGTCGTCAGTGCCGCGCGCAGGTTCTGGAATGCGTGGAACAATGCCGTGCATGCGGTAATCCGCTTTGGAAATATGATTGGCTGACCGCGGTCGATTAACGCCGCAGATATGGAATAAAGAAGACGTGCTGCCGGGGAGTTCATGTCCACAGCCGATACAGGATCCTCCGCCCGGTGTGCACGATCTGCGCTGGGGCCATGTTCAATGCGTGGTGGAACGCGATAAAGTCTATCCGCAGTAGCTTGTGTTTTTCCTTTCGGCATCTATTGCACCGGCGGCCCTCTTGGGTGACGCGTTTTTAGGACAGTGGCGTAATGCGGGCTTACTTTTTCTCTGTTAATTCTTGGTAAATAATCTCCACCAGGCTCGGCCACCGAGGGCCGCCGGTCCTGGCCGGCTGATCGGCGCCGGCAAACGCTTCTTTCACTTCTACGAGCGTTTTTCCTTCCTGAACAAGGACTTTGACTTTGGCCTGCTTTTGTTCAATCTGGGCGATCAATGCCTCGATGGCCTTTTTATCCACTCCGTCGGCGTGCCCGCTTAGGAAAACGTCGGCGTCCAGTTGGACGAGCGCCTTCAGCGTGGATACAAGGCCGAAGGAGGAACCGTGTTTGTTCCTGTGAATCAGGGGGTCACGGCCGACAAAAACAAGGTCGCCGACAATGGCGGCCTTTTCCGAAGGGATGTAGATCACGATGTCGCCGTTGGTGTGCGCCGGACCGAAATAGAGCAATTGCACCTCCGTATCGCCCACAAACAGGGTTAAATCCTTGGAAAAGGTTACATTGGGAAGCGGTAGTTTCGTAGTCGCGGCTGCATTGGCCTGAACAATGTCTTGCCGAGCGTTCGCATGGGAGATAATCATCAGGTGTGGCGGAAACCCGGCAAGTCCGTTGACATGATCGGCATCGCTGTGCGTCAGAACTACGCGGCGCACCGGTTTATCCGTGATCTTCTTGATTTCCGCTAACATTTGAGCGGCTGCTTCCGCGCTGATTTTGGCGTCGATCACAAGGACTTCGTCCTGTCCGACGTAAAAGAACGCGTTACCGACCCCGCCGCTTAGCTGATAAAGGTTGCCTCGCACGTGCTTTGCCGCAACCGGCTCGGACGACGGGCGACTGCGCGAAGATTGGTTTGGCTGCTGTGCCCTGAGCGACGACAAAGCGAGCGAGCCGATGCACACGGCAAGCACAAGAATCCTTTTGCTGAACATGGAAGTCTCCTTCAATGTAATGGGTGATGAGATAGTTCTCTTGGTGGTTAGAGAAGCAACAGTCTCCGTCTATGTTTTAAAAAAAACGTTCGATGGATCGAACCGTCCAGCCAAACGCTCATTTTGTGCGATGACAGCCGAAAACGCCAGTACCACCGGGCGCGCCCAAGGGCGGTCCACTGTCCTCCTCGGAAAAGATCAGTCCGAACCTCCACCAACACCGAATTGAACACCAAAACCGCTGGCATTTTGGGCCGTCTTTTGTTAAATTGGGGGTGTGATGACAACGTCTGCGTATCATGGGGTGTATCATGGCAATCACATGTCCGCGATGCGGCGCCGATTTCGACGCGACATTGTTTGAGTTTGAACACCAAGTCCGCTGTGCTTGCGGCGCTGAGATTCGATATCCGGGCACGGATCTTCGTAGCGGCCACATCGCGTCCCATGAAACTCCACAACACAAAAACAAAGGCCAATCGTTGACAGAACCCGTACTCATGATCGACGGTTCCGTTGGCGAAGGGGGTGGACAAATTCTTCGTTCCTCCTTGGCGCTGTCGCTGGTCACTGCCAAGTCGTTCGTCATCGGGAATATCCGGGCCAAGCGTAAAAAACCAGGCTTGATGCCTCAGCACCTATCCGCTGTCACGGCGGCGGCCGAAATCAGCCAGGCCCGTGTGGAAGGCGCGGAGTTCGGTTCATCGCGGCTATCATTCTGTCCCGGGACCGTCAGGGCGGGCAACTACACATTCGATGTGGGCTCAGCCGGCAGTACAACGCTCGTATTGCAGACGGTGTTGCCGGCACTTCTACTGTCTGAAGGCGAGTCGAACCTGACCATGCGGGGTGGAACACACAATCCGTTGGCTCCACCTTTTGATTTCCTGGCAAAGAGCTATCTTCCGTTGGTTAATCGACTCGGGCCGACTGTCGAGGCCCGCCTGGTTCGGCCCGGGTTCTATCCTATTGGTAGGGGAGAGTTCACGGTTCGCATCCAACCTGCCCGGCAACTAAGCCGCCTGGAGTTGATCGATCGCGGGGAAATTCGCACCCGCCGGGTTCGGATTTTGCTAATTAATCTGCCACGGCACATTGCCGAGCGTGAATGTCGGACCATTGCCCAGGAGACTGGCTGGAGCGAAGACTGCTTCGCAATCGAAGAACCAATGGGCGCCTACGGAACGGGCAACGTTGTGATGATTTACCTGGAAGCGGAGAACATTACCGAAGTCTATACTAGCTTCGGGCGGATAGGCGTGAAGGCCGAGGAAGTTGCCATGGAGGCGCTCCGCGCGGCCGAAGAGTATTTAGCAGCCGGTGTGCCAGTGGGGAGACATTTGGCGGACCAGATCATGCTTCCCTTGGGAATTGGCGCTTATCTTGGTTCCGGCGGCGGGGTATTTCGCACGATGGCCCTTTCAGCCCATGCCACGACGCATCTGGAAATCATGCGGCACTTCCTGGGGCTCGATGTCAAGATAGAGCACGACAGCAAGGGCAATTGCCTGATGCGAATCGGATAGGGGTTGCATACCATTAACCTTTTAAAATGGCAGATTTTTATTTGGACCGTAGCGCAAATGTAACGCACAACGAGCATCCGGATAAGGTGCAATAGAAAAGTCTTGCGTAACTCTTTGTCACACAAGGCTTTACAAGTGCCCCCTGTAGGACTTGAACCTACAACCCTCTGATTAAGAGTCAGATGCTCTGACCAATTGAGCTAAGGAGGCGAGACACCGTAAGTTGTTTCGTAGACTTGACTTTCGCTCATACCTCAGTTAGGCTTGGAAGTAGTGATTTTCGTTACGACGCCCGTTACGACGCCCGGCAAGGCGTCGATGGGCTTCCCAACCTATCCTTGTATAGAAGCCTACTGGAACCGCTTACGATGTCCATAAATTCCCATTCTACCAAAGCAGATTGCCCTGCCAAGCCCTATCCCACTTTCCCACTTTATGCCCACAGAAATGGTCAGTGGGCTAAGAAGATTCGTGGCCAAACACATTTCTTCGGCCTCTGAGCTGATCCTAACGGGGCATTGGAACAGTATTATTGTGAACGTGCTGATCTTGAGGCTGGTCGAAAACGGAAACGTGTGGATAAGGACTATCGACTGACAGTGGGGGATATGGTGAATTTGTGCTTGGCTACAAAGCAGACGCTCGTTGAGAGTGGTGAAATAAAGGCTCGGACTTACGAAGAATCTGCACTTTCCTAAAACATGCCGAGGTTACCTATTTTTCCATACGCAAAACACCGCTACCGTCATGCCATAGGTGATTTTTCATTCATTTAGGGTGTTAGGACATAGACTGAAAAAATCATTTTGTATCCCATTGAAGAATAAGGACTTGTGATGGGTGATTTTGACAAACGATTCACTGAAATCCCTTTATCACATAGTGTTTTTTACTCTTTCC
>JBEKFZ010000092.1:0-16948 GCA_050013075.1 Thermoguttaceae bacterium | reverse complement strand
GGCCAGCTCTTGTTGTACCATGTCGCAGTACACGCAGCGGCCGCGATAATTATAAAACTCCAGCGAACCGGTCATCTCTTCCCAAACGTTGATGGGCACGATGGGCGTGACGATCAATTGGCTGTGAGTATGTTCCAGCGAGGCCCCGGCCGCGGCGCCTACGTTCTTAAAAATCATGCCGTATACCAACCGCTGATCTTTCTTCAGATCGACCAGCCGGTCGCGATATACCCAAAACACTTCGCGGAGTTGCTCTTCCGGCAGTTCGGAGGTGCTTATCAGATGTTTCGGCGATTCGATTATCACCTCGTGCGCGCCGACGCCGTTGATCATGTCGTATATGCCTTCGCCGCGCTTGTTCAACTGCCCTTCGATTTCCAAAGCGGGAAATTTATTGGGAACCACGCGCACGCGCCAGCCTTCGCTGTTCCGCTGCGTGCCTGGCCGGCGATAAGCGATGATCTCGCCGGGCGTCTTGTCTTCGTTGCCCTCGCAGAACGGGCAAAAACGGCTCGGCTGACGCCGCGGCGTGGTGTCGAAATCGTGCGGACGCCGCGCGCGGCTGGTGGCGATAATCACCCAGCGGCCCACAATCGGATCTTTTCGCAAATCTGGCATGGGAGGGTTCGGGGTTCAGGTTCGCGGTTGTGGAATTCGAGATTGAAAATTAGTAAGGGGTGGTCGGTTTACCGACCACTTTTCCTGGTTCCCACGCAGAGCGTGGGAACCAGGGAATGCAAAACCGCAAGCGGTTTCATCACTTCATTTTAAATATTCATCCTTCATCCCTCATCCTTCATCTTTTCTTTCACGCTTGCCACATGATTAATTCGTAATCCGGCGAGGGAACACTGGTTTCGATTGCGCCCTCCTGCGGAATGCGCTCGACGGGCTGTGCGCCTTCGAGCAGTTCCGCGTAGAACTGGATGCGATCGTCGGTTTTCAATGCCAGGCCGCTAAAAGGAACGGCCAGTTCCAAAAGCAAATCGGCCGCCGCTTCCATTCCCGGCTCGGTTACCGGCTCCTCGTTATGCGACAACTCAAGCGCGGGCTTTTTGTGCGAGGGGTTTTTCACCGTCAGGACAAAACCGTCGGGATTGAGAAATCGCACGCGCAAGGCGTCGATCTTCGTCAACTGTTCGCGCAACGGGCCGCCCCGGGAATCGAACCTCAGCAGCAGCCGCTCCAGATCGAATCCGAAGTACAAATCGGAAATCAGCCCGGCCGCGACCATGTTCATCACGCCGCGCGAGCCGCCGCAGACATAATGCCCGGCGTTGATCCATTCGAAATACGTTCGCCGCCCGTCCACTTTCACCCGCGACAAACCCGTGGGCTCGGAATATATCCGCCGGTGGCGTTGTCCTTGGCTGATGGGTTTGGCCAGTTCGGCGGGCGGCGCTTCGTCGAGCACAAGGTAGACGTTCTGCAAATGTTTGCGGAACAAACGGTCGAACAGTCCCTCTTGCGCCGAAGTATGGGTATCGCCAAACCACCAAAACCAATCACTGCCTTCGGCGATATGGAGTTCTTCCCACGCCAGGGCGATTTTTTCCGGAGGCTTATTTTTTTTCACGGCCGCGTCCACAAGATGCCGCCGCGTTTCAAACAGCAAATCCCAGGCGCTGTTGCACTCGGGATGACCGATCCAGATGCCGAAGTTGTGCTGGATCCAACTGCCCGGAAACAAATTGCCCAGTTTATCCCCGGCCGGATAGCGGGCCAGATAATCGCCCAGGCGAACCGGCTTGATGCGCGGATGCTGCACCACGCGCCGATACAATCCGCGCAAAAACTCCAGGCCGCTGTTGGGATAATACTCCCAGCAATTCTCGCCGTCGAGGATAATGTTCACCATCGAGGGCCGATGCCCCGCGTTCCTGCTGGTGGCATTGCCGATGGCTTCGACACGGCCGATAAAATCATCGGCGGCTTGTTCCGGCGCGTAGCGCTGGTACTGGAAGCCGATCTGATCGCTCATGGCGTGATCGCGGAACACGATTTGCAGCGGCTTGCCTTGCTCTTCCACCCGCCACGGCCGATAGAGCATTTCCGGATTGCGAAGATAACCGTTATTGTCGCGCGAGACCCAGCCGTCGGTCGCCGAGGCAAGGATCTCTTCGTCGGCGGCGATCCATTGAATGCCGGCGTCGGCCAAGGCCGGAATCATGGCCTGGCAAACCGATCCTTCCGAGGGCCACAACCCCCGCGGTTTTCGGCCGAAAAGTTTTTCGTGCAGTTCGATCGCGCGGCGGATCTGTTCTTTTCCGTCTTCGGCGTAACCGTCCAGGTGCTTGGGCAGCGCGACGCTGGGCATCGCCCGGCGCGCCAGACGCTTGTCCCACAACAAGGGCAAAATCGGATGATAAAACGGCGAAGTCGTCAATTCCACCTGGCCGCGGTCCTGCAATTCGCGGTGCAAAGGAATCACCTGCTTCAGCAGGTCCATCTGCTTATTCAAAAGCCAGGCTTTTTCCTGTTCCGTAAAGTGGTGGCCTTTCTTGCGGAATTCGGCCAATTCGGCGTCCAATTCAAAGGCCAGCGGGTGGATCCAGACCAGGTTCGACCAGCATTGCAGGTCGATAATGTCTTTCTTGTTGAAACGTTTCCGGGCGTGATCGGCCGAGTCGATCGATAGTCCGCGTTTTTTATACAGGTCGAAGTACCGCTGGAACGGGCGAATCATGTGGTCCGGATGGACCATGAAGAAATTGTCCATCAGGTAGTTCATATCGGATTCGCCGAGTCCGTCGGCCGGCAGGCGCGAAATCCGCAAATGTTCGTCCTGACGGCCGCCGTCGGTATAGGCCAAAAGCTGCTTGAGCAAACTGGGCACCAGATTTATCGTGGCATGAAGTTCGGGCGTTTCGCCAAGCAGCATCGCCATGCCCCAGTAATCCTTGGTGCCGTGCAAGCGAACCCAGGGCATGAGGTTCTCGCCGGACACGTCGTCGGGATAATACGGTTGATGCTGATGCCAAAAAAAGGCTAACGCGACTTCGTGCATGGCTGTCCTTGTAGATTCCTTTCCTTGTTCCCGAACTCATAGGTTGTGAATTTTTGTAGGGTGCGTGAAACGCACCGCAATCCATGGGGGATGGTGCGTTGCACGCACCCTACATATTGTATTCCTTGCGATATTCAGACAATAAATTCACAACCTCTCATGCGCGGGAACACCGCTGCTCAAAGCTCCGCGCCGGTCGCCTGTCGAAAACGTGCGACGGTCGTTTTGTATAATTCGACGTATTGTTTCGCGCTGTGGTTCCACGACCAATCCTGCTTCATGCCCGTGGTGATCAAGCGGTTCCAGACCTCGGGCTTGCGATATACGTCGCACGCCTGGCGCAGGGTCTCGCTAAAAGCCAAGGAACTGTATTCCTGGAAACTGAAACCGTTGGCCTGCCCGGAGGCGGCGGTTTGCTCGTCGTAGCCCACGATGGTGTCGGCCAGGCCGCCCGTGGCGCGGACCACCGGCACGGTGCCGTAACGCAGACTGTAAAGCTGATTCAGCCCGCAAGGCTCGAACCGGCTGGGCATGATGAACATGTCGGCCCCGGCCTCGATGCGATGGGCAAGCGGATTGGAAAATTCCAATCGCACAGCCGCCTTTTGCGGAAATCGCTGCGAGAGATTTTCCAAAAGTTTGTGATACTTGGGCTGGCCCGTACCCAAAATCGCCCATTGCACGTCCGCGCTTTGGACCCAGCGCTGCATCACGTCGGCAATCAGGTCCAGGCCCTTTTGATCGGTAAGCCGGCCCACCAGTCCGACCAGCGGCACTTCCGACTCCAGCGGCAGTCCCAGTTCTTTTTGCAGCGCCGCTTTGCACAACGGTTTGCCAAGGGAAAATGATGTCACGTCGTAATTCGTCGCCAAATGCTTGTCGGAGGCCGGGTTCCACTCGTTCGGGTCGATGCCGTTGAGAATGCCCGAAAGCACGTCGCGCCGATATTGCAGCACGCCTTCCAAACCGCATCCCAGGGGATTGCTCTGGATTTCCACGGCATAACGCGGACTGACCGTGCTGATAGAGTCGGCGAACACCATGCCCGTCTTCAAAATATTCAATTTTCCATGAAATTCCATTTGGTGCCAATTGAAATACTTCCAATCCAGTCCGGTCAACAACATGTCCCAATGCCAGAACTGACCTTGATACGATATGTTATGGACCGTGAATAAACTGGCGATCTGCCGGTAGCGCGGGAGATTGTGATATTCGATCTTCAAGTAGGCGGGAATCATTCCGGTCTGCCAGTCGTTGGTATGGATCACGTCCACGTCAAGATCGAGCAATCGCACGGCCTCCAACACGGCCCGGCTGAAAAACACAAAACGCTCGCAGTTGTCGTTGTAGTCCTTGCCGTCGACGCTGTAGAGTTGGTCGCGGTCGTAATAATGATCCTGGCGCACGAGATACACGGGCACGTCCGTGCCCGGCAAAGTGCTGCGCAACAAATGGCCGGCCACGGTCTTGCTGCCAATGGGTACGACGAAATCGATCCCCAGCGATTCGATGGGCTGCTTGCAATATCGCGTTTGGCGATACGCCGGAAGTATAACCGCGGGGCGATGCCCAAGTTTGGCCAACTCTGCCGGTAGGGCTCCACACACGTCGGCCAGTCCGCCCGTCTTGGCAAACGGCACCGCTTCACTAGTCGCCAGCAAGATATTCACGAGTATGCTCTCCGAAGCGAAATAGACAGTTTAAATTATGTATCATGCAGTTTTAGTGCAACAGGCGGGGGCTACGAAATCGTTAAATTCTCCTGCCCAAAACTATTTCTCCCATATATACCATACAATTTATTTTGCCCATATTCTCATAAAAATAGGCACAAGGTTTTCCCCTCTTGCCTTATCGTTACCATCGGAACGCTAAGTCAAGGGGTTGAGTTTTTTCGAGCCTGAGTCAGGTAAGATAGCCTGTTTTTACCACCCCCCTATCGAAGTTATTGATGGAAACGATTGTACGGATAGAAAGCGGGAAGTAAGGATGAGGGATGAAGGATGAAAAAACCCGCTTGCGGGTTCGCGGATAGTTCAATTGTATTTAGAGCCTATCCAAATACCCATTTTTGTCATCCTGAGCATAGCGAAGGATCTGGATAATAGAGGCTAGATTCTTCGCTTTGCTCAGAATGACGACCGGTTTTAGGATAAGCTCTTAATATCCATCACTCATAATTCCGCATTCTGAATTCATCCTTCATCCTTCATCCTTATTATCTCGGCGGCTCTATGCCAAAATCGCGGATCGTAAGCAGGCTGGAAAACTTGTAGCCTTTTTTGGCGAATGCCTCGGCCCCGCCTTCCATGCGGTCGATGATGGCGATAATCCGTTGGACTTTAAGCCCAAAGGCCTCGACCCGCTCGATGGCCTCAAGCGACGATCCGCCGGTAGTGACAACGTCTTCGACAATGGCCACGCTATCGCCGCGCTTCACTGGCCCTTCGACATATTGATTCGTACCATGGCCCTTGGCTTGTTTTCGCACCAGGAATCCGACAATCGGCGTGCCGCGCACGGCCGACATCACGACCACCGAAGACGTGATCGGATCGGCCCCGATCGACATCCCGCCGATGGCCTTCGGCATTCCTTCCGCGGCCAAAAGATCCAAAATCCCCTCGGCCACCCATTTCGCCCCATAAGGATCGAGCGTAACCTGCTTGCCGTCGAGATAATAAGTCGCCTTTTTCCCCGAGGCCAAAGTAAAATCCCCAAACCTAAGCGCCTTCGCACGAACCAAAGATATCAATTCCGATTTATCATACATTGGTATATTCCTCACAGATGGTTTGCTTATAGAAACCAATGTATAACCATCGCACTGGCTTTATGAAAGGGGGAGTATAAAGACTATTGGCGGAAGCCGCAAGCAAAACCCCCGGTGTTTTCACCGGGGGCTAAATAAAGGAATTAATCCCTATTCCCTATGACCTATCCCCTATGATCCACTTCCCGCGCTCCTCGGCCCTAATTTTCTTGATTTTCAGCTTGCAGCAGCAGGGTGAAGTCGCTAGTTGAAAATAAATTCACGGACGACTGGGCCGCCAAGGGATTTTCGCGGAAGATGTATTCAAGATCGCAGCCAGCGGGGCATTCGCTTAAGCCGGAAATGGATGAGAACACCCCCTTGGCCTTTGCACCATCGAAAAGCAGCGTTCCGACAGTAGCGCCTAAAAACGCGGCGTTGTTCCAAGTGCCTTTGCAGTTTCGGATCGTGTTCCAAGGCGGATTCGACACTCCGCTCCAGGTAAGAATATGTTTTGTGACCGGAATGCGGACCGTGCCTTGGGCTCCACTGGGAAACGCGACTTGGGTATTGCCGGGCAGATATAAATTTCCGCCCGGGAGGGTCAGCGTGTCATAAGTCAATTCTGTGGAGTAGATAAACGTGCTTTGTGAAGCAATGCTTGCCACGACGTTGAGCGTCGAAGATGCAGTCTGTTTTTCATAACTCACCGTCACTTTCGCGAAACCCTGATACGAATTCAAACCGCCGGCAAGATCGCCCAAGTCTTGAATTTCCAAATCGTCGGCCAACGGTTCGACCTTGACCTTGATCGCCAGAACGCTCGACGCGCCCGGATAGGCGACCGGATCGCTGATGCCCGATTGACATCCCGCGCCCAGAATTTCCTGGACGAACGAATTTCGGTCGGCCCATGCGCAAATAAACAGCCGCGTGGCGGTCATGCCGCCGGCATCGTACTTTTCGACAGGGGAACCGGTAAGTTCTTTGTATGCGACTGTCATAATAGGAGTCAGGGATCAGAGGTCAGGGGTAGATAGTAGATGGTGCTTGGTTTTCAGTGTTTCCAATAGCCTATGCTCAAACGCCCGAGGCCAGATAAACCGTGCAAATGAATTCCATGATGAATTGCCAGACGCCATCGCCGGTTTGGTTTTCCGAGTCGTTGCCGCGCTGGATATTCAGCACTTTGTCGCTGCCCGAAAGATCGAAGGCCGTTCGGTCGAAGACCTTTTTGATTTGATGCGCGATTTCCGCTCCGGCGTCGTAATTATCGTGGTAAACTTGTATCCGCAGTCCGACGGCGTCGATGGTCGAGCCGTCGCTGTGGTAAGTTTCCGGTTTGTCGCTTTCCTTGGAGATAACGGCGAACGGGCGCGCGGGATCGAAACTCAATCCCGTGTACACCCGCGTCGCCGGCAAGAGGCCGTTGAGCGTCGAGTCCGCGGCCCAACGTTGGTGAATCACCTGAGCAAGGTTCATGGTAGGTTATAGGTAAGAGGTTATAGGTAAGAGGTAATAGGTTATAAATAGTGTGTGCCATGGCCACGCTGGCGTGGCCATGAATAGTTTGTTTCGGTTTCAACATGCCCACGGCAAGCGTGGGCATGGCACCCATTCACTCATGTGTTAAACTTTCACGGCTTCGACGGTTTGCAGTTCTCCGAGGCGGGCGGCGCCGGTTACGGCGGTGATTTGAAAAACGGTTCCGTCCGCGCCGCGGATGCGATGAGTATGATCGAGCATTAGATCGTCCTGCAAAAATATCCGATAAGTGGATGTTGCACACCGGGCGGAATACTCGACGTCCACTTTGACTTCCAGGGGCTGGATCCGCGCGCGAACGCCCGTTCGCCATATCTGCCAGGCCGGCTCGGCCGCGCCGGCGTCGCTTTTGGCGTATTCGACCTTAAGTATGGCAACGGTATCGTCCAGGCCGTAAGCAATGGACAATTCCCGCGCGGAACATTTCCAGCGGGTGCGAAGCATAATCAGTTCCAGCTCGAGGATCGTCCATCGCCGGCCGTCGGAGTCGAGAATCGTATCGCCTATACTGGGCGGGGCTTCCAGTTCGGCCGCGGGCAAGTGCCAGTCGACGTCGGCCGCAATGCATTGCCCGTCGCTATTGACGTATCGCCGGGATTCGTCGCGGTTTTTGGCGGCGAACTCGCCGGATTGCATTGCGCGTCTAAGGGCATGAAGGACCACTGTCCCCGCTTCACCCGACACGGCCCCGCGACGCAAGAGCGTCACGGATTCCGTATTATCGGCAACCCGGCTGAAATCGGCGCTAGGATCAAAGTTGGCAGGCATGGGTGTTTGAGGTCCTGGAATAGAGATATATGGTAGTTAGTGGGCAGTGGACAGTGTGCAGTATAAAACTGCAAGCGGTTGGTTCAGAGCTTTCAGTTTCAACCTCCAGCCTAAATCCTACCGTCTCCGGCCTTTTCATTCATCCTTCATCCCTCATCCTTCATCCTTCTTTTTTATGTAATTCCTTGCGACCGCACTTCAATCGGCGCTTGAGCGGCCAGTTGGGCATCGCACCAGTCGGCGGTTTGTTGCAACTGTTTCAGGTAATCGCCCCAATCGACTTTTTGGCCGTCGATATTGTACGACGGCTTGGGTTCGGCGGTTATTTCCGCGATTCGGGCGAGTGTTTGACTTTTAATCAGGGCAATTTGTTCGATGTCGCCGGGCATAATACTCATCTTTCTACAAAAACCTCAGATTACATTGATTCGGTAGCGGACCAGAATGATCTGGCCCGCAAGCGGAGTCAAGGCGTATTCGATCAAGTACTTTCGATCAGCCACTGCAAAAGCAGGATGGACGGATACGTCCAACACGTGCCGGAAGTTGTAACCGATGGCATCCACGGTCCACGTCGCATCGGTCTGCAGACTGTTGAAAACGACCTGATACACCGGCAGCGTGATTTGCGAGTGCCCTTGGACCGGGGTCCGGCCGTCGGGATCCTGTTCGTCGAGCAAATACACGGAATAACGTATCGTGGCGATATCCGCCTGGGCAATATTCACGCCGGCGGCGCCCACGATCCGGGCCATCAGGGTCGTCGATCCGTTCTTGAACGCCGTACCGTAAATATCCATTGCTTCAGCCATGATTCAGTTCTCAGTTTTCAGTTCTCAGTTTTCAGTTCTCAGTTTTCAGTTCCGTGTTCTTAGTTCCACATTTTGCATTTTTAATTCATCCTTCATCCTTCATCCCTCATCCTTCATCCCTCATCCTTCATCCTTCATCCTTTCGTCTGTCCCGTGGTGGCGCCGGTGTGAAAAAGGCGGCCCTTCACGGCGCCGGCGATAAATATCGCCGCGCGATCAACTCCGAATACCGCCATCTTTACCGGTCCGGCCAAGGCGGCGGATCGGAAAGACCTTGCGGCGAATGTTTTGCTTTGAAATGTGCGTTTCATGCGATAGTTTACGGTTCACGGTTTACAGTTGACAGTTTACAGTTCTTGTCACCGCCCACTGTCCACTGCCCACTTTTTCCCCTTCCCCCTTCATTGATAAGTAACGTCGGTTCGATTTCCATAAGCGTCCGCGACGACTACGACGCGATTATTTTGATCGTCAAGGCCTCGGAACGTTTCCGTTCCGCTGCCCGCGCCGGAAACCTTGCCGGCCAACACGGCGGCAATTATCCGCAATGCCTGCCTGAGCGTCTTGCCATCGACGGCATTGCCCAGATCCAACAAAGCGGCGGCGATCGCGTCGCGCTGGGCCGATTCGAGAGTCATGGCGGAACCGACGGCGGCCGGCGCGTCGGGAATCTTGTCGGTCTTGGTTTTTACCTGCGAAACCGCCGCATCCAGATTGCTCAAACGCGTATCGCCCAGGCCGGTCAGGCCCGATCCGGCAGAGCCGATTTGCGCGGCGATGCCGGAAAGAGTGCTTCGGTCGGACGAAGTAAAATCCACGGCCGTTGTGTCAACCAACTGCGTTGTGGCAATGTAGCGGCGGAGTTTGGAGTTTACCGTGGCCGTTATTTCCCAATAAAGGTTTTCCAGGGCGTCCGTCGAAGTGTTGGTATAAGCGGCCGTGTATTTGCCGGTTGCGGGATGCGACCACGAAGATAGCCTGCCGGATCGATCCGTGCCCGCGTTATTCACCAGCACGACGCTCGGATTGGCGCTATTGTCGATGTCCGTTGCCGTTCCGGTTTCGTCGGACACGGCGACGGTAATTTGGATCGTATTAAACGACGTATCCGGCCGCTCCAAGATCGGAGGGATGTTGACGGCGATAAATGTATTGTTCTGTAGGTTTTGCACGGCGGAAAGAACTTCGGATACACTTGACGAACTAGCCGCATCCAACGCGGCGTCGTAATCCGAAGTTAGCGACATGGCATCGCCGACCGCGGACGGATTTCCAGGCAGGCGGCTTGCGCGCCGAACCGCCGATATCGCCAGATCAAGAAGCGTGCCGGGATTTGAATACTGGCCGCTCACCACGGCCGCATTTGAGTATCCTACCGCCGTATAAGTTCCAATCGGACTATCCGAGGCAAGATACCAATATGCCAAAGGTAAAATGCCTGTATCATTTTGTCCGATCGGAGGGGAGGCCGCGGAAATATACCATTTCCCGGCCGTCGAATCATGCCACAGATACCATCCGCCGCTGGAATGCTCGTAATACGGCGTTCCGTTTGCCAGATACTCGACAAGATAATAAACGCCGTCTGTGGCAGTCGATGTTCCTGAAACGCTCAAATTCGAGTGTATAAACTGTGTTGTCGCGCCCGACCACCAAACATCCTGCACGCCGATAGCCTGACTGCCGGGCGTTGCCGCCGTGCTGAGATAGTATTCCACCTCGTACTCGCCGGCGGTGGTGATCCCGGCCGGAAAATTGCCCACGTAAGTGGCCGTTTTGGTGCTGCCCGATGTAGTCTGCTCGATAAGCGTCGCCATGCCTGTCGTCCAGTTGGCATCGGAAACCGAGCTTATCGCAACCATCGCCGATCCGTTCCATCGAGTTGTGCGGTCCGATCCCAGGATCAAGGCCAAAATAGTCTTGCCGGTGGCCGAGTATTTTATGTTGAGTTCGCCGGACATGGTAAGTTAGTGGTTAGTGGTTAGTGGTTAGGGATTATAGTTCCTCATTCTGCATTCTGCATTCTGCGTTCACTTCACTCGCATTATCCAAACAATGTTGTAATACGGCGGCAAATTATCGTGAGATTGGCCGCCGCCTTGGGCTGTAGTGGAATAAGTATCATAAGTAGTTTGATTATAGGTGGCGGATGTGTCTCCCGGGTAAGATTCACCTCCCTGACCATAACCCAAATCATGATAATGACTTGGTATCTGGTCCACAGTCAACGTGATGGTTTCTTCGCCGCCGATGCCGCCGGAAGTTGAACTACCGCGTAGGAACCGGTTTTGACCGTTGAGATTAGGTATTGTCTGTCCGTTATAAACACTATCCGCGTCGCTCAGGGTTTGGCCGTTGCACTCGACCCAACCCGACGGCAGCGCGGGCGTGTTCGTAAAGCTTTTAAGCCAGGCCGCTACGCTGCCGATCGGCGTAAGAATGGGAATAGGGGGTATGGGAATTCCACCGGGCATGTCTCACGATCCTTTCTCACCATTGCTTTCTTGCCGTCGTTGGCGTGGCAGTTAAACCGCCACGCCAATCGAGCGAATAAATCCGCATCCGTTTTACGAGCCGCTGCCGCCCACCGCGCCGGTGCTCTTTACAATGTAGCGCGGATTGATCACCGCCGCCGCGCCGCGTTCGCTGGCCTTGTAACGGACGACGATGTCCTGGCTGAACTCGGCCTCACCGTGCACCGGCGACTTGGTAACCGTGATGGGCCAATTTTCCATGTAGGCAAAGGCCTTTTTAAAGTCGCCGATGAACCACCACTTTTTCGCCGCCGCTGCCGCCTGGCCGGAAGCGATGACGCGGCGATAAGCCAGCCGGCTCTCGGCCACCCGGTAGCGCCCCAGTGGATTGGCCGCCGTGGTGGCGACAGTTTCGCCGGCGGTGGTGTAGGTGATCTCAGCCGCGTTGAACACGCGATGGGCCGCATGGCGATAGGCCGGCATGACCAGAACGGTCGTGGCTTGGATCAACACCGGCTCGCCCGTGTTGGGATCCAGGATATCGGCAAAGAGTTGTTCGGCGGCGTCCACGTCGGTCCAATCCAGCAGTTCCTGATCCGTTACGTTGATCCACGATCCGTCGGGCGCCGTGCCCGTGCCCGTGCCGCTATAAGTGTTGTAGCTTACGCCCTTCCACTTGTAGTTGTTCATGGCGCCGATCACCAGATCGACGAGCCGTTTTTCCTTGTTCAGGCCGAGCACTTCGCCGACTTCCGCCGCCCGCTGTAAAATGAGATTGGTGCGATCGAAGAAAACCGCCTCCTTGGTCACCGGCACGATAAACCCGTGCTTGGCGGTCTGCGGCGTGTCGATGTAATCCTCGCCGAAACCCAAGTTGACATACGGCATGCCGGGAGCGACCTCGGCGGCTTCGTTGCTCACGCGTCCCATGCCCGCAATCCTCTCGCCGTCGAGCCGGGTGGGAACGGTATCCACAAGCTTGGACACCGCAAACGCCTCTTGCTGGTAAGCCTCGAGAATTTTCGACCGGATCACCTGCCCGGTGATATTCGAGAAGGCCGTCACGTCCACGGCTTCGCCGGCTTCCAACAGCGCCGCGCCGCCGTTGCGGGGATCCATTTGCCGCACCCGTTCACTGCTTAAGGTGGCCTCGGCAAGTTCCCGAATGCTGAAATCCTCGGGCTGCAAATGACCCTGCTCCAGGGCCTCTTGCAAATGCCGCACGGTCTTTTCCGGACCGCTGAGGTCGTACATCTGTTTCAATTCACGATATTTTATCGCTCTCACGATTTAGTTCTCCTTGTATGTATTAGTTGTCAGGGTTCAGGGTTCAGGGTTCAGGTATTGGGGATCAGAGATTAATCAGGGGTGGTCACTTTAGTGACCCACCAGATCATTCATAATCTGACCGTGGCGGCATTCATCCCTCGAACTTCTCTATTCACTATCCCCGATCACCTATTCCCTTTTTTTACACTCCGCCGGTCATGACAGTGGAACAAACCTCGACCAGCACGCTGGTCGTGGCGGCGGCTTCGCGCTTGGACACGCGGCCGACGGCACGATTGCTTTGGGCAACTTTAACCGCTTGCTGATTCAATAGGGCCGTGCCCGCGGCGTTTTCGTCCACGCCCATCAGATTGCCCAACTCGAATGTTCCGCTGGGACAATCAAACTCGAACACGCCGGTGGTGGCCACGCGTATCGGCGCCGTATCGCCCGCCCGGCTGCGCTGCATCGCCACGCCCAGGAATTTGCCGGTAAACAACTCCTGATTGGCTTCTTTGGAGTTTTGGTCCGCCTGGCTCGATGCCGGCCGGACGTCGTCGGTTTCCTGATAAACCAGGTCGCCGATCTCGATCACCGTCGCCGCATCAACCGCCGCAATCACGGGATTCGTGTCCCCGTAGCGCCAACGCATCTTGTCGGTCATTTTATTTCTCCGTTTTTTTGAAGTAAGTTTTCAGTTCTTAGTTTTCAGTTTTCAGTTTTCAGTTCACAGTTCACAGTGGGCAGCTAAACCGCAAGCGGTTTTTATTGTTTATTCAACATTCATCATTCAGAATTCATCCTTCATCCTTTAAGTAATGGCTTCAACGAAGGACTTGGCGTCCAACTCAGTGAAACCGGGCACGATATTCTGATCGCGCGAACATGGCTTCCCCAATGTCTCGAAGCGTGCGCCGTTCACGCCGTTTTCGCCGACCGCGCGCCGCCCGCCGGACCGTAAGCGATCGCTCCCCGTTTCCAGCAGACTTTGCCCCGCCTCCGCGCCTTCCAAAGTTCGCACCAGCCGCGCCCGCTCCTCGATCAATTCTCTGATCGCTTCCTCATTTTCCGCTTCCAACAACAATTCCAGAAAATGCTCGCTGACGATGGTCTTGTCTTTGGGATCATTGCTGTCCGGATCGGGGAAATTGAATTCTCGCAGTAATCGCCGCACGGTTGCCTGTTTTTCATGCGCCGTCTCCAAGGCCGTGAGCCGCTGGACGTCAGCCATAAGCCGCTGTTGCTCTTCAAACAATTCGCGGCAGATTTGTTCCACTAACTCGGGATAATCCCGTTTCAAGTCCTCCACTGTAAGCGCCCGCGGCCGGTCAACCGGCACAATTTCGCTTTCGCCGGGCGACATCTGGGCGGCGGATTCAAACAAACCGCGGGTCGTGGCCGGATCGGCCACCAGATCGACGCTTTGCACCCTGGTAATCGCTTCGACGACGATTTTATCGCCCTGGCGCACGGTCCGCGCTTCGACATTGTGCGAAAAGCCCACGTTTTCCGGGGCGTGCTCGGCGTCCCAGATAAGCTGCTCGGCCAAGGCGTGCTTGGGATTGAAATAGAAATCGGCGAACAAGCCTTCGCCCGGCCGCGCGCCGACATTGCGGATCACGCCCATGCGATCTTGATAATCGCGCGGCGTGCCTGGATTGCCCTTGGGATGGTTCACGTTGACCTTGGCGTCCTCGTAAAGCCGAGCGGCCTGGGCAAGCGCCTCGGGCAAATAGCTGCGACGGTTGCGCGACTCCAGTCCGAGAATCTTCACCCCGCGAATCACGCCTTCTTCCCGATCGACGTGCATCCGCACGCCGCGCGAATCGCAATATTCTTGAAGCATTTCGGTCATCGCCTGTCCTTTCGGTTATAAGTTTTCAGTTATAAGTTGTCAGTTAAAAGTTATAAGTTCCGTCCACTCTCCACTCTCCACTCTCCACTATTTTTCAATTTGTTCCACCTTGCGGCGGATGTGCTGTATCGTTCCATCTTGCACGCTCACTTCCACCGCCGCGGTGCCGAAAAAACCTCGCTTAAGCGTGGCGGCCAACAGTTCGGCCAGGACCTGATTAAGCTGAGCCACTTTCTTCGCGTTGGTCGTTGTGGCCGTGGTTGTCATGATGGACCTATGTATATATTCCGCTGCGAATGATTTCAAGGTTTCTTTTTGGCCACCCCCTAATAATTCCAGCCCCTAATCTCCAATCCCTTTCCGCTCGATCAATTGCCGCTCATGTTCCGGATCCAAGCCGTTGCGCATGGCCATGGTCGCAACCGACATTGCGCCGTTGCGGACCAGAATTTGATCGGCTTGCGCTTCTTTGAGCCGATCGCGCACGGCAAGCGTGGGCGGAATGCCGCGAATGTCCACATCCGTGATCGCTTCGGCCGGCAATCGGCCCGCCTCGACTGCGTGAAAAACCACTCGCCGCATCACGTCCAGATCATCTTCCAGCATTTCGTACTGAAGCCGCTCGAACATTTTCACCGCCGGACCCTCGGCCACCATGGTCGAAGAGTAATTCGCGTTCGAGGCGTCGCTCGAAAGCATGAACTCGGGCATGACCAGGCGGCTGGCGATGGCCCGCAATTCGGCCTGCAATACGGCCACATAACGGCCGGCATCGATACCCGCGGCCGGAAATTCGTATTCCGTGCCCGACAGGGCGTCGAGAATCGTGCCCGGGGCAAATCGCCTGAAGTGGCTGGTCCGGCCCGTGGCTTGGCTGGTCACGCTCAGGTCGGCCTGATTGGCCACGAATTGTTCCAGACCCGCATTTGTCGCGACAGAATGTTTGCGAATGATGGCGATTGCCGATTGAATTTCCGACACCACGCTCATGTTCCTGAGCAGTTTTTCCGCGCGGCGGAGATTCTTCCGCACCGGATAGAACAGCGGCAGGCCGCGTTTCACGTTGGCGTCGACGTTTGCCTTGCGATGCTGGATCACCTCGGCGTCGATCCACCGGCCGTCGATCCAGTAGCCCAGCACGGTTTCCACGTCCGACGGATCGGTCTGGACGCCGAATCCGGCCGACGGATCGCCGGCGCGATCGGCGGGAGTCGCAACCTGGTCCGGCTCGACGAACCGAAGGCGAGTCATGCCGTCCGACGCCGGAAAAAACCGCAAAAAACACTCGCCGTCCCGGTCTTTGCGGCGTACGATCTCCTGCTGCCTCTTGTGCCATTGGTTTATGCGGGCGAACTCGTCCAGAACCGCCTGCACGCCGTTTAGCAAGGATTCCGCCGCGGTTTGACCTTTTCGTGCAACCGCGCGATACACGTGCCCGCTGCCCACTATGTAACTGATGCGGTTCTCGTGCCCGTTGATGGCGAATTCGTTGCCCGCCGCCAAAGCACGGCATTGCCCGCGGATCTCGGCAAGTTGCTGTTCGTCGATAAAGGGGATTCCCGAACAAGCGCCGGGTGCTCCCGCGCAGCCCACCGCGTTCCAGCGCGTTCCGTCCACGTCGTAAAACGCATCGGCTGGATCGACAAAACCGTCCCACAACTCGTCGAAGGCCTCCGATAACCGGCGTTCCAAGTGCGTCAGCCGGGAATCGCCCCGGGATGTATTTTCGTTCATCTTGTCCGTGGGAGTGTGATTGGCATTTTGCATTTTTTGGTTCCTTTTTGATATGTGCGAAACCGCATCCGGTTTCTTAAGTTCATTCAGCATTCAGCATTTCATTCATCCTTCATCCCTCATCCTTCATCCTTCCCTTCATCCCACCGGCAAACGATCGCCCAAGTCATCCTTGGCGCCTCGGCCGGCGAGCAGTTCCGCGGCCAGGCGAAGGGCCATTTCGGCCGCGTCCGGACCGTCGTCGTGATCGCCGATGGGAAACTCATGGAGTTGTTCCACCAACAATCGCGTTCCCGGACTGTCGCTTTTGAACTTCAACCGCCGGCTGGAAAGATACGGACCCAGGCGCCGGATGCGGACCAATTTGTTCGTCCGATTTTCCATCGGCCAAGGCCGCGGGCCTAAAATGCCTTGCCGCCGGAACTCCGCTTCAAACTCGCCCGCCAAAAGGTCCTGAAACTGGTTCGCCTCCACGCCGAAAATATCCGGCCGGAAGTGGCGGAATAACTCCACGCCGTCGGCCACGATTTGCGGAGTCGCCCTGCGCTTTAAATCCGCTTCGATATACACTGTTCCCCGGCGATCCACTCCCAGCATCACCAGGGCCGAGTAATCGCCGCGCCGGGCGTCGCCGCCCTTGCTCGGATCCAACGCCAAAGTCTTGACGATCAACTGTCCCGGCCAATCGTCGAACCAGATCGACTCGTCGAAGTACGATTCCGGCCATTC
>JBEKFZ010000091.1:0-17068 GCA_050013075.1 Thermoguttaceae bacterium | reverse complement strand
GACAAGTGCGGCGCGCATTACAACCCCACCGATATGATTGATCCGATAAGTACGCTTTCCGGGGCCACGCCCGAGCCGCGCACGGCCAAGCATCTGTTCATCAACATAGAAAAACTGCACCCTTTCCTGGAAGAATGGACGCAGAAAAGCGGCTGCCTGCAAGCCGAAATTTCAAATTATCTGGCCGGTCACTTCTTAAACGAGCCTTTGCACGATTGGGACATCTCCCGGCCGGCCCCGTATTTCGGCTTCGAGATTCCGGACAGTCCGGGCAATTACTGGTACGTGTGGTTCGATGCGCCCATAGGCTACATCGGCTCGAGTCACGAGTGGTGCAAAAAACGCGGCGAAAACCTGGACGACTGGTGGCGCAGCCCGGAAACCGAAGTGCATCACTTCATCGGCAAGGACATCACCTATTTCCACACACTCTTCTGGCCGGCGATGCTGAAGACCGCCGAATTCAGTTTGCCCAACAAGGTCCATATTCACGGTTTTTTGACCGTCAACGGCGAGAAGATGTCGAAAAGCAAGGGCACGTTCATCCGCGCTTCGACCTATCTGGAATACCTTGATCCGGCATATTTGCGCTATTATTATGCTTCGAAATTGACCTCCCGGGTGGACGATCTGGACCTGAGTTTTGATGAGTTTGCAGCCAAGGTCAATTCCGACATGGTGGGCAACGTAGTCAATCTCGGCAGCCGCACCGCGCGGTTCGCCGAACAGACCGGACTTTCGACGATCTATCCCGACGACGGCGGATTGTTTGCCCAGGCCGCCGCCGAGGGAGAGTCCGTGGCAGAGGCTTACGAGTCCGGCGACTTTGGCAAGGCAATGCGCATGGTTCTGGCCATGGGCGATCGGGCAAACCAATTTATCGAACAGCGCGCGCCCTGGAATCTGCGCAAGGAACCGGACAAGATCGATGAACTTCGCGACGTGTGCACTATCGGACTGAACCTTTTCCGCCAATTAGCCGTGTACATGGCGCCGGTGCTTCCCAGGCTCGCCCGGCAGACCGGCAACTTGCTGGGCGATCCGATTGTCAATTGGGAGCAATCGCAAAAGCCGCTATTGAGCAAACCCGTCGGCCGGTTCGAACATTTGATGCAACGGGTTGATCGCAAACTAGTCGAGGCCATGCTGGCCGCCAGCACCGAAACCACCGAGGAAAGCCCCTTCGCGCAAACTTCCCCTGCCGCCAAGGCAGCGACGCAAACCGACGGCGATGTGCCTTTGCGGGCCGAGCCGCTGGCCGAAGAGATCGGTTTCAATGATTTCGCCAAAGTGGATCTTCGCGTCGCCCGGGTAATAGAAGCCGAAGACGTCGAGGGCGCACAAAAGCTCCTGAAACTGACGCTCAACCTCGGCGGCGATCGTAGGCAAACGGTGTTTGCCGGAATTAAGGGCGCCTACAAGCCGGAAGATCTTTTGGGCCGGCTGGTAATATGCGTGGCTAATCTCGCTCCCCGGAAAATGAAGTTCGGCACAAGCGAAGGCATGATCGTCGCCGCCGGCGGCGGAGAAGGAGAAATTTATCTAATTTCGCCCGACAAGGGCGCAAAACCCGGGCAACGGGTGCACTGATCGGTCCCACGATACTTGCTATCGGACGCATCGCTCATGTCCAAGCGAAAAACATTTTCCAGTAAGCATGTTTCCCGGGCCCGGCAGGGCATTTTTTTCCCATCCTCGCCGCCGCTTCGTGTTTTGGCGGGTGTAACTCTCATCGCCGTAGCTGTATTCTCGGCTTACATCCCTTGCATTAACGGCGGATTCATCATGGACGATGATCTGCTTCTGACGGACAATCGCCTTATCAAGGCATCCGACGGACTGCAACAATTTTGGTACAGCACCGAATCTCCGGAATTCTATCCGGTGACCAACAATACATACTGGATCGAGTGGCGGCTGTGGGAGATGAATCCGGCCGGTTACCACGTCACTAATTTGATATTGCACATCGTCGAATCATTGCTGATTTGGATTATCTTGCGGAAGTTGTACATCCCTGGGGCGTTCTTGGCGGCCGTGATTTTCGCCGTGCATCCGGTGAACGTGGAGTCGGTGGCGTGGATTGCCCAGCGAAGAAACATGTTGGCAATGTTGTTCTTCCTGTTGGCGATACTGTGGTATTTGAAGGCCGACACGCTCAGGATCAATTCAGGCACGACCCCCGCACGTTCCCACGGAGGACCGTGGGAACCATATAATTCAGGCATTACCCCCGCACGTTCCCACGGAGGACCGTGGGAACCAGATAAAATCCACTCTCCACTCTCGACTCTCCACTCTCCCCTCTCCACTCTCCCCTCTCCACTTTGGTACTGCCTAAGTCTGGCGGCCTTTGTATTGGCGATGCTCGGCAAGGGATCGGCGGTGGTCTTGCCGGTATTGCTGCTGGGTATCGTTTGGTGGATGCGTCCTTTGAAGATGCGGGATCTGACGCGGATATCGCCGTTTTTCCTGATAGCCGCGCTTTTAACCGCGGTAAACATGTGGTTCCAAACACACGGTTCAGAAGTGGTAATCCGGGCCGCCGGTTTTACGGATCGCATGTTGGGCGCGGGGTGTGTGGTCTGGTTCTACCTTTACAAGGCGATTTTGCCCGTCAATTTGGCTTTTGTCTATCCGCAGTGGAACATTCATGCCGCTAATCCTTTGTGGTGGCTGCCGCTTGCGGCGGCATTGGCCGTTACGGCGGCGCTGTGGCGCTATGTAAAGAAATGGAGTCGGCCGGTTTTGTTTTCCTGGGGATTTTTCTGCGTGGCGCTAGTGCCGGTCATGGGCTTTACGGACGTGGGCTTCATGCAGTTCTCGCTGGTGGCGGATCATTATCAGCACATCGCGATCGTCGGGGTGATTGCACTGGCGGCGGCTTTCTGGAGCTTATGGCATCGGCGGGCGCAGAGAGCGGCGAGATGGTTGGCGATTGCCGTCCCTATCATGGCGGTGGGCACGCTCGCGTTTCTGACCTGGCGGCAAAGCGGGCTTTACCTCGACACCATTAATCTCTACCAGACCACGCTGCAAATAAATCCGCAGTGCTGGCTTGCGGAAAATAACTTGGGCACCATTCTGTTTCAAAAAGGCCGAGTGCAGGAGGCAATCGATCATTACCATCAAGCCATACGGCTTAATCCCGATTACGCCGAGGCCCACAAAAACTTGGGCTCCGCACTGGTCCAAATGGGTCGCTTTCAGGAAGCAATCGAGTGTTGCGAGCAGGCCCTGCGTCTGGATCCGGATTATCCCGATGCTCAAAACAACCTTGGCAACGCATTGTTGAATCTAGGCCGGCTGCAGGAGGCAATCGATCATTACCAACTGGCAATAAAACTCAAGCCTGATTACACCGAGGCGCATTTCAATATGGGTGATGCTTTCAAAGAAGCAGGACAATATCAACGGGCAATCGAATGTTATAAAAAAGCGATACAACTTAAACCGGGATTCCCCGAGGCTCAGAATAACCTGGGCGCCGCACTGGTCCAAACAGGTCGCTTTCGGGAAGCAATCGAGTGTTGTGAGCAGGCTCTGCGGCTGAAGCCTGATTATCCCGTAGCTCAAAACAACCTTGGTAACGCATTGTTGAATACGGGCCGACTGAAAGAGGCAATCGAACACTATGAGATCGCCCTGCGCCTGAAACCTGAATACCACGAGGCACGCTACAACCTTGGCAACGCATTGGTCCGGGCGGGCCGTCCGAAAGAAGCGATCGAACAGTACAAGGAAGCCTTACGACTTAAACCCGATTATACTGATGTACTCAATAACCTGGGTATCACACTTATGCAAACCGGCCGGCTCGATGAGGCGATCGAACATTTCCGGCAAGCACTGCGGTTCAAACCCGATTATCCCGACGCACACAACAACTTGGGCGTGGTACTGGTCAAAACAGGTCGTCCTAAAGAGGCAATTGAACATTACAAGGAAGCCCTGCGCCTGAAACCGGATTACACTGACGCCCACTACAACCTGGGCAACGTTTTGTTGGCGGCGGGCCAATACCAACAGGCGATCGAACATTATCGGCAAGCCTTGGAGCTGAATCCCAACCATATCTATGCGTATTACAATTCGGCGTTGGCCTATGCCGAGATGGGACAATCTTCCAAGGCCGTTGCCGCGGCACAAAAGGCCCTGGAACTTGCTCGGTCGCAGGGACAGGCTGCGCAAGTCAAGCAAATTGAAGATTGGTTGAATTCCCACCGCAACGGTCTGCCAGATCACCCAAACACGCCGCACTCATCCAAATCCGTTCCCTCGCCGCCTTAATCGTCCGAGTTAATCGCTTTTTTAAAGATAAACGCGCTTAGCGAAACCACTGGCTGTCGGATTTCAACGTTGCCTTGCCCGGCGATAGAACAGGAGTAGGCGGGGCCGGCGGAACGGCCGATTTGGCGGCCGCCTTCGGCTGTGATTCCACGGCGGGTTGAACCGTCGGGGAACTATTGCATGCTTCGGCCGGGACCGCTGAAATATATCCATGGCCATGTGCCCGAGGTGTGCCTACCCGGGCGAAAAACGCCTGCCATTTGGCTTTTTCCTCGCAATAGCCGTCCCAGGCATTGTCGCAAGCCGAGGGCGGACATTCGCAACAGCCCGGCGCTAAACAATATCCAGGCGGAGCAAAACACGCCGGCCCGCGATACGCCCGATAGCTCCCCATATCATTGCCGCCGCAGGTTGCGCATCCGGCGTCCGCAATCGCCGCGTTAACCAGCAGTAATAAACACAAAACGGACGCCCAACTTAACCATCGCATGTGTATGCTCCTTTTCATCCATTTGCCCAATGGCCCCGATACCCCGGCTAACCGGCGGCAAAAGATACTAACTATACTTGTATTTCTTCGGTTAATTGGGCTAGTAATAAAGCCAAAAAATAATCAAGCCCGATAGATTAGATAATTTAGGAAGTCCTTGCCTGCTAAAAGCCAAAACAACAAGTGGGTAAGGGGAAAATAGAGGATCGGGAATAGAGTTAGGGAGAGAAATCGGATTGTCTAATACCGCGTTTTTGGACCTCGAACCGGAAGAGCTAAAAAAAGCCTTGACTGCGGACCGCGTGTGCACTCCACAGAGAAGGCCGTTGCGGTTAAGGAAGTAAAGGGAAGGGAGTAGTAGTAGGGAACGCTTCCAGCACATGCCCACGCAAGCGTGGGCATGGCATCCGATAAAAATCTAATCACAGTCGCTAATCCCTATCCCCCTATTCCTTACTCTCATGCCAGTGTGCGGTCGTAATTGAAGTGGAAGGTTTTATTATGGGGCAGGGGAGCGTTTTGCCAATCGGCCAGCGGATCGTCTGAGCCGACAAGATCGACAACCAAATGCTTGACACGGATTCGCTCGTTTGTCAATCCGCGCAGATCGAATGGATCGACGGGGCGAAACACGCACAAACCGTGCTCGCGGCGGGGGATGATCCGTACGTCGCGGCGATCGGTCAGCACTTGTCCTAAAAAACGTTCGGGGACTTTCACCCGGGTGGTTATAAGCGGCGGCCGGCCGAACACGACCAGCGAACAGGGCGCGGGGCAATGGGTACAAAGTTCTTCCAGTTGACGGCGGTCGGCCTCGGGCGAAAGGGTGACGCATTTTATGCCTTTTTCGGCAAGGAGTTGGGCCGCCAGGGAGTTGAGCACCGGCAGGCCGGGGCCGGCTTCCATCTCTACATCGGCGGCTTTTGCCAAGAGCCAACCGCCCCAATTGTTTACTTCCACGGTCACGCCTTCTTGAGCGCACTCCATGAGCAGTTTTTTGATTTGGGGTATGTCATCCTCGAAAAACACCTGCGGCAGGGCAGCGATCAAGGCGACGTTTTCGCACATTGCACTGATTCGGCCCAGCGAGTTGCCGGTCAGTCCCTCGATAATCACGCCTTTGGGGCGGACGCGCCGCAAAAAAGCCGTCGCGGCCTTTGCATCCAGCCTTGCCCGATCGGGCTTTTTGCCCAGGCACAGGCGGTTCGCGGAAAAAAAGGGGACAGGACCCCTATCAGAAAAGGGTCCTGTCCCCATTTTTTGGGCCAGCAGGTTGCTTACCGCCGGCGGCAGATCGATGCGGACCATTTCGTTGGGTGATTTTTGAGCCAGATGAATGGCGGCGGAAATCCGATCCATCAGTGCATTGACCGCACGGGGAGTGAGGAGAAACTCGGGGTCGTTTGTTTCACGCCGCCCGAGTTGGAATCCTTGCAGCGCTGCTTGGGCGAGTTGATCGAAAAGCGTTCCGATGGCTATGGCCTTGTGCGGCCGGCGGATGACAGTTTTGGGAATTGTCCACTGTTGGGTGCGAAGACCGCAAACGCACGTGCAGACAATGCCTTTCGGCTCGATCATCAGTTGCAGATCGTAGGTCGATTGCTCCTCGGCATAAACGTCACTGCCCTCACCCTGGCCCTCTCCGGGCACCGACCGAAGGTTGGTCGGGAGAGGGGACAGTTCCGCTATATCCTCTGCCAAAGGGAGAGGGGACAATTTTTCTGTGTCCTCGAATACTTCCGCGGATGGTTGGCGTCCTTCGGCCTGGGCGGTCAAATCGTCTCGTTGACCGTCAAGATATGCAGAAGTTAGCGCCCGGCCGGTATAAGCGCCCAATTGCTCGGCTTCTTCAAGAAAAAGGGGGACAGGACCCTTTAATAGGGGTCCTGTCCCCTTTTTTCCCATGGCCAATGCACGTTTGAATAGACTCACGGCCCGGGAAACCCAGGCGGCGTTTTTCAGTCGGCCTTCGATTTTCAGCCCGGTGACGCCTGCCCGGCGCAGTTCCGGCAGACGGCCGATCAGGGAAAGGTCCTTCATCGATAGCGGCGTACCGGCAGGCAATTCGGCCGCACTCCACGGAACGCGGCAAGGGCTGGTGCATGCACCGCGGTTTCCGCTTCGACCTCCGACCCAACTCGACAACAAACACCGGCCCGAGACCGAAAAACACAACGCCCCCTGCACGAAGACCTCGGTTTTTACGCCCGCCACGGCCGATGCGGCGGCGATTTCGTCCAACGTCATTTCGCGGGCCAAGACCACGCGGTTTGCGCCCAACTTGCCGGCCGCTGCCGCGTCCGCGCTGTTGGCCATGCAGGTTTGCGTGCTGAAATGGAATTCGATTTCCGGATATTCCCCGCGCAAGGCCATCAGGGCGGGATCGCGGACCAACACGGCGTCGGCGCGGCACTGCCGGGCAAGTTCGAGTATCCTTGCCGCCTGGCCAAGTTCGCGCTCAGCCAGGTCGATATTCAAAGTCAGATAGGCCTTTGCCCCTCGGGCGTGAATTGTTTCGACGGCCTTGACGAATTCAGCGGGCGAAAAATTTTTTGCCCTGCGCCGGGCGTTGAGCGTTCGCAGGCCGAAATACACGGCGTCGGTCCCGGATTGCAGAGCCGCCTCTAATGAAGCCCAGTCTCCGGCCGGGGATAAAAGCTCCAAATCTTGATGCATTTATTTCCCATCGAAAATATTTTCCCGGTCATCTAATTACTCACCCCACGATTTCAACGCAAGCGGTTTGATTGATTGGCGCCGGGATCGGATAGCCGTGTTTGTGCATCACGCGCAAACGGATATTATTCCCGAATTTTCGCGGTTTCGGGTTCTGTTTGCGGGACATGCCGGATTAGGCGATCGGGAAATCGTTTTTGCAATTCCATGAAATACGCTCCGATTTTATTTATATCGTGATTACACTCTTCGGAGATATGACGACGGATTTCATGTATTTCCTCGACAAATTCATCGCTCATGTTTCTTCGCTCCTTTCCAAAAGCTCTTCGGGAGTGCAAATTGTCGGCGCGGGTATAGCTTGCTCATCATGGAAACGCGACAAGGCTCGAATAACGTGCCCATTGGCTATATGTTTCAAATTCCAGGTCAGCAAATAATCCATCTCATAATGGCAAGCCAAGGCAACATGCAGGACATCCGTTTCCGCGGAAGCGGGTAACGCCAAGTATCGGTGGAGCTTTGACGACAATTGGACAATGTTTTCAGTGACTTCCAACAAGGGAAAATCCTTTATCATCAATAACCTTTGTTGGGAGAATTCGCTCTTTCCACGTTCGATTTCTCCGATGACAACAGGCGAAATGAAGATTCGATAATTATCCCGTTTATCCGCCCACCAAAATCGCGTGGCCGCTTGATGCGCTGCTGTAACAAGAACAGGCGAAATATCTCCTATTACAAAACTTGGAATTGTCGTTTCGAGATATAGAGTCGGCTTCATTTATTGTTATTATACTCCCCTTCCGCAATTTCGCCAGACCCCTTTTCAAAGAGGTTTATTTCCAGTGTGTATGGCAGATTATTCCGCATTGGCCTTGAAAATCATTTCCTGCCAGAAGTCGCGGGCCTGGCGATGCAGGTCCAGCGCTTCGCGTTGTTGTTGGGGATCGTCCAACTTGATCTGCTTTGCCCGCTCATAGACCCAATCCAGGAAGAACTGGGCGGCTTTTTTGCTGATCCGCGGCTTGTAGCCGATTTCGACGTAGTACGGCGCGGTCATGGCGAAACGGAAGGTCTTGCCCACGTCGGTTATCGCGCGGAGAAGGAACCAGCCGCTATGGTCAAAGTGCAGATTGGGCAATTTGCCGCTCTTGGCGTACTCGTCAAAACGCACGGACTCCGCCACCTGGCCGTCTTTGATAATCTCCAGGTAGCTTATCGGATCGCGGATAGAGATGGTCAGACCGATTTCAAAATCGAACCGGCCGCCCGCTTCGGCCTGGAATACGTGGCCGGGCAGTTCGCCGTCGACCTTGGGCCGCATCAGCGGGCCGTTGGTAATAACCACCTGTCCGGCGCGGAAACTTTGCCACCATTTTTCGTAGCTGAAATCGCCATCGACGTGAACGTACATGCGATTCTGTCCGACCGGATTGGGCGCAACGCCCGAACCGCTGCCCGCGCTGGGCGGAATATGTAATCCGCATTCCAGAAGTTGGAAATAGATATATTGCGACCACAGCGGATTGCCGAACGGGTTGGGATAGTGGACCATGTCGCGGGGTTTGCCGCCGGTTTCGTGGGGAATGACCGTTTCGCGGCAGATATCGCCGTGGGCTACCTGGATCGAATCGACCTGTCCCAAGGCCACCAGCACGGGCAGGTCCCACCAAAACGGCCGAGTGACATCGACCCAAACATCGGCTTTGCCCTCACCCTGACCCTCTCCGGGCACCGACCGAAGGTTGGTCGGGAGAGGGGACTTTTGAGCGAGATTCATTGCCTCTTTGATGACTTTGGCCAGGGGTGGGTATTCAGCGTTGCCCTCGGGTGCGCTAAGCTGCGTGGGCAGGTGAAAGAAAAGGACCTCCCCGCCCGCCCTCGATACCGATCCGGCCATGAGATGATAGTAGCGGTTGCCGTCGAAGCGGACCAGGGCCTGCTTGGGCGGGGATTTTCCGCTCCACTGCGATTTATCGTTGGTCCAGGAAATCACCTCGGCCACGTGCAGATCGTCGGCCGACATGAGCAATTCGATATCGCCGACCGGCCGGCGGACGTCCAAATCGCCCGACCACCATCCCTCGGCCGACATATCGACAAACCGGTGCAATTCGATCTGCTTCGAATCCTCGGCAAAGGCATTGAAGGTAAAACTGCCGTGCTGATCGAGATATTCCAAACCGCGTTCGATTACGAACGTATAATTTCCCAAGGGCAATTTAAGGAGAATATGGCCGGGGAAGACAAAATGATCTTGCCAGAAAGGGGCTTTATCGACCTTGCGGGGCTTATTGTTGTTCGGACCTGCCAGGTGCATCCGGCAGGCAACCGGTTTGCCCGTGTCTTTGTCGACGACGGTTAAATCCAATTGCCCGGTTGCGCCCCAAGCCGATGCAAGAGAAAGCCCAAACAAGGGCAATAAGACTGCAATTTTATATGTCATAGTTTAGAGCCGGGCCGTGTCAGGCGTGGAAGATTGACGGATCAGCCGGACCGACACGGTCCGGCTCTGCTTTATTATGGTTCAGATTTAGTCTGGCGCTGCTCTCGGCTGAAGTTCCACACAACGTTAGGCTCGATATATGACAACTTTAGCACGCCGCATTATCCCCCACGGCGGGGTGGAGGCCAGGCGATCTTGCATGGCTTGATGAATAAATCACTGTAACCCTACAATAAGAGGATAAGGATCTCTAACAATACCCAGCCACCCTCACCCCCGACCCCTCTCCCGCGACCAACCTTCGGTCGGTGCCCGGCGAGGGGAGTATTGTTAGAGTCCCTGTCTGACTACAGAATGAAGAACTGTAAACTGAAAACTAGCGACTGAAAACTAATATGGCCGAGGATTATTACAAAACATTGGGCGTTCCGCGCGAAGCCTCGCAGGCCCAGATCCAAAAGGCCTATTACGAGTTGGCCAAAAAATACCACCCCGACAAAAATCCCGACGATAAAACTGCAAAAAAGAAATTCCAGCAAATCCAGGCGGCTTTCGACGTGCTGGGCAACCAGGAAAAGCGGGAGATGTACGACCGCTACGGCAGTTCGTTTGAAACTCGCGGGGCCGGCGGACCGCAATATACATACACTTGGGGAGGCAGTCCGGGCGGTGGATTCGGCACAGCGGGCGTCAATCCCGAAGAATTCGATTTCAGTCAATTTGTCGGCGAACGGTTCGGCGGCGAAGCCCCGGGCGGATTGGGCGACCTTTTTGGACAGTTCCGCCGCGCCGGTGGACCCCGGGCCGGAAAAACCACGGCCGGCGCCAGACGCGGGGCCGATATCACGAGCGAAGTTCAAGTCCCTTTTGCCACGGCCATCGGCGGCGGCGAGGTGCAACTTACGGTGCGCCGCCAGTCGGGAAAGACCGACACCATAGCCGTGAAAATTCCCCCGGGCATTGAAGAAGGCAAAAAAATCCGCATTCGCGGCCAGGGCGAGACCGCCCCGCGCGGCGGGACGCCGGGCGATATCCTAATTACCGTGCGCGTGGCCCCGCATCCGTTTTTTCAACGCCGCGGAAACAACCTGATCGTTAAAGTGCCGGTTACCCTGGCCGAGGCGGCGGCGGGCGCGAAAATCGAGGTCCCCACGCCCCGCGGCACGGTAAGCGTCAATATGCCGCCAAATACCTCCAGCGGCGCAAAACTCCGCGTTAAAGGCTACGGTGTGACGCCAAAGAATGGCGCACCCGGCGATCTGCTGGCCGAAATTCAGATCGTCCTGCCCAAGAAACTCACTGCGGCCGACCGTGATGCACTCGGGGAAATCGACGGGCATTATTCCCAGCAGCCGCGGAAAGATTTGCACTGGTAGGGGACGGTCCCCAAATAACCGAATATGAAAGATCAACGATTTCACCCGGAATATCGCATCCGGCGCAATGCGGATTTTCAGCGGGCCTACCGACGCCGTGCCACCGCCTCGAACGACCGGCTGTTGATATTCGGCTGCCCGAACGATTTGCCGTATCCGCGCCTTGGGCTTTCGGTATCGCGGAAATTCGGCAACGCCGTAATGCGGAACCGTTGGAAACGGCTGCTGCGCGAGGCCTTCCGCCTGTGCCGCGAGGAACTTCCGCAAAGGATTGATTTGGTGGTAATCCCTCGGTGCGGGGGCGATCCGGAATTGAAATTATTACTGCAATCGCTGCCCGGATTGGCGAATAAGGTCGCCCAAAAATTGAATTTCACATAATGGTAGGACGGCTTTTAAAGCCGTCTTATAGAGCCGGGCCGTGTCAGCCCGGGGGATTGACGTTTCAACCGGACCGACACGGTCCGGCTCTGATGTTTTTGTTTCCTCTATTTAACCGCGACCGCCGGTCGCGGCTTTATGATATTATGGTATTATGAAAAGCGGAGTTATGGGTAAATTGTTCCGTGCCATCGTTGCATTGCCCGGCTGGGTATTGATTGCAGCAGTTTGGCTCTATCGCTGGACGCTTAGTCCCGTATTGGGCCGGCACTGCCGTTTTGAGCCTAGTTGCAGCAAATACTTTATCGGCGCGGTGCGAAAATACGGCGCGGTTCGGGGAACTTGGCGGGGCATTGTGCGCATCTGCCGCTGCCATCCCTGGAATCCCGGCGGATACGATCCGCCATGAACAAGGATGAAGGCGGAAGGATGAAGGATGAATATAATAATGACGAATGTCGAAGCACGAATGACGAAATCCGAAAGATCTAAGTTAGATGTAAAAAGCTGTGAACCGTAAACTGTGAACTGATAATCATGGAAATAATCGGACTGGGCACCGACATCACCGAATGTCTGCGGATCGCGCGGATGATCGAGCGGCACGGCGAATTGTTCATCAATCGGGTGTATACCCCCGACGAAATCGGCTACTGCCAGAGCCGCAAGCAGGCGACGCAACATTTCACCGGCCGTTGGGCGGCCAAGGAAGCCGTGCTGAAGGCATTGGGCACCGGGTGGCGAAAGGGAATTTCCTGGCGCGACATGGAAATCCGCAACGATCACCTGGGCAAACCCGTGGTCGCCGTGCGCGGCGGCGTGGGCGACGTGTGCGAACAACTCGGCATCCGCGAAATCCTGGTCACCATTTCCCACTGCCGCACATACGCCACGGCGGTGGCCATCGCGGTGGGGGAGAAAAAGGAAAGATAAACATTGATGCGATATTCATTGCCTGGGGGATTCATCTTTCGCGGCGCTGCTGTGTTGGAACAGTCCCGGGCGCCGGCTTGTCGGGCAGTGCTTGCACTTCCACTTGTAGTTTCATCTTTTGTCCGTTTCGCAGGATTTCCACTTGTTGATTGGATCCGCTGGGCGATCGCTCGACAAGCTCTTGCAACTGTTGGGGATTGACGATTTTCTTTTCCGCGAAGGAGAGAATAATATCGCCCGCCTGCAATCCGGCCGCGCCGGCCGGGCTGTTGGCGAGGACCTCGCTTACGATCACGCCGGAGTTTGGGGCCACGCCCAAATGGTCGGCCAATTCGCCGTTTATCGCGCCGATTTTTACGCCCAGATACGCCCGCTTTACCGCGCCGTTTTTAATCAACTGCGGAACGACCCATTTGACAAGGTTGCTGGGAATGGCGAATCCTATGCCTTCGTATGCGCCGGTGCTCGATTCGATGGCGGTATTGATGCCGATGACCTCGCCGTCGAGATTTACCAGCGGTCCGCCGGAATTGCCGGGGTTGATGGCGGCATCGGTCTGCAAAAAGCTTGCCCGGCTATCGGCCGAGAGCACGCGTCCTTTACCGCTAATGATCCCCGCGCTGACGGTCGAATCCAACTCGAACGGACAACCGACGGCAATCACCCAATCGCCAATATCCAGCGTGTCAGAATCGCCCAGAGTGGCGGCGGGCAGAAATCCGTTGGTTTTGACGCGCATCACGGCCAGGTCGGATTGTTCGTCGGTTTTAATGTCCGTGGCTTTCAGTTGCCGGCCATCGACCAGTTCGACCAACACCTCGTCCGCGCCTTCCACTACGTGGTTGTTGGTGAGGATGATTCCCTTGGGGTCGATAATCACGCCCGAACCCACGCCCATGCGCGGGGGAATCACTCCGTGAAATCGCAGACCGGGCGGAAAATCTTCGCCGTCAAAAAAATCTTCAAATGGAGTCCCTTGAAATGGATTTTCCCCCTGCGTTTTGCCCGTTAACCCCTCTACGCGTTTGGCCTTGGTGATGTTTTTAATTTTGACGACCGTGGGGATGACCTTATGCGCGGCGGCCCGAAACGCCCTGGAAAGGCTTTTTCCCTGGGCCGCACCATCATCTTCTTCCGCACGCGCCGATTGGTACCCCCAGGCGGTTGCCGCGGCAAAAGCCGCGATAAATGACAATCCAATAAACCAACGGCGTTGCCGACACAGGATATTTAGCGACATACTCTTACTCCTGAACCTTAAACCCTGAAGCCGGACAGGAATGTCCGGCCTCCTGAAATCAAAATATGTTTTGTGATCATTTAGGCCATTTCACTAACGTTAAAATTATTTACCTCCAATACACCGCCGACAAGTAGAATTAAGGACTATCGCCCGGTCGCATCGCCCAATATGTCATAAGTGGATTGACAAATACCCCATTTGGGCATTAAGGTTACTATAGAGAGACGATAATTGCCATTTTTTACTGGGTTTGAAAGCGGATTGTTTTGTATGGAATATACATCTGGACTAGATCCCCAAGTTACCGCCGTCCTGGAAAAGCTGGAAGGGCGCATCGGTTATAAGTTTAACGACAAAAACCTGCTCTTGGCCGCGCTTACCCATGCCTCGGGCGCGGAACACCGTCTGGCCTCGAACGAACGGCTGGAATTCCTTGGCGATGCCATTCTAGGCGCGGTGGTATGCGAAATGCTTTACCGCCAATATCCCGACTATTTAGAGGGAGATTTAACAAAAATCAAGTCGATTGTAGTTAGCCGACAGACATGCACCAAGATCAGCCAAATGCTGGGCATGCAAGAATTCCTGATCCTGGGCAAGGGAATGACCACCCATCCTTCCGTTCCACCCTCGCTTTTGGCCAATGTTTTTGAATCGTTAATAGCGGCAATATACCTGGATGGAAGCCTGGAAGCGGCAAGGGCCTTCATCGTCGAAAATGTCGGGTCCGAGATCGAACTGGCTGCCGGCGGCGAATCGGGTTACAACTACAAATCGCTCCTACAGCAAACGGCCCAACGCGAATACGGGACCACGCCTACCTATCAACTCCTCGATGAGAAAGGTCCGGACCACAGCAAGTGCTTCAAGATCGCCGCCCAGGTGGGCAACGCCCGATACCAGCCTGCCTGGGGCCGAAACAAAAAAGAAGCCGAGCAGCGCGCAGCCCGCAACGCCCTGAGCCAACTAACCGGCGAAGCACCGCCCTATCCTTCCGACTAAGGTAATGTTCGCCTTTGGATAAATACAAGTCAGGGGATTGGGCGAAACGAGGCGCAGACTGTGTCAGTTGAATATAAAGCTCTGGGATTTACACTTCTCCATATCACCTAAATTATCTATTTTAACAACAAGCTGACAACGGTTGTTCAGTGAGCTGTATACATGAAAAAAAACATTGGAAAATCGTAAATAACCCCTAGACAATGTTTTGTGAGCGATTAGAATTAGGTTGCACAGTTTTACAGTGACAGTCTGCGCATCTAATGCCTGCGGGCGCCAGGGAGGTGTTTGTCGAATTTATTTCGGCGACACTAAATTATTCTCTGTGACTTGATGCCCTGTCTACGCGCCACGTCCTTGTTTGTTCCGCGGCGACTTTATCGTCCATGTATCGGGGATGGAATTGGTTGACCTTAGGAAAAAGCAAAAGTGATTGGTCATGCATTGCGCATGGGGATTTTGGAGCGTTTAGGGTTTCTTTTTAGTCGGCTAATTCCTTCCGCAGGCCGAATCCTTTGCCAAATGGCAGGTTCTGTCCGCGGCGTGGGGAATTGGATGGTAGAATTTTCGTGGCTTATGGCAATCGTGTGTGGAATAATAGATTATTAATTCAACTTAAATAGCGTATACTGCCCTGTACTCACTTGAGGAGTATCAAATTGTACGACGCATTGCTGGAAGGTCTGGACGACGATTCCCTGGTTCGGCCGGAGGATCCCTTGGAATTGGCCGAGGACGTAGTCGACGCCCTGGACGATGAAGTTGAATTGGACCCTTCCGTTCTGGCGGTTGGCGACGAAGACCACGAGGCGGAGATCGATGTCAACCCGGAGGAGTTGCTGGCCGAGATCGAGGAAGCCGAGTCCTGGTCCGACGATCCGGTCCGCATGTACCTGACGCAGATGGGTGAAATTCCCTTGCTCACGCGCCAGGAAGAAGTGACTTTGGCCAAGCAGATCGAGCTTACCCGGGCCAGATTCCGCCGCAGGGTCCTGGAATGCGACTTTGTCATTCAGACCGCGGTAAAGGTGCTGCGCCGGGTGCACGACGGGGATCTGCCTTTCGATCGCACGGTGCAGGTTTCCGTGACCGATCAACTCGAAAAACATCAAATTCTCGGGCGTTTGCCCCACAATTTGCGCACCCTGGAAACTTTGCTTAAACGGAACCGGCGGGACTACAACTTGGCGACCAGCAAAACGCGGCCGGCGGCCCTGCGCCGGGTGGCCTGGCGGCGCCTGGGGCGCCGCCGACGGCGCGCGGTGCGCCTGGTCGAAGAACTCGGCCTGCGCACGCAGCGGATCGAACCGATGATCAAGACGCTGGAGGAATTCAGCCGGCGGGTGGACGAGCTACGCGCGCGGATCCACGAACAGACGGCCGACAAAGGGCCGATTAAACAGCGCGAACCCTGGATCGCCGAATACCGCAACATTCTGCGAATGACTCAGGAATCGCCCACCAGCCTGCGGAACCGGGTAAGTTACCTGAAAGGGATTTACCGGCAATACCAGCACGCCAAGCGCGGACTTTCCGAGGGCAATTTGCGCCTGGTGGTTTCGATCGCCAAGAAGTATCGCAACAGGGGCTTGAACTTTCTGGACTTGATTCAGGAAGGCAACGCCGGACTGATGCGTGCGGTGGACAAGTTCGAGTATCGCCGGGGGTTCAAATTCTGCACTTACGCCACGTGGTGGATCCGCCAGGCCATTACCCGGGCCGTGGCCGACCAAAGCCGCACCATCCGCATTCCGGTGCACATGGTCGAAACCATGTCGCGGGTCCGCAACGTGTCGCGGAAATTATTGCAGAAACTCGGCCGCGAACCGACGCTCGAGGAAACCGCCCGGGCCAGCGAGACCTGCGTGGACGAAGCCCGGCGGGTTTTGGCCATGAGCCGCTACCCGATCAGTCTTGACCGGCCGGTGGGCAACAGCGAAGACAGCCACTTCGGCGACCTGCTGCCCGATAGCGCAGCCAAAAATCCGTCCATCGGCGCAACCCAAGGCATGTTGCGGCACCGGATCGCCAAGGTTTTGAAGACCCTGAGCTACCGGGAGCGGGAAATCATCAAACTCCGCTACGGGCTGGGCGACGGTTACAGTTATACTTTGGAGGAAGTGGGCCACATCTTTAAGGTGACCCGCGAACGCATCCGCCAGATCGAGGCCAAGGCGGTGCGTAAACTCCAGCAGCCCTGTCGCAGTCAGGACCTGGTGGGATTCTTG
>JBEKFZ010000090.1:0-17277 GCA_050013075.1 Thermoguttaceae bacterium | reverse complement strand
GAACTGACCGAGAGCAGTGAAGCGATGATCCTCGTGTGCATGATTCACCGTATGTTGCGCCATCTCAAGCCGGCCGAACTGGCTGCTGGATGGGAAATGTGACTTTCCAAACACGTTCTGAGACTCAATAGCCCCCGGTGAATACATCGGGGGCTTTGGTCGCTCTTTATTCCGCGCTGGGGAATGAGGCCGAGGGCGAGGCGGAATTGCCCTAATGGTCGTCATCGACCTTGGAAATCGCGGCGACCAAAAACACCACGGCCGGCGCGCTAACGGCCAGGACGGCCATTACGATCAAACTTGTTATCACCGACACTTGCATCCATCTGAGCGTGCCGAATATCAGGCCCACGGCCAGCATCAGCCACAACAGCGTACTCAAGCCGAATTGCAGCGGCGGCGTGGAATGACGTGTTTCATCGTTCGTCGATTGTTCATCCTTTGTCGATCGATCGTTTGTTGCATCAGTATCTGGTTCATTCATGGCGTTTTGCCCGATTTCCAATGGCAATTCCGGATGAGCGCGACAACCAAGCTCACAATCTTTCCCAAAAAATAATATAACGGCACTTGAATCAAAAACATGAATACAACTGAAGTTTCATAATTATCCACGGATGCAATGTCGCTCAGCGTTACGCCGGCAATCCAAGCAGGCATGGTCGTGTACAACAAAATCCAGTGCAATGCGGTACCGCGAATGGCCGGATTCACCACCGATCCTTCAATCGGATTGACGCGAAACTTTAGCGTCAATATGAGTAACACCACACCGACAATCACAAATACGCGGGAGATTATGTCCGGACGGAGCCATTTTATTTTCATCGCTCCCACTCCTTGAATCGCTCCACGGCCGCGAGCAAGTCGTGCCTGCGCTTTTCAAAAATCGCGAATACGGCGATAATAGCCGCGCCCAGCACTATGCCGCTGGCATACCAGATCCAAGTCTGCTCCAAATCCTCGGCGGCGTACCAGATCATGGTGACTATGTCGAGTACGAGGAACGAAATGCCCAAGATAAGGAAGGAGCGAATCCGCAGCATTACGCCGGCCATCGCGCCGGCCGTCGAGAGCAGCATCAGCGCCACCGGCAGGCGCCAATCGATGAATACTCCGTGCAAGAACATGTCGATAAACATGTCGGCGGTCGAAGAGATGTAAATAACGCTCAGCGAAAGATAACGCAAAACCGCGCTTTGGGCCGCGCTTAAACGCTCATGATGCAAAAATTCGGCCGCCAGCACAGCCATGGCGATGGGAATAAGCCATAATTGCGGATGATGCAGGAAACCTATGTCGAACCGGTGGAGCGCTACCCAAAGTCCCATGTTGGCCGTCAACACTGCCAGCAATCCGCATCCCGCCGATCGGCGGATGTATGCCAAAAGCCCGTAAAACGCGCCCATCAGGAACCACACGTCCGGCGTGCGTCCGACGAGCGCCAAAGGCGTCTCGGGATCCTTCAAAAACCAAAAACCAATTGCCGGCAGCAGCGGCAACAGCAGGGCCGTGCGCTGCAATGGCAGGCTTAGCACTGGCAGTTTTCGGCGATGGAACCATTCGCTTAAGCCCGCCCCCGCAAAGGCCGCCCCCATTATCAAAAACATCCAGTAATTTTGAATCAGTCCAAAGTTGAATAGTTCGGGCTTAGTAAGGCGCAGGTGCACGCCGATCAACACGGCAAGCGCTTCGGCAAGGTAAACGTACGCCTGTCGTCCGGCTGGACTCAGCCGCAGGGGATCCCAATCCTCCCGGACAGCGAAAGCTAGGCACGTCGCCAGCATGGCCGCGACAATTACCGCCACAACAACGATTTCCCCAGTAACCAATGGCGTGCCGATTTTGTCCCGATACGAAAACCATTCTTGCCCCAGCACCAAGGCCAGCGTCAGGATAGCCATGCCGCCGAAAAATGGCGTCATCCGCCGCGCGGTTGCAATCCAGTCGCTTTTGCTCGATATGACTTTTTTCAGCCCGAAACTGCATAGCAAAGTCATCATCGCCGCGGAAACCAGAAAAACCACGCTGCGGTGCAGCCACGAGCCGGCTTGTGCCGGATCGATGCCCGCCCAGCGAAAACTGCTCAATAAAAACAAACCCGCGATGAATGAAGCGTATTGCCATTGCACGCGCCATTCAGATTTGGTTTGCCAGGCCATGACGATTGCAGCGCCAAGGACCATGAGTACGTTCGTTATTCCGATTAAACGGCCGCTCAGACCAAAAAGTGCGATGCCTTTTGCCAGTCCGTCAAAGCCGAAGTCCAAGGCAAGCCACACGCTCAGCGCACCGGCGAGGCAAGCAACGAACGACTGTAGTTGCACGAACCACTCACCGGGCCAACGCTCCGCGTAGTCCGGGATCCACAGCCATCGGCACATCCAACGAGCCTTGGGCAACAGCCAACCGGCAAGGGCCGCGACAATGGCGAAACAGGCCAGATCCGTCCCCGCCCGCAAACACGTCATCCGCCACGATTCTTGCCAGTAATCCCACTGCATTGCGATGGCGATCAGTCCTGAAACATACAATCCGAGGAGCGGCAGCCGCGCGGCGCGATCCCACAGAAGCAAGGCAATTGCCGCCGCCGTCGCCACAATGGCCCACCAGCCAAATGGCGAGTACGCTATCGACATGAGAGGCGCCTTTGCACCATAAGCCGTGGAATATGTGATCCCCGCATTATTGAGTTGCAACAGATCTAATGTCAGAATGACCGTGGCCAATGCGCCCAATGCGGCCAAGCCCGTTGCGGCGGCCAAATGGGCAAACCGTAGGGGTTTATTGTTCCAGCGGAAATGCGGAATGTACCGGGGCACGATGATTTGAAGAAGTGTCCATACAATCGATCCCGCGGCCAGCGAGAATGCATTGACATAGACCAGCACGTGAATCCCTCCCGGGCGCCAGGACATCCAAGCCGCCGTGCCCGCCGCATTAAGCAGCAATCCGGAGGCAAAGACGTGGCCTGCCGATTGCAGCCACAATGCGATAATGCCCGCCGCCAGGCTCAAACCGACCAGCACGCGCAACCGCCACCATGCCCCGGACGGATCTTCGTGGCAATAAAGCAATGCCAGGATTACCGCCAACAATCCGAGGATCGTCACCCATATTTCCACAAGATTCGTTGGGAAAACGAACGTCCGGGCCGCGACCGGCAATACTTGTCTGGGATCGTCCTTGGCGGACAAACGTAATCCTTTGCCCGCGAAACCGGCGCCCAAGACAACGAACGCCGCGGCAGCCCACGCAGTAAACAGCAGGTGATATTCCTGCCACTCGCCATGCCGGCCGATATTCGCTTTGGATGCCGTGCAGGCGAACAATACTCCGGCGCCCAATGCCGCTCCGCCCAGGACGTTCAGCAGACTTCCGGCGCGGGTTTGATACAAATACCACGCCGCCGCGGCCGCGCAAATAAGCAGGCTCAGCCAGCCCGGCGGATCGGAAAAATCTCGCATCCAAGGCGGCAATCCTTGTGGATGAACGATCAACGAGCACACGGGCAGGACAAGAATCGCCGTATTGCCCAGCACGGGCAAAACCGTCTGCACCGCCAGCAGGGGACTGTCCGCAAGGTTCCACTGTTTTAAGGCATAGAGCCGCTTGTGCGCGGCCAGCCAGAACAGGGCCGCCAGCGAAGACGCTATGACGTTCGCCTGCACCAGACGAACCCACCACTGGTCGAAGGAAAGGTGCAATGCCTGCTCGAAGTGCCACACGGCAATCGACGCGGCCAGGTTTACGCCCAGTGCGGCGGCAAACGCCCAGCCTTCGCGGCGCCGCCACACGGCCATGGTGGCCCCGGCAGTGGAGGCAATCGCGATGGCTGCGGCCGCCCAAAGATGTTCATAATCGGCGTCGTCGTGAAAAAAAGCGGCTTTTATTCCCAGAATCACCGCGGCAATGCCGGCCGCCCGCACCCAAACCGCAGCCAGGCGGATCAGGGCTTGCGGCGGCCCGTGAGCGTCTCTCAGGGTTCTAAGCGCCGCCACCCACCACGCCGCCAACGCCGTCAACAAGGCATAGATCGCCCAGCCCAGCATCAACACCCGATACGCCCATACGCCGTCCAACTTCGTGCGGTCCGGCAGAACTATATTGGGCACGGTGCAAGCCAATAAGGCCAACACGCCCATGCCGGTCAGTCCAACAAAGTGCGGATTCCAATGCTGCCGGGTTTGCAGGCGGCGATATGCCCCGGCCCCGGCTGTCAAGAGCAAGGCGATCCAACCCAATGGAAGTCCGGCGTGCATCGCCCACTCGAGATTTATCGGAGGACGAGCCATGAATATTTCAAGGATTCCTATTCCCACCAATAGTGCGTTTCCCAGAACAGCCATTCCTATTTGCACGTTCATCAGCGGGGTTTCAGTTCTTCCTTCACGCCACACATTGACCCAACGCCGTGCGATCAACCAAACGATCGCCCAAACCGCCGCCGTGATAACGGCCAGTTGCACAGTGAAGACGAATTCCGGCATCTGGAACCGCTGGGGCGGCGAAGCCAAGGCAATGTGCAAGGCGTAGCCCAAAATCACCGCCATTTCGGCAACCAGTCCGGCCCCAAAGGCATAACCGGCCGACGATTCCCGCAACCCATGCCCGATTAATCCAAACATGACCAAAACCAGCGGTACAAGATAAGAATAATTCGGTCCGATTTTATCGAAAAATGTTCCGGCCAAGGGACCTTGGAGCGTATAACCATTCAGTTGGATGACGGCCGCTTGAAGCGTAAGCAGCAACACGGGCAAGGCCGAGAGTATGACCAACATGCCTCGGGCAGTGGCGGGGCCTTGTTGCGGTATTTCCAGCCGGGCATGGAGCCTATCGCACAGGTTTTGCAGCCGCTTTCGCCCCCACACTGCCGAGGAACATGCCACAAAACAGATTGCCAATGCCCAGCGAGCCGCCGAAGCCACGGAAAAATCGTTTACAAACCGATCGGCGATCAACACCGGCACGCTCACGACCAAAAGCAGGCCCATTTGCAGTTCCGCGTATCCCCAGCGTTCCCACAAGGCGGCGACGGCCACCAGCGTCAAAACACCCAGCAACGTCCAGGCACAGCCGCCGCAGGCCGAAATTTGCAGGGGATTTATTCTCCCGGCCGATGAAAACAGTTCTTGCATGCATCCGTGTACGAGCATCCCGCCGGCCAAAACTAACTGTGCCGCCACGACAACATAAGTCGTAATCTTGTCGATTTCCGGCCGGGTTCGCATCAATTCAGCCCAGTTGCTGCTTGGGGCCAGAAAATGATGCCATTTTCCAGCGGCGACGTTTTCCGCTTTTTGATTTTCATTACCGCCTATTATCAGACGCGAAGCAATTCGCACCGCCATCCAACCCAGCGACAGCAATCCCAAGCCGATGCCGAACACCTGAAGATTCCTGGGGCTTATCAAATCGTCGGGCAAATTAACTATCCACTGTTGCCATTCCAACCAAGACAAGGTTCCCAAAACGCTCGCCGCGATTAGCACCGCCTGTCCGGCGATAAAGAGTGCCGATTTCCGATGTATCCAGGCCAGTAATATCCAAATTGCTCCCAGCCAGAACAAACAGCCCGACATGGCCGCCGTGTTTTGCCAAACGTCAAACGCCGGCGAGCGAATCAGCCACATCGGCGCAACGGCCAGCAAATTCCAGCCCAAGTAGCTAAGAATCGGCGTCTGTCGCCAACGCACGGAAAGGAAAATTGAGACCATTCCGTAAACGGCGTACAATATCGTGGCGCGAACGGCATCAGCATGACTGCCGATCAATCCGTGTGCGGTGACGAGCATCAAACCGACCACGGCCGCCATGCCTGCCCCGCCCACGTACATCCGCCCGTGTGCTTTTCGCCCTCGCAGCAGGAACCATTCCGAAATCGCGGCAAACACAAGGAACAATCCGGCCAAGGCGGTGCCGCTGCGGGCGCTGACGGTCAGGCTCAATAGATCTTTACTCAGGGTATCGGACTGAATGAACAAAGCCCGGCTTTGCAGGTTTCGCAGCCCCGGATCGAAAATTACATAAAATCCGGCCAGATACGCCAAAGCCAATGAGGCCATCGCCCCGGCATGGGCGGCTGGAAAATCATGCCGCAGGGCAAGATAAGCCAGGCCGGCTGCGCCGATTGCGCCCGCGGCGACAATCAAAAGCGGTTGCGGCCACGCCATTATGATCGACGCCAGTTGCAGCACGACGCCCAGCAGGGCCACGGTGGTGCCGGCTGTGCGATAACCTTCCAATTCCGAATCGTCGGCCATGCCGCGCGCAGCCTGCAATCCGGCGGCCAATATGCATAACGCTGCCATGGACAAAGGTATCGTCAGACAATGCAGTGCAATCGAAAGGCCGCAGGATTTAATGCCCTGGGCCGTGAGCAGTCCCAAGGCCACGGCCGTGCAAAACACGGCGATCCCCAAAAGCATAAACAGCGAGTTGGCGGCGGTTGCGTCGTATTCTCCATTCTTCCGACCAACCGACCATGCCGACCAACGCGACCATGCTCCGCATGGTGCCCCGTCGGTGCCCGATGGTGCCCGTCGGTGCCCGGAGAGGGGCAAATAACTTCCCATGGCCGCCATCAACAAGATCGAAGGCAGACAACAGGCTGCAATCAACCAAGCGGGCGAAGAATGTTCGAAAAACGGCCGCGCCGCAAACAACACCACCACGGAGTTGCCGATCACGGCCAGGACAGTATTCCAGCGTCCCTCGGGCGTCAGCGCCCTGGCGGCCAGGGCAACCAACCAGGTAAAAATGCCCAGCGATATAAGTTCCAGGCCTCCGGTCAGCACGCCCCGGGACTCTTTATAAAAACTGGCCATGGCCAGGAAATTAAGCGGCGCCAGCAACGTGGCAATGACCATCAGCCCCCGACCGGTCGATTCCAGTTTCCAGCGATAAAAAACAAACAATCCGGTGGCGAAAACGGCCGAGGAATAACCCACAAAGATTAGGAATTTTAGGGCCGGAATACTTTCCAACTGGCTCCAGAAAGCGATCACCAATGCGATTGAGGAGCCGACCATCAACAGCCCGCCCAATAAAACTCCGATCAATTCCGTCCAGCGGATGTTGCGTTCGGCCAGGAACCCGCCCAGAATTTCGGTCCAGGATTTTCGCGGAACCGGCGGCGGCAACGAGGGTGGAGGGGGCGGTTTGGCTGAATCGACCACTACTTGAACTATTGGCGGGGTAATCTTCGCGTGCGGCTTTTCAACCGCGACAGGCGCTTGCGGCGTACGGGAAATTTCGGCCGCAACCGACTCTGGAGCAACGGCCGCTGCCGCCGCGGATCGTGGATGTAGTAGCCGCTGGCGATAGCTTTTTATCCGCTCGGTCAATTCCGCGAGCACTTCAAGGGGTAAAGTTCCTTGCCGCTCGAAACATTTTAACTGTCGCAGCACCGCGTCTATGTCGGTCATTTCGGCAGCCAGCGGACTGCTTAAGTCCTTCATGCACCATTGGCAGAAATCATCGTTGACAGATATGGTTTTTCCGCAGAACACGCAAAAACGAGGTTTGTGTTTTTTTTGGCCGCCGCCGAATATAAATGCCAAAAATACCCAAATCCCATGCCCAAGGAGAGTTATAATCACCAATGCAACAGCCGCTAATACCAGAAATTGTAGGCCGGAGGGCATATCCTAATCTCTTTTTATCTATGCAAACAAACCGCTTGCGGTTTCGCGATAATTGGTTTACTGAGGCTACAAACGGCTTTACACAAGCATAGGGCTTGTTTTCCGGCAAAATATAACGGAACCACGTGTAGAGGAGTCTTTTTCCCTCTATTAAGTTGCCATTATCAGGTCAGAAAAGCAATACCCGAATAAAAGAGATATTTCCTACGATATTACCCGGATTCACGGCTGCTACCGGATACCCGGCGGCAACGGAGCACTGCCGCTTGGTTCCCCGGAATTCGGAATTCCCGAGAATGGTTCCCTCGAACCGGCCGGCTGGCGTAAAGAAACCGGCGGAAGCCGTTGCGGTGAACTGATTGCGGGCGGCAAAGGCGGCGTATCCGATTGTGGCGCTGGCGCGGCGCCATCTTCCGCCCTGAGGGAAACCGCGGAACCGGAGCCTGACGGCGGTAAACGTGCCGGAGTAATCGGTGTTGACCAGGCCGTTGGATTCTGTGTGGGATATGATGGCGAGCCAGGCGTGCTCGATGCCGCCGGTGATATGACTTTAGCCGGAAATCGCGGCGAATTGGGCACGCTGCTAAGGCGAACGTCGCCGGATTGCCCGCCCGACGCTGTTTCCCGCGATTTTTCGTGCAAATAATTCAACCATTTTTGCGCGGCAACCATCTTCGGATCAATCATCAGGGCTTGGGCGAAATTGTGTTCAGCGGCTTCTGTTTTTCCTTTTTTGTTCAGCAGATACCCTATGTTATAATAGGCCGCGGCATCGCCGTGTACCTCGCGCAGGTTGGCAAACGCCTCGCCCAGGCGGTTTTGATCGACCAACACGGTCGCCAGGTTATTGCGATAAAGCGGATTGCGCGGATCCAATTGCACGGCCTGGCCCAGTGCCGAAGCAGCCTCGTTCAGCCTGCCGCGGCGGGCATAACACAAGCCCAAATTGTTGTATGCCGGCGCATCCTTGGGATGCGTTTGCACGGCCTTCTGATACAAAGCCAGCGCCTCATTGAATCGGCCTTGATTTTCCTGGAACCGTGCATATCCCAGCAGGGCTGTAAGGTTGTCGTCTTTTTCCTGCAAAGCCATCTGATAGTATTTTTCGGCTTCGACATTTTTGCCCGACTCTTCGTAAAGCCTGGCAATGGCCGCATATAGTTCCGGACCGGGCTTGTTTTTGCTGTTCAATGAAATTGCGTCGTCGGTCGCCGTCGGCTTATGGTTCGGCTTCGGTGTGAAAAACTCGCCAACTTTGTTGAACTCCTGCTTAACAGAATCGGTTATAGAGGTCTTTTGGCCCGAGGATTGTCCGTAAGCGTCTTGGTCGGCGCACGGCGCGGGCATAAGCCAGCCCAGCCCAGCCCAGGCCGCTAGTCCAATAATTAAAGTCCGGCATTTAAGCAAGACCTTGTCCACCACGACCCTCCATAATTGTCATGCTCTTTGCATGACTTAGAGCTAAGTTATGCCCAACTAATTTGCATCTGAATCTGCAACCTAAAGGCGCATTTGCCATCAGGCGACCTCGTATAACTGATCGACCTGGACTCCTTATAGCCTAAAACCGATTTGATTAATTATGTAAGATTTAACGATTTTGGTGATTGTGATTTTAAAAAGGGCAATATGGATTATATGGGTAGTTATCGGTAACAATGTAGGGTATGAGATTAGAAGAAGAAAAGATCTTTATACCCGGATGAATTCACCCAGGATAAATACACTTATATTGCAAGAGATACTATTGCCCGGTGCTGCCGCCCGTACTGCTACCGCCACTTTGGCCGCTTGGTGCTGGCAGATATGGAGGTTGGGCATCTTTCATGGACTTATACAAGTTAAGGAGCCTATTCGTTCGATCGGCGGGATATGACTCATCGGAGATCGACGTTTGCATTATTGACGGCATTTCGCCTTGGGGCGCCAGCGAAGCGGCTTGGGCGGTAACGGTTGCCAGCCTGGCCTGGGTTTCATCGTTTGTTTGGCCGATGTGCACGTATATTTCACGATGTTGTTCCGGGGCCTCGAAAATAATCCAGTGAATTTTTAGCTTGCCCGTCTCGGTCAATTGGCCTGTTGTGGGTTCAAAGTAAGAATCGCCAAGCATATTTTGCCTTCGCCAACCGTTGTTTACCATGATGGCAAAAGGGGCACGAACCGTTTGGCGGTCTGGGCAGACGAATGGGGCAGGCCAGCAATTACGCCGCTTGGTGTCACGGGCAACACTATTGCAAAAATTGCAGAGCCAATCGGCCGACAAAGGAAGTGCGGTGAATGTGACAACGGCAAAAACGATAAGCCGGGCAAAATAAGCCAACATCTCCGGTACCTCCTTGTTGGAGATCTTCCTTTTGTGAATATGCGCAATATAGTAGCCTTGTGCGGCCTCTAACGCCCGCAACGGCCACTCATCCTATGTCCCTTAACGCGCATGGTAATCCATTACATGGTTTCCATAAAACCTTATCGGCATTCCATAAGAAAGGGTTCAGGGTTCAGTGGGCAGGGTTCAGTGGGCAGAACTCTGTTCAATGTGTTTTAAACAAGAAACCGCTTGCGATTTCGCAAAGCATTTGAAATGCGCTTTTATCCACAACCTCTCTAAACTAAAATCCTGAACCCTGCCCCCTATTTACCCGCCGGCCATTTTTGGGAACATTTCGCGAACCATGGTGATCGCCGCCGGGCCGACCAGGACCACGAAAATACCCGGAAAAATGAAGATCACCAGGGGGAAGATCAGTTTCACTGCTGTTTTGGCGGCCTTTTCCTCGGCCATCTGACGCCGCCGGATCCGCATCGAATCGCTCTGCACGCGCAGGGCCTGGGCCACGCTGCTGCCAAACCTCTCGGCCTGGATAAGGACCCCGGCCAATGCCCGTAAATCCTGTACGCCGGTGCGGGCGCCCAGTTCGTGCAGGACCTCGGAGCGAGGGCGGCCCATCTGGAGTTGAAAATTGCACAGTGCGAATTCCCCGGCCAGCACGCGATATGCTTTTTTCAATTCCTCGGCCACCTTGCGCATTGCCTGGTCAAGTCCCAGTCCGGCCTCGACGCAAACCACCATCAAGTCCAGGGCGTCGGGCAGGGCCAGAAATACGGCCTGCTTGCGGTTCTTGCCCAGAAATCTGACTATCAAATCTGGAAGGTAGAAAAGCAACCCCGCCAAACCCATGGAAAAAACCAGCGAACTCTGGTTCATGCCTTTCAGCGAAAGCAGCGTGCCGCCGCCAAGAAACAATCCGGCCATCAATCCGGCGAACTTTAGCCCCAGAAAAATGCTCCCCGCCGATTCGCCGCGAAAACCGGCATACGACAGTTTGGCTTTCAGCTTGCCGAGTTCCAACTCGGTTTTCGGTTGCAATGGTTTGGCAAAAGCGGGAGTGGCCATCTCCAGCATTTTCGTGACCGGATCGGATTTTTTCATTGCGCTCTCGACCTGGGCATTGCGCCGGGCGTGCGGAGATTTCAATTCGGCCAGCCGTTCAACGGCCCTGGGATTCCCGGAGGCCATATGCTCTAAAATCCACCATGCCAAGGCGGCAAACGCCCCAAAAACGGCCAACGGAACGAGCGTTTCGAGATTTAACAAGTTTATCGCGAATATCACAAAACACCTTTAAGGGTTCAGTGGTCAGGGTTCAGGATTTGATTTTAAAATTATAAAATAGAGTTCTGAACCCTGAATCCTGACCACTGAACCCTGAACCCTTGGTTTTTGTAGTCAGGCCGTGCTATGTAAACACTATTCTCCGCTATTAAACTCTAATATTAACAATCTTTCGTATCACCAATGCGCCGAGGATCTGCATGAAAACGGCGGCGGCCAGCATCTTTGTGCCCATCGGGTCGGTAAACAGGACCTTGATGTAATCCGGATTTAATTGATAAACGGCTAAAAACAGAACTAAAGGCAATACCAACAGCACCACGCCGGAAAGGCGTCCTTCGCCGGTAAGGGCTTGGACCTGCCCCCAGATGCGGAAGCGATCGCGGATCAAGCTGCCGATCTTATCCAGGATTTCCGCCAGGTCGCCGCCGGTTTGACGTTGCAGGATGACGGCCGTAACGAAAAATTTCAGATCCAAATTGGGTATCCGTTCGGCCAGTTCCTTAAGGCTTTGTTCCACGGGGATGCCGAGATTTTGTTCCTCGAAAACGTGGCCGAATTCGCCAGAAATGGGCTGACCCATTTCGTTGGCCACCAGGCTGATCCCAAATCCCAGACTTTGTCCGGAGCGCAGGGTTCGGGCGAGCATTTCCATGGCCTCGGGCAACTGGGCCGCGAAACGTTTCAGGCGTCTTTTCCGCCGCATCAAGACCCATATCAGCGGCAAGCAGCCCATGATCACTGCCACCAGCGGAACCAGCAACGGCACAATGCGAATGGCAATCGCCAGTATCCCGCCAAACAGCGCCATGCCCATGGATATTAACAGCAGCTTGAATATCGTCAGCGATGTATCGGCTTGCTCGAAAACTTTGTTTACGTCCCCGAACCTCTGGATAAAACGCTCTAAAATACCGGGAGAGTCGTCCAGAGGATGGGCCAGAACGCTTTCCTTCAGTGAGTTTTTCTTGGCTGCGGGATTGGCCTTGCCGGTCATCAGGCCCAGCCGGTCCTCGATGCGGTTTTGGGGCTTGTTGCGCATCAACAAGGCCAGGCCCAGCACGATCAATGTCACGCCCGTAAACGTAATAGCGGCAATAATTATAAGATTCAGCAAGCTTTAGTCCTCCAACATCACGCGTTGGCGGAATGCGCTTGCGGGCAGACGCACCCCGGCCGATTCCAATCGCGACATGAACGTCGGGCGCACGCCCGTGGCTGTGAACTTTCCGTAGGCCCGGCCGTGCTCGTCAACGCCTTCCTTATCGTATCGATAAATGTCTTGCATCACGACGGTATCCTGTTCCATGCCCACTACCTCGGAAATGCAAGTGATTTTGCGCGGTCCACCTTGCAAACGGCTGGATTGCACTATCAGGTCTATGGCGCTGGCGATCTGGGATCGCATGGCTTTCAAGGGCAGCTCGAAGCCGGCCATCATGATCATCGTTTCCAGGCGCGCGAGCGCGTCGCGCGGGGAATTGGCGTGCAAGGTGGTCATCGAACCTTCATGCCCGGTATTCATGGCTTGGAGCATGTCCAGGGCTTCGGCTCCGCGGCACTCGCCGATGATGATCCGTTCGGGACGCATGCGCAGGGCGTTTCGCACCAGGTCGGTGGTCCAGATGGCGCCCTTGCCCTCGATGTTCGCCGGTCGGGTCTCCAATCGCACCACGTGATCCTGCTGTAATTGCAATTCGGCGGCATCCTCGATGGTCACTATGCGGTCGGTGTTGGGAATAAAGCTGGAAAGCGTGTTGAGCAAGGTCGTTTTGCCCGAGCCCGTGCCGCCGGAAATGAGGATGTTAAGCCGCGCCTTGATGGCCCCTTCCAGCAGCATGACCATCTCGGGAGTGAAACTTTTGAAGTTCAGCAGTTCCTCGAGTTTCAAGGGATTTGTGCCGAAACGCCGGATGGAAACGCAGGCCCCGTCCAGGGCCAAGGGGGGGATGATGGCGTTAAAACGCGAACCGTCGAGCATCCGCGAATCGACCATGGGACACGTTTCGTCCACCCGGCGGCCAACTTTGGAAATTATCCGGTCGATTATCTGCATCAGATGCGTGTTGTCGCGGAAACAAACCGTGGTCTTTTCCATCTTTCCGCGGCGTTCGATATACACATTTTTGGGACCGTTAATCAAAATATCGCTGATCGAGGGGTCTTTTAACAGCATTTCCAACGGCCCCAGCCCGAAGGTCTCGTCGAGCACCTCGTTTACCAGCCGTTCGCGCTCGTTTCGATTCAGGAGTGTATCTTCGGTATCGCAAAGGTGCTCGACGACCAGGCGGATCTCGCGCCGCAGCGTTTCGCCTTCCATTTCGCCCACTCGGGACAAATCGAGTTTGTCCACGAGCTTGTTATGGATGCGTTGCTTCAACTCCTCAAAACTGTTTTCTTTCGAGTCGGACACGCGTAAAGGTGATGCTATCGTGGGCATGGCGGGTAATCACTCTGCGTTTAGGAACGATTTCGGGGATTTGCGGTTGAAAAATATCCAAGAAAAGATAGCTTATTGATGCGGCGGGCAATTGAATCGGCGACTGCGCCGATCGCCCAATCGAGCAATGACGATTGTATCGGATACGCCGTTTGCCGGGGAAGTAAGACGGCGGGCAACGATCTATTTGCCGGCTTTTATCGGCCAGAGTTTTAGCAGGCCGCTTAGGCCGAATTTTTTGCCCATGCTCTCGACCGCCTCGATCTTGCCGTCGTTTGTCAGAGCGCCGGCCAGTTGGATAATCGACTGGGTAATGGCGGCCTTGGGGGCTTGCTCGATAAGCGGCACGCCGTTGTTGCGGGCCTCGATCATCGTGCGATAATCGTTGGGCAATTGCCAGAATATTTCCTTGCCGATGGTTTCTTCCGCTTTTTTCAAGGTGATGTGGCCGGTATCGAGTCCCACGCGATTGATGATGATCTTCACTTTTTCGGCGATGCCTTCCATTTCATGGAACGACATCATCAGCCTCACCACGTTTCGCAGGCAAGGCAAATCGAGTTGCGCCACCAGGAGGATATGATTGGCCATCTCCAGGGCGATCATGTCGATGGAACTGTAGCCCTTCGACAGATCCAGCACCAGATGGGTAAAGGTGGCCTTCATCAAGCCGATTACACGCTGCAGATCGACCGATGTTATCAACCTGATGTCTTCGAGTTGGACCGGCCGCGGCAGCAAATACAACCCGGAGGAATGTTTGGTCAGCGAACGTTTCAAAAGCGTGAAATCAAGCCGAGTCACGTTTTGGGAAACGTCGACCAGGGTAGAATCCGGAATGGTGTCTAAAAACACGTCCGCGACGCCCAGACACAAATCCAGATCGATCAAGGCCACCGAGTTTTTTTCTTCCCGGGCCAAGATGCATCCCAGATTCACGGCCAGGCTGGTTGTGCCCACGCCTCCGATAGCACCGGCCACGGCGATAACCTGGCAGCCGCGGGGCTTGTTCTCGCCCTGTCCGAATCGCCGTTCGCTGATCCTGCCCAAAGCGCCCAGCAAGTCCTCGATCCGTACGGGTTGGGTGAGGAATTCCTTGGCGCCTGCCCGCAGGGCCTGAAGAATCAAGCTGCCGTCGTTCGAGGAACTGACGACCAGCACCGCGCAATCGGGCGAAAAGGCCGCCAACTTGCGCACCAAATCCAGCCCCTTGGGCGGATCGGAATCGATGGCCACCAGGGCGATATCCGGCTTGGTTTGAGCCACCACGTCGCCGAAGAACTCGTAGCGGGAACATTCGGCTTCCAGCCAGATCATGTCCATGCCCAGCAAAAGGCCCTTTAGGGCCTCGCGCTGAGCGTCGTTAGGATCGACGATTGCCAAACGGAGAACGTTACTCATGGAATGGCTTTAGGTTGTAGGTTCTTAGTTGGAGAATTCCGCGTATTTTGTTCACATTTTTATATTGCAAATTGAACGATAATTCGGCCCCCGGTGTATTCCCGGGGCTAAGAGCCTATCCCAAAACAATAATGTCATTCTGAGCGAAGCGAAGAATCTGGAAGGGACATATGGCTAAAATGGGTAATATATTGCCAAATACGGAGATCCTTCGCTACGCTCAGGATGACTTTTGGGATAGGTTCTAAATATGTGTATATTTTCAAGCCCGGCAAAAAGCGCGCAAGCTCGTCTTCTTTACTTTACTACATCATAACCAACAGGGCCGATGAATCCGGGAGGACTGTTTGACGCGCCGGATGAAGAATTGCCCGATGGATTGTTCGGTCTGGATGAAGTGTAACGGCTATAAGGAGTGGATGAACCCTCGCCGCGCCGGGCTATATTCGCGGAGGCGGCCGTGGTGGGGGTGTTCCGGTCGCCGGGATTGGACGTATTTTTGGCGGCGTCGGAGGCAGGAGGCGTACTGATTTGTTCCGGGCCGATTATACCTTCCTCGGGCACCGGCGTGGGGGATCCGTTGCACGGCAGGCATACTCCGCCGTTGCCGGTCGGGCAGCAATTTGGCACCTCCAAATGACCTTTCAAGTACAGTTCCCAGTCGGTGGGGCTGGTGGTTTCCATGCCCGGACCGCAGGGCGGAACCTCGCAGGCGGCCATGCCGTCAACCAGCTCCGGCGTGACCATGATCAACAGTTCTATCTCATTGACGTTTTCATGCACTGTGCGGAACGCCGCTCCCAGATAAGGAATCTCGCTGATCCAAGGCAGGCCGTGGTTTACGGCCTCCAAGCGGGTTTGTATTAATCCGGCGATTGCCAGTGTCTGGCCCGCCGACAACTCCACGGCCGTGTCGGCGTAGCGTCTCAAGAAACCCGGCACCGAGGTGCCGGAAATCGTGGTGCCATTGGCGGCGTCTGGTTCACTCACTTCAGGCCTGACTTCCAGGCGGATTTTTCCGTTGCCCAATACCGTGGGTATAAAATCGACCGTCGTGCCATATGGAAAAAATTGTATGCCAGCTGCGACCCCAACTCCCTGTGGCGTTGGATATGCTATTTGTCCGCCGGAATTGAACGAAGCGGCTCGGCCGCTTTGTGTCACCAATGTCGGTTCGGCGGTGATTTTCATCAAGTTGTCTTGACGCAATGCGTCCAGCACACCGAAGAAAGCGCTGTTGCCGCTGGCCACGTTAAAGGCAAAGGTTCCATTGATGGGATTATTGGGGACGGTACTATCCGCAGGTTTCATACTGGTTACTCCGGCAGGAAGCAAAGGAGAAGTCGGGGGCATTATCAGGCCGCTTGCACCCGAAAATAATGTGTTCATACCGTTGATTTTTGCCCAATCGAAACCCATCTGGCGCAGTTTCGTCCGCGATACTTCCATCACTTTCACGTGCAAGAGCACGGTTTGCACCCCGCCTATGGTCATGTTGTTAATTACATTACCTTTACCATAAAACCTTTCGGATATTTGAACAATCCGATCAATATTTTCGGCCTTGTCGACAAAACCCGAGATTATTACCGAGCCGTTTACCGGGATGACGTTCAAAATGGAATTGGGGAACTGCGATTTCAACAGCATTTTGAGTTGTAAGGCATCGCCATATACGACCACGTCGACGGTGTATAGTTTCTGATCCTCGCCCCAGAGATTGACCTGCGTAACGCCGGGCGCCTTTGCCGAGACCTGCACCTGGGTGGGCGACAGGGGCGTGAGGTCCAGTATTTTCGGATCGTTGACTTGGGCTTGCGGGATTTTCTGCCCAATTGTGATGATCCGGCTCGTGTGCACTATCATTTCCATGCCTTCATTGGATGATTTCACCTCGAAATTCATGGCGGTTGAAAGCGGTTTATCCGGCGCCGGTATGGACGGCTCCCTACTATTATTTCCATTATTTGCATTATTATTCCCAGGTGATTGAGACTGCGCCATCGAACAAAGGGCAATGCCGCATATAATCGCCGACAGCGCAAGCATGCGCCATAGAGTGTGCTTAAACATCCTTGTTTTCCTTGCGTTTTAATTCCGGGCTTCATGCACTCGGAATGGTTCATCCCTGATTTTGGCAATCAACCGCGACCGACCAACCGACCAACGCGACC
>JBEKFZ010000089.1:0-17371 GCA_050013075.1 Thermoguttaceae bacterium | reverse complement strand
TATAATCAGTATAGGGATTATCCGCACGTTTGGGGTCAAGGTTATCAGGGCCGTCTGGAAGCCCGGAGGTGTGCGTGGCCAGTTGGAGCAAGGTGATTTCCTTGCCGTTGCGGGTCGGCATCTTGACCGACTTGGGCAAATACTTTGCCACGGGATCATCCAGCTTCATCTCACCGCGCTCAACCATGTCTTGCAGCAACAGCCCGGTAAATGTCTTCGTAATGGAACCGATCTCGAACAGGGTGTCGCCACTGACTTCCTGGTCGGTGCCGTTATCCAATTTTCCGCAACTGACAATGCTGCTGCCGTGTTCGTCCACAATGCCGACCACGATGCCGACGTCCCGTTTTTCAACCTCAATGCGATGTTGCAGGAACGCATGGATGGCATCGGTAAAATCCTCCGCCGTAGCGCGAAAGGAAAACACCAATAACAGTACCGTGAAACAAACGACTCGGGCGGTAGTGATCATTTAAGTTTCTTTCCCTCGCAATCCGGCTGCCCAGCTTCATGGTGGATGACAGACGTTACTTGTCCTTCTTCGTTCTTGATGAAGGTCCTTTGCGCGCAGTAGACTTTGTCGAAAAAATTCGTCTCCGATTCGGGATACATATCGTACGCGCCTGGGATGACGTTCTCGCCACAGGCTTGCCTATTTCACAGGCTGGAAGTCTTTGTGGCCCGTCTGCCACAGGAGGAATGCGTACTGGCTCGCGTAGTTCTTGAAGGTGACAATCTTCTCTTCCGTGAAGTGACCGTTGTCGTAGTTCACCTTCATCAGAACGGGCTTTCCCGAGGCCGTTGCCGCCTGCAAGGCAGCCACAAACTTGCCCGGCTGCCAGGCTGGGACTCGGGCATCGTTCCAGCCGCCCACACCCATAACCGCAGGGTACTTCACACCATTCTGGACTTGCTGGACTCCATCCATCTCAAACAGAGCCTGGCACTCAACGGGGTCTTTCACTGTGCCATATTCCGGCGTGTTAATCGGACCATCGGGCGAGAACTCCGTTCGCATCGCATTCGCGTCCCCGACATTGCAAACAGCGCCAGCAAATAAATCCGGGCGTTCCGTGATGGCACGGCTGATCAGAATTCCGCCAGCACTGGTACCGGTTCCTGCGAGCTTCCGGGGACTCGTATAACCCTTCTTCACCAGATACTCCGCACAGGAAATAAAGTCCTTCCAAGTGTTGGGCTTGGTTGTCTTGTAACCGGCCTTATACCATTCCTCGCCCTTTTCGCCGCCGCCCCTTACGTGCGCAATGGCAATCACCACACCATGGGTTGCCAGTGAATTATATTGAATGTCGAAGTATGCAAAGGCACTCTTCCCATAAGCACCATAGCCCTTAAGGATGCAATTGTTCGACCCATCCAGCGGAATCCCCTTCTTGTAAATGATCGAGAGCGGAATCATTGTGCCATCGTGTCCAGGCACTTCGACTTCTTCGGAAACCACGTTCTCGAATCCTGGATACGTGACGTCCGTGTTGAAAATGCTCTTCGCGAAGGTGTCATTCTGCGCATCGAAATCATAAGTTGTCCAGGGAAAAGTCCATGAAGTGATATAAACCAGGCAACGATCCGTTTTCCAATCCGGACAAAAGAGGAATAGGGTCCCGGACGCCGGAAGCTTGATTTCCGCGGTCTTGCCGGTGGTCAGGTCGTATTTCACGAGGCGGCCGACAATCCCATTTGAATAAACGACGAGGAGATAGTGCTTGCTCTTCGTAATATACTGGATGGAGTCAGCCCCCTCGGGAATCACGGTCTCGGCATGTTCCCAATCAGGATGCTTCACGCCCGTCCGAACTACCTTGTACTTTGGCGCACCAGTATGAATTACGGCATAAACGTAATCCCCGTGGAACGCCAACCCACATCCCCACTTTCGAACCAGGTTGTCTGAAGGTTTACACAGAACATCCCATTTGATTTTCTTATGCTTCAGCTCAAAAATGGGAGCATAGAAAATCCGCATCTCATTTTGCACGGTCTCCACGGATCCGATGATGTAGTCAGGGTAGGATTCATCGATGGAAGCTGAGGGCCATTCCTTTGCTTCGATGCCCAGTTCAGGGTTGATTTTGTTGCTGAAGAAGTCGATATCAGTGGCGATGTCCGTGCCGATCTTGTGCAATTTGGTTTTGCGGTTCAGTCTAATATCGAGGCTCTTGATGTCAGCGACCTTGCCGGCGTCATAAAAGAATGACTTGCTGTCCGTCGTCCAACCATAAGGGCTCTGACCGCAGGATGGGTAGATGCTCTCTGGCAGCAACGTTCCCCGATCCACATCCAAAACCCGGATCTCCGACCATTCGGCGCCGCCTGAAGAAAACCCCATGGCGACGTATTTCCCGTCCCATGAAGGGACAACGGTTTGGATGGTCGTGGTTACCCCGGCTTTATAGGTGGCTGGATCGAAGAGCAGTTTCTCAGCGCCGTCCCATCCCTCGCGCAAGTAGAGCTTGCCCACGTTTTCGCCGCCCAGCGTCTTCTTGTAAAAGACCCGTCCGTTTTCATACACGAATGCCCAGTAATACGCAGGTGCGAGCTTGTCCAACGCCAGCCATTCCTGCACCAGGGCATCCATTCCCGGGATCTTCGCGAGCAGGCCATCCGTCAATTCCGCCTGGGCCTTGAACCATGCTTCGACATCCTTATCCTTCATGTTCTCCAGCCAGCGGTAAGGATCGTTGTACGTTTTCCCGAAGTAAGTGTCCGAGGCATCGATGGTTTTTGTCGGGGGATAGTTCAACTGGGCATGGCATGGCATGGCGACCAGGACTGGAAGGACGAGGAAAAGGAATCTTTTCATAATGGGAAGCTCCAATTAATTATTGATCAGAATTTGATTTTGCATGTTCCGCGAACATCGGTGATTCGGTTTGGTTATCCATTTTTCCGCAACTGATAACGCTGCTGCCGTGCTCGTACACAATGCCCACCACGATGCCGACATCCCGCTTTTCAACCTCGACGCGCTGTTGCAGTAACGCTTGGATGGCATCGGTGAAATCCTCCGCCGCAGCGCGAAAGGAAAACGCCGATAACAGTATCGTGAAACAAACGACTCGGACGGCAGTGTTCATTTGAGAATTATCCACAAAGTTACCCAAAATTCATCTCGCATCAAGCGTTTTCTGCATTTTCGCCAATCGCCCGTCCCGGTTTATACAGACTGCATTAACCGGCCTACAGCCCACCTACCGGTCTGCGAACACCGGCAGGGCGGCGGTTAAGGACGTTGCTGTGGATCACCATGGCCTGATTGTCCTAGGAACCATCTCTGCAGGCCTCCATTTTATTGCACGGCAGTCGTCAATCATAGTATCCATATCATCCGCCAACGTGATATCTTATAGCCCCTCCGCAGGAACCGATTTGGCTTGGCAACTGCATCGGTTCGCATGTCAATAATCCTTGGAATTTCGGGGCATGGCGAAGGCTATTCTGGCTGGAATCCTTGCATCAGGCCTAATTCCGAGAAAACGTATGAGTTGACGGGACGCGAAAACACCGCGTCGTGGTCCTCGAATTTGGGTCGTTTTTCTGGATTCTCAGAAACGAATGAGTTGATGATACAGCAGCAGAAAGCTACAAGTCTTGCTTACCCTTCCGCGAGTAAGGTTAAGAGCGCCACGTTTTTCCACCGTTACGCAGGCCCCAATCAGCGCCACGGTTTTCAACCGTTGTTTACATCTGGTTGCTTTAATCTTTCTTGTGCCGCGGGGCGGTCAGTAAGGCATCAATTGCATGGGCAAAGGATTTGCCGGACTTTAGCGGCAAACAGTCCTTAAAAAAAGTCTCGATATCGGCCGGCGCGGACGAATCGTCCGGCAGGCCGTCTTCTTCCGTAAGTGAAAACCGCGCAATCGAGCGCGCGAAAACGGCGTCGTGCAAGCGATCTTGGCCCGACACAGGGTGTGATGTTCGGTTCCCATGCTCTAGCGTCAATATCTGGTTCCCACGCTCCGGCGTGGGAACAAGCTTGTCCGACGTTCCGGCGTCGCGACTCGTGCTAAACGGATTTGGGTTTCCCGCCATATCCTGTAGATGCAAAACGCCGGGGAATTGCCTTTCCACGCTGGAGCGTGGGAACGAGGTAAATGGCGATTGGGCAGGCATGGTAACCGCTGGAGCCGGCATGATTTCCGCCACTTCCGGCACGATTTCCACTGCCACCGGCGACATTTCCGCCCACGAGGTTGCGATTGCTGCCGCCGGCGACAAGGGAACCGGCTGCGAGGTTGTAATCTCTACCGCCGTAGGGGCCGGCTGGGATATGGCCTTGTCTTCTAATAGTGCCGCCGGCTGCGATGTTGCAATGTCCGCTGCCAGCAAGGCGACCGACTGAGAGGATGCGATGTCCGCTGACGAGGTCGCCGGCTGCGAGGATGCAATTTCCACGACCACCGACAGTGGCTGCAAGGCGTCGCCGGATGCCGGCGGGGCGCCCACCGGCGCGGCGATCAATTGCAAAGGATGGTCGCCCACACCATCCGTCCGATTGTGCCGGGCAATTAGATCGTCGGTGGCATTTACCTTTCCGTCGCGGTTGTAATCGTATGGATTTGTTATAGCCGCCGCCGTAAAACCGGTCTTATGAGTGCGTGAGCCTATCTCGTCATGTGAGTCCACCACGGCATTGGCCGGGCTGTCGCCAGATTCGCCGATGGCATTGCCGAAATAAAACACGTCGGGTGCCGACAGGCCCGTGTTAGCGTCGGCCAAGACCGTCACTTGCAGCCATTGGTTCTGGATTATGTTATCGTCCCAGGTGATGGTCACCCGGTCAGAACCGTCCACGCCCTTGCCCTGCCGCACTAAAACATTGTTCGGCGCAGGGGCATTGGTCCATGTGCCGCCGTTGCCCACTTGGAACTGGAAGTCGGCGGCGTTTATGCCGCCCGGGTTCTCCGGGTAAAGGATGTCGACCATGATCCCGTTGATGCCCCGGCTGTAACTGGTGTAGTTGGCGAAGGTGACCGTATAGCCGGGCAGAAGCGCTTGTTTGTCGGTGGCGATGGCATTGTCGTCATAGACATTTGCCGCCGGATCGCCGTTGGGATAGCCCGCGTGGGCGTCGAACTTGGAGTTGTTGTAAAAGATATTCCGGCCCATGAGGGCGGAGACGTGGGCCGTGCCCGGATTGGGCGCGGCTGCGATCCAGCTTGCGGCGTCATCGCCCCAGGCGGCTGCCGAGACCCGTTGCAAGGAATCGCCTCCGCCGTCGGCCGCCGTGGGCCAAGGCGAAGCATTGTCGTAATGTACCTCGTCTTCGAGCGTGCCGTCAGTCTCCAGCAACTGTACTGTTTCGCCCTCGTTGGCCAAATGGCCGTTGAACCCGCCCACGAGTATTACCGAAGAACCGACGTTGTATTCACTTTTGAAGTTTGCAAGCATGATGTCGTTCAGCGGGTCGGAAGGATCGAAGGGCAGGACCAGCAAGGCCTGGTGGGCACCGATAGTCGTGCCCGAGGCGAACTCAAAATCCACGCCGCTGCTGATTTGCCAATTCGACAGGTCCACAGTCGCGGCGGTGGGATTGCAGATTTCGACGTATTCGTAGTCGTCCGGATTCTGATCCGCGCTGACATTGGGATGATACATGACTTCGGAGATCAAAAGCGGCCCGATCCGCGGCCCATTGCCGCCGGCGTCGTTCGCCTGGCCGAGAGTGCGGTTTTGCATGGGATACAAGTTGCCCGTGGCATTTGGCCAGCGCCCGAACGATTCGCCGTTTATGGCCGCGCCGAAACTCACGTGATCGACAAAGTAGGTGAGATTTCCCAAGGCATCGGCCTCCATCAGCCAAACGTCGTCGCCGGTGGAACTAAGGCTGAAGTACTTGTCGAAATTTATCGCCGAGCCGGCCGTTGACTCGTATACCGTGACGTTTCTGAAATAGCTCGTTGCCAGGTTCGCTGTATCGCCGTTGGCGAAAACTAGATAGGCCATGCTTCCCGTGTAAAAACTGCCCACGGGAATGACATAGTGTTTCCAGGTCGAACCGGAATAATTCGCATAGTTAGTAATACCCCAAGTAGTTGTGCCATAAAGTTCAAAGAGACGGTTGGAGTTGGCGGAGTCGTCCTCATCCAGGCCAATCCCTTGGATATTCCCCTCCTTGGTGCTCATGTAATCGAATTCCAGCACCGTATTGGTCGTTACCGTGTAAGGCAAGGCGAGTTTTCGCCAGGTGCTGCCGGTTAGGTACAATGTCGCACCAGAGTCCTGGGTCTTGGCGTCGCCGTCGCCGGGTTGAGTGGCGCCGGAAAACACCGAGATACCGAACTGCTCCTCGGTAAAGACCCGATACTCGTAGGGTGCGAGCGACGTGCCGTCGGGGATGCGGTACTTTTTGTAATCGTCGCTGGAGTCGCTCAAATACCAGCCGCTTAAGTTGACGGCCGCATTGGTCGTGTTGTACAGTTCGATGGAATCGTAGAGCGGGTAATCGTCGTGGCTTAGAACTTCGTTTACCACCACGCCGTTGATCGGCCCCATGCCCGCATGGCCAGGCGTACCCTGGTATTCGGTGCTCGACCGCCAATTGTCGGGATCGTTATCGTTTCCCAAGGGATTAATGATTTCCAGGGTAAAGCCTTTGCCGTCTGCGCGGCCGGGCCAAGGATCGGAATCTTGGTAATGGATTTCGTTGATTTTTTCGTTCACCGCGTCGAACAAACGGATGGTGTCGGCGCTGTTGCTCAAGACTCCAGTGTATGGGCCGACGACCGTTACACCCGTGAGATTATAACGGGTGGCCAAGGCCGTGGGATTTTTGGCAAGGACTATGTATTGTCCCGGGGCAAGGCTGGTCGCACTGCTGTTGCTGAAATCGAAATCTATACCGGTGCCATCGGTAAGGTCCCTGGAGAAATGGACTTCTGCAAGGTCCACAGTCACGGTGCTGCTGGTGTTATAGAGTTCGATGAACTCAAAATCGTCCTGGGTGTACGAACTCCCTGTAGGCGGATCCAAGGGATGATAGTTCACCTCGGTTATCCGCAGGTAGCTCTGAGCAGCGCCGGCAGTGTTGGAGGTGGTATAACTGGAAACAAGGCTGCCCGCGGTGTTGCGGAGTTCGATGGTTTCGCCCAAGGCCGAGAGGTGTCCGTCGTAGGGGCCGACGACAAAAAGACTTTCGCCGCCCGTGGGGCCGGTTGCTCTGGAGCGGAAGGCCTTTACGTTGGGCGACACGTACAGCGAGCCTCCGGCTGGAATGACCGTGCCGGGCTGGAAGGTGAAATTTATCCCGCCCGTGAGAGTCCAGCCGGAAATATCCACGGACGTGGCGTTGGGATTGGTGAGCTTGATATACTCTTCGTCTTGGTCTCCTGAAACGGGCACGGCATCCACTTCGGTGATGTTAATCAAGGGGGCGATGTTTTGGGCATCGGGGATGCCGGCATTGTTGGCGTTGCCGATGCCGATGGTTTTCGAGGTGTTGTCGATGCTGTGCGTAACGTAAAGATGCGTGCGTGCCGGGTCGAGAAAGAGCGTTTTTATATCGCTGATTCCTTGGCTGAACGGTACATTTCCCAGACCATAGGGTCCGCCGATGGGCGGCCAGCCCCACTTGGCGCGGTCCATGTTGGCTTCTTGCTGGATCAAAGCCACTACTTGGTCGATCTTTGCCTCGATCACGCGCGAACCGTACGGAGTGCCGGGCGCTTGCAGGAATTGGTCCATCAGCGTTCGCTCGCGACGAAGCAGCATTTCGCGCGTTTCGGGAACTTGGATGATTGCATTGTAAAGCATGTTGTAATTCGAGGTGCCGTAGCTCAAGCAAGCACTGCTGCCGTAAAGCGGATGACTCTTGTTGTAATCGTCGGTGGCGACGATGACGCCGTTGGTGGAAGTATGGTCGCCGTAATAGAGCTGCCCGAAGGAGAGGTTCAAGTCGTAAGGCATTATTCTCCACAAGCCGTCGCCGTCGGTGTTGCAATAAATCGCCATGTTGGCCCAAACGTCGTCGTTCTGCTGCGTGATTCGCGCCATGGCGATGTAGTTGATGACCTCGGGAATGTCAAAATAGTCGAACAGCGCCTGGCTGAGTTGGGTAACCGTGTTCGAACTGGAGATGGCGGCGGCCACCGTGTCATAGTCGGCCCAGGAGGTATCCCAGGTGCGGGTTTCTTTTGCCATGCTACTGTAGTACGAAGTCTTAAATTGCCCGACCATGCTGTACATCGCATCGTCTGGATCTAGGCCCAGCCGTTTAAGTAATGACTTGCCCAGAGGTTCGGTGACAAAGGCGAGTTGCCAGAAATCGCCGTTCATTTGCAGGCGGACGGGGAAATCCACGGGGGCGGGCGTGCCTGAGGCGTTGAACAGCCACATCGACAGGTACTGCCGTATATAGCTGGGATCCACATATTCGGCGTCAAAGGCTATGCTGCCGCGTCGCTGATCGCCTTCTTCCAGAAGGAACTGATGATCGTCGTTGAAATCGATGCGGTGCGAGCGCTTGAAAAGATATCGAGTGGTATAACCTTTGATGCGGATCAATACGTTGTCGTACAGTTCGTTGTTGTAGAAAAAATCGCCCCGAGCGCCCGCGTCCGTGTCCACGGTGGTTTCATTGCTGGTGCTGGTGGGTGTCTGGTATCCGTTGACAAAGAAATAATATATTGGCAGTTGGGTGGAAACGCTGTCCAAGGCCACGGTGCCGTAATATTGGTCGGAGTCGGTGGTACTGAGGTAGGCGGGGCCGGTGCTCTGGACATTTATCGAGTCCTTGGCGATGACCCGCCAACGCAGCATTTGGCCGGCGGTGAGCGACGTGGTTGGAATCAGCGCGCTATAAGTCAGGTCTCCCGCCACCGCGTCTCCGTGCCCGCCCGACGGGCCGTCGTCGTACATGGTTACAAGCGTTTCGGAATTGAACATGATCCGCCAGGCGAGTTGTACGGAAGCGACCGGGTGCAGACTTTGCGAGACATGAGCGGTAATCGTCAGCGGCTGACTGGAAGATCCGCCAGCCGGGCGCTCGACACTGTTGGTCACGTCGGTTATAAAGGGACCGAGGTCGGTCTTGCCCGCGCTGTTCGCCGCCCCGGGAGTGGGCGTGGCGAAATACATTTGCGTGCTGCTGCTCACAGTTATACCATCGAGCTGCGGAATAATGAGAAAATTGGGATCGGATACGGAATTGTTCAATCCCTGGATGGCGAGGATATTCGTGCCCGCGCGGAGCATGCCGGATGTGACCGTAATCGTGACGATCCGGCTCCGGCCCGGAGAATGTACGTCCGTGGCTGCCGAATTCCAAGCCAGCGACGTGGGGGCGTTTTCGGAGGCCACCTGCACGCCATTGATCCAGGCCACGAATCCGTCGTTGTTCCGCACGGTCAGCAGCAGACTCGTGAAGGCGTTGGGATCGGTGACGTTGAAGGGAACGCGGATGAAGGTCGAGGCGTTGACGTTGTACATCTGGCTCTGGACGTTCAGGTTCACGTCCGAAGAAACGACGGCCTCGTCCGCGCCTTTGTAAATGCTAGTGATTTGAGCGGCTGTCAAAGTAGCATTATAGAAGCGGACATCGTCCAACAGGCCGTTGTACTTCCGCCAATTCTTGGAATATGTTCCGCTTATGGACTGCCCCAGCGCCATGGCTTGAGTCTGAGTCCAGTTCCAAGCCGCGGTGTTGTTGCCTTGATTGTCCAGAACGCCGTCGATATATAGCGAGCAAGCGCTGCCCGAGCCTTGGGTGAAGTCAACCGTGATTAGATGCCACTGGTTGTCGCTTACAGTTGCGCTGCTGGTGATAGTGTTAACCGGGGTGGAATTATTCTGGGCATAGGCGTAGACGCGAACGTGTCCGTCGTCCGTCTGGAGGATCGACAAGCCCCGGGAAGATCGCATGTCGAAGAGCACTGCGCCTTCGGTGCCGCTGGTGGTGACAGTTCCCGCGGACCGCATCCAAAACGATACCGCGCCCGATGTGGTGTTATAAAAAGCCGAGTTAGGGCCCACGGTTATCTGGTCGTTTTCTGAGGCGTTAAATTGCATGGTGCCGCGGCGCAAAAGAGGCTCGGCCGAGGTATCGGCGGACGAATCGACCCAGGACACGCTGCTGTTGACGTTCGTACCGTTATTGCCCGCGCCGGAAGTGTCGGTTACGATGGCCGATGAAGAGTCGGCGTTGAGCCGGAGTATGAGATTCGCCGCATCCACCGGCGTTGTCGTGCCGGAGTATCCGACTCCGGTCGCGCCGCTGGTCCAAGAGGCGTCGTTAAAAGGCTCGTTGGCGGCGGCCCCTTGCCATGACGGTCCAAGCGCGCTGCCGCCGTTGGCTACGGTCGGTACGAGAACCTTGGCGCTGGCGCCGGCCGCGACCAGCGATGTTACCGTGGTTTGAGTGCCAATGCCGTAAGAGATATCGCTGACCTGTTGAGGGAACTGAGGAGCATACTCGCATGCCACCGTGCCGTCGGGGCGGTAAAGTCCCAAGTATTCGCCGTCTTTGTCGATCTTGAAATTGGTGTGGTAGTAGCCATCCGGGTCGACATAGTTCACCGTGCTTTCGCCCGAGGCAAACACCACCAAATATCCGCCCGCGGGCAGTGTTATTGCCGGAAAGGGCCATTTTGTGGGCTTGCTGGCATTGTCGGTTAAATGCCACCCGTCCAGATTGACCGCGTTTGCATTGGGATTGTAAATCTCGATCCAATCTGGGTACTGTCCATTGCCGTCGGCTAGGGTCTTGGTATTGTCGGCCATGAACTCGCTGATTTGCAGCATTGTGCCATCGAGCAACCATCGGGGTTCGAGCATTTCGAACATCAGCCGACCATACTGCGCATGGTGCCCGTCGCGGCGGTGAGAAGAAAGAGAGGATTTCCTTCTCCTCCGGTGGAATATCTCTTGTTTCGGCCCTTGATGTTTTCTGAAATAACGAAACATGATTTCCTACCTGGGTCTAGTGCGCTAGGGCAAAGGATCTAACGTCAGATTACCGCGATTTAACTTGTGTAATATCGTAGCTTGTCCTTCGTGGACAACCTAACTATGTTAACCAAAAACATGCGTAATTGCAACATTTTTTACATTTTTTAAGCTAAACGGAAACAATTGCCTCAACATTTCGCGCACATTTTTTCCTCTACGAACCACTGCAACTCATTAAAACAATATACATAGCCATGGAGGCTAAAGATATATGACCCAATTGAAGGACATAGCCCTTCAGAAAAGTTGATCCAAGAATCAGCGTGATCCATTCCGCGTCGGCGAAGACGGGGATCCGATTGATGACTCATTTACGGTAATTGTATTCGAGGGCCCCAAAGAGCGAATCCAATTAGCCTTGAGGTGGTTCGAAAACAATTACAGTGCCCCCATGCCAGTATATGACCATGGCCAAAATATTTATGAAGTTATGATCAATGTTCCGGTGGCATCTGGACAGATTAAACTGGTTGCGAGTCGCTATGGCATCAATGTGGAGAGCATTGATCATGTGTGCATCTCTACCAGACAAGTCCGCTTTCGTCCCATATTCCTCGCAGGCACCGTTTGACGGGATTGAAAAGGTGTGCCGAAAAAGGGGGTAGAGTCGAGAGGTGGCGCGGTGGTTTAGGCTTCGGCTTACTTCAGTTTCAGGGTTTCCCCGTTTGTGGCGCAATAACCGTCTGCCATGCTCCGTTTCCACCTCCCGCTCATCAAACCGGACGTGCAGATTTCCCGCATCCGGCTTTCGGACAACACCAGCGTTTGCCCGGGCTGGGGAGAGATGATTTCTGCCGCCAATCCCAATAACTCCATCGCGGCTGTGGTCGCGGTCTATGCCGAGGTGGCCGTGGTAAAGCAGACGGGTTGATGGGTGTCGGGATCGAGGACGAAGAACGTCTGCGCCACTTTAACGGACGAGACCTCTGGTCATCACGGTAACGGCGCATCTGCCGTTTGCTATAGCTTTGAATGCGATGGGGGGCGATCGCCAGCAGTTTTTCGATGAAATCGCCAGAAGCCCGGCGAATGCGTCCCAAGGCGATTTGCAACCTCTGGGTCTCGGCCACGGTGTGCTCGGCCAGCAAGGAGTGAACCGCCACGTCGCTGGCGACAAAAGGAAGCCTGTGGGCTAACTCAAATCCTCGTTGGCTGAGGACACGTTGCTGGCGTGCGCCAGTGATGCACAAAGTGGCCTCGTGGACTAACTGCAACGCCAAGCGAGGCTCAATGCCTCCACCAGATTGGCCGCTCCAGCCGCAAAGCAAATCCCATGTGCCCAGTCGTAGGTGTTCGGGGATCAGAAGCCAAAGGCCGATGAGGTTGCCGGAGACCTTATCGGCGAGAAGTTGTCGAACGCCACGCTCCACGCTGGCCGGATCACAGGATTCGACGCGGGTGCGTTTCTTGGTCCGCTGGGTCTCGATTTTCAACTCAGTTGTCGGCCGATACTGATAAAGTTTTTTTTGAAGGCCGAACTCTTCGATAACCCGTTGCACACTGCGAATACTGATCTCCCAGCCGCTCTGGCACAGTTTCTGGGCAATAACTTCGGCCGAAGCCTCAGGGTCGAGAAATCTGTGTCGGATTACTTGGCGGACAATCTCGGCCGTTCGACGGTAATGAGTCTTCGGGCCGCGTTTTTGACTTTGGAGTGCCTAAGCACCCAGTTCGACAAAAACAGCCCGCAACTGAAAGTAGCGTTGCTTGCTGAAGCCGAACTTCTTTGCGGCTTGAATGGGTCCTAATCCTTCGCATTCGCCTTCGATCAACATGGTCAGCTTACGCGTGATTTCATCATCCGCACGCACTGGCAAAAGTCCACTTGCCCCGACTAGAGCTTGATTTTTCGGATCGAATTGTGCCATGACTGCCTCCTCCATAAACGCAGTAGTACGATGGGCCACAAATGGTGCGAGCCCGCAGCCCAGAAGACAACACAAATGACCGATAAGGTCAATTTAAATATGGAGGTATTTTAATGATTAATCCTTATAAAATATAAGTATAAAGAGGTATATTGTTGATTGTGACGCCATATTTTATTAGACTACCAGGGAGTGTTTGTGACGGGATGGAGGGATTAAAATGAAGGAACTGCCGAGGAACCAGGCTAATGAACTGGCCCAGAAAAATCGCTGCCTAGGGGGAGCAGGGGAGGACTCTCTATCAGACTAAGGACTACCTAAAATCAAATGTGCGCAGATTGACAAACACTACCTCCGCGTTAAAAGATTTTCAAGTTGATTCTATCACTTGTTTTCCCGACAAAAAAGGGCCATCTTCAAAGATGGCCCAAACGCATGTTTCTTTCTAAACGTCTTTCCTAACCATTGTGTTTCCGCCGCATCCGCAAGTAACCCAGGAACGTGAAAATACCGGAGAAAAACACAATAATTGCCGATGGTTCAGGCACCGGGGCAAAAGCCACGCCGCGAAACGCGGTGTTCGCGCCGGCGGTAGCTATAAGATTAAACGAACCGGAAATGGATGCGTTATATCCATTGGTATCGACAAGCGAGGCCAATTCTGCCCCGTCTTTTCGCGTGGCATAAAGCGTCACCGTGCCGCCTGAAACAGTGCCCGTTAGACCACGATATTTATTATTGTTGCCAACCGCCTTTGAGCCGGTTAACACCCAGTTTCCGTTGACCAAGGAATATTTAAACAAGCCGCCGGCAGTTTTATCATCGTCGGAAATATACATGGTATCCAAGCCGGACACGCCCGGATTCAAATCGGCCATAAAGAAACTAAAGTCGCTGGGATCCGACGCATCGGTCAATCCCGAAAGACGGAGCACTGTCTGCCCGCCGGTTGTTGGAAGACCGGAACCAATGATATCAATGCCTTTGAAAGTGTTCGTCCCTTTGTCCGACGATATATAAAGCTGGCTGTTATAGATTGCCGCTTGTCTCGCGTCGTTGGGACTCGCGGCTAGTTGTGTTTCTCCGGTCCCGCCAAAGGACAAGTAAAATACTCCTCCGATTCCTGTGCCGCTGGCTACTCCCGAAACCCATACATCCGAACCGTTTGTGCTTGTAGCGCTGCGAATGTTGTTTCCGCTAAATGTGGTTGCTCCAAGATTTCTGGTGGCTATGTTGCCCGAGGCGTCGATACTGGCCACTACTCTGGGAATCAGGCTGGCATCGGTGCCGGCTACGTTTGCTGTGTTCGGCGCCGCGCGATAGCCGGTGAACATCAAGTAATTGCCGTCGCTGGAAAGACTTATAAGTCCTTCCGAAGTCGCCGTCAGACTGGCGCTCATCATGTTGGCGCCGGTCGTTGGAACCGCGATCGGTTGCACCCAAGTGCCGCCGGTCGTGAACTCGTCTAAAAATATAGCTGCCGAAGCGCCCGAAGATCCTGATGTGCCGTCGCCGACGCGATAGACCACCAAGTCGCCGGGCGTGAAAGCAGCGGAAGACGCCTGTTCCGTAAATACAAGTTGAGCACCGGCTATTAAAGTGGAAAGTAACACAAACAATGTAAATCTAGTCATTTGTTTCATCGTTGTCCTCCTAAGGAGAAATAAATTAGCGTGCAATCTTTTCCAAAAAGATCTTTTAGAAAAGTCCACCCGGTACGACCCCAAATAAGACGTTTGGGGCTTTAAAAATGGTAACTAACGCTGCCTCGCAATTAACTGACCGGGGTAATATGAATCTAGGCAGATTTTCGCGAATTGTTTACTCTATTAGTAGTATTTTCATATTTTACCATGAACCGACCCGCTTGTCTATACACAAGATTAAAAAATAAACTGAAAACTGATTGCGGAAAACTGTTTTCACCACCACTGCAGCATCATTCCCAGTCGGTTAATAAAGATGATGCCACCCACTATGGCGGCCCTGATCGAGGCCATCAGCACCGCGCCTTTATTCTCAGTTCAGTCCATATCTGTCTCGCACATTAGGCTTATTGTTGGACATACGAACTCCCCGTTATTCGATGTACTCCCCTAGAAACTCACGAAAAAACGCCATTTCGGGGTGAAAAGCCTGTAATCTGATGGAAAAGGATTATACTCACCCATATCGTTGGTAATATTTCGCTCGCTAGCAAACGCGGCGAGAAGTTACCATTGATCTTTCGACGCCTAACTTCGTTTACGAATTCTCAAGTACAACACAAGAGGCAGCTTAAGCATCTGGTTTAAGAAACCCAATCGGTTTCCTTTCATAGTCGCACCGGGTGCATTCTTTCATCTTCCCGTAATCAGCCGGATGTCGTGATGCGCATTCCGGGTGTCCTTTTGATTTCGAGTGGCAAGCAGTCTTTAATCATTCATAATTAAATCATCGCTAAATCCAGAAAAAATTGCCATGAATATTACAATGAGCAAGGTGTGTCATGCACGACTTTTTTTAGAAACTCCATTTTGGTGCCAGTGGCGCGGCCTATGGTTGGTCGGCATTATCGCCATGTTGGCATTGTTGTTTTCGGCGATGCCCGCATCGGCCGGATATTGGTTACCGTCAATAAATCGCCAGCCTTGCATGCCGTGGTAGGCTGAATGCCTGTGACCGCCAAAGAACTACCAGGGCTCACGAGGCGGTGACGGCACGGCGGGCGGCCCGTTTGCGGCGACGACGGTCCTGTGCTTCGTGCGACTCTTCTTCCCGCTGCTCAAGCCGATGCTCGGGATGTGCCGCCACCCAGCGATCCGGCAGCAGAGCCTTCATGGCCTCCGTATCGCCAGGCGGGACGGCCGGAAGGCGACGCAGGACGTCAGTGAGGTACGGCCACACGTCCACGCAGTTCCGCCGGGCGCTTTGGACCAGCGTTTACAGCGTCGCCGCCTTTTTGCCCCCCTTCTCACTTCCGAAAAATAGGTAATTCTTTCTTCCGATTGCGACCGGGCGCAGAAGCCCCTCGATCACGTTATTGTCTATCGGAATCCTTCCGTTACAAGTGTACCGGATGAACGCCCCCCAACGGGCGAGTATGTAATCGACTGCCTCGGCCAGCTTCGGCTTGGGACGCAACGTCGGCCGCACCTCCTCAAAACGGGCCTTCATCCGCGCAAGGATCGGCAGCGCTTCCGCCTGACGCAATGCTCGGCGATTATCCGCGGACATCTCCCGCGCACGATCCTCCAGGTCGTAGAGTTGCTATATCCAAACCATCGCCTCGTGGACCAGCGGATGGCTCGTCGCCGGAATCGCTTCCTCGAAGCCCCGGCGACCATGAGCCCAGCACGCCACGTCCACCAGTCGGCCGGCAGATGCCTTTACCAGCGACGTGTAGACCGAGTAACCGTCCGTCTGAAGATAACCGCGATAGGTCGCCAACACTTCTTCCGGGCCATCTCGGCTGCGGCTGGGGCGAAAATCGTAGAACACAAAAGGATGGTCTGCATCGCCCGCGTACCCGCTCAAGTATCCCGTGATCGTCTTGCCCCATCCGGGCTTCAGCATTCGCACCGGCGTTTCGTCCGCGTTGACCGCCACACTTTTGAGCACCTGTTGGCGAATCAGCCGTTCCAGCGGCCGCAGCACCAGGGCCGTCCGCCCCAGCAGCCCGCACAACAGCGCCCGCGACAGCCAGCGCTTCACCGTGCCTCCGGCCGTCGCGGACGCCCACGCGCTGCTCATCGGCGCCGACTGGTAGACTCGCGGCGGATTCGAGTGTTCCAGTGAGTTGCTCAATCGCATGCATCGCGTCAACCTCTGGACGATTCGGTGCCTCAGCCAGGGCGGGTACACGTTGGACTGTCCCCACCGGGAACGCCTAGGTTACGGCGACGGCCAGGTCTCCGTCGAAAGTTGCATCATGAATTTCTGGATGCCCGCCTTCTATGAGAAATGGGCCACCGACTGGTGCGATGGCGCGGATCCGACAACCGGCTACATGCCGCACACCGCTCCGCAATACAAGAGCGGCGGTGGGGGGCCGGCCTGAGGCGGCTCCGCAGAGACCCTGACTTGGCGCAACTACCTTTACTACGATGACAAGCGGATCGTCGAGCGGAACTTCGACGCCTGCCGCCGCCATATTGAAGGGATCGAGTCGCACGCCCGGGATGGCGTTGTCCGCGCCTTCGGCGATCAACGCCAAGCGATTGGCCAGTTAACAGGCAGCAGAATTCGGACATAAGGCGAGGGCCGCCGCAAAGCTGGCTGCGATCCCAGATGCACCGCAATCAGGGGATGGACGGCCCAGGCTCTCATGTTCCGATAATGGTTCGAATTCCGCAATATGGCCACCGTTGTCTTATTCAGAATTCTCTTCGAGCAGAAAAAGTCCGAAAACGCCATCTCGTCAATCAGAACCTCTTCTACCCGTGCCGGCGGGGCGATCAAGGATAGCGGTCTTCTTGCCGGATGAGCCGGGATCGACGAAAACACCCGTGAGACTACCGCCCAATTCATCGGCCTTTTTCGCAATCTCTGGTATCTGGACT
>JBEKFZ010000088.1:0-17424 GCA_050013075.1 Thermoguttaceae bacterium | reverse complement strand
AATGAATGAAAAATCACCTATGGCATGACGGTAGCGGTGTTTTGCGTATGGAAAAATAGGTAACCTCGGCATGTTTTAGGAAAGTGCAGAAGAAACCTAAAACGGCGGCCGTTTCCGGCCGCCGTTGGGGACCTATGGCCCTCGACCTTAATCGGTCAGGTCCAAAAAAACGTCGTCAGATAGCCGTCGTTCGGCCGCCACGCCAAGTTCATCCAAGCGGCGGCGTTGTCCCACGGCATGCCAGGGCCCGACGCCGGATAGTTCCGGCATGATTTGCAGGAGCTGGTCGATCAGCGTCTGGGCCATGCGGCGGATGGATTCCTGTTTGGCATTTTCCTGAATTGCCAGGACCGATTTCATCAGACGTACTAATTGTGATCGCAGCAGCACTGGGGCCGAGAGGGAATCGTCGGCCTCGATGAGCAACTCGCCGAGCGGCACTTCCAACACCTTTTGCCACTCGTACAACTGGCTCAGCGTAATGTCGGATGTTTCATCCTCTTGTGCCCGGACTGCGGCTAGATCAATGTTTAATCGTCGCGCTATGGTACGGCGCGAAATCCCTTGTTGTAGCCGCACGGCGGCCAGGCGATGCAAGGGATGCCGAATGGCGGGAACGGGTACGTCGTGTCCTGTTCCGATCTCAGGGGTAATATGTACGATACTCATAAAGACACCCCTTCTTCAATGTTCTCACAGGAACCAAAGCGGAAGAAAAATGAATAAAGCAGCAACATTAGTTTTCAGCGATCGGCTGAGATTCAACCGTCCCTGTGAGGCGACCGCGTTTGCCCTAGGTAACGCATATCGCACCGAAAACTGGCCCGCCGGCCGAAACCGGACGGAAGCCGCGAAGAGAATTTTAAAATTATTACATCACGGCCTTCAACTTAATAATACCCGCTCGAAAATGGTCCGACAAGTCCATATTGGTAAAAATTATTATTTATTACAGGATATTTTGCCATAAACGCCATAAATCGGATGGATACAGGCAAAAAGGAGCCAGGAAATTGGACCCGACCCCAGTGCGGCATAAAGCCGCAATCCAAACCCCCAGTGTGTTCACCGGGGGCTAAATAGATGGTGTTCGCCGGGGGCTAAATAGATGGTGTTCGCCGAGGGCTAAATAACTATGTACTTGATGCATACATAACAGGCAGAAGTTTCAAACTAAGAATCTAAGAATCTACTCGCCCAAGACAATACCTTTTAACCGTTCCAGGAAATTAGGGCGTGCCGGCCGGCTGGAAATAGAGGATTGCCGTTCATCCTGGCGATCTGAAACATCGCGGTCTACCGCGGAATTGGAGCCTTGTACCGGCTTCTCTTGGGGGCCTTTGGCGGTGTCCAGCCTGAAATAAAATTGACCTAACGACGTGGAAGATTTCAAAGTTTGAACTATTTCATCTAAAGACTTTCCCTGCCCTTCTTCATATATCAATGCTATCTCACCGGTACTTCTCCGCAAAGCCGAGCGAATTGCCGCCTCCCTGCCCAACGTGCGGCTCTGACAAATAGCCTGGACTTGCGGATAATGCCGGGTCAGTTCGATGGCGATTTCGCTGGTAGCATCGGCCGAACCGTCGTCTATAATCAACAACTCAACCTGCTCCGAAATCTCGGATACCACGTCGAGAATCTTATGGACAGTTGGGGCTAGCGTATACTGAGCATCTTTGACAGGCAACAACACAGATACCGAACGGGCCACGAGGTCTTCCTTTCAACCGAAGAGGTGCATGAAATGCACTGCTAGAGATTCTCGGCCCCCATCCGGCGTTTCTGCAATGAACTTTTATACTGCCGAATTTGCATCTCTTGACGTTGCAAGGGCTTTTGTCGAATGCACGATACCGATGCTTTTGACCATCTGCCGGGTGCAATTCTTGCTTATCAGGTCATGCAGCGAACAGCTATTAAGAGGGGGGGTGGCAGCTTAACCCCGTTTCCTTTAAACTGATTTATTAACTTTTTATGAATACTCATTAAAAAGTATAAAATCGGGAATATCACCTGCTTTCCATTAGTTTATGTCTACATCACCAGACAACGGCCCTGATTTCTCCAGCGGCGACGGACTTTTGCCGGTCATTGCCCAAGATGCACAAACCGGCGAAGTTTTAATGCTGGCCTACATGAATGCCGAAAGCTACGACCAAACCCTGGCTACCGGTCAAGCGGTATATTACAGCCGCAGCAGGAAAAAATTGTGGCGAAAAGGCGAAGAAAGCGGAAATGTGCAAAAAATCAAGGCCATTTACCTAGATTGCGACCGCGATACGATCCTGCTTTCAGTCGAACAACTAGGCGGCGCCGCTTGTCATGAAGGATACAAATGCTGCTTTTTCCGACAGGTTACGCCCGAGGGGCTAAAAGTAGTTGCCCAACGGGTGTTCGACCCCGAAAAAGTATATAAAAGGGTTCAGGATTCAGAAACATGATACTCAAACTTGGCATCCCGGCCGGCAGTCTCCAGGAGGCAACCGCCGAGTTGTTTCGCCGCGCGGGCTATAAAATCACCTTTGGAGCCCGGAGCTATTACCCCACGATCGACGACGACGAAATTGAATGTCTTTTAATCCGGGCGCAAGAGATGGCCCGATATGTCGAAAACGGCGTTTTGGACGCCGGGTTGACGGGCCATGATTGGATTATAGAGGGTGGAGCAACTATTCATGGAGCGGATGTTCATGAAGTTGCCGAGTTGGTGTTCTCCAAAATCAGCCGCCGACCGGTCCGCTGGGTCCTATGCGTGCCCGAGGATTCGCCCATCAAATCGGTCCAAGACCTGCAAGGCAAGCGGATTGCCACCGAACTGGTGCTCACGACCCAGCGTTACCTTGCCAAGCATGATGTGACGGCCGTGGTGGAATTCAGTTGGGGAGCGACTGAAGTCAAGCCGCCCAAGCTGGCCGACGCGATTGTCGAGGCTACCGAGACCGGAAGCTCGCTGAGGGCGAACAATCTCCGCATTCTCGATGAAGTGCTGACAAGCACGCCGCGCTTTATCGCCAACCGTCTTTCTTATGCCGATCCGTGGAAAAAACAGAAGATCGACGACATCGTCTTGATGTTGCAAGGGGCAATGGCCGCTGAAGGGAAAGTCGGCTTGATGATGAACGTACCCCGGGACAGGCTAAAAAATGTTCTTTCGCTCCTTCCCGCCTTGCAAAAACCCACCGTTTCCAGCCTGGCCGACGAACAATGGGTCGATGTGAATACGATCCTTGACGAATCGATCGTGCGTCAGATCATTCCCCGCCTGAAAGCGGCCGGCGCCCGGGGTATCGTGGAATATCCGCTTAATAAAGTGATCGAATGATGAATTTTCATTATCTTAAATCGCTTGTGGTTTCGCACTGGGCACTAAAGTGCCCAGCCTCAACCTGAATCCTGAACCCCGAATCCTGAGCCCGGAACCTTTTTCATTATGTCCGCCGAAGCCCGACTTGCCGCCAAACTCGCGGAACTAAAACTTGAACTGCCTCCGGCCCCGGAGCCGAAAGGCGTTTATAAACCGCTGATTACGGCGGGCAATTTGGTTTACACCTCGGGACATCTGCCCATCGAACCCAACGGAAAACTGGTGACCGGACGACTCGGAGCGGATTTAGACGTTTCGTGCGGTTATGCCGCGGCACGGCTTGCCGGACTGGGCATTCTAGCCTCGCTCAGAAAGCAGTTCGGCGGCCTGGACCGCATTCGCCGCGTGGTGAAGGTATTGGGCGCGGTCAATTGCACTGCGGAATTCACCCAACAACCCGCAGTGATCAACGGCTGCAGCGAGATGTTCGCCGAGATCTTCGGTCCCGAGTCCGGCATTGCCGCTCGCAGCGCCATCGGAGTCAATACTCTTCCGCTGGGAGCGTGCGTGGAAATCGAAGCGATTTTCGAGCTCTAAGCCTTTGATTTCGCTTGATACACGCGCAGGCATACATAGATCAGGACGGTTAAAGTCAAGACGATAATGGCAAAATGCACCGTATCCATTGGGCTTGCTCCGGAAAAGAGTTTTGGACAACGAGGACTGCACATTCCAGCACCGGCCGCAATGCAAACTAGAACTACGTCACGGTTTGCATGTGTTCGATCATCTTATGGGTCAGGCACAATTAAGGCGATACATTATTTGCCAGTTGGCCGTGAGGAATACTAAAACTCCCAGCACCCATGGGGGCACTTTCTGCGGCAGAGGAGGGAAAAACAAGTTCCGACACCTTTGACAGAAGTTCGGCCCTTCCATGTTTCTTGGTTGTACCATCATTTGTGAACAATAAGGGCATCGACAACGCATGACACACCTACCCGCTTAGACAAGCAAATTGTGAAGTCCCTCCACATTAAAACTATAGCATATAATCTTGTTTTTATACCCCGTAGGATGGAGTACGCCGGATATGTGAAGGTATTGCGCATTTTTTTTATTAACCGCAAGATTTATCAACACAAATTTTAATTGATCTATAAATACATGCTTTATCGTACGGGAATGGAACCCCCCCCCTTCTTTATTTTCCAACTATCTCCATGGGTATGGCATGATTTAAAAATTTTTAAAATTCCTATATAAATACTTGCTATTTTTGCCAGTTTTGTTAAACTAATCTAAATAATTGGGATTTTCAGAATAGAGATATTATGCAAGTTAATATCAACAAACCGTGGAGCAAAAATGAACGAATAACAACTTACGCAAATTAAAACCATTCTAAAATCGCGTATTTGATATTCTAAAATCGCGTAATTGAGATATTCTAAAATCGCGTAATTGAACAGAGAGGCAATTCGGATTACTGAGAGTGGAACAGGGAATGGAAAAGAGGCATTTAGGGTTGCGGCGTTTTGTGTATTTTTATTCTATGAAAGGATCTATTTATGCGGTCTCGAGTACTTGATTCAAATCTGTTTCTTGTCTTTGGCATATTGTTGACGGCTTCCATTTTCCTTTTCCCCGCAGCGACTTCACGGGCAGTTACGCTTCAATGGGATGTTGTGCCGACTGGAGGCTTACCCAATGGCACGTGGGATGCTTCAACAACCTCCGATTGGTACAATAGCAGCAGCAGCACAGACGTCACTTGGGGCTCAGGCTACGATGCCGTTTTCAACGATGGATCCGGCGGTATTAATAGTGGTGGTGGTGCTGGTTCTTATACCGGTGGAGGCGCCGTTACGGTCGATTCCAGCGGAGTCACTGCCCAGAGTCTCACGTTCAATCTGAGCGGGTATTCTATCGGCGGCACCGGCACGATTACGCTGAACGGTAGTCCAACGATTACAGTTTCTTCAGGCAATACCGCGACTATCAGCGCCGTTATCGCCGGTACCGCCGGACTAAGTACAACAGGCGGCGGCACCCTGGTTTTAAATGGAGCGAATACTTACACCGGCGCCACGGATATTCAAAACGGTTACATTACGCTCGGCTCGAGCGCTGCGTTGGGTGCGTCGGGCACTGGCAACGGCGTCACCGTCGAGCTCACCGGCGGTATTTTCAGTTGGCTGAGTCAAACGATCTCAGGCAAGGCGCTGACCTTAAACGGCACCGGCGACGGCTCTAATATGGCCATGCGAGTCGGCAGTACTACAAGGCTCACTTGGACCAACGCCGCGGTTACGCTGGCATCGAACACCACAATTCGAGCCGACGGCGGTTCCGCTTTCACCTTCAGCAATACCGCTAATATCGACGGCTCCGGGGCGAACGCGAACTTCACGGTCAATATATTGGCTTCCGGTATGAATAGTTATATAAATGGGAACGTCACTTTAGGATCTGGTGCGTTGACCCTGGGCGGCTCTGGCGGGACTTTGATCTTGACCGGCACCGGAAACGCCTGGACCGGTGGAACCACGATCAACGGCACGCTGCAAATCGGCGACGGCGGAGCAAACGGCAGTTTGCCCGATAGCGGAACCATCACCATCAACAGCGGCGCGTTGGCCTTTAATAGTTCAACCCCCTTCACTTTTTCAAGCGCTTTTATTACTGGCAGCGGCGGCATTACCAATAACGGCTCCGGCACAGTCACGCTTAGTGCATCCAATAATTATTCGGGAGCCACCACATTGGGAGGTTACGATGTAGGCAGTGGATTATTGGTGGTGCAGAATTCAAACGCATTAGGTACGTCTACTGTCGGTCTCGGAGGTCACGACAGCACCACAAGCGCCTTAGAGCTCGATGGGAGCACGGGCGCGGGCGCATTGAGCATATCGAATGCAATTATTCTTGCCGGGCGCAGCGATGGTACACATGCCGGTTATAATCTCGCCCCCCATATAATCAATTTGGCTGGTAATAATACATTAACCACGGGTATCAGTCTGGTCACCTCTGGCGTTGACTATACCTTCCGGTCCGATGCCGGCAAACTTACCCTCGGCAACATTACAAACAACACTGCCACCACTATATCGAATCGATACATCCACCTGCTAGGCGCCGGTGATGGCGTAATCACCGGGGCTATTGCTAACGGCATCGGCATTGGTGACATATACGTCATCAAGGATGGCTCGGGAACATGGACCCTATCCGGGTCTAGTAACTACACCGGCCCGACCACGATCAACGGCGGCACTCTGGCGATAAGCTCCGCCGGCTCGATTGCCAACAGTCCCACAATCACCGTCAACTCCGGCGCGACCTTCGACGTCTCGACGACCACCTCCAGATTTACCTTGGCTCCCGGCCAGATCCTGGTCGGCACGGGCACGGTCAAGGGAAGTGTCGCCGATACTTACTCCGGCGGCGCAATAATCAACCCGGGCGGCGTCGCAACCGCCGGCACCCTGACTTTCAGCACCGGCTATACCTTGGGATTGGTCAACGGATCGAGCAACGTACTGCAGTTCGATCTCGCACAAAATACCTCGTCGGTCAGCGATTTGCTTGTCGTCGGTGACTTAGATGCCAGGAACTCAAATAAGATCAACGTTAACGTCACGCAGTTGCAACCCACGATCGCCAACGGCACTTACCCCTTGATTCAGTACACCACCCTCGAAGGCTATAGCAACTTAAATCTCACCCGCTCATCCTATACCCGCCAAGTATTTAATCTGGTGAACAACACTAATGAAGTCGACCTCGTGGTATCCGGCGGGAACTCGAACTTGACCCTGACCTGGGTGGGAACCCAGAACTACAACGCCTGGGATATTAACACCACTAGTAACTGGACGAATGGTGTCTCTCAGGTCTATTTTGACGGCGACACCGTGACCTTTGCCGACGGCGGTTCGTATTCGCCGGACATCAACCTCGTCTCAAGGGTTGCGCCGGCCAGCGTGACCTTCACCAACTCCACGCAAGATTACAAATTCACCGGTTCCGGGTACATTAGCGGCAGCACCGGTTTGACATTAAACGGCACCGGCAAAGTGACTTTGGCCAACTCCGTGGCGAACGATTTCACCGGCACCATTACCATCAATTCCGGCACCCTGCAAATCGGCGACGGCACATACAACAGCGGACTTGCCTCCGCGGCCGCTATAACCAACAACGGCGCGCTAATCATCTACCCAATCTCAGACGTGCCCATGGCCAACGTCATCAGCGGCTCCGGCACACTCACCAAATTGGGTGCAAGCGCCACGCTCACGCTATCTTCCAGCAACGCCTACACCGGCGCTACAACCATCACCGCCGGAAAGATCGTCCTGGGCAACGCCTACGCACTCGGCCCGGCATCCAACACCAGCACTGTTACGATTAACAACGGCGGCACGTTGGATCTCAATAACACATATCTCGGCGTCAATTCCCGCGTTTTGTACGTCCAAGGCACGGGCTACGACAGCAACGGCGCGCTGATTAGCAACGGTACGTCCAGTGGTCAAATCTACTCATTCCTGGGCGTAAATCTCAACGACGACACCACTTTTGGCGGAACGGCACGATTTGACATCCGGGGCACGGGCGCATACCTGGCCGGCAACGGCAAAACACTGTATAAGGCCGGTTCCAACGCTGTCTTTCTCGTCGGCCTGAGTTATACCAACCTGGGCGGCTTAACCATCAACGGTGGAGAGATAGGCATTCAAGGAACGACCATCATTGGAAGTTCGTCCACCTTGGCGCCCATTACCGTGAACCTCGGCGGAACATTGGCGGCTTGGGGCGTCTCGGCCACGATTGGTAACAACATTACGCTAAATAGCGGCACCGTGGGTACATTGAGCGGCGATGCCGGTGCGGCCACCTTCTCCGGAACCATCACGATAAACGGCTTGGGATATCTGACAAGCTCCTCTACCGCTGCCTCCAGTTCCGTCATCTTCTCCGGTCCGATCACTATCCCTTCTCTTGGTAACGGAGCATTGACTAAAAACGGCAGTTCTGCCGTAATTTTGACCAGTACGGGCAATAACTGGAACCAAGGAACCACGATAAGCCTCGGCACCTTGCAAATCGGCGACGGCGGCGCAAACGGCAGTCTGCCCGATATCACCGGGACTACAATTTCCAACGGCGGCACTTTGATCTTCAACAGCAGCAACCCCTTCACGATTGCTAATTCCACAATAACCGGATCCGGCATCCTTACTCAAAACGGCGCCGGCACCCTTACACTGTCAGGGAGTAACTCCTACACGGGCGCCACCAACGTGAACGCCGGAATTGTGAAGATTACAAATACGTATTCGCTCGGCTCGCTCGGCGCGTCAGGCGTTGTCACCATCGCGGGCGGCACGGCCACCAGCATCCTACAACTTGACAGCAGCGGCAGCGGCGGAACTTTTACCGAATATCATTCGATTACATTGACCGGACGCTCCGCGGCAACCACCGCGCATATCGAGAATTTCTCCGGCAATAATACCATTGCCGATCCGACATACAATGGAAACATATCCCTTATCGAGGGCGGCACTGAATATGTCATTCAATCCGATGCCGGAACCGGTAATTTACTGACCATCTCCGGCACAATCCAAAACAATGCCACCATTACGACCGCACGGAATCTATACTTGCAAGGCGGAGGCAGCGGAGCGGTGTCCGGCGTTATCGGCGGCGGCACCAATACCGTCGGCCCCATCAATGTCATCAAAAGTGGCACCGGTACTTGGACTCTATCCGCTGCCAACACCTACACCGGCTTGACCACGATCAACGCCGGCACGTTGAAGTTAGGCTCCGGCGGCTCGATTAGCTCCAGTTCTGGAATAACCATCAACTCCACCGCGACCCTCGACGTCTCGGCCGTCAGCTTTGCACTGTCTTCCGGCCAGACCCTGGCCGGCGGCTCGGGCACGGTCAAGGGAAACGTCGCCGATACTTCCTCGGGCAACGTAACGATCGCACCGGGCGGCCTCGGAACCGCCGGCACCCTGACTTTCAGTACCGGCAGCCCCAGCCCCTATACCTTGGGATTGGTCAACGGCACGGGCGACGTGCTCAAGTTCGATATCGGGCAAACGCCCTCGTCCAGTAAAGATTTGATTATCGCGGATCGATTCGATGCCGTGAATGCTTACGGCAAGATCAACATCAACATCTCAATGTTACAAGCCGGGATCAACAACGGCACTTACCCCTTGATTCAGTACAACAGCTACAACGGCTCCAGCACTCCCACCGATAACTTCACTCTTACCGGCTTGCCGGTCGGCCGTCAAACATTTGTTCTGCAGAAAGCCGGCTCGGAAATCGACCTGGTCGTAACCGGCTCGGCCAAGATCCTGACCTGGGTGGGAACCAAGAACGGCAACGCCTGGGATTATAACACCACTAGCAACTGGACGGACGGCAGTGCCTCTCAGACCTTTTTTGACGGCGACTCGGTAACCTTTGCCGACGGCGGTTCGTACTCGCCTAACATCAACCTTACCGCGAAGCTCTCGCCGGGCGGCGTGTTCTTCACCAACTCCACGCAGAATTACACGCTATCCGGCACCGGGTACATAAGCGGCAGCACCGGTTTGACTATAAACGGCACTGGCAAGGTCACCTTGGCCAACTCCGCGGCGAACGATTTCACCAACACCATTACCATCAGTTCCGGCACCCTGCAAATCGGCGACGGCACATACAACAGCGGCCTTGCCTCCACGGCCGCCATAACCAACAACAGCGCCCTAATCGTCGACCCCGGCTCAACCTTGAGCCTGGGTAACGTCATCAGCGGCACCGGCACATTAACAAAGATCGGCGCGGGCAATGTAACCCTTAGCGGAGCCAGCAGCTATACCGGCGTCACCACCATCAGCGGCGGAACGCTCAGCGTTTCCTCGCTGGCCAACGGCGGGTCGAACAGCAATATCGGCGCTTCGACCAGCGCCGCCGCCAACCTGGTCATTAACGGCGGCACGCTGCAATATATCGGCGCCGCCGTCAGCACCAACCGGCTGTTCACCTTGGGCGCGACTGGAACACTCGACGGATCCGGCGCATCTGGTGTACAATTCACAAACACCGGGTCAATGCTCTTTACCGGTTCGGGCACTCATATCCTGACGCTCACCGGCTCTTGGGTCGGCGTAAGCGGGGCAAGTAGCACCCAAAACATCCTTGCCGCGGCCATCGGAGACGGAACCGGCGGGGCCACCTCGGTGGTGAAATCCGGCGCCGGGACATGGGTCCTGTCCGGATCCAATACTTATACCGGCGGCACTTCGGTCAGCAACGGTTCTCTGTACGTCGGAAGCACCTCAGCCTTGGGCGCCTTGACAAATACCACCACGATTGCCAGCAGCACAACGTTGGGTATATGGATTAGCGCGACGGGCTACTATACCATTCCCTCTAATATCGTTTCAAACGGCGGCACGATTTTCAGCGATAACGGGTACAACACCCTATCCGGCACGATCACCATGAACTCTAGCAGTACCATTACGGCGCAGAATCTAAGTGCTACTGTATCGGGCGCACTCTCGGGCGCCGGCGGCCTGACCAAGGCCGGCACTGGCTGGTTGTACCTCACCTCGACCAGCAATAACTGGTCCGGCGGAACCACGATAAGCTCCGGCACTCTGAGTGTCGGAAATTATTCGGGCAACGGCACGAATCCCGGAAATAATTCAGGCCCCGGCACAAGCGGCCTTTTGCCCAACGGAGGGACGATTAACATCGGCAGCACCCTGTTATTTAACACCGCCGTTGACGACGATATGTCAAACGCCGCGTTGGCCGGTGCCAGCACGCTCACACAGATCGGACCGGACACCGTCACGTTTGGCAACGTAAGTACCGTGTCTGGCTTCACAGGGACCATCAATGCCGGAACCGGAACGGGCAGCTCCGCCACGGGCAAAGCAGGGGCGTTGCGAATAGGAAATGTGACTATTCTTAACAACGCTGGCTCCGTAAGTATTGGCGGCGGCGTCTCCGGCACTCGACTCGAACTTGCCACCGGTAGCGGTAATACTCCTGCTGCCATTAGCAAAGCAATAAACACGCAGGGCCGTTCGCCCATGCTGCTGGACATGATACAACCCCAGATAGTCAACGTCAGCGGCAATAATACGATAAACACTATTACGATATCCGCGGGAGGAAATCAGTATTATTTCCAGGCCAACCCCGGCGCCGGCAACTCGCTCACGCTGGGCGCAATCACTGGCACCGGCACCCGAGTGATTAACTTGATAGGCGATGGGACCGGCGCGGTTACCGGCGTTATCGGAAGCGGTTCCGCTATGTCTCTAAACAAACGAGGCGCCGGAACCTGGACCCTCTCGGGCACCAATACCTACGGCGGCGCTACAACGATATGGGGCGGAACCTTGGCCCTAAGCACCGTCAGCGGCAGCACCGGCTCGATTAGCAGTAGTGCTTCGGTGAATATCTATAACGGCGCTACGTTCGACGTCTCGGCTACCACCAGCAAGACCTTCGCCATCGGCGCGGCACAACTCCTGGGCGGAGTCGGAACCGTTACCGGAAGCGTCACCGACGTTGCTACTTCCACCATTGCCCCGGGCCGGACCTACAACGTGGGCACTTTGACCATCAGCAGCACCTGCACCTTCACCGGCGGCGATACAATCGATTACAACGCCTCCGGCACAAGCGGCGATCTGTTGTCGGTCGGCAACACCTTGACCTTAAACGGCACCACCACCATCAACTTCGTTCCGACCGGCCTGGTGACGATAGGCGGCTCAGGCAGCACCACCTTCACGGTTGCCCAGGCAACCACCGCGCTGTCGGGAACCGGCACTGTCGCCTTGACTACCGCGTCAAGATGCACAATCGGCAACAAGGTCGTGGATACCACTAATAAAAAGATCACATTTGACGTTACCACGGCCAACGCTTCGTTGACCTGGACTGGAACCACCACCGCTTCCGCTGCATGGGACACATCCAGCAATTACTGGAAAAATGGCAGCTCGGCCGACAAGTTCTATCCGTCCGACGCCGTGACCTTCGACAACACGGCCACCACCTCAAAAACGGTCACTATCGCCGGAAGCGTAGCGCCCGTGTCCATCACGGTCGACGGCTCAGGCGCCTACACCTTCTCCGGCGCCGGAAAGATCACCGGTTCCACCGGAATATCCTTGGCAAGCACGTACTCCGGAACCCTGACAATCAGCAACACGAACGACTATTACGGCGATACGGTGGTCGCGGGCGGCACGCTCCTGGTCAGCGGCAATTTAGGCAACAACACCACCGTGTATGTCACCGGCAACCCGGTCACCGGCTCCGGCGGCACGCTCAAGTTAGGCGCTAACCAAGTCGCCCTGGGCGACAACGCCACTTACAGCGGCGCCACCGCCACCGGCATCGGCACCCCAACCTACATCAACGGCGGCACTCTCGACCTCAACGGATTATACAACGACAACATCCTCGGCTGCGAGGTCTTCTATGTCCAAGGCGCCGGCGTGGGCGGCAACGGGGCCATAGTTAATTCCGGCGCCGCTATTATTAGGTCGGTAAGATCCATCAGGCTTACCGGCGCCACGACCATCGGCGGCACCGCACGGTGGGACCTCCGCAACGACAACACCGGGATCGGAGGGGCAAACACTTCTCTCTACTCCGATAATCCAGTGACTCTTACCGGCAACAACTACACACTTACCAAGACCGGCGCCAACAACATCTTTTTTGTAAACATAGGCTATACCAATCTGGGCGGCGTGGTTGTAGGCCAAGGCGAATTGACGATCCAAGGGGATAACGCCTCGACACCGACTATATTGGGAAGTTCCAGCACCTTGGCCCCGGTCACGGTAAACAGCCCCGGCCAATTAGGCGCCTGGGGAGCGACAACGATTAATAATGCCATAAACGTAAACGGCGGCGGAATCGGCGCAACACAAAGCGATTCTAATGCCGCAAGCGTCTTTGCCGGCGCCATCACCCTAAGCGGCGGCGGATATATATACAATCTCAACAGCTCGTACACTTGCACCTTTAGCGGAGCGATCGGCGGCAGCGGCGATTTGACCAAGCCGGCGACTCTAGTCGTTGCAAACGCATCTTCAGCAAGTGCAAACACCGGCACGATAATCTTCTCCGGCACGGCCGCCAATACCTATTCCGGCGCGACGATCGTCAACGCCGGCACCCTTACCCTGAACAAGACGGCGGGCGTGAACGACGTGGACGCCATACCAGGCAACCTCACCATCGATCCCACCACCGCCGGCGCTACCGTCTACCTGGGCGCTGCCAACCAAATCGACAACTCGTCGGTCGTCACCTTGGTCGGCTCATCAACCAGCAACCTTGCCTATCTTGACCTGATGGGCTACAGCGAAACCGTGGCCGGAATCAGTAATTCCTCGGGTTACGGCGTCATTCAACTCAATTGGGACAGCTCCATCACCACAAATAGCACCTTGACGGTCAATAACCCGGCCAATTGCTCGTTCGGCGGCGTAATCCGCGACAAGTACCAAGGCACAGGCACAGGAGTGCTGGTGTTGGTCAAGGGCGGCGTCGGAACTCTCACACTCTCGGGATCGACCAACAGCTACACCGGCAGCACGACGATCAATGGCGGAACACTCAGCGTTTCGACATTGGCCGCCGGCGGCTCGAACAGTAGCATCGGCGCTTCGACCAACATCGCGGACAACCTCGTCCTTAAAGGCGGCACGCTGCAATACACCGGCACTGCCGCCAGCACTGACCGGCTCTTCACCTTGGGTGCTGGCGCATCGGCCGGGACCCTGGACGCATCCGGCACGACCGCCTCCGACTCGGGGGCCGTCAGTTGGACCAATACCGGCGCCATAGCCTTCACCGGCTCGGGCACGCGTACTTTGACCCTAACCGGCTCGAATACCGGCGACAACGCCATCGCGGCGATCCTCGGCGATGCGTCCGGGTCGGCCACTTCTCTGACCAAGTCCGGCTCGGGCACCTGGGTCCTATCCGGAAGCAACACCTACACCGGCGCGACCACCGTCAACACCGGCACGCTGGAGTTGGCCTCCACCGGCCAGATCTCCACGTCTTCCGCCATATCTAATTCCGCCACGTTCGAGGTCAACGGCGGCACGCATACCGTGGGCACTATCAGCGGCAACGGCACAACCAAGGTGCTCTCCGGCAGTTTGACGGCGACTTCCATAGTCCAAGACACCCTGGACATCGGATCCGGGAGCTGGGCCACGTTGAACACTGCCGCGATTGACGGCGGCTCGACCTCAGGCTCGTTATCGGAGGTTCCCGAGCCGGCCACTTGGGCGATGCTCATGCTGGCTGCCATGGGACTGGGCATCTACTGCCGCCGCCGCCGGTAAAGTGCTGAAATAGCAAGAACGCCTCGTTGGGGCGGCGGTTAAAACGCCGCCCCAACTTATTGTATGCCGAGCATGTTCGACGGCTTGGATGCGGAAGTCCTATACCAACCTGATGGAGGTGAAGGATTTCCTTTCTTAGAACCCATATCGGGCCATGAACTCGATACGGGTCGATTCACCCGGTGCCAGGCCTTTGTAAAGCGTGCGCCACTCGCCCACTTCCAGGCCGCAGGTGAATTGCTTGGTCACGTCATACAGAAGGTTTCCAAAGTAAACCGCATTGTAAGTGCGTCCGCCGGCTGGAATGTCGCTGACAAGAGGACTGTCGATGCAGTAACCCACGTGGCTATGCCACTTAGGAGTCCAGTAATACCAGACTTCCACCCAGCCGCCGGTGTCGTAAATGGATTTTCGCAGCGTGAAATTATAACCCTGCAGAATTCCGCCCTGGAAGGCGCTTAAGTCCTCGCCAATTTGGTACTCGCCTTGGAATCCAAGGCGGTCGTTGACGGGCGCCTTCAGGTCAACGTTGCACGACCATGTTCTGGCATACATTTCTTCAGCCGGAGCGGCGGTATATTTAAATCGTTGTTCGCCAATGTGGCCGGAAAAGCCCAACGTAATGGGATAGCAATCCTTGCCGCGGGGTCCAAACGTCAGAGCCGTGCGTCCTTCGACGATAGGCCAACTGGATTGATCGCCGATAACGCCGGTGGGAGTAGTGTCGGCTATGATGTTGCCGTCCAGCGATCCTTGCATGGTCAGAAGCAAATCATCCGAACATGCGACGTATCGCTCAGCGCGAAACTGTGCACGCCGATAACCGATATTGCCCGCCCCCCAATACACGGTGTACATGATCGTGTTGGGGTAAAGCGGAGAGACAATGTCCCAGGTTTGACCGGCAAGCAGGCGGAATTCATCGTCTTTCACTTCCCAATAGGCGTGCCGCAACAGCACGGTTCCCTTGTTTTCCTGGGCCGACGCCCCTTGGAAGTCGAATTCCACTTTGCCGCCGCTTTGGGCGCAGTTCAAGCAAGCAATTCGCGGGCCGAGAACATCGAAACCTATGCGGGTCGATTTGGCGTCAACGTGAAATGTCGGTCCTACCTGCTCCGGCGCTTGGGCCGAATAGACGTAATAAGTATAGTCGCCGTTATTCGAACGTTCTGTTTCATAAGTCGTGGCGCCCCATAAGTAACCATAAGGCGTGACCGTGAAATCGCCCTTTTTCCAGACCAGCTTTTTCATCTCGCCTTTAATCTGGTCCAGGGTATAGTAATCCTCTTGCGGGGCGGCCGATTGAAGTTTATCTGTTTCGGATATAGCCGTTTGAGATACGGGCGGCAATGGTGTAACCGGCGATGGTTCGGTTGAGTTAGTAGACGCGGCTGATTTGGATGGAGACGGCTGGGATGCAGTCGATAAGGGTACAGCCCAGGGTACGGGCGGGGCCGGAGCCGTGGAATCAGTCGTATTGGACGCCAGGATCACCGAGTTGGAAGCGGCACTCGATCCAACGCTCGGCAAACGTACAATATCCTGTTGCATCCTATTAACTTCGCCGCGCAAGGCTTGGGTTTCGGCTTCCAATTGGTTCAACCGCTGGATTAGGTCCTGATCGGCGGCGGATAACCTTTGCCCTGGTGAAACCGTCAATAATGTTGTTGATAAGAATAGAATTACGACTACGGTGAGGGGGAATGTTTTCCACATTGTGCATCATCCTATATAATAAGGAAGAAGATCGTGAAAATTGCTTACATCGTGCAATTTCAATTTGGCAGGTTTTATCATTGCCCCCTGATCGCCCGGTTTCTATCCTCCAATCCATGTAACTGAATCGTTAGGTATGGTCCGATCATCCATTGTTTGCAGTATCGTCAAAAAAACAGTCATGCTTGATAAAATAAGAAAGCCTGGAAGGTTACGCATTTTACTTATTATGCACAAACGGGATATATGCTATATCAGGGATTTCAATTAAGATCATTTAAGATCATTGAAATTGTGATTGCTCCACTAACGGAGAATTATGAAACTACTAAGTATTACTGTATAACTTCAAAAATTGACGCAACCTTTTAATTTACAACGGGTAAACACTAACGGGTAAACACTACTGGCAGGTGCTTGATAAGCATTACGAAAAGGCCGCAACCACAAGCATGGGTGGTGTGGCAATCCGGTAGACTGCTGGATTATTTTCCTATATAGTAAAATACCATAGGGAGCTTCGCCGTGATTTTCCGATGGAACGAATGGAACATCTAACACGTCGCCGAACACGGCGTGTCCCCCAAAGAGGCGGAGTGGGTCGTCGAACATGCCCGCCACCCCTACCACGACGCCCGTGAGGACGGAAAACGATTTGTGGTTGGGCGTGGCAACGGGAATCGATGGTTGCAAGTAGCCTACATATATGACCCGGAAGATGTGGTTTACGTGATTCACGCCCGGCCGTTGAGAGACCACGAGAAACTTAGAGTTCGAAGGAGATACCGATGAAGAAGACTAAAAAATTATCAGAAAAGGTTAGTGGTGGTCAAAAAAAGCAGCCATCGAAACCCTACTGGGAAATGACTACCGCCGAGTTGCGTGAGGCGACAAAGGAGTTTGACCAGGATTTCATTGGTGACACATTCGGCCCGCCGACCGCCGAACAACGTGCCCAGGATCGTCGCGCCCGTCAAAAACGCG
>JBEKFZ010000087.1:0-17500 GCA_050013075.1 Thermoguttaceae bacterium | reverse complement strand
TCCACGTTTGTGCGCTCGGCCCAGAACGTCTTCCGGACCAGCTCCGGCGTCTGCTTCCCCATGTCCGCCTGAAACAGCATCTGCAGAACCAGTTCGCGGGATTTGCGTCGAGTACCCATGAGTCGTCGTTCGCTATTCGTCGTTCGCTATTCGTTATTAGTGTATAAGCTGGATTGCACGATGAGAGGAGTCAACGCTTCGCCTTGTTGCGCTTGCATTTGGTTTTGCCTTTGCGACCAGCGAACGACGAACGGCGAACGACGATTTCCTTCAGATTCGCCATCTCCACCGCCGCCAGCGCCGCCTCCAATCCCTTGTTGCCCATCTTCAACCCGGCGCGATCAATCGCCTGCTCCAGCGTCTCGCACGTCAGCACTCCAAACGCATGCGGCACTCCAGTCTCCTGCGCCGACTGGCCGATCCCCCGAGTCACCTCGTTCACAAGCACGTCGTAATGCGGCGTGTCGCCGCGCAGCAGGCAGCCAATGCAGATGATCGCATCGTACTTCTTGGTTTCCGCGAGCGTGCGGGCGGCGGAGGGAATTTCAAACGACCCGGGAACGCGGACCAGCGCGATGTCGTCGTTCGCCGCGCCGGCGCGGCGCAGGCCGTCCACTGCCGTAATTGTCCGGTCTTTTCGGCCGCCGGACAACAACTTTTTAAACGGGAAGCGCCCCCTGAGTACTTGGAGGATTGGACGCAACGGATCGCTGAGAGTGATGCAATAACTGCAATCGAAGAACAATCGGTCCTCATGTTCCGGATCGGCGCCGAATGGTTGGCTCTCGATACCCGCAGAGTGGTTGAGGTCGTGGAACTGCGGCCGATTCACCGCGTACCCCAGCGCACGGATAGACTTCTGTTGGGCCTTGCCAATATCCGTGGCGAGTTACACCTTTGCGTCTCGTTGCGGGAATTGTTGGGGATCGAGGGAACTCTTGAAGATCCACAAAATAAATGCCTTGCAACTCCCATCAGCAAAGAGCGCCTCCTCGTGGTTGAGCAGGAGCAAAATCGCTGGGTGTTTCCGGTCGATGAAGTCGAAGGCGTTTGCCGCATTAAAGCCCAGGCCTCGGAAAACCTGCCTCACACAGTGGAGAAAAGTAGCCGGTTTTATTCGCAGGCTATTTTCTCTCATCAGAACAAGAAAGTCGGCATGCTCGCGGAGACACGAATATTTCAGGCGTTGGAGAAAACCATTCGATGAGTCAAGTTAGTAGCGACGATTTTCTGATCGACTTATTTCGCGAAGAGGTCCGCACGAACTGCCAGATCCTCGCCGACGGACTCGTGGCGTTGGAGCAAGGAAACGCCAGCCCGGAACGACTGGAGGCCATGATGCGCGCAGCCCACTCGATCAAGGGCGCGGCGCGCGTGGTTAACGTGCAGCCGGGCGTCAAGGTTGCTCACGCCATGGAGGATTGCTTCGTCCGGGCCCAAAAGGCCGAATTAACACTCACCAGCAACGTAGTGGATATTCTCCTGGCCGGCGTCGACATGTTGCAAGGCATTGCGGCAGCGGCGGGTGTCGGATTCACAGCGTGGCTTGAAACCCATCAGCCTGAAGCAGCCCAACTTTTACAGCGTCTCGACAATGTGGTGCACGAAAGCAAGTCGCAGGTATCGCCCGGTCCGGCGTTTATCGATATCCAAACGACGGCAACGGATGCTGCCCAAACATCGGCGCCGAGGGAGTCTGTTGCTCCACCTGCGCCACCCATACCGACTATTGAAATCTCCCCGCAGCCAGCCGCCCCGATTGTCGGTCCAAAATCCCCAGAGACCTCAAGCGAAGAAGGCGTTGTCCGCGTCACGGCCCGGAGCCTGACACGGCTTATGGGCTTGGCCGGCGAGTCCCTGGTGGAAGCGCGCTGGCTCCAACCTTTCTCTAAGTCACTCCTTCAGTTGAAACATCTCCAGACGCAACTTGCCGACACCCTCGAAAGCCTCGCCACTATGGATCCGTCTGAAGTATCGGAGGAACGGGTCTCCGCTCTGCGGAACGATGCGCGCGAGCAATTGGTTGCCTGCCGTGATTTGCTTGCGGATCGCATGAGCGAGTTCGACCGGCGCATTCGTAATACTGACGATTTGAGCAGCCGCTTATATCACGAGGTCATCTCCAGCCGCATGAGGCCGTTTCGGGACGGCGTACAGGGGCTGCCGCGGCTTGTCCGCGACCTGGCTCGGCAAATGGGAAAGAAGGCTCAACTCGAAATCCAAGGCGAGACCACCGAAGTCGACCGCGACATCCTGGAGCGGCTGGATGCCCCCCTGAATCACTTGGTGCGCAACGCACTGGATCACGGTCTGGAAACGCCCGAAGAAAGACAAGCCTTGGGAAAACCGGAAATCGGTCGTCTCCACATCGAGGCCGCGCACCGTGCGGGTCTGCTCTCGATTACAGTTTCCGACGACGGCCGGGGTATCGACAGAGAACGTCTGCGCGGTAAAGTCGTCCAACGGGGACTTGCCAGCCCCGACCTGGCCCAAAAGCTAAGCGACACGGAACTCCTGGACTTCCTCTTCCTCCCCGGATTTTCCACGGCCTCCCAGGTGACCGAAATTTCCGGCCGCGGCGTGGGACTCGACGTGGTTCACACGATGGTCCGATCGGTGGGCGGCCACATCCACATTCACTCTGACCCGGACCAGGGGACGAGCTTCCAGATTGAACTTCCCGTAACGCTTTCCGTGCTCCGTGCAGTTGTTGTGGATATCGCAGACGAGCCCTATGCATTCCCTCATAACCGAATCGACCGGATCATCCGCGTCGCCCGCAACGAACTCCATTCGTTGGAGAACCGTCAATATTTTGAAGTTGACGGGCAGAACGTGGGAATTGTAATGGCACGCCAGGTCTTCAAACTGGAAGGCCCGGAAATCCTCGGTGAAGATCTCCTGGTTGTCCTTTTTAGCAATCGATCGGCAAAGTACGGATTGGTGGTCGACGGGCTTCGTGGAGAACAAGACCTCGTCGTCCGACCGTTGGACCGCCGGCTGGGAAAGGTTCCCAATCTGCATGCAGTTGCCCTACTGGACGACGGTTCCCCGGTACTCATCGTGGACCCGGACGACTTGTGCAGTTCCATCGAAAAACTCCTCCAAGGGAGCCGATTGCAACGGGCCGGTGCGCGCGCAGCCCAACCAGATAACCGCCGGCAGAAATCTATCCTCGTAGTCGACGACTCCATCACGGTGCGGGAAGTGGAGCGGCAACTCTTGGCGAACCAGGGGTATCTCGTGGAAGTCGCCGTTGATGGCATGGAAGGCTGGAACCTTGTGCGAGAGGGGCGGTTCGACCTGGTGATCAGCGACATCGATATGCCCCGCTTGAACGGCTTGGATTTGGTCCGTAAGATAAAAGAGGATGCGCGGCTCCAGGCCATTCCGGTGGTCATCGTTTCCTATAAGGACCGCGAAGAGGATCGACTCCGCGGGCTCGAAGCCGGCGCGAATCACTACCTCACAAAGAGCAGCTTTCACGACGATACCTTGATCCAGACGGTGCGCGAATTGATTGGGAGTCCCGAGGCATGAGGATTGCGATCGTCAACGACCTGCGAACCGCCACGGAAGTTTTGCGGCGGGTCGTGTACAGCCATTCCGACTATAGCGTCGCTTGGACCGCGGCCAACGGCGAAGAGGCGGTCCGCCAATGCGAGAAAGATCCGCCCGACTGCATTCTGATGGATCTACTGATGCCGGGGATGAATGGGGCGGAGGCCACGCGGCAGATCATGCAGCATTTTCCCTGCCCCATCCTTGTGGTCACTGCGACGGTTGCCGGAAATTACTCTCTGGTTTGTGAAGCGCTCGGTTACGGAGCCTTTGACGCCGTGTCTACGCCGGTGCTGGGCAACCTTCCGCCCGCTCAGGCCGGAGCCCCTCTCTTGGCAAAACTAACCCATGTGGACAAGATTCGCTCGCGCATAGATGCTCAAGCGGAGTCTTCAACTCCGCCGATCCCCGTGGCGAAACACTTGCAAGGTGAAATCTCCCAATTGCAATTGGTTGCGATCGGGGCTTCCACGGGCGGACCGAACGCCCTGCAGACCATCCTTTCAAAATGGCCCAAAGACTTCCCCGCGTCTGTTATTATCGCCCAACATATTAGCGCTGATTTCGCGGATCCGCTGGCCGCTTGGTTATCGAACCACTGCCAGTTGACTGTCCGCACGGCCCGCGACGGCGACCGGCCTCAGGCAGGAGTCGTACTAGTGGCGGGAACCGACGATCATCTGGTGATGCGTCCGGATGGCGTCTTCATCTACACGAAGGATCCTATCGACAATCCCTTCCGCCCCTCGGTTGACGTGCTGTTTAAAAGTCTCGCTCGGCATTGGCTCAGGCCTTCTATAGCCGTGCTGCTCACAGGAATAGGTCAAGACGGCGCCAGTGGACTCTTGGACTTGCGCCGCGGAGGGTGGCACACCATCGCTCAAGACCAGCGAACCAGCGTGGTCTACGGCATGCCCCAGGCAGCGAGTCAACTCAACGCCGCCGTCCAAGTCCTTCCCGTGGGAGAAATCGGTATTGACATCGCCGCCAGGGTTAAAAATCTTGTCCATCGCAAAACCGTGACAGGAAAGTAGTTCCGCGAGGGGGCTTTCAAAAACACTTGCACCACATTTTAAGAGATAAACTTTGGAGGTTTTTACTAAGGGGAAGCTTATTAATGAGAATAGTTGAAGATCACGAGACGAAGCGACTTCCGCTTTAAGTCAGGTCATTAAATCCGAGGTAATCAAATTAGTAAGGATTCGCAGACAATATCTGAAGTGTTTGATAATAAAAAAGTTACGCGAGTCCTTGCGACTGCTTGCGATAGAGTACAAAGTTCTATAGTACCCCGGACAGGATTTGAACCTGTGACCACTGGTTTAGGAAACCAGTGCTCTATCCCCTGAGCTACCGGGGCGGACGATATTTTTTCCATTCTCAATACATTTCGTACATCTGTTCGCCGCCGTGGGCGGGATTGCCGATTAGACTGCGGCTTTGCAGATCGACTACGAAATCGAGATATTCCAAGGGAATCTGGCCGATGAGAACGGGAACGTCGTCGGGCACTTCGATCACGTCCATTGGGCAATCGCGCCCTTTGATCGTCAATCGCACAGTGGAATAGACGTCTGCCTGGACAACTCCCTGGCTAGTGGTTACCCGCCGCGTAGAACGCTTTTTTAATCCCAACTGTCGAATGATACGCGTGGGCAAAGAAAGCATAGTGGCGCCGGTGTCGACCAAGGCGTCCGTGACAGCAATTCGACGCACTTTGTCGGCTGGTAAATGTCCCATTTCCACGGCAGCAAGGTCACTCATATTCTCGATCGTTGCCTCGGTCAATACTCGACCTATTGTTTCAGTCTCGATGATATTTCCTCCGCAAGCGAATCTTCTTACCCGCTACTGCATTATAACCACTTTTCCACCACATTAAATAGCCCTTTGCCTCTCCCCCAGTCGGCGGTTCTTGCGGGACGGTTCGTAAAGCGTTATTCTACTGGATTCCACGAATTGTGGATCAAGAGAATCATGTTCACTGCCTACCGTATCTTGTCCGCTCCTCCGGGCACAAATGCCCGGGCTAAACATGTAATGTGACATTAAATTTCTGATACCCTCACTTATTAAAACTGATAACTGATAACTTAAAACTTAAAACTTTTTAAATTGAGGAGACTTCTCGTGGATAAACGACGCTTCGTGACAGTCGATGGCAATGAAGCGACGGCCAACATAGCCCACCTGTGCAACGAGGTGATGGCGATCTATCCGATCACGCCGTCGTCGGGTCTGGGTGAATTGCCCGACGCCTGGGCCGCCGCCGGACGGAAAAACATCTTCGGCACCGTGCCCGACGTGGTGGAAATGCAAAGCGAGGCCGGAGCGGCCGGGGCCGTTCACGGCGCGCTTCAGGCCGGGGCGATAACCACGACTTTCACCGCCTCGCAGGGCCTGCTTCTAATGATTCCCAACATGTTCAAGATCGCCGGGGAACTGACCCCCACGGTCTTTCACGTCACTGCCCGAACCGTGGCCACGCACGCGCTTTCGATTTTCGGCGATCACGGCGACGTGATGGCCTGCCGTTCGACCGGTTGGGGGATGCTTTCCTCGGCCTCGGTGCAAGAGGCCCAGGACATGGCCCTGATCGCACACGCCGCCACGTTCGAGGCCCGGGTGCCTTTCATCCACTTTTACGACGGTTTCCGCATATCGCACGAGGTGAACAAGATCGAGCAATTGACCGAGGACGACGTAAAGGCGATGATCGACATGGACCTGATCGCAGCCCATCGCAACCGTGCGCTTTCGCCCGAGCGGCCCAAGCTTCGCGGCACGGCCCAAAATCCAGACGTCTTTTTCCAAGCCCGCGAAACGTGCAATCCGTTTTACGACGCGGCCGCGGGCATCGTGCAAAAGCACATGGACAAGTTCGCTAAAATGGTCGGCCGGCAGTATCACTTGTTCGATTACACCGGCGCGGCCGACGCCGATCGGGTGATCGTTATCATGGGTTCGGGCATCGGGGTTGTCGAAGAGACGGTCGAAAAACTCCTTGCCCAGGGCGAAAAAGTGGGCGTGCTTAAGGTTCGGTTGTTCCGTCCCTGGGATTCGGCCGCTTTTGTGGCCGCATTGCCCAAGACCGCCAAGAAGATCGCCGTACTGGATCGCACCAAGGAACCGGGCGCTGCCGGCGAGCCGCTGTATCAGGACGTTATTACCTCGCTGGCCGAGTGTTGGTCGGGCCGGACCGGCAACGGCTCGTTCCCGCTGGTTATCGGCGGGCGATACGGCCTTTCCTCCAAGGAATTCACTCCGGCAATGACGGCGGGCGTGTTCAAGGAACTTGGCAAGCCCCAGCCCAAAAAGCACTTTACCTCGGGCATAAACGACGACGTGACGCACCTGAGCGTGGATTACGATCCGAATTTTTCGACCGAGAGTGACGACGTTACCCGGGCGGTATTTTTCGGCTTAGGCAGCGACGGCACCGTAAGCGCAAACCGCAACTCGGTGAAAATCGTGGGCGAAAACACCCCCTTGCACGCACAAGGCTATTTTGTGTACGACTCGCGCAAGGCCGGGTCCGTGACCACCTCGCACGTGCGTTTCAGTCCGCGGGCGATCAAGGGTTCGTACCTGGTTCACCGGGCGAACTTCGTGGCCTGCCACCAGTTTCACTTCCTGGAGCGCATCGACGTGCTTTCGATGGCCGATCCGGGCGCCACGTTCCTGTTGAACAGTCCTTACGGGCCGGATGAAGTGTGGAATCATCTGCCCGCCGAGGTGCAAAAGCAGATTATCGACAGGAAGATGAAATTCTACGTGGTCGATGCCTTCAGCGTGGCCCGGGACGCCCAGATGGGCGTGCGGATCAACACCATCATGCAGACCTGCTTTTTCAAGTTGGCAAACGTCATTCCGGCCGATGAAGCCATCACCCAGATCAAGGACGCCATCAAGAAGACTTACGGCAAGAAGGGCGGCGGCAAGATCGTCGAGCAAAATTACGCGGCGGTCGACGGGGCTCTGAGTGCACTATTCGAAGTGAAATACCCCAGTCAAGTCACGTCCAAGCTGCACATGGTGCCGCCGGTGCCCGAAAACGCCCCGGACTTCGTCAAGAACGTGTTGGGCATGATGATCGCCAACCGCGGCGACGACCTGCCCGTCAGCGCTTTGCCCAACGACGGCACCTTCCCCACGGCTACCACGCAGTACGAAAAGCGGAGCGTCGCCCAGGACATTCCCATCTGGGACCCGAAGATTTGCACCCAGTGCGGCCTGTGCTCGCTGGGCTGCCCGCACGCCACAATCCGCATGAAGGCCTTTGATCCGGCCTTGCTGGCCAATGCCCCGGCCGGATTCAAATCCACCGATTACAAAGGCAAGGAATACCCCGGCTGGAAGTTCACAATCCAGGTGGCCCCGGACGATTGCACCGGTTGCGGGCTGTGCGTGGACGTGTGTCCGGCCAAGGACAAGGAAAAGGCCAAGCACAAGGCCATCGACATGGAGCCAAAGATCAATCACCTGGACGTGGAACGGGGGAATTGGGATTTCTTCCTCACGATTCCAGACGTGGATCGCACCAAGGTCAAGGCCGATACGATCAAAGGCTCGCAGTTGCTCCGGCCATTGTTCGAGTTTTCCGGGGCCTGCGCGGGCTGCGGCGAAACGCCCTACGTCAAACTGCTCACGCAGTTTTTCGGCGACCGCATGTTGATAGCCAACGCCACGGGCTGCTCGTCGATTTACGGCGGCAACCTGCCTTGCACGCCGTATTGCGTCAATAGCGAGGGGCGCGGCCCGTCCTGGTCGAACTCGCTGTTCTAGGACAGCGCGGAATTCGGATTCGGCTTCCGCCTAGCCGTCGATCAGCAGGTTAAATACGCCGTCGATCTGCTCAAGCGGCTCGGCTCTCAACTGGGCGACGAACTGATTACCTCGCTTACGACCAACAAGCAGGAAACCGAGGAGGAAATCGCCCGGCAAAGGTCGCTGGTCGCCGAATTGAACAAACGCCTGGCGGGAATAAATTCGCCGGACGCCAAAAACCTGCTGGCCTCGTCCGACTACCTGATCCGCAAGAGCATCTGGAGTTTCGGCGGCGACGGCTGGGCGTACGACATCGGTTTCGGCGGATTGGACCACGTTTTCGCCTCCAGCCGCGATTTGAACATCCTTGTTTTGGACACCGAAGTCTATTCCAACACCGGCGGGCAGATGTCGAAATCCACTCCGCGCGGGGCGGTGGCCAAGTTCGCCGCCGGCGGAAAACAAGGCTGTAAAAAGGACCTGGGCCTGATCGCCATGTCCTACGGCAACGTGTTCGTGGGCCAGATCTCCCTGGGGGCCAATCCCATGCACGCCATCCGCACGATCCGCGCGGCCGAATCGTACCGCGGCACTTCGCTTTTGATCGCTTTTTCGCACTGCATCGGCTGGGGCATCGACATGTCGGCCGGCATGAGCATCCAAAAGGACGCCGTGGCCTGCGGTTATTGGCCGCTTTACAGTTTCGATCCGCGCAACGAGGGCCAGCCGTTCCAAATGGCCAGCAAAAAGCCCGTGGGCAGTTTCAAGGAATTCGCCATGAAAGAGGCCCGCTTCGCCATGCTGGCCCGGTCCAAGCCCGACGATTCGGCCCGGCTGCTGGAATTGGGCCAGGAAGACATCTACAAGCGGTATCATTTTTACGAACAGCTTGCCGGCGTGAGCCGCGAGACCGCGGCCCAGGCCTCCGCGGAAGCGACTTCAGGCGGCAACGGAGAAAATAAAACGAAAGATTCCAAGGAGGTGGGAGCATAGAAGGATTCAGGATTCAGGATTTTGGATTCTGGATTTGGGATTCAAGGTTCAGGATTTGCAAGGGGTGGTCAATTTATTGACCACTTTTTGAACTTCATAGTGCGAAACCGCAAGCGGTTTAATAAGGAGAAATAACGAATGGGCGTCAATTTATCCACAAAATATCTGGGGTTGAACCTGAAAAATCCGCTGGTCATTGCCGCTTGTCCCTTGACCGGCAAGATCGACTGGCTCAAACGGCTGGAAGCGGCAGGGGCGGCCGCGGCGGTCTTGCCCTCGCTGTTCGAAGAGCAGATCGAACACGATGAAATGGAAATGACCAAGGCCCGGGAGTTCGGCACGGAGAGTTTCGCCGAAGCCCTTTCCTACTTCCCCGAGCCGCAAGATTATCGCTCCGAGCCGGACGATTATCTGGAGGGCATCGGGCAGGCGAAAAAGGCCGTGAAAATACCGATCATCGCCAGCCTCAACGGCACCAACAAAGGCGGCTGGGTCCGCTATGCCAAAATGATGCAAGATGCCGGGGCCGATGCCTTGGAACTGAACGTCTACTACATCGCCACCGATCAGGACATGACTGGCAAGGAAGTCGAGTCCAGGTATCTGGAACTGGTGGCGGCCGTTAAGCAGTCGGTCTCGATTCCGCTGGCCGTGAAGGTCGGGCCGTACTTCAGCTCGATGGCCAACATGGCCAAACGCCTATCCGACGCCGGTGCGGACGCCCTGGTGCTCTTCAACCGCTTCCTCCAGCCCGACATTGACCTGGATACGCTGGAAACCACGCCGAAGCTGATCCTCAGCGATCCTTACGAACTGCTCGCTCCCTTGCGCTGGGTGGCCATATTGCACGGCCGGATAAACGCCTCGCTGGCGATAACCAGCGGCATCCACGACGGCGACGCCATGATCAAAGCCCTTTTGGCCGGGGCCGACGTGGGCATGATCGCCTCGGCAATCTACCACAAAGGTTTTAAACAGGTAGAGGAAATCCTCAGCGGATTGAGCAAGTGGATGGAAGCAAAGGAATACGATTCGGTCGAGCAATTAAAAGGCAGCATGAGCCAGGAAAACTGTCCCGACCCGGAAGCCTTCGCCCGCGGAAATTACATGAAAACTTTGATATCCTACTCCGGCAAACCCATTTAACATAAAACCGCGACGGGCGCCAACCGAAGGTTGGTCGGTCGCGCGAAGAGTGGGCAGTGGGCGGTGAAATATATTGTTCGGTGCATCCCAATTATTTAGCCCCCGTGAATACACGGTGGAGGTTTTCGTACCGAGTAACAATGCGGCAATTTCGTTGTCATGGCAGTTGCACTGCCGTCCTTTTCACGTGAATCGTAAAATTTATACCTGTCGGTTATTTCATCCTTTCCAGTAACTTGCGCTGTGCCGCCAGACATCCTTCCTTTGAATTTCGCGGCACTGGTTTTTGTGCGTCGGCCCAGGTGAGAAAGTCTTGCAACAACCGCCAACGCTCGGCAGAATCAGTTATCTGTTCCCATTCGGCCGTTTTGCGGCGAAATAATTCTTCAATTTCTTCCGGCGTCATTTAGTTATCTCCCTGAGCAAGGCAAACCATTTTTTATGCGATACCCCCTCTTCGTATAATTACAACTCTAAGAGATAATGATAATGATAGATGTAATTGCTGTCCACGTTTTTTCCAAAACGATCGGCAAAAAGTGGAGTCCTCGTCATGAAAGCCATGCTCTTGGAGCACATTGCTCCGATCGATAGCGCGCCGCTGAAAATGGTCGATCTGCCCATGCCCGAGCCGAAGCAGGGAGAGATTCGCATCAAGGTCCGCTGCTGCGCGATCTGCCGGACCGATCTGCACGTGATCGAAGGCGACCTGCCGCGGCAAAAAATGCCCATTATCCCTGGGCACCAGATCGTGGGAACCGTGGAAAAACTCGGGCCGGGATGCGCTAAGTTTAAGGTTGGGCACCGCGTGGGCGCGGCGTGGCTCAGGCACACCTGCGGAAAGTGCGAATTCTGCCGCTTGGACAAGGAAAACCTCTGCGAGTCGGCCCGCTTCACTGGCTATCACGCCGACGGCGGTTACGCCGAATACGCCGTTGCGCCCGAAGCCTATTGCTACGGAATTCCGCCGGCCTTTACCGACGTCGAAGCCGCGCCGCTTTTGTGCGCTGGCATTATCGGATATCGGGCGCTTAAACGATCTCAATTGCCCTCCGGCGGCAAGTTGGGCTTGTATGGATTCGGCTCCTCGGCCCACGTGGTAATGCAGATTGCCAAGCATCGCGGCTCAGCGGTGTACGTGGTCACTCGCGGTGAAAAGCATCGCCAGTTGGCCAGGCAGATGGGAGCGGCCTGGGTCGGCGAGGACGCCCGGCAAATGCCCCTCAAGGTCGATAGCGCGATCATCTTCGCCCCGGCCGGCGAATTGGTCCTTCCGGCGTTGGAAGCATTGCAAAAAGGCGGGACATTGGCTCTGGCAGGCATTTACATGACGCCCATTCCCGCTATGGATTACCAGCGTTACGTATTCTATGAGCGCGACATCCACTCGGTCACCTGCAATACCCGATCCGACGGCCGCGAACTGTTGGCCGAGGCCGCCGCCATCCCCATCCATCCCCACACCGCCGTCTATCCGCTGGCCGACGCCAACCGCGCGCTAATGGACTTGAAGCACGACCGGATCAGCGGCACGGGTGTGTTGTCCATCGAACTTCCATAAAGCCGCGTTTTGCCGGTTGCGGAAACGCTTTTCGATCAAAAAACAAAGTGTCCAATTGTCGAAAGACTTGAATTCCAAACATCTTCGGCTGCCGGCGGCATGTTCTCCGTATAGTTATTGAAGACGATACGTCACCAATGGGATACCGCAATAAAATCCCTCAATTCCAGCCTTTGATAAAAGGAGAGCGGCGATGCACATGTTTGAAATGTTGAGTGTGGCATTTATCACGCCATTGGCGATGATGGCGTTTTTTGACCAATTGAAGGCGGCCGATTTGAAGGCCGGCGACGCGGCCCCTGACTTCAAACTGCCCGGCTCCGACGGCAAGACTTACAGCCTGGCCGATTTCCGCGGCAAGCAGGCGGTAGTTCTGGCCTGGTTTCCCAAGGCCTTTACGCCCGGCTGCACGAACGAGTGCAAGGCCTTTGCCGCCGGCGGGCCGAGTCTACGCAAGTTCGACGTTGCCTACTTCACAGCCAGTGTCGATCCGCCGGAGAAAAACAAAAAGTTCGCCGAATCGGTCGGGGCCGATTATCCCATACTTAGCGACGCGGACGGCAAAGTCGCCCGGGCGTACGGCGTGACCGGCGCGGTGCAAAAATTAGCCAGCCGCTGGACCTTCTACATCGGCCCGGACGGCAAAATCCTCTACATCGACAAGGACGTGAACACCAAAACCCACGCCGACGACGTGGCGAAAAAACTCAAGGAACTCGGCATGGCGGAGAAAAAATAGTGGAGAGTGGTTGGTGGAGAGTGGATAGTGATTGGGGATGGGGATAGAGATGTAAAGCCGCGACGGGCACCAACCGAAGGTTGGTCGGTCGCGGTTTGATTGCGGGAAAATGCCGCGATCCATGGTTTAGAGGAAGGCGCAACCGCCGGGAAGGTATTTAACTCGCCCACTTTCGCCCGGCGACTTTGAGCATTTCCTCGGCCATCCGCGTAGCCTCGCGCGGGGGTAATTCGGGATAAAAGGGCAGAAAAACGATCTTCGCCAATATCTCCTCGGCAGTTCGGGCTTTTTGTTCGGGCCGATCCGCGGGCGGCGGAACAACACACAGACTTTGTCCCTGGGTGGCATCGAATCCGGCTCGGGCAAGATGCTCGATCAGCCCTTCCGGTTCATTGACCAGGACCGGAAAAACCCAATAAGTATGCGGCCGGTTCGCCGCGCCTGGGCAGAATACGTTTTCGCCAAGGAGTTCGGCCAGATCATGCCCTTTTTTTACATGCCGCTCCAAACGATGGGAATTGAATCTTTTCAGGCGGCGTTTCAGCACAGCCAACAGCGGCGTGCAAGGTTGTTGCCGGATTTGCTCGAAAAAACCCTCGCCTGGAAAACCGCGAGCTGCGCGGTTGACCCAGCGGTCATAGTCAAAATCCATGCTCATGCACATCCGCACGAAAAATGCGCTGATCGGCCGGCTGGAAAGGGTCTTCAATATCGCATACTTCAGCAAACGCTTGCCGTACAGCCAGCGGTTTTGTTTTTCATATCCGGCCTGAGCGGCGCGCATCCGGGCAAGCAATTCCGGATCGCGAACCCTCAGCAATGCGCCTCCCAGGGCCGTGCCGCTCTTGATGGTGCCGAAACTGAACATGCTCGCGTCGGCTCCGGAATGGCCCTGATATCCGGGGCCGGCATAGGCTTGGGCGCAGTCTTCGATTACCAGCAGTTTTTTTTGGCCCGCCAGCTCCAGGATCGGCTCCAGTAGAATTCGACCGCCGAACAGGTGCGCCGCGAGTATGGCGCGGGTGGCCGGCGTCACGGCCCGCCGCCAATTCTCCATGTTCGGCGCCATTTGTCGCGGATCAAGATCGACTGGAACCGGCACCAGTCCATGATGTTCGATAATGCGGATCATGTCGGGAATGGTGATTGCCGAGACAAGCACCTCGCTTCCCTTAGGCAGCCCCAATTTGCCCAACAGAAGATCGAAACCGCTGCGAACGGACAAGAAAGCCAATATATGCTCGGGATTGGAAAAGATTCCTTGGGCGAACTGATCGATCCCCGCCTGTTTCAGGGGAAAGCAAACCCGGGAGATCCCGAACAACAGATCCGACCAGCCTATGTCAAGTCTTTTTCGCGACCACATTTTTTGAGCCTTTGCTTGTTCAATATATCAGGCTTCGAGCAGTCGCGTTTATAACGTTTTTCGGATATTTTTTCAAGGTTAGTAAAATCGAGCGGAAAAACAGGGGCCGTCTCCCGGAATTTCCGCGAAAAAGGCCAAACTATCGATATGCAAGGCGAAATACTTTCGCGCAAACTACGCGATCCGTTTGCCAAACGGGTGGAGCAAGACGGCTATCTTGACATGGTCATTTTAATTGACTATAATTCATTCCGGAGGTAATGTAGTATGAAAACCATGGCGATCAGTGAATTTAAGGCCCGGGCCCTGCAAGTGCTGGACAATGTGTCTAAGACCAAGGAATCGGTGGTTGTCACGCGGCGCGGCCGGCCGCTTGCCGAAGTGGTCCCTTTCCGCGGCGCAAAAGATAAACCGGCGCCGGGAAAGTTGGCCGCGACGTTGGTGTTCGAAAAAGACATCCTCTCCCCAATCGGGCAGTCGGATTGGAACGCCTGCAAATGAAGTATGTCCTGGATACGCACGCTTGGATCTGGTGGCATGTGCAACCCGAAAAACTTTCGCGCAAAGTCGGCGCCCTGATTGCCAACCCGAAACGCTACGAAGAACTTCTTTTATCCGCGATATCCGTCTGGGAGTTCTGCAAACTGCTGGAAAAGGAACGTTTGGGAATCTCCTGCGATCCGGAAGATTGGGTTTCGCTTGCGCTGGCGATGCCAAAGCTCCGCCTGGTTCAGCTTTCTCCGTCGATAGCATATCGCTCCACCACGCTCCCCCAGCCGTTTTCTTCCGATCCCGCCGATCAAATCATCGCAGCCACCGCGCGTGAGGAAAATGCCACAATCCTCACCAAGGACGAATTGATGCGCCGCTATCCTCACGTGCGGACGTTGTGGTAAAACTGGGATGTAGTCTCAAGAGGGCATGTTCATGAATAGACAAGTTTGAATCTTTATTTACCTCTCGCGGCCAAGCCGGCCAAGTTCAAAAAACTGGGGTTCCCGCTCTGGCTTGTCTGAGTAAAATGTGTGTGATATACTATATTCAAAGGTTCGGAGATAATAACAATGACCACGTTACTTGCAAACGCCTTTAAGGAGGCGTCTAAACTACCTGAATCTGATCAAGATGCCTTAGCCAAGTGGCTTCTCGAGGAACTTCATTCCGAAAAGCGATGGGCGGCGTCTTTCGCGGAATCGGAAGACATTCTCGAAAAACTTGCCGACGAAGCCCTGGAGGAAAAGAGACTAGGTAAAACAATTCCGATGGATTTAGACAGACTATGAAGTCAACTACCTCGGATCGGTTCTGGAACTGTTACAAGACATTACCCGCTGAGGTCAAGAAGCAGGCAAAAGATTCCTACTCGTTTTTCATTAAAAATCCTTATCATCCCAGCCTGCACTTCAAGCGAATCCATTCAACTCGGCCTATATATTCAGTTCGAGTAAGCTATGATTATCGCGCTATAGGCATTGTCGAGAGCGATGAGATTACATGGTTTTGGATTGGCCCTCATGCAGAATACGATGGCATAATTAAAAGATTGAGGAAAGCATAAAAAATACTGCATGCCCACCTTCTGGATAATTCAAGACTGCGAGTATGGAGATAGCGGGTAGCATCGGTTTGGGGATAATTTAGACCCGTAGGGTCGTTTGATTTTAGCCCAGCGATTCATCGCTGGGGCTTGAGAGCAAAATAATTCCGCCGTCCCGTAGGGACGGTTGAATGTTGCGGCCGCGTTTCAATCGTCCCTACGGGACGAAGGCGGATTGGACGATTCAAAACCCCAGCACTAAAAGTGCTGGGCTATTATCAACTGTCCCTATGGGACAAAAAACCGTGATTAACCCGTGAAATTTATTTTCCTATCGCAGCAAAATTGTCCTGGTTCAAGAATCTAGTGCATTGTCAACCCTATAGATTGGGATTGAATGATCGATTATGGTCGGTTAATTGCGGCACATTTCCACCTTGGCATCCCAATATCAAGCCGTGTCAATGCACTAGTCTACACGCTGAATATGATTATGCACAGATTGGACAAACTTCCATGGATTTTTGGTTGAGTCTGGTTGAAGGCTTGGCACCAGTTTTAACGCCAGTCGTATCCATCCCTTTTTATCTGTAGTTGTATCAATCCCACATTCAGCCAGCATTGACTCAAGTTCTCCACTTGGATTAATGAAGAAACCTTTCGCCATACATTTATTTGAAAGTTCATCGAATACTGATTGCATTTCGGATGATAGTGCATTTCGTCCGGATTTTTTAAATTCCTTCCATGCTTTCGTCGAATCAGCAAGTTCTGAGAATTTACGACCTATTTGGTTGAGTACTCTCTCTCTTTCTTCTATATCAGCCTCTGATGGTAATTGATCTAGTTTTTCAATTACTTCTGCAATAATTACACGTATTTCCATAAACCGTTTATCGGGTGATGTTTCCTTTGCCGCTTGTCCAATGTGTTGTCGAACATTTATTAATTCTGCAATATCTGTCTCTGAGAAATCAAATGTATCAATAGATTTTTGAAATTCTGTTTGATTATTCAGTATATCGAAATCCACAATCCCTGCACTTCGGACGCCCATATCTTTATACAAACGGACAATTTTTGGAACTGTCTGCTTGTTATCTGCATTTACGAAGTGAATATCGAGATTGGGCGATAGTTTCGCAGAGACTGCATGGTAGAATCGAGCATCTCTATCACCTTCGACCACTATGGCACCCGAATAAAATAGCCCGTCGAGCACACGTGAAGATGTTAAGAGTGGATCATTGACGATTTCTTTTAGTCGACCTGTCTGTAAGAGATTAAACTTGTTGGTATTTCCAACACGGTCGATGCGAATGATATCTACATCAGTTGTCCGACTCAAAATCCCACGTAGTATATCAGCACTATGTGTAGCAATAATAATTTGTCGCTGATTATCTGCTTGTTCGGCAATAAACGAACCGATTCGGAACGCTTGGGGTGGGTGTAGAAACGCCTCAGGCTCATCAAAGAGGAGCAAGCTTCTTTTCAGTATGAGAAATGCAACAACAATCCCGACGAAACTTCGAATCCCGTCTCCTTGGTCGTCGAGCAACTCGAAATAATCCATCATTTTTCTGGCGTCACGTGGATCTCGTGGGATTTGGCTGAAATCATCTCCAATGCGTAGTAATAAGTTATGCAGAGTTGTAAAGTCAAGATATATCTCTTTCCCAAATATTTCCTTTATTAAAATGCTGATTTTAGTAATATCCTCACTTCCTGAATCTGAACTTTCGCAGGTTTTCGCGCTGTTCAAACAGCGAGATTTAGGTAATTTTCCAATTGTTGAATCAATTCATACAGGTCGGCTTTGGTGGCCGA
>JBEKFZ010000086.1:0-17540 GCA_050013075.1 Thermoguttaceae bacterium | reverse complement strand
CACCAGCGTTTTGCCTTCGCCGGTCTGCATTTCCACTATCGAGCGATTAAACATGGCGATGCCGCCGAGAATCTGCACGTCGAAATGCCGCATGTCGATCGTCCGCCGCCCGGCCTCGCGGACTAACGCATAGGCTTCGACCAGCAATCGGCGGAGCGGCTCGCCGCTTTTCGCGCGGTAGCGTAACGATAGACTCCGCTTGCGAAGCTGCTGATCGCCGAGCTGTTGCAACTCCGGCTCCAATGCGGCGATCTTGGGCAAAAGCGAGGACCAACGCGCCAACCGCCATTGATTCGGCCCGCTCAAGGCTGCTGCTATTTTCGCTTGTATGCCGTCGGATTTGTTGTTCACGGAAAATGGCAAGTATGAATGACAGTGTATCATCCCCTGCCTGGACACTACCAGGGAGGGGTTAGGTTTTCCCGTTTGTAGAAAAAGGGGACTTTGTAAAGATACTTTAGTTTACCACGGATCTCGTGGTAATGGGCATCTTGGGCATGGAAAAACTGGAAATCGGCCCAGGACTTTGCCTTGATTTCTTGGATGTTAGGACTTTTGCCCTAACCCGGATTATTCATGGATTTGAATTCCTGACACAGGGTACAAAACACTAGCCCGAAGCGCAAGCGAGGGTAAACCATTTTCAGCCCCTCGCTTGCGCTTCGGGCTAGTGTAAATTCATAAAAAATGCCGGGTTAAGCAAAACTCAGATTACTTACTTTCTTTTGCTTCGGTGTTGGATACCGGCTCGACATTGTCGTCGATCACCCGGGCATCAGACGAGGTGGACTCGCGCCAAGCAGGCTGAGAGGAGTTGTTCTGAGGCTGGGCCGGAGTGGGAACGGTGGATTGCCGTGATGCGGGCAAAAAATTGTTGTTGCCTTGAGGGTAGGAACCATTCTGGTATGAGTTGATGTTCGGATTATAGTTCGGCGGATTAATTACGTTTGCTGTTCCCGCGGTATTATTGAGTGCTCCAGTGCCGCCGTTCGTCACCGGAATAGTTGTTCGGTTTGGAGCTCCGCCGGCAAAAAACGGCGTGGCAAGGCGATTGGGCGACGGCGTCGACGTCTGAGAATTGGGCACGCCTGCGCCTCGGGGATAATTATTATTTAAACTGCCGCTGGGGGGCGTATACTGATTTGTGCCCGGCCAGGTCGATCCGGGAAGCGTTGAGGGCATGGAAGCCGGCTGCGCGGGCGTAGTCTGGGGAGTGTAACCTCCGGGCGATGTGCCCGTGGCAGGATTAGTTTGAAACGCCGGCTGCATCGGATAGGTGGAAGTGCCTGCCGTGCCTGCTGCTGGCGCTGTCGATGATGGCCCTGTCAAAGCAGACGATGCCGGGCTGGTATATCGCGGAGCATTGATCTGATTCGTCCGGTTTGATCCCTGAGTTGAATTAGCGGAATTTGATTGATTCGTCCAGGGAGTTCCTGAATACAAAGGCGCATTAGTTGGACTGGTTGATATTCTGCCCTGATTATAAGGTGCGTTTGCCTGTAAAGGCCCGGGTTGCACGGGCTGCGCCGATTGATAATACGGATCGGCGGCTTGTCCTGAAACCGAACCCGTCGGGGGCGACGGCACCGTTGTGCGTCCAAAGAAAGGATCGACCGAGGGCGTTTGACTTTTACAGCCGGCCAGTACCAAGGCAATGAAAAGTATCAGAATGGCCCGATTCATCAGGCAGACTCCTTTCCATCCTGAGAGGAATAAAGGCAAAAAAGGCGCACAACACTATCGGCGGGGTTGATAGATTACCGACTTTTCACGCTGTGTCCAGAGCGATTTTTTAAATTTGTTAAAAAGGGGAATCGAATTACCCCGGAATATGTAGAGTGCGTGAAACACACCAACCCCTACAGATTGCGGTACGTTTCACGCACCCCACAAAAATTCACAACCTCTGAGGGCTGTGGACAAAATGTTACTTAGTCAGCCTGGCATAAACCGCCGGATAAATTACCATGGGTTTCAGCATTCTCTTGCCTTCCCATTTTACGCCTTTTGACATGGCGGCATTGTTAGATTGCTCGACAAAGGGGTTGGAAATTCGCAATGGCTCATGAGTTTGGTATTGCTGATCCATAGGTGGGGTCGCTTCCTCCACATATTCGTTCTTAATCATTTGAGGCTGCGGATAAGAGGAATAAGCCTGTAAAGCCGACAGTCCGGGCGGATACGGCAGTGGACTATCTCCGTAAGTTCTAGCTACTGGATAACTGTAATAAACCGGCGGATGCAAAGCATAATATGGGACGTTCTCGGACGAATATGACGTGGGTTGATAATAGCAACCCCAGTTACAAGGTGCATAATGACTATAAAAACCCCAATCTCCCGCAAAGGCCAAATCGCAGAAAATAAGGCACAGCAAGCAGCCGAAGATGATATTTGTTTTCATTGTATTCACCCCATTTGAGACAGGTTTTGTATCTGCCCTATTTTATTGTCCAGAAAATTTTTTCCAATAGGGTAAATAAAAAGGTTTTGCTTCTTGCACCATCCAATGGGTGGTTTAATTAAAGAAATAACCTATTTCCTGTCGTCCGGCGTGGCGGCGTGGTTTAATTTCAAGGCCGGGCGCGTGCAGGAGTCGGTTTTGGGCTTTGTGGGTTATCCGGGATTATTTGCTTGTGTTCTTCCGCTTTCTCGGCTTCATGTTGGCTGCTTTCCGCGCTGTTTTCATCTTCGAGACTGGGGTTGGCGTCTTCTTTATGCGGTGTAATTATTTGGGGCAATTCGTACGGCTTGTCGGCCCCTTGGACACGTGGAATTTCATAAATAATCGTGCCCATGTCCTTGCTGGATACCGCCGGTCCGCAACCGATCACTGTCAGGGCGATCAACAAACCAAACAATAAACCGAGTAACCAACGCATAAAAAATACACCTGGCAGAAAGATTTGATAGAATTATTTTTAAATCCTATTTCGTTAATTATAAGATATCATCACGCAATTCAAAAGTATCTATCACGTCAATGGACGCCCACTGGTTGACCATCGCATTGAAGGAAAAGGCCCGGCTATTGGGTTTTGATCTTGTGGGCGCAACTCCTGCCGTGACTCCGCCTGAGATCGAACACTTGGAAAAATGGTTGGCCGACGGATTGGACGGTGAAATGCGTTTTTTTTCCCGGCGGATGGATGCATACCGTGATCCCGGTTTGATCCTTCACGGCGTTAAAAGCATCCTCATGTTGGGCGTAAACTATCGGACAGCCGAACCCGCCTCCGCCGGACCCGAACAAGCAACGGTCTCGCGTTATGCCTGGGGAGGCGATTATCACGATGTAATCCGCCGGCGATTGCGGGAGTTAGCCGATTTTCATTGCCGACTGGTTCCGCATTGCGGCATTCGCGGCGTGGTCGATACGGCCCCGCTTCTGGAACGCGCATTTGCCCGGCGGGCCGGATTCGGCTGGATCGGAAAGAACACCCTGTTGATAAATGAACGGTTTGGAAGTTGGATTTTTCTGGCCGCTTTATTGACTACCGAAAAACTGCAATTCGATGAACCGGCATTGGTGAGTAGCTGCGGTGCTTGCCGGGCGTGTCTCGATGCCTGTCCGACGGGCGCATTGGAAGCCCCATACCGTCTCGACGCGCGAAAGTGTATAAGCTACTTGACTATTGAGTCGCACGGTCCAATTCCCCTGGAACTGCGTCAGGCCTGCGGCGATCGATTGTTCGGCTGCGACGCCTGTCAAGAGGCTTGTCCCTGGAACCGCGGCACGCCGACTAGCAGTGAAAAAACTTTCCAGTCCCAAGCGGGAATGAATCCCGTCCGTCTTGCCGAGTTGTCCGCCCTGGATGAGGCCGGTTTTTGTCGGCGATTCCGCAATACGCCGCTTTGGCGAATCAAACTCGACGGGCTGTTGCGCAACGCAGCCGTGGTCTTGGAAAATCAACGACATTATTGCGAATAGCCAAGTAGGGTGCGTGAAACGCACCAAAAATTGTTGCCTCTTTCATTGGTGCGTTTCACGCACCCTACGACTGGAAAATTAAGAAAATTATTGCGAATAATACGTTTCATCGACCGTAGCGGGCCAAACGCCCGGCAGGTCTTGGGCGTACCATTTTTCCAAAACTCCTTGCCAGTCGTCGGGTTCTTTTACGGCGATAAAGGCCTCGCGAACTTTTTTCGCCTGCGGATGCAATCGGGAATACTTGATGCCGAACTTACGCATCAGGGCGCAGCAACGTTTTGCTCCGTATATTTCCCCGCTTAGGCGATAGTGTTCGGCAATCACCTCGCGTTGTTGGTGCAAACCGGGCGGGGATATTTCGCGCCCCTCGGCCAAAACCCGGATTTGCTGGAAAATCCAGGGATTCCCGATAGCGCCCCGGGCAACCGATACGCCGTCCACGCCGGTCTGGGCGAACATGTCAAGACAATCTTGCGCGGTGAACAAATCGCCGCTGCCGATAACGACCCGCTTGCCTGCGCGCTGCTTTACTTCGCGGATGAACTGCCATGAACTACGGCCTTCGTAGCGTTGGCGGACGGTTCGGCCGTGAACGGTAATCGCCGCCGCGCCAAGCCGATATGCGCCGTCAAAGATCTCAAAAAAACTATCGCAGCTTTGCGGGCTATCGTCAGTTCCGCAGCGCATTTTCACGGTAAGCGGTATGCTACCGGGCAACACATCTCGCACCCGGGCCACGATCTCCAGGGCGATATCGGGACGGCTCAACAAATAACCGCCCCGGCATCGGCCCAGCACTTTTTTTACAGGGCAGGCAAAGTTCAAATCAATCGCGTCGAAACCGGCCTCGACCAGTTTTAACGCCGCTTGCGGAAATTGCTCCGGCGCCGCGCCCATCAATTGTGCCCCGCATGGATGTTCTTCGTCGGTAACTCGCAAAAAGCGTTTTGCCTTGTTGCCCTTGGTTACGTTGAGAATAAACCGGTCGAGCATGACCTCGCAGATCGTATACGGCGCACCCAATCGCCTGGCGATTACCCGCATCGGCCAATCGCTATATCCGCTCAACGCCGCCTGGATTACGGGAAAGTCGATCCGCAGCGGCCCAAGTTGAAGCGGCAAATATGAATATGTCATATTTTTTCAGGTTAGTACATCAGTCCGCCGCGCAATAGGACTGTATCTTCGGGATAGAAATCGGGGATGTCGCTGTTGAAGCGGATGCGCCGGCTGAAGACATAGCCTATTTCCACGCTGGCGGAAAGTCCGCCGCGGATTTTGCGTTCTAAACCCAGGATCAAGCGATTATCGCTCAATTGCACCAGGTCGTTTTCGCCGTTGCTATGTGCGATGGCCCAGGCGTCGTTGGCAAATTCGCCCGCGATATAGACCCATGTTTCCGCATCTTTATTAGGGTTATCAAAACAATGGATGCGTTTGGAAATTTTGGGGGTAGGGAAGATAAGCTCGAATTTCATCTCCTCATTGGGCGTCCAGATCACCCCTCCGATGGGAATCACGTTGTCGTCGGGCAGATCGAGGTATGCCGCGCCGAGAACGAATTTCATCGTGGGGTTATAGGTCCAAGCGACTGCACCGTGGCCGGTCAGCCGAAAAGAATCACTTGTGCCTTGATTAAAATCGCTGAAAACGCCCGGGGTAACGGCCAAATCAAGTCCCCATTGCGGTGTTACCTGGGAGAGCCAGCGGAATTGCATATAAGTTTCGTAAAGCCGTGGCGGCAGATCCAAATCGGTTGGACCTTGGAGATAATGAACCGTAAAACCCGGCGTAATCACCAGGGGCGAATCGCGGGTCGGGCAAGGCAAGGCCAAAATGATCTTTGATTCCAAGTCGGTTTGACCGAAAGAGCGGCTGTCGTCCCCGCCCGCCAGCCACGTGCCGCTTACGATCAGTTTTTGGAACATGCCCGGCCGCACGTCGGAGGGCGGCTGCGCCGGAACGTCAGCCGCGGTCCCGCCGGGCGCTTGCAGTATCTCGGCCGAGGAATCGGGATGCGAGACCAATTGTCCTGGATATTTTTCTTGCTCTGGAATCACTTCCGGCAAACGCACTACCTGAGCGGCAAGCGGCGCGATGCCAAGGAACAGCCATATAAAAAGAAAAAAGATTGCAAATTGCAAATTGCAAATCGAAAATTGCAAATTGCGGAAAAAAGAGAGTGGGCAGTGGGCGGTGGGCGGTGGGCGGTGGGCGGTGGGCGATGGGCGGTGCGAAACCGCAAGCGGTTTTGTTCGTTTATTCATGATTCCGCATTCGCCTTCACCCTCGCCCCTAGTCTCTAACCCATTATCTTTAATTAATACGCCAATCCGCCGCGGAGAAAGACTGTATTATTTGGAAAATAATTTGGGAGACCAAGATCGCGATAGCGAAGTTCTCTAGAGAAAGCGCCGCCCACCTCGAACAGGCCGGTGAAGTTGCGATATGTCTTGAATTCCAAACCCACGGCAATGCGGATGTCGTTGTAATCGAAATTGTTGTAATACTTATTCATGGTGACCGGATCTTGCTGAGTGATCTGCCAGGCTCCGCCGCCGTAATCGCCGGAGAAATATAACCACCATTCCGTGCCGCCGGTGTTTGTCAATCGCTTGCCAATCTTGGGATTAGGGAAAAGGATGTTGAAATACCAGTCGGGGTTGGGCGTCCACACAATACCGCCGGAAGGAAGAAGCTTGATATAATTCCGGTCGAGATACATTACCCCGGCCTTTAACTTGACATTCGGCGATAGAGATACTACTCCCAAGCCCGTGCCGGTGTAACGTATGCTGTTGGTGGTGATTTTTCTCACAAAATCGTCGTACAAACCTATGCGGAACGACAATTCGCCGCCCAGCCAAGGCAGAACTTGCGGATTCCAGGCGGCATCTAAGTAGGCGTCGTAGGTTCGTGGCGGCAATTCGACCGGGTTTGGATCGACCGACACCGGCCCTTCCCAATAATGCACGGCAAAGCCCGGCGTAATCAAAAACGGCGTCTCGATATTGTAAAATGGAACGGCAAACTTGGCATTAAGCTCGACGTCGTTAATGCCCAGCTCTTGCACGCCATGACCGGCAAACCAGTGATAATCGAGGCGAATTTCCTGCAATGCCTTGGTCATGGCCATGGCGGGCACGGCAGGTTGTCCATATTGAAAATAAGGGTCCTGCTGCAACAACGGCGTGGGTGTGGAACTTGGGCAAGGCGCGGCATAAGGATCCCAGGTTCCAGGCGCTTGAACGCCTCCGACCGCTGCGCCTGGCGCGGTTGCGCTTCCGGCAGGCGGCAACTGCGACGGGGATGCGGGAGGAGTATAATTATAGCTTCCCTGTGGCACATACCCTGGCGCCGACTGACCATATCCAGGCGTTGTTTGACCATATCCGGGCGTCTGCTGCGGATATCCTTGTGCTGGTTGAGTATAACCCTGCGAAGGCTGGGTATAAGGATTCGGCGATTGGTAGGTAGACGTAGGCGCGGTGTATGTAGACGAGGGAGGATAAGTTGCCGTCGGCGATTGATAAGTCGATGAAGATGGGGGGGTGAGCAGGTTCGGGCTGGTATTGGTCGTTCCCGTATCCGCCTGTGCAACAGCCGTGGGAAATTGAATTCGCTGTGCCGATGCGGGCACGGTCCATAGAAGCACCGGCATTATCATCAGAAAGGACAGTGACCGGACTATTAGGGACACGGTATTACTCCCGTATTTATGGGCGTTTTGTCCCGATTTACAAAGAAAAGATGGAATCGCATCCCGTTCCAATCAGGGATTTTTTATAGGGAAAAGACTTGATATAATTAGGGAGGTTTTCAATACCAAACCCGGTTGGAGGGGTCAAGAGCAATTATCTCGTTATTCTCGATCAATATATTGCCCAAATCGCCCTATTTGCCGCATTGCATATAATATGGTTAGTCATATTCCGTGATAGAGATAATGTCTAGCCTTCGTTGCCCAATCTGTGAAAGAACGTTTGATTCCAACCAGAGCACGGCACTGCCGTTCTGCAGCCAACGATGCCGGCTGATTGATTTAGGACGTTGGCTCGATGAGCGGTATGGGTTGGATTACAAATCGTCTGAAAAAAACGAGGATCTAAATCCGGAAGAGATCTAAATACATGCTTGCGTAACCAACGGCATTCCGTATAATGCCCGGTTATCGGGTATTCATGGACACCAATAGAGGAGGACTTTTGCCATGTTGGAACAAAACGGCGGCAACATCCGGGCGGTGGCCTGGTCGGATATCTGTCCCTGGCTGTGCATTTTTCGTACATTTCGGCTGGCGATCGGAGTTCGCGCTCTGTTGATGGCCGCGGCGGCCATCTTGATCACCATAATCGGCTGGAGTTTTCTGGGGAGGATATTTTCCGTAACGGAAAATGAAATGGCCTCAACCGCCTGGTTAAGGCCATTTGTCGATTCGCCGTGGAAAGAGATTACTGTCTTTGTCCCTGATAAACCGAGTTTTTTGACCTCGTCGCATCAACCGAGCATATCGTCATCGTTAAACTCCGACGTGCAGCCCGGCGGTTCGGTATCTGATCCCTCCAAATTATTAAATCAACAACTGCGTGAAAAATCAACTCAATACGTCGATCCCGTGTTCTATCCCTTCAAGTTTTTAAATCAGCCGCTGCGTGAAGGGCTTGCTCAAGAGGTCAATCTGAAAAAGGTGATCTGTCTGATATTTTGCGGATTATGGTCGTTGGCGACGTGGGCGTTTTTTGGCGCGGCAATATGCCGCATCGCCTCGGTGCAATTGGCCACCAGCGAGCGAGTAAGTTGGAGCTCTGCCTTGCGACATGCCTGCACGAAATATGTGGCCTATTTTTCCGCGCCAATAATGCCCCTTGTGGGCGTGACGCTGGCGGCATTGCCGGTTCTGGTATTGGGATTCATCATGTACCTGGGCTTGGGAGTTTTTTTAGTGGCCCTTATCTGGCCGTTGCTGCTGATTGCCGGATTAATCATGACGCTTTTGCTCATGGGGCTGTTCTTCGGCTGGCCGTTGATGTGGGGAACCATCAGCACCGAAGGGACCGATAGTTTCGACGCCCTGAGCCGTTCTTACGCCTATGTTTTTCAACGGCCCTTGCATTATCTGTTCTACGCCATAGTGGCGGCCGTTTTCGGTTGGCTGGGGTGGCTCCTGGTGCAGAACTTCGCTTCCGGCATTATTTGGATGACTTACTGGTCGGCAAGTTGGGGCGCCGGCGACGCTCAGATCAATGCCGTCATGCAGCGCGGTGATATTGGCGCTATAGGAGGGGCCGGAGCATGGTTGATCCACCTATGGACGGGTTGCGTGAAACTGCTGGCCGTGAGTTATCTGTTCTCCTACTTCTGGACCGCTTCCGTGGCGATTTACTTCTTGTTGCGCCGCACGGTGGACGCCACCGAAATGGATGAAGTGTTCCTTGACGCCGATGAGGGCGAAAAAACCTTCGCCCTGCCTAAAATCGTGACCGATGAGCATGGGGCGCCGGTGGTATCGGAAGACAGTTCCGCGGTTGAGCCGGACGCAAAACCACGGACAGATAATCCGACGGACGCGACATCGCCATAGGAATGATAAAATAATTTCTCGGGATATTTCCCGTGCATTTCGCGCGTTTTTCGGTCTTGGGCCGTGTTTTCGGCCGTTTATCAGAGCCGGGCCGTTTTTTTCGGCCGTTTATCAGAGCCGGGCCGTGTCGGCCCGGTAAGTCCCTGTTTTACCGCGAATTCACCGGACCGACACGGTCCGGCTCTGCTTTGGTCCGGCTCTGCTTTGGGTGGGCTCTGCTTTGGGTGTATTTATCGTTACACCGCGCCGGGTCCGCGGGCGCCGTCGATGATTTGGATCGCCTGATCGGCGGGAAGGATGAAGATTTTGCCGTCGCCGATGTTGCCTTCGGGGCCGGTTCGAGCAACGTTGATAATCGTGTTGACCGTCCGCTCCAAGAAATCGTCGTTGACGATAATTTCCAGCACCGCCTTGCGCAGTAGTTTTGTAGTATACTCGTGACCGCGGTACATTTCGGTCCGGCCGCGTTGCCGGCCGAAACCTTGGGCGTCGGTGATTGTCATCCGCGTCACCTCGATTTTCTCCAAGGCCTCGCGCACGGCGCTGAGTTTGGTGGGCTGGATGACGGCAACGACAAGTTTCACAATGGTATTCCTTGTAGGCGGCACAATCCATGTGCCGACCCCGCATACGGAGTATGCAGGCTACTTAGTTTCTGTTGCGGAAAGTGGCGTCGGTCCTTGGTCATTCTGAGCGAAGCGAAGAATCCGGCCTGTTTAGCCCATTCGTTCCGCTCAGGGTGACAAGAAACGACCTTCCGCAACAGAAACTACTTATCGAAGGCACAATGCCGGAATAAAACTCTATAGTCAGCATACATGACCGGCAGCCCTCTGTGAAGGGGGCAAGTATAGTAAAGAACCTAAGAAATTGCTAGAATATGAGTAGGTTGATTTATCATCCACACTCCGTCTCACTCTTTGGAGAAACCCTATGGATGATTCGAACATTGTAGAAATCTACTCGGCGGCCAATTCCATTGAGGCATACGCGATGACGAACGCGTTAAAAGCAGCCGGCATTAAAGCCCGGGTGGCGAACGAGTTCGTGCAAATGGGCGTAGGGTTGTTACCTCTTAGCCAGCCTATTACCCCAAGAGTTTGGATCCGCAGGGAAGACGAAGCCCACGCCCGCGAACTGCTTAAACGCTGGAAAGTCGACGCCAAAATCCCGTCCGAATCCACGGAAAGAGAGAAATAGTTTAATCCCGGCAATCTTGGCTTATGCCTTGTCCGACTTTTCGCTCTTAGAACTCTCTGAGGAGTTTTTCTCGGACTCGTCTTTGATTTCCGACAAGCCTTTCTTGAATTCGACTATCCCTTGTCCCAGCGATCGCATCACACTGGGCAAACGATGGCCAAAAAGCACAAATATCAGAAATCCTATTATGAGTAACACCAACCAATGAGATGGACTAGTAAAACCCATTTAAATACCTCCCAAAAATATACACTCGAAGTCTCGGCTATCGCGCAGATGACTTATGGCATGGTATGGAGTATTTTTTTGTATGTTATCTACATATTATCAACCCTGCAAGTTGTAGTACGCAAGGCTGAAAATGGCGGAATACCTTAAATTTCCCATTTCTTATCTTATTTTACCACTAATACCAGGATAAAGCTATTTTGCCTTATGGTGAGTTTTTGAAATGAGGGATTATCCGGGGGAATAATGCTACTTAAGAGGTAATTTCAAGACGAAACAAGCGCCGTCCGGGGCATGAGTGTCGCAGAGTAGATCTCCGCCCATATCGCGGGCCAAGCGGCGGCTTAAGGCCATGCCCAAGCCGATTCCCGGGGCGGATTGGGCCGCTTCCTGGGCCGATTTCGAAAACGAGCGGAATAAACGGCGGCGGGCGCCCGCTGAAAGCCCGGGCCCGTAATCCCGAACGGACACTACGGCCATGCCGTCCTCGACTCGGCATGTCAGATCGATCCGCTTGTCGAAAGCCGATGAGGCGTACTTGCAGGCGTTATCGACCAGGTTGAAAAGTATCTGCTCCACGGCCGCGATGTTTGCCCAGACGGTTTCCGCCGATACTTCGGCCGGCACTTCCACGCACAATTTCATTCCTGCCTGTTCGGCCCGCCCTGCCAGCCGGTCTTTAAAGGCGTGCAGCAAATCCTCCAAGCCGATCGATTCCAAGCGCCGATCCGCGCGCCCGCGTTCCAGGCGGGCGTATGCAAGCACGTTTTCGACCAGGTGCGTCAAGCGGATCGATTCGGCACGGAGCGTATTGAGATATTCCCGCTGCTTTTGTTCGTCCGCGACCATGCCTTCGGCGAGCATTTCGGCATACATTTGGAACGTGGTCAACGGCGTGCGCAACTCATGAGTGACCGCCGAGACAAAGGTTGCCCGCCGTTGGCTTAGCCGGATTACACCCCACAGCAAACCTGCCACGGCCGCGGCCGCCATCAACATGCACGCCCAAGCCGCCGTCAAGGAAAGAAGGATGGGGGATATAGCGCCGGCGTTGTTGCCGGACAACGAGCCTGGAACCAGGCGGACGGGCAAGGCCGCCAACAGGCGACCCCCTTCATTATTAGCCCTTTCAACAACCGGAACCAAATCGGCCGCGGGCAACAGGTCGGCGATGGCTTCCAGCAGCGAAGTTCTGATGGCCGGCCAGTCCAACAGACAGCCTTGAACGTATTCCTGTCCGCCGGCCGAAACTCGCCGGGCAAGAATTAATTCTCCGTCGATCCACAGGGGCGTCATCAATACGCCGCTAAAATCGGTGGAAGGCATCGTTTCCGGCGTTGTCGGTAGTGCATCCAATGACCCTTTTTTACCAGAATTCATGGGCAGCGGTTCGGCGTTTGCTTGCGACATCTGTTGGCTTTGGAACAAGGCATTGGCGCTATTGATGACCGCTTGAGAGCGTTGTTGGAATTCCACGGCGCTTTGCCCCTGCGCCTGTTGCATGTCTTCCCGCTGCCGGCGGCTTGCCTTTTGCTGGGCCGGTGACTGGGCCAGCGGATTTGCCGGCGCAATCACCATTTCGACATTCGCGGGCTGATGTTCCGGCAAAAGGGCAAGCAACTTGTTCCGGTCCAATAATTGTTTGATTTGGGCAAGATGTTTGGCGGACTTATGAACTGCTTCATCGCTCACCAGTCGAGGAACCGCCAGCCTCCAATTAGTCTCCGGAGGCACTTGCGGGGAAGTAAGGCTGCCGCCGGGTTCGAATTGAAAATGGACCAGGATATGCTGCACTTGTGACGACAACAATGGCGAAGGAATCAACGCCTCGCCCCCCATCCGCTCGTTGAACATGTTGCCGAATGCGCGATCCCTGGGGAAGAACGACTTATAAGCAAAGTAGGGTCGTGCGCTTTCCTGTGCCACCAGGGGCGCCAAGGCGGTATCCATCCGCCACAGGGCCAGTCGCACTTTTTCCTCTTGGGCCGTTTGCAGCCGCGCTTCGGTCTCCAGGCGGTCTAAACGTATTGCTGTCCAACTGATCCAGCCCATTGCCGCCAGCACTACCAGCAGGCAAATCGCAAAAATCGTCCAAATCGGCCAGTAGCGGAACATGGAGAGAAATTAGGGATTGGGGATTAGTTTGGGGTGGGCAGTTTACTGCCCACTTGAATAAGTTTTTATCGCGAAACCACAAGCGGTTTTTTTAAAGCCTAAAATCAAAAGTCTCCGGGCTTGGCATTCATCCTTCATCCTTCATCATTCCAAACATATATCCTTTGCCGCGGACGGTCAAAATAATAGCGGGCCGATCCGGATCGTCGCGGAGTTTTTCCCGCAGCCGGGTGATGTGCATATCGATGGTGCGCGTGGTAATGCCCTTGGGGCTGATAAGCCAGACATTGGCCAATAGTTCAGACCGGGAAATCGCCCGGCGCGGATTGCCGGCCAGGTATTGTATCAGCTCGGCTTCGCGTTGGGATAGTTCCACGCGATCGCCCTCATTGAAGCGAACTTCGCGGCGCTTAAGATCGACCACTCCGCCCGGAATGGGGACTTCGGCCAATGCGACGGGACGTTCCGCGCTGCGGCGCAACACGGCCTCTACCCGGGCCAGCAGTTCTTTTACGCTAAAAGGCTTGACCACGTAATCGTCGGCCCCGTCGTGGAGCCCGCGAATGCGATCGGCCTCTTCGCCCCGGGCGGTAAGTATGATCACCGGCAGGGTCGGGCGCAGTCGGCGCACTTCCTCAAGGATGGCAAAACCGTCTCGCTTGGGCAGCACCAGGTCCAACAGCAGCAGGTCGAATTCGCATTTGGTAGCCATTTCCAGCCCTTTGTCGCCGTCGGCCGCTTCCAGCGTGCGATAACCGGCAAAGTGCAAAGCATCGACAATACCCCGTCGAATAGCGTGATCGTCTTCGATGGTTAGTATTTGTTGTTTGGTCATATTATATTAAGAACCTATCCGAAAAGTCATCCTGAGCGTAGCGAAGGATCTCCGTATTTGGCAATATATTGCCCATTTTAGCTATATATCTCTTCAAGATTCTTCGCTTCGCTCAGAATGACATTATTGTTTTCGGATAGGCTCTAACCGTAATTTTCCGCTATTATTATTGTAACAGAAAAAAACTGTACTAATGTAACAAATTTGTATCATCCTAAAGACCAATAAGGAGCATCGCGTGGAATGGGTCCAGGTTTACAATCCTTGCGGGTCCGCGTTTTGGTCCACGTTAATGGCTGGGCTGCCGATTGTGCTGCTGTTGGGTTTGTTGCTTAGCAGTGTATCCGCGCCTCGAGCGGCGGCAACGGCCTTGGGGGCCGCGTTGGCGGTGGCAATTTATGGGTTTGGCTTGCCCGCGTCGGCCGCGTTTGCCGCTGCCGGATATGGCGCATGTTTCGGACTGTTGCCCATCGGATGGATTGTGTTTTGCGCCATCTTTCTGTACCAACTGACGGTCCGTTCCGGTCAATTTGAAATCGTCAAGCGTTCGGTAGCGGCCATTTCGCCCGACCGGAGAATCCAGGCGCTATTGATCGCCTTTAGTTTCGGCACGTTTTTAGAAGGGGCGGCCGGATTCGGCACGCCGGTGGCCATTTCGGCGGCCTTGCTCATAGGCATCGGTTTTTCGCCTCTTTATGCGGCCGGTTTGGCGCTTTTGGCCAATACGGCGCCGGTGGCTTTTGGCGCCTTGGGTACGCCTATCATTACCCTGGCCAAGGTTTCCGGACTGAACGAAATGGCCCTATGCCAAATGGTCGGCCGGCAGTTGCCGCTGTTTTCACTGATCGTGCCGGTCTGGCTTGTGGCGATCATGTCGGGCCGCAAAGGCATAAAAGGCTGCTGGCCGGCGATATTGGTTTGCGGTGGGAGTTTTGCAAGCATCCAATTTGTTTTCGCCAATTTCCATGGTCCCACGCTGGTCGGCGTGCTCGGCGGCGTAGGCTCATTGATAATTCTTACCGTATTTCTGCAATTCTGGCAGCCCAAGCAGATCTGGCGATTCCCGGACGAACTTAATAATAACGCATCTGAGCCGGCCGAGTCGTCGCCGATTCAAAATGCAGATCAAAGCCGGAAAAACACCGCTTACGATCATCCTCAAGATAAATCCGCGCCAGCGCCGTTAAAGCCGCGGCAAATCGCCTATGCCTGGATGCCTTGGATATTGCTTTCATTGATGGTATTTCTCTGGGGATGGCCCTCGTGGAAAACCATGCTCGACGGCGGTACGCCCGAACGCCCGAATTGTTTGCAGGGGATCGGTAAACTTTCTTTCAACGTGCCCGAATTGCATAATCTGATTTATCGCACTGCTCCGGTCGTGGTAATTCCCGCCGGATCGGATCGCGCGGCCAAACCCGAGGAGGCCAAGTATGAATTAAACTGGCTTTCGACGACTGGGACGGGCATATTCGTTGCGGCCGTGCTATCGGCCATTTGGTTGCGGCTTGGGCTGATTGTTTTTCTGGATGAATTCCGCCGAACGTTGTTCCGCGTTCGCTGGGCGCTGTTGACCATTGCGTGCATGTTGGCATTGGCGTTTGTCACGAAATACAGCGGGGCCGACGCGACATTGGGACTGGCTTTTACCCGCACCGGCCGGCTTTATCCGTTTTTCGCTCCGCTTTTGGGATGGCTGGGCGTGGCGCTGACGGGTTCGGACACCTCGGCCAATGCCCTCTTCGGCAGCCTGCAGCGGATCACGGCCGAACAGTTAAAACTTAATTCTCTACTGATCGTGGCCTCGAACAGCACGGGCGGAGTAATGGGCAAGATGATCGACGCCCAAAGCATTGTGGTTGCCGCCGCGGCCACGGGCCAGACCGGAGGCGAAGGCCGAATCCTTCGCTTTGTTTTCCTGCACAGCCTGGCGCTGGCCATATTGATCGGCCTGCTCACGATAACACAAGCATATTTGCTGCCGTGGATGATACCGGGGTGATGAAAGTAGTTTAAAGTATTTCTCTTTCTTCATCCGCAACTGTTAACGGCTCAGAAACCGGTCGGACGTCCTGGAGCGAGCCGATCTTTAGAAGTTGCGGCCAGGTTAGAGCGGAGGCTATAACGACGAGGATCGTGCCCACTCCGCCGCCAACCACGGAGATTACCGGGCCGAAGAGCCAGGCGGTTACGCTCGATTCCACGCCGCCGATGTCGTTCGAGGCCACGATGAATATGTTGTTTACCGCCGAAACGCGGCCGCGCATGGCGTCGGGCGTGAGCATTTGCACCATTGTGTGCCGCACCACCACGCTGATGTTATCCAAGGCGCCGATGAAAAACATCATCAGCATGGAGAGCAAATACCACCTCGATAATCCGAAAACGATCGTTGCCGCACCGAATCCGGTCACCGCCCAGAGCATTGCCGCCCCTGCGCGTTTCATCGGCGGTGCATGGGCGATCAACATCGCCACGCACACCGCGCCGACGGCTTCAGCCGCCCGAAGGTAGCCCACGCAAGCTTCCTCCACCTGCAAAATGTCCTTGACGAACACCGGCAGGAGATAAGTGAATCCGCCCAACAGAACGGCAAACAAATCGAGACTAATTGTGGCCAGAATCAGTTTGGTGTTCCAGACGAAGCGCAGGCCGGCCAATACGTTTTCCAAGGATATGGCCCCCATGGGCTCGGATTGCGGGCGGTTTTTGACGAAAGCCACGCCAACCAAGGAAAACATCCGTAAAAACATCACCGACACAAAAGCGGCCACGGCGGTTTTTTCCCAACCCATGACAAGTCCGCCCACGGCCGGGCCGGTCATCGCGGCGATGTGAAAAATGGAGGTGTTCCAGGTGATGGCGTTGCTAAAAATTTCGGCGCCGACTATCTGCGGCAAGATCGAGGACCGCGATGCGCCGCCTAATGCGTAGCCTATGGCCCCCAGACCAAGAAAAATATACATCCACCAGACCGGACCGTGCAAAAACGCCGCGACTGACAGTCCGGCAGCCGAAACCACGCTCAGCGAATATGTGCAAAGTATCACATAGCGCCGATTGAAACGGTCGGCGAGTTGACCGCCCGCAATGGCTAAAAGAATTATCGGCAAGGCCTGGACCAATCCAACCCAGCCCAGTGACAAGGGATCTCCGGTACGGTAGTAAACATTGATGCCCACCGCCACGGTCTCCACTTGCTTGGCAAAGACCAGCAGAAACCAACTTATGGCATACAAGCGAAAACTGCGGATGCGCCAGGCGGCGTATGGATCGGGTTTCATGGGAGGCGGGATGTCAGACGAAAAAAAACGGCAAGTCGCCGCTATTGTTACCTGCAAGGCGCCGTTGTGCAAGGGTATTGCCAGAGGCGATGGCGGGGAATAGATTAGTGACAAGAGATTAGTTGTCAGGGTTCAGGGTTCAGAATTTTAGATTTAGGATTAAGAGTGTAGATACAAGATCAAAGTCCTGAACCCTGAACCCTGACCACTGAATCCTGACCACTTATTAAACACTCATTACCAGTTTCAGTAGTTCCAAGTTTGATTTAAATTCGTAAAACGACGCAAGGCGTTGAGCCATCGTGTAATAGGACGACGATTTCGTGAACCATCCAATCGAGCATGCGTTTGAATCGCAGACAT
>JBEKFZ010000085.1:0-17545 GCA_050013075.1 Thermoguttaceae bacterium | reverse complement strand
TATAGTGAACGATCAAGGAAAGATTGTTGCAATCTATGGCGATGCAATGCAGCCCAAGTCCAATGCGGGAAAATATTTGCCGGAAATTCACTATGCCGCCGTACTAAACCTAGAATTTATCAACTTGGGATTAAATCGTAAGTTTGAGAAGATATGGACATCTCCGGACCTTTTTAAGATTGTCTCCAAAGCAAAAGACGAAAGATGAATGCAAGCGCCTCTGCCACATCCGCTGGAAAGCAGCCGCCCGTCGGGATTGATCTGGGCACGACTTATTCCTTAGTCGCTTTTCTCGATCCGTCGGGCCGGCCGACAACCGTGCCGAACAGTTGGGGCGACTTGCTTACCCCTAGCGCCGTATTTTGCGATGACGACGCCATCGTGGTGGGCAAGGAAGCAATCAAAAATGCCCCTCTCACTCCGGATCGATATGCGGAGTGTTTCAAGCGTGACATGGGCGGCATGGCTTTCCGACACAAGATCCGCGATTTGAACGTACCACCAGAGGTACTTAGCGCCTTTATTTTGGAACGCTTGAAAAAGGATGCTGAACAGCGCCTGGGTCCAATCCACCAAGTAGTCATTACCGTACCCGCCTTTTTCGATGAAGCCCGTCGCAAGGCAACCCAAGACGCTGGGCGGCTCGCCGGTTTGGAGGTACTGGACATCATCAATGAGCCCACCGCCGCGGCCTTAGCGTATGGTTATCACTGTGGACTGTTTAATTCCGAAACTAAAACTTCAAAAAGCCCTCAGCAAGTGCTGGTCTATGACCTCGGAGGCGGAACATTTGACGTAACCATCCTGAGGATTGAAGGCATGCGGTTTCAAGCAATTGCAACCGACGGCGATGTTCTTTTAGGCGGCAAAGACTTCGATGAACGGCTGGTCAATCATATTGCCGAAAAATTTATTGATGCCCATGGAGCGGATCCGCGGAGTGATCCGCAGGACGCTACCCAACTGTGGTTCGACGCCCAGGAAGCCAAACATTCGCTGTCAGAACGCACCAAGACGACTGCGTTTTGTTTTCACGCGGGAATTCGCATGCGCATCGAAGTCACCCGTGATGAGTTCGGCGAGTTGACGCGCGATCTGTTGGATCGGACGGAAATGACCACTTCATTTGTGGTAAAACAGGCTGGTCTTGACTGGAGCCGGATTGACCGGATCCTGATGGTGGGCGGATCGAGCAGAATGCCCATGGTCCGCGACATGCTTCGCCGCATATCGGGGATGGAACCAGACAGTTCGCAGTCGCCCGATGAGGCCGTTGCCCACGGGGCTGCAATCTACGCTAATATGTTGATGCAGCAAGATTCGGCTCCGGAGAAAGTAAATTGCGAACTTATCAATGTCAGTTCGCATAGCTTGGGTCTAGTGGGTATTAACAGGCAAACACGAGAAAATATCAATGTAGTCCTCATCCCTAAAAATACTCCTCTGCCTTGCCGTGCAGTAAGAAGCTTTCATACGGCACGGGCTAATCAGCGTAGTGTATGTATTTCCGTGGTCGAAGGCGAGAATCGGAGACCCGAGGAGTGTATTTCCTTGGGAAAATGCATGGTTCGCGATTTGCCGTCGGGCTTACCGCCGGATACACCCATCGAAGTGGAATATTGTTACGCGGCCAACGGTAGGATTTCTGTTTCCGCCCGTGTCCCGACCATCCGCCAGTCGGCACGAGTGGAGATTAAACGCGATAACGCAAATCGTCCCGAGGATTTAGACACTTGGCGCAAAAAACTGCTGGGGCTGCCAACTGCGAGCAAAGACGGCTTCACGTCTATCAGCCCGGAAGCGAACATAAATGATCGGGAGAGCCTACAGAAACATCTCGACATTCTGTACATAAAGCTAGGTAAAGTGGCGGCGGGACTTGCACTCCCAACGCAACTTTCCAGGAGCCAAGCGGCGGCCTCACAGGCATCTGCGGAATGTAACCGAATGAAGGCTCAATTAAAAGATGCGGAAAGCGCCCGGCAGGCGGCCGTCAGCCGCTCCGAGGTTATCAAAATAGATGCGCTTTTAGCACAGGCCAGAACTAAACTCCACGAGGCGCAAACCCGAGCCGATTTTGCCCATCTGGTTTTGGGGCGCGAATGTATTAACGCCGGTTTTCGACCGCCCAACACGGAACACGAAATTCAGGAAATCGAGCAACTTCAACAACGAATGAAGGCATGAAAGGAGAAAGCGGATGTCTGAAGCTTTCGATCCTTATCATCGCTGGCTGGGCATTCCAGCCAAGGATCAGCCTCCTCATCATTACCGCTTGCTTGGGATTGATCTGTTCGAGGACGACACGGAAGTCATCCGAGACGCCAATGAACGCCAAATGGCCCATGTGCGGAAATATCAGTTAGGCCAACACTCCGCGATATCGCAAAAGATTCTTAACGAAATCGCGGCCGCCAAGGCGTGCCTCATTGATCCTCTAAAAAAGGCGGCTTACGACCGCTCGCTTAAACCGACCTTGATAAGGCCGCCGGCGCCGCCGCCATCTCCACCGATACAGAACGTTTATACGGATCCTCCCGCGTTTAGAACTTATGTGGAAAAAACATCGGACTTTATAAAAAGATTAACTTCTTCCAGGCATATTCGCTTGTGGCTGCTTTGTATTGGATTGGGCATCACTCCAATTATAGGAGGCATTCTTATAACGATATTCGTGATAAGCAGTAATAAACATGCTCCGGCAACCGCCAAATCCAACGTTCAGATTGCGAAAGTTATCGAGCGCGTCAAACAGAACCCGCCCATTGAAAATGCTAGCGGTGAAATGCCCGGTAACGACAAACCAGAGGAACAAAAAATCAGTGCAACTATACCAAAAGCCCTGCCTGGCGTCGATTATAGTGCTTCCGAAAAGGATCAAACAACGCATAGTAACAAAGAGCCGAAGACAAATGAACCTCAAATACAAATCAAACCGTTTCCACCCCCGGGGACTTCGACCGAACAGAAGATTGACGTAAAAGACATCCAAAATCTATTTGAAGTCGGTTTAAAATCGCAGAGTGGAAGTTGGGAAGATGCCAAAGAACGGTTTGAAGCCATTTGTAAGCGCGGAGAAGATCCCCGTCTGTACTATGCTTGGGGTATTGTGTGCCTTTATCGCAATCGGAATGAAGAGGCTTTGAATGCTTTCCAAAAATCCACCCAAACCGACCGTTTGGTTTATTTACCGGCCTGGCAAATCTTGGCACGCACACAGGCGCTCAAAGGGCAATACAATGAAACGCTGGAAACACTAGTACGACTGGCTCGCGTGTTGGAGCAAGACGCTAAATGGCCCGATGAACAGTCCAGGATTGAATGTGCATCTTGGTGTGGCTGGATGATGGCCTTTTTTCAGGCAATTGGCAAGAAATCAGAAAAAATCAAAACAGCCGCAGCCCAATGCAACATGGAAATCCTCTCAATTCTCTCAGGAAAACGCCGGATGTCATATGAAGACGGCGTTAAATATGCTATGGATCAGCCACCCATAGTGGCAATCAATGCCCACCATACGACTATGTCTCCTTATATAGAAAGACAATTAGCTGAACAGGATAAAAAACTGAAAAATGTACAAGATAAAAAGGATAAACTGAAACATAAGGCACAAAAAGATGAAGAGGAATACAAAAATGGAAAAGATCAGATTGAAAAGAAAGGGGCAGAATTGGAAACCACTTATAAAAATTTAACAAGCCAGTGCGATGCTCTACAGAAAAACATACCCCAACTGGAACAACAACGTAGCAATGTAAAAAGTCAATGGGACATATCGCACGCCAATAACCTTGCCGTACAAAATATTCAACTTACAAACGCGATAAACACACAACAAGCTTTTTTAAGTACGGCACAGAAACAAGCGGACCAGGTTAAGCGTCAGGGGTTAGATCTGGTTAAGGCTCGCGACCTACTCACCGTACAATATCAACAAACTTCTCAACAGTCGCTCGCGCAAATAGAACAATTGGAAAAGTTGGTAAATAGTATCGAGGATAAAATAAAAAAACTAAAAAATACTTTACCAGTTGAATCCGATCCCTCCAATTCCTCAATGTCTAAAACTATTACTGAGTGCTTCCCACTTGATTTTGAAATGGAAAAACAAAAGATCCTGGCTTCTTTTCCTGCGGAAGTCCATAAATAGATTATCAAGGAATGAAATCGCAAAAAGGCAACTGCACCCGGGAAACCGGCAACCTATGAGAGACGGGTTACAAACATCCAATTGCCGTACGCTTTGGGATAGGATATAACATGTATCTTATCGGAAAATAAGGATAGCAAAGGAGAAAGCAAATGTCTGAAGCTTTCGATCCTTACCACCGCTGGCTCGGCATACAACCCAAGGATCAGCCTCCTCATCATTACCGCTTGCTTGGGATTGATCTGTTCGAGAACGACACGGAAGTCATCCGAGACGCCACGGAACGCCAAATGGCCCATGTACGAAAATATCAGTTGGGCCCCCACTCTGCAATATCACAGAAGATTCTTAACGAACTGGCGACCGCCAAGTCATGCCTGATCAACCGAGACAAAAAAGTCGCATACGACTCCGCGATTAAGGCGAAACTGAGTGGAAGCGGCGATTCTAAGGAGCAGTTCGATCAGCCATTACCGCTACGGCCTCCGTCACCACCGCCTCCGCCTACTCGGTCACCATTGCTGCCGATTACTAAAGAACGCGTGTCGCCTATCGCAAATTCGGCAGGAAAAGTTAAAACCACCAATCTTATTGAAGAAAAAGGTCCTCAGCACCGCAAAACAAATTGGACCCCGTATATCGGATTGGGAACCGCTGTAATGCTAGGAGTCATATTAGTAACGATATTCGCGATGCGCGGCAATAAACAGGCTCCGGAAATCCCAAACTCCAATAATCAGTTTGCACAAGTTAACGACCGCGCCGAAAAACCCCCGCGAAATACAGATGCTCGGAGTGAAATGCCCAGCAACGACAAATCCTCGGACCCAACAGTCGGCGGATCTTTTTCTGATACGCCGCCTGCTGGCAATCAAATTACTCCCGCGGATAATCACGGCGTTCGTATTGATGATCGCGGCTCAAAAATTGCTCCCCCAGTTGAAATTAGGCAAAAATCGAATATTGATGAAAAATCAAAAAAAGATGAACCACAACAACAAGCCGAAATCCCTCAGCCTGACCATCAGGCGCCTTCATCGACAACGAGTATTCCCATCCCCGATCAGAGGCGGGAACCGGCACAAGACTTTCCGCCGGTTCTAGGGTCAAAAAATCCCTCACCGCTGCAACCGCCCAAAAATCAACTGTCTAGCCGGACATCAACAACACCGATCCAAAAAGGACAAAAAGGGCAATCAAAGTCTAAAACAAAATCAGATTATTTATCGAGTTTAGCGAATAATAAAATCATCTTGAATTTACCTAGCGGGAAAACATTTGACACTCAGCTTTTCAATGTCGATTTGAAATCGGCTGAAGATGAGTTAAAAGATAAACATGAAAAACTATTGAAAGATCATGACTATAAAGGACAAGTGATTTTACTGGGTTCTACGGATGGCGTCCACACCTGGGGCGAGCAGAATCAAGGCAAACTCAACGGGGTGCTCTTGGCGTTTTACAACGATCGTATTCCTAAGATTTATGCGAACTATACAAACGACAACTGCAATGGCGTGCTTATAAAATGGAACGAGAACGGCGATTTCGTATACGGGTGCCAATACAAAAGAGGTTCTCGCCAAGGGATGGGTTGCTATTTTAAAGACAATATTTTGCGAATCCTTTTTGAAATGAACAATAATAAATTCACCGCGGTTCATCTTTGCAACAATAGCGAGTTGATAAAAAGCTTCGATTCAATTGATAAGGCTGCAATTGATGGAGATGCAAAAATGTTTATTGGCGAAGTAAACACGGTCGAATCGGAATTAAAGAGCAATGAAAGTGAATATAAAAAACAAATTAAAAAAGAGTTCAACATGATAATCGGCAGGTGGAACAAAAATAATCGTGATGAATTTCAAAATAAACTGAATATAAGAGGACTTGAACAGAAAAAGTATTTAGATGGAATCCGCCAGTCATCTATGCCGAAGTGATTCCTAATTTAATTCCGAATTCCCGGAATTCTGCCCTGGGCAGCCCCAGATGATTGCTCACCCGGAGGCTTCCGTAGATCCGTATGTGCAGAATTACCGCATACGGTTCCTCAAGTGACCATTCTGTTCGTAGACGACACACTAAATGAATAGCGATCGCTTTGGAATGCGGACATTCTGGTTTACTCCATAAAAGTAGAATGTCCCCTTTTTACGGCCGCTTCAGGCAAGACCGATCTTGACCACTGCCTTTTTGACAAGTCCCGGCGCATCTGCGGAAATTCCCGGCATGTGTGCATCTTCGGGCATAAGAAGCATGAAGCCGCCTGACGCTAAAGTCAAAAAATCGCCCTCTCCTGAAAGGGCCAGAAAGTCTTTATCGGCGTCATACACGCCCGGGGCTAATCGACTTAGATGCGCGTAACCGATTCGCTCGGTTCCCCGAATGATATAATGTAAATCGATATACCGGCGATGGGCTTCCCACCGGCCTTGGTCTTTCGGTTTGGTGGCGTACTCCTGCACCATGACATACATATTCGGGCCTTCTATCTCGTATCTGCCGACATTGAGCGCCAAAAAGTCGGTCAACTGAATGTAATTGAATGCGCGCTTAATTCCAGGGCCAAGATCCACATACAAATGAGCATTTGTTATCCGGTCGATAATCATATTCCTCCCCTTTCTTTCCAATCATTCATTCTCCTGCTTCGCCCTTTCCTTCAGCCGGCTCATCGTTTTGTTCAGCGGACTGCCGACGGATTACGTCGAGGATTTCAAGGATCTCATCTCTGCGCTGAAGCGGTGCTTCCACGCGGCCCCAACCGGCGGAAAACTGGAACAGTCCGTCATAGGCCGAATCATAGTTACTATACATAGCATGAGGTATGCCGCGCTCTTCCAGCTCGCCCCTTAAGCAAAGCGCTTCGACCTCGTTCCTGATAGTGGCGATCTTATCGAATCGTTCCATAAAGACATCCTCACATTCAGTACGTAAGAAATCCGGTCTCAATCCACAATCGAAAACGCCCGCTAGTCTAATTCGGCCGGGTCGGCGGGGCAACACCCCTAAAAAATCCCAGTTTCAATCCTTGTCGATCAATCCTACGCCGTCCGCCTTCGCCGCAGCCAGGCGTAGGCCGTCAGAGCGCTTACGCCTGCTGAGAGTAGGACGAAGATGGACGGCTCGGGAACTGAAGAAACCGGTCCCAGTTCCGCAAGCGATCCGCCTGGATTCGGAGCAATGGTCCCCGTGGAACTTGCGCCGATGGTCAATGTACCTTGGACAATGGAACTTGCCGTCAACTGGCCGGAAATCACCTCGGTCGTGCCCGTGCCGCTGATATCCCCAAGTATGTGTGACTGATTGGTAATCAGCAATTTACCGCTAAGTGCAGTCTGAACATCCAGGTTCGAATCGCTGACGCCGGTGGTATTCAACTCTACTGCGCCGTCCTGGATGTCCAGGAGCGTGAGCGCGCCGGGATTGATTCCGCCGGTGATGGATAGAATTCCGGCATCTGTTTTTGTTAATGTTCCACCCGTGCCGCTGAGGGCGTCGGTGAGGGTGAGCGTGCCCATGCCAGTACCGTTTTTGGCCACGGAGATGCTCCCCGATCCGGCCAAAGCGGCGGAACCAAGCGTGAGGTTATAAATGTTGTCGGTGGGAAGATCGTTTTCCGCCGACACATTTAGGCCTCCGCCGGCCGCTAGTGAAAGGTTGCCCATCGTTACACTGGGATAGGAAACCTTGACGTTGCCTGTTATGCCCGCGGCGACAACGAGGTTGTTCGTGTAAACAGTCGAGAAGGAGGCGTCGGCGGTGTAGCTGAAGTTACTAATCGTTTGTCTGACGTTTTTAGCGCCGGTGGCGCCTGTAAAGCCGAGATAGGCGGTGTCGCCCAGCAGGCCTCGCAAGTTTTGGTACGCCATGTAGTAGCCTTCAGAATGGACTCCATCGGTAATCTGGAAAAAGATCGTGTCGTTTGCGAGGTAACCGATCGTAATATCCAAGGGAGTCGGGTTGTTTGGCGAATAAACCCACCAAGGCATATCTTGTGGAATATAACCGCCCGTACCGCCGTTAAATGCCCAGGCGGTGCCTCTTCCCGAACTTTCATAGATATTCAATTCCATGGCGAAGCTGGGAAGAATTGCGTGATCCTCGCCGCCGTAACCGAGTTTTCCGCCGGTAGATCCCAGGGCGCGCACGCCGCGTAGATCGTTTTGCAGAACAAAGGTGATTCCGTCGGCGGGCTCGGAAGTTGTTGTTTCCATGGGCGTATAGGTGAAATGCACCTCGAAGCCCTTTATGCTCACGCGTTGATTATAGATTGCGCTACGGGCTTCACTAGCGTCGGCGGTGGTAAGGGTTAATACGTCGTTGATGATTGTCGGGGGCGGAACGGAGGAGGAGTCGCGTTTGTTCAAGGTCCAGCCCGTGCCGTTGCCGCCGAATCCAACGACGCTGCCCAGGGCGTTGGCATCGGATCCGACCGAGAGCGTGCCGTTGCCGTTGAAGGTGACGTCTCCCTTGAGCGATGCCGGTTGCGTGGCCACAAGTTTGCCGTTTTCGATGAAGGTGCCGCCGCCATAGGAATTGTGTCCGGAAACCCGCGTAGCGCCCGCGCCGCGCTGGACGATCGAGCCCGTGGCGCCGGAGATTGAACATGTGGCAATGGCGGCCGAGGAATTGTCGAAGACAACCGACGTGGAGTTATTCAAAGTTACGGGAGAGCTTAGAACGCCGCCCGAGGTGCTGTCGCCTATTTGCAATTTACCGCCGTTGACCTGAATTCCCCCGGAGTTGGTGGCGCTGCCCGTGAGGGCAAATGTGCTAATGCCGTTTTTTACTAAAGTCAACGGGGAATTGCCGGTATTGTTATCGCGAATCCGGCCGGCATAGGTGTAATCGGCGTTGCCGGCGAGGGTCAGTGTGGAAGCGGGAGAAGGTGGAGAGTCATAGAAATGACCGCTGTCGGTATTTTCGATGAAAGCCCGGCCGGTGAGGTCGGAAATACTGGCCACGGTTTCACTGTTGCCGTTGAGCCTGAAATAGCCGTAATTACCCGAGGTGTTTTTAAAGGTGATAGCGGCAGTGTCGGGAATCTGGTTGTTTTGCATGAGCATCAACACGCCGCGGCTACTGCCGGTATCGCTGCCGATAGTGACGTCGGTCGAGTTAAAGGCGTTCGCGCCGGTAACGTTCAATTCCAATCGCTCTCGGACCAAGTTGATCGGGCCGGAAAACGACTTGGTCGATGAACCTCGCAACTGAACGGCGCCGCTATATGTATTGGGATCGCCGCTGCCGCCGGAGGTCAGGTTCAATGAGTTTGCGCCGACCAGATCGCCATCGATAAACAGTTTTCCATTATATTGACTGGAGGAGATGTGGCCCAATTGCACGCCGACCCCGGCCGCCGTGATCGTGCCCGTGTAAGCGGTATCGGCGTTTTGAACGCTTAGATATCCGCCGTCCAATCCACCGGAAGCGCCGTTAAGGGTGACATTATTGCCGACGGTGTAGCTATTAGTCGAGCCGTTGGTAGCGGAATTAAGCACGCCGCCGGCGCTGACCGTCACCAGGTTCGAGGTGTTTCCCAAGGCCGAGGAATTGCGGATTTGGATTTGTCCCGCCTCGATATTGACCGGGCCGGTATAAGCGGAGTTGTTGGCGGTAAGAATCGCCTGGCCCGCGCCCGTCTTTCTAACGACGCCGTTTCCGGAAATGGCTCCGTTGACAAACCAGCCGTCAGTGTCGTAATTCAATTCCAAGGTGTTGGAGGATTTGACGGTGTTGTCGATTGTGATCGAGCTTTGGAAATTGGTGTTTTTAATGACGAGTCCGCCGCCCGAGCCGAAAGCGGTCGAACCGGCGTAATTGGCGTTGTCTTGGAGAGTCAATTTTCCATCGCCGATATGGCTGACCAAGAGGGCAGTGCCTTGAATACCCGCGACAAAGACGTAGTCGTCAAAGCGGTCGAAGATCAACGAGGCGTTATTAATTGTGATTGGGCCCAGGACCGAACCTATGGTTCCGTTATTGCCGAGTTGTAGAGTTCCGTTATCGATGTAGGTGGTGCCAATGTATATATTGTCGGCGAGAAGAGTGAGTTTACCGAGTCCTTTTTTTCTCAAACCGCCGGTGGAATTATTGCCGTCGTTGAGGGTGACCGTGCCGAGAGTTGCCGCCGTTGCAGCGCCGCCGCCGAGGAGTTGCACGGTAATTGTATCGCCGGTGGCATAGTCGACGCCGGGATTAGTTATAGTGATGCCCGTCACCACGCCGTCGGAGACATAGGCCACGGCCGTTGCGCCTTTGCCGCTGCCGTTGGTGGTGATATTCACGACCGGGGTGCCCATGTAGCCCGATCCGCCGTTGGTAACGGCGATGTCTTGCAGGCCTTTGCCGGTAGGATTCTTTAGAACCGCGTTTAGGGTGACGTCATTGCCGTTGGTATTGATTACTGCGCCGCCGTTCCAGACATAGGCGCCGTCCAAACCGCTAACAAAGTCGGCGTTTCCCGCGCCGGTGTTTGCCTTGAGTTCGCCGCCGTGGAAATTTAAAAATGCGGTTGCGGCAGGGGTAACGCACCTCACGTCGGTGGCAGCCAGGGTTCCGCCATTGAGATTGACCACGCCCACGCTACTCGGGTCATTCAAGCCAATTCCCACGAATCCGGCTACGTCAACCGAGCCAGTGCCGCTGATATTCAGCGTGCCCGTGCCGAAATCGCCGGCAGCCAGGCAGGCGTTGGTGTTGGTTAAAGTCAGCGAGCCTGAGTCGATGTTATACACGCCATAGCTTCCGACATGATGCCCGATAAGCCACCATCCCGAGGTAGAAACCGTGCCGCCGATCTGATTGAATGCCCCGATGCCGTAATTTCCGATATGCAGGCTGCCGACAAACGACAGCGTACTTGAGATGCCGGAAAGATTATATGCACCCCAGGCGTTGGTGGGATTTGCCTCGCCTTGAAACGAGGGGTCCGCCCCGCCGATGAAGTTAATACCGTTGTAGGTTTTGTTGAAGTCCACGGCTCCACCCGTTTGGCTTATCACGCCGTTGGAGTTCTGCCTTCTACCGACGTACATGATGCCGGCGCTCACGGTGGCGGTGTCTTGAATTGTCAGATTGCCAGTGCCGAAGTCGCCGATGTTGAAATCGCACGCGCCGCCCAACTGGATGAACTTGGCGCTATTCTTAACGGTCATTGTGCCGTTGCCAAACAAGCCCAGGGAGACCCAATCGCTGAGATAGAACTGGGAGTCGTTCTGAAGGGTTATACTGGCATGAGAGCCCGGCGATTCGCCGAGATAGCAAAATGATGATGAGTTTAATTGTGCACTGTTTTTCAGAGTCAAGCCCGGGGCGGCGTTAAAGCCGACTACTCCGGCGTCATAGCCCATGTTGACGTGTTGGGTGGTAATAATTCCGCCGTTTGCGATCAGGGTGGAGGACAAGCCGGTCGTGCCGTTTCCGTGCCCGATGGATAGATACGTGCCCACGTTCAGCCTGCCGCTGTTAATCGTCAGGTTGACAGCGTTGGTTGTGGTATCGCCCACGACCAACTCGCCGTTTGTGACATTGTATTGTGTCGTATTATCGGCGCCTTGGATAATCACCGATCCGTTTTGAATCAAATAACTCATATCCGAGGCTCCGCTGGCAATCGTACTCACGATCCCCGAGGGAGCGGAATACTGGAGCGTACCTGCGCCGGTTTTATAAAAGTGCATGTTTGCCGTGACTTGTCCGCCGAGGGCGAACGTTCCTGCGCCGGACGTATTAAGGTGGGTGGCGGCCGCGGCGGTCGAGAATATGGCCGATCCGTTGAAGGCGAGATCATGGGCGGCGTTGATTTCAAGATTATCGTACATGGTAAGCCCCCGATCGCCGCTGCCGCAGGTTGCGCCGATGTAGTACAACTTAGTGCCGTCATGGAGTATAAAATTGGCGGGATCGGCGCTTGCCTCGCCAATGGAACTAGGCGCTCCGGCGTTATCGACGCTGTTGATATAAAGAATGCCGGCCTGGATATCGGTAACTCCGGTATAGGAGTTCAAACCATTAAGCAACAGGATGCCGCCGCCCTTCAAGGTGATGCCTTTAGCGCCCTTGGCGCCGTCCGTGACGTGGCCTTCGATATCCAGCGAGCAACCCATGTTGATGGTTGTGATATTGACGTTGCTATTCAGGGCGACATCAGCCAAGATAAGATGGTGGCCGTTGACTGTTACCTCCGCCGAGATAGGGTTGCCATTATCATCAAGGTTATCCAGCGTCAGTGTCGTGCCGCCGGTGCTTAAAATGGTTGTATGGGTGAAAGAAGGGTCGTAAGTAATCGTCCCTACGGTGCAATCTTCGTCCATCAGGTCAACGTCATAGTCGGCAAGTTTATTGGGGAAAGTAATATGAGCGCCCGCGCTGTTGGGCACGTTAAAGAGAGTGCCCGCAGGACCAACGACGTTTACAACAATCCAATTGGAACTTTTGCCCCATTTTGTCGGCATAAAGTTATTTTGGCCGGTCCAGGTATATTCAGGCCGGTAATTCAGTCCCCATAGGTAGATGTTTGCTTGCCAACATTCCGGATTGAGTATATCCGTAGGATCTGTTTCCTGGACGGCCACGAGTTGGCCCGTGTTCGCCCAGTTATCCTGACAGACAAACCAGTTGCCAAGGGCGTTCTCGATATATCCGACGCCTACGACCAGATGGCCATCGGTTGTATTGTCCCATTGATAGGTTTCGACAGGGTGCAGATGCAATGGATCGACCGGATCGATGAACATATTCGCTCCCTGTTGCAGTAAGTCGACCCAGTGTCTGAAAGCGACTTCGACTGGACGACCGGCGTTGATCTCGGCCTTGTAATTGGCCCACATATTTTGTCCGCTATAATCTGAAAAGGCTATGGTGTTGGGGTATCCTTTTTTGACGATATTCGTGCCTGGACTCAGGTTGCCCGGCGGATATTCGTTGTCTTTCCAGTAAGCGGCGGCATAGGATACTAGCGCGGACCCGACTTTCTCTGGATCGGTGCCTCCTCCTCCAAAGGACGGCGGACCGGGCGGGAAACTAAGCGGCATGTTCGTGCGCCATGTTTGCGTATTCATGAACCAGCCCATCTCGATCGTGCCGTCGTGCCATAGCCCTTGTTGCCATGTGCCCGGCGTGCCCGGCGAGCCGGGAGTAGCCGCCGGAAACGCAGGACTGTTGGGAAAAACCATCCCGTCGGCAATTCCCGCGCGCAGTCCTACTTGGTTCCCGTTATAAATAACAGGATTATCTTCCCAGAAACCCATTATGCTCGCGCCGGCAGTCGGGCCGCACCATTCCGGATAGCTAACAATTGGCGTGCCGAAGCTATCAAAGTAATCAGCGGGCTGGTTCCAGTCCGGGATGGTGGTGATCAGGTTGCCCGGATCGGCCTGCGCCGTGGGATTTAGACATAAAAGAAATACGACAACCAGTGCCCGGATGATTGATAAGGATTTCATTTTTCCCATTCCTTTAGATAAAAAGAAAAAGCGATTCGGGGCTCGAAAAACGACAAGTATCAAAACCGGCTATTGAGTACATTTTTAAAGTGAAAATGCCGCGTTGGATTCCAAAAACCGCAAGCCCGCATGGAAACGAAAACGTGCAAGTTAGTTAAAATATATCAACGATGCCGCTCTGTCGAAGGTCTAAAAGTTGAAAAGATAATAAAAACAATATACTATCTTCAATAAAGAATTAAAGTACACCGAGGGAGGGGTGTCGGATTGGAAAAAAAGCAGCGTGATTTGTTGCTTAATTCGATCTTCCCGGCCGTACTTGCCGCTATAGCCCGAACCTGCTCTTATATTAGTTGGAGTGAATACATGGCTGTTTCATTTACCTCCGCCGAGATGAGTCGGCAAAGACGTTTAAAGGATTTCTGATGGAACCGTGCAAAGTCAATTCCGTTCTTGAGTTGGTTGGAAATACCCCGCTGGTCCGCATTAACCGCATGAACCCGGTCCCGGGTGTCGAGGTCCTGGTAAAGCTCGAGTTTATGAATCCGGGGGGGTCGGTAAAAGACCGTATTGCCTTGAGGATGATCGAGCAAGCCGAGGCCGCCGGCGATCTGATTCCCGGCAAAATCGTGTTGGAGGCCAGCTCCGGCAACACGGCCATCGGCCTGGCCATGGTCTGTGCGGTCAAGGGTTACCAACTCCTGGTCACGATGAGCGAGTCGGCAAGCGAGGAACGCAAACGGATTCTCAAGGCCTACGGTGCGCAGATCCTTCTGACGCCGGGCTACCGGGGCACCGACGGAGCCATCGAAGAGGCCTATCGCCTGGCCCGCGATGAACCCCACAAGTATGTCCTGGTCGACCAGTTCAACAACGAGGCCAACTGGCAAGCCCATTACTACGGCACCGGCAAGGAGATTTGGGAGGCCACCGCCGGCAAAGTCGACGTCGTGGTGATTACCATGGGTACCACGGGAACGTTGATGGGCATAACCCGGGCATTGCGCGAGCTGAATCCGGCAGTTCGCGTGGTCGGCATCGAGCCTTACAAGGGACATAAAATCCAAGGCTTGAAAAACATGAAGGAAAGCTACGCGCCGGGGATCTTCAAGCCCGAAGAACTGAAAGCCATTGTCAACGTGGACGACGATTCGGCCTATGAGGCGGCCAGACGTCTTGCGAGGGAAGAGGGAATCTTCGTCGGAATGAGCGCCGGGGCGGCCATGAAGGTGGCCCTGGATGAAGCTCGGACGTTGGGCAAAGGCACCGTTGTGGCCCTGCTGCCGGACGGGGGCGAACGCTATCTTTCCACTTCTCTGTTCGTGTGCGAGACCGTGCCGGAGCCATTGCGTTTCCACAACACCCTGCCCGGCCGGATCGAACAGTTGGAGCCTGTATCGCCCGGCAAGGTGTCGATCTATTCCTGCGGGCCGAGCCTGGACGGACCTCCGGATTTGGGACTCTGCCGCAGGCTCGTCTTTTCCGACGTGCTTAGGCGCTATCTCGAATATCGCGGTTATCAAGTCAAACATGCCATGAACCTCGGCGATATCGACGACCGCACGGTAAAAGAGTGCCTCAAGTCCGGAAAGAATCTCCGCGAATTCACGGCGCATTGGGAAAAGGTTTTTTTTGAAACCCTCGACACGCTGCGAGTCAAGCGATCGCACCACTATCCCAAGGCCAGCGAGCACGTGGCCGACATGGTCGAGCAGACCCGCGGGCTTCTGGAAAAGGGATTGGCCTACGAAAAGCTGCGATCGGTCTATTTCAGGATCAATAGTTTTCCGGATTATGGAAAGCTATCCGGAATCGAGCCGAAACGGATGCGCAGCGATGCGTCCATCACTTACGACTATTACGAAAAGGACCATCCCGGCGATTTCGCGCTTTTTAAACGCCCCACGCTGGCCGAATTGAAGGCCGGCATCTTCTGGCCCACGCCCTGGGGCAACGCCAGGCCGGGTTGGCACGTCGAGTGCGCTTGCATGGCCGTGGGCTGCCTGGGCCAGCCGTTCGATATCCACACGGCCAGCGCCGATTTGACCTTTCCGCACGGCGACAACGAGATCGCCATTGCCTGCGGCCTGAACGGTAAGCCTTTGGCCCGGCTCTGGATGCACTGCGAAGTAGTGATGGCCGACGGCAAGAAAGTCAGCCGCGCGGCCGGCAACGACCTCACCTTGGAACAACTCCTAAAGCAGGGTTTTGACGGTCCGACGGTCCGCTACTGGTTGCTCGCCGCGCATTATCGCACGGTGCTTAACTTCTCCGAGCAGGAACTCAAACGGGCAGCAAATTGCGTGGCTCGCCTCAACGAGTTTGTTGCCCGCCTGGGAAATTTTTCTACCGGCCGGCAAAATCCGGAACTGGATCAAGCCCTGTTCGCCACCCGCGCCGGTTGGCAAAACGCATTGGACAACGATCTAAACGTACCCAAGGCACTAGGCAGGCTGTTTGCCTTCATTCGCCACGTCAACCGGCTCATAAGCGGCGGAGAACTGGACGGCGACCAGGCGCGCAAGGTTTTAGAGTTCATGCGTCAAGTGAACAGCGTGCTGGATGTTATCGACTTCCAGCGCCAAGAGACTGACGCCCAAGTGGCAAGCCTGGTCGAAGCCCGCGACAACGCCCGGAAGATGAAGGATTTTCAAAAGGCCGATGCCATCCGCAAGGAAATGGAAGCGATGGGCATACAATTAACCGACGGCCCCTCGGGCACGTCCTGGAAAAAGAACAATTATTGACATGCGAACCGACTCAATTAGCAAGACAAATCGGTTTCTGCGGAGGGGTTGTCAAATAACACTTCGGCGAATCTGGGGGTTTGGATTTTTTATCGTCGCGTAATATCATGTGCATTTATGGAGATGGTTGGAAAGATATTCTGTGCCAATGCTATAAACCGTGTTCCGGTCGTTGAGGCAAAATGGGCCGCCGTTTCTCCGGCGGCTTATGCGGTTTGGAAACGGGCACTCGGCATGTTATGCGGATCAATCTAATCGTTATGTGAAAACGTTTTTTGGCATAAAACGGGCATTGATCGAGATTGATTAGAATTTAGATACAGAGGCCACTGAATGATCGAGTCAATTCATATCGCAGACTTCGCGACTTACGGTAGCACCCCGGAAGTTCTGAGTGATCTGTCCAAGTTCAATTTCCTCTTCGGCTCCAATGCCTCCGGTAAGACGACGATTACCAGAGTGATCGCAGATGATGGAATCCGTCCAACCTGCAGAGTGACTTGGAAAGGTGGAACGAAGTTGCAAGCGATGGTTTACAATCTCGATTTCGTCGACAAGAACTTCAATCAGTCCGCAGAACTCAAAGGAATCTTCACACTCGGCGAGAAGAATGTCGATATCCTTAAAGCCATTTCCGCCGCAAAAGCCGATTTGGACTTGCTGACTAATAATATAGAAATGTTAACCAAAACTTTGCAGGGAGAAAATGGCGCCGGTGGCAAGAAAGGTGAGTTGGTGACTCTCGAGGAAGAGTTCAAAGATAAGTGTTGGGCGCAGAAACAGAAACACGACGCAAAGCTTTTTGGCGCCTTCACCGGATTCCGTAACAACGCTGAAAATTTTAAGGAAAAAGTCCTCCAAGAGTGGGCTTCCAATTCGGAGACTCTGGCATCCTTAGCAGAACTTGAAAAGAAAGCGGAAACAGTTTTTGGCCCGACTCCGACCTTCAAGACACCTATTCCAGACATAGACACGGTAGATATGCTTGCCCATGAATCTAATCCGATCCTACAAAAGCGGATAATCGGTAAAAAGGATGTGAATATCGCGGCGATGATCCAGAAATTGGGTAATAGCGACTGGGTTAGAACGTGTTTGGAAAGGTCTTGCGGAGCTAGAAAAAAGCGGGTAAATATACGCGCTGATGGAAGCTAGGCAGTTTTTTCACAACGGAGGCATAGGCATGGAAGCCA
>JBEKFZ010000084.1:0-18082 GCA_050013075.1 Thermoguttaceae bacterium | reverse complement strand
CCGGATCGCCGTAGGTCATGCCCATCGCTGCTTCGGTCTTTTGCAGGGCTTGGGCGACTTCGTCGCGGAGCGATTGCGGGAACTGGCGTCCCTCGGCGATGTAGACCGAGCAAAACTCGCAGGCGATGGTAAAGCCGGCGGGCACGGGCAGGCCGAGTTTGGCCATTTCGGCCAGATTCGCCCCCTTGCCCCCCAGCGTGTTCTTCATGCTCGCATCGCCTTCGGTCCCGTCCGGGCCGAAATAGTAAACATATTTATTGGCCATAAGCGGCTTTCCTCCTTATCATGTCACAAAAAAAGTTTAAAAATTTGCTTTAAGTGGGTAAAATCATTGATTCCTGATGCTTAAGATGGTAATAGAGACAAAAGGGGTGATATTGCTAGTCCTGGTGGGTTTGATCGAAAGGGAATTGCTTAATCTATCCGTCCGGTTGGCGAACGTCAAGGAGGAGAGAAGCGAGTTGCATTCCGCTGTTGATGTAGTATAAATATATCCAATAGTACAGTATCATGGTATTTGTTGCTTTTTTATTAGTTAGGAGAATAAGTCCAATGAAAAAGTCTCTCGGAGCGAATACGCTTATTTATCCCACGCCGACCTGGGTGGTGGGGACTTATGACCAGGATGGAAAGCCCAACGCCATGACGATCGCCTGGGGCGGCATCTGTTGCTCGCAGCCGCCGTGCGTGGCGGTGTCGCTGCGGAAGGCCACTTATTCGCACGGCAACATTGTTAAGCGCAAGGCCTTTACGCTGAGCGTTCCTTCGGTGGATCATGTCAAGGAGGCGGATTATTTCGGCATCGCCTCCGGTCGAAACGTCGACAAATTCGCCGCCACGGGATTGACGGCGGTCCGCGGCGAGTTTGTCGATGCCCCTTACGTGCAAGAATTCCCCTTGGTGCTGGAGTGCAAATTACTGCACACCGTCGAAATCGGTCTGCACACGCAATTCATCGGCGAAATCGTGGATGTAAAGGCCGAGGAAAACGTGCTTGGACCCGACGGCTTGCCGGATATGGACAAGGTTCGGCCGTTCGTGTTCGCGCCCGGACCGCGGACGTATTACAAGATCGGTGGGTTGATAGGCAAAGGATTCGCCATCGGCAAGGAGTTTATGAAAGGATGAAGGATGAAAAAAAGGCTGTAGGCTGTAGGCTGGAGGAATAAAAACTGATTACTGAAAACTTGATAAAAACCGCTTGCGGTTTCGCGATGCACGCTCCATGACGCAAAACCCCCGGTGTATTCACCGAGGGTTAAATTGGCGAGTCATCATCCGGTTTCCGCATTATCAATTTCTTTTCTAAACTTGCTCTACACAAGTTTTGCACGCTCGTACCCGATCAACAAGGATACTTGACACCCCCCTTTTAAGTGTTATACTGAAAGATTAACAGGATGTCCGGCTCGAAAAAGACAGGCAAGAATGTCTGTCCTCCTGGTTGAAATTGGTCGGGTTATTTTGATGCGGCTCCTTGGTGCAAGATTTTCCAGCCTTGTGATCCATACCGGAAGGGAGAATTCAAGATGGCGATGACAGCTAGCGATTCCGCTCAGAAGCAGGTGGATGTTTTTGCCGATCGGGTGCGCACGATTCGCAACAGTCTGCACGAAGTGGTCGTGGGACAAGACGACGTGATCGATCAGCTTTTGATTTGTGCGCTTACCGGATCACATGCCTTGCTTGTGGGCGTGCCGGGTTTGGCCAAAACATTGATGGTCAAAGCGCTGGCCGCGGCGTTTCTATGGAAATACGCGCGGATTCAATTCACGCCGGACCTGATGCCGGCCGATGTGACGGGCTACGAACTTTTGGGGCGCGGCGAGGATTCACAAGGTCCGACGATGGTTTTTCGGCCCGGTCCGGTGTTTGCCAATCTGGTGCTGGCCGACGAGATCAACCGCGCAGCGCCGAAGACGCAGTCGGCCTTGCTGGAAGCGATGGCCGAGCGGCACGTCACGGTGGGCGGAAAAACATACATGCTGGAAGAACCGTTTTTGGTCGCGGCCACGCAGAACCCCATCGAACAGGAAGGCACATATCCGCTGCCTGAAGCCCAACTGGACCGCTTCATGATGGAAATCCGCATCGGTTATCCTTCGCCCCAGCAGGAAGAGGAAATCGTCATGCGCACGACTTCAGGCGTGCCGGAATTGCCCGAGGCATCGCTTAAACGCGAAGAATTTTTGCAATTGCGCGATCTGGTGCTGGCTGTGCCGGTGGCCGGCAACGTGGCCTCGCAAGCGGTGCGGATCTGCGGGGCGAGCCGGCCGGAAGACCAGCGCAGCGGCAAAATGGTCCGCGATTACGTGGCTTGGGGCGCCGGTCCGCGCGGGTCGCAAAACCTGGTCCTGGCGGCAAAAGCCCGCTCGCTTTTAGTCGGCCGGTCCGCGCCGATCATGGAGGACCTGTTGGCGGTCGCGCTGCCCATTCTGCGGCACCGCATCATCGTGAATCATCGGGCGGTGGGCGATTCGATCACCTCGGCGGACATTGTAAATCATTTACTGAAAGAAGTCGCGGCATGAACTCCACCAGGACCAGCCGGTTTTTGGACCTGCGCGCGCTTACGGCGTTGGAGCACATGCGTTTTTCCACGCGCCGGCGCGTGGAAGGCACTTTCATGGGCTATCACCAGTCGCGGCAACTGGGCGGGGCCGGCGAGTTCGCCGATTTCCGCGAATACACCGGCGGCGAGGATTTGCGCAGGCTGGACTGGAAGGTTTTGGCCCGCACCGGCAAGGCATTCGTCCGCTTGCACGAGGAAGAAACCAATCTGCACTGCACCTTGGCCGTCGACGCCAGCGGATCGATGCGTTTCGGGGCCGAGAGCTTGCGAAATACGGCCGGTTCCAAGTTGGAATACGTGCAATACCTGGCCACGGCCCTTTCGCATGTAATAAGCCGGGGGCAGGATCAGGCTGGATTGGCCGTGCTCGACGGCGGGCTGCGGGAAATGCTTGTCCCGGGCGCGACCGCCTCGCACATCGGACGGCTCCAGGAAATTGTGGAAAACATCGTCGCCAATCCTTGCACGCGAATGGCCGGCGGTTTGCGCGACTTGTTCGAGCAATCCACGCGGCGCGGGGTGCTGCTTTTGATGAGCGATTTCCTGATGGAAGACCTCGAGGACGTGTTCGCCGCGTTGCGATTGTTCCGGCATCGGGGCTGGGATATCGTCATCCTGCACATAGTTCATCCTCTCGAGGAGCGATTGCCCGAGGGAATGGCCTATCGTTTCGAGGGCATGGAAAACGAAGGGCGGATAAACTGTTCCCCAAGCGAGATCCGCGCGGCATATCGGGAGCGGTTCGGCGCGCACCTGGCCATGGTCCGCCAGTTCGCCTTGGCCGGCGGATGCGACTACCGCCGCGTATCGACGGCAATTTCATATCTGCAAACCCTGGGAGAGTTTTTGGTGGAAAGGGCGGGATAACCGATAACCCAAGTCCTGGTTCCCACGCTCCGCGTGGGAACCCAATTTCGCCGATGTATCGCTTTTTTTAGCGATGACAGGCGTTGCGGTTAATGCGTTCCCACGGAGGACCGTGGGAACGAGGAATGCAGAATGCAGAACGTAGAACTGAAAACTGTAAACCGAAAACTGATAACCACCTACTACTTGCCAACTACCATAAGTTTTTTAGTTGCAACCGTAAGCCGCGCTAGGATGATTGACGCAATAGCAATGCGATTTTCGATTCATTAACGAGAAGTATATGACATTTCTGCATCCCTGGGCGATTGTGATGGGGGTGTTGGCGGTGGGTGTGCCGACGGCGATTCACTTTCTTACCCGTCCGCGCCCGATGCGGATGCCCCTCTCGACCCTGCGATTCGTACGCGAGGCCGTGCGCCAGCGCCGCAGTTGGCATCGGTTTCGAGATATTTTACTGCTGGCATTGCGTACGCTGGCCGTGTTGCTCATTGCCTTGGCGGTGGCCCGGCCGCAATGGGGAAACCGTTCGTTGATATCCGACGTTCAAGTAGGCGACGCGGTCCGCCTCGTGATCCTGGACGTAAGTCAGAGCATGGGCGCGGCGGACGGCGCGGTCGAGCAGATCGAGCGCGGGCGGACCATGGCGGCCAATTATTTGCGCTACCGGAGCGGACTGGCGGCCAATCTGATCGTTGCCGGCGCGCGGGCGGAGGCGGTTTTCGACGGCCCCTCGACCAATTTCGAGGCCTTGCGCGAGGAGTTGGCCCGATGCCGCGCATTGCCGCAACGCCTGGACGTTGCCCGGGCGCTGGATCTTTCAGCCCGGATGTTGGCGCCTGCCTCGGCCGGCGACCGGCGGCGGCGGGAATTGGTGGTGGTCAGCGATTTTCAACGCTCCAGTTGGACCAAGGCCGATTTCTCCGTCCTGCCCGCCGATACGCAAATCCAATTGGAATCGACCGCACCCGCTAAGACGTTGCCTAATTTTGCGATTCTGCGCGTGGAAGGGCAAACCGCGCGATCCACCTCGGGCAACGTGCAATTGGAAATCGAAGTGGGCAACTACTCGCCGCTTGCCCGGAAAGTAAGCGTGGAAGTTGTCCTGGGCGACGCGAGCCGGCGGATTTCCGGGATGTGTCCGGCCGGGCAATCAACCACTCTGACCGAGGAAATCGACATTCGCGGCGCGGGATGGCAATCGGGCGAGGCGCGGCTTGTGGGAATCGACGACGCCCTGGGCGCCGACAACGTTTATCCCTTTGTCATTCACGTCCGGCCCAAGCCGACATACGCGATTTTGACCCGCCAGCCGGCAACCCAGCGCCCCTCGTCCAGCCATTTTCTGGAATGTGCATTGGTTCCGGACGGGCAGATGAAGGAAAAGGCGTCGGCCACGGTGCTGCGTTTGGACCCGTCGGCGGCGGACCAGGCGGCATTGGCCCCGGCCGATCTGATCCTGCTGGACCATCCGGGCCGACTTTCGGATGAGACCGGCAGGCTTTTGGCCGGATTGATGCGCCGCGGGCGTCCGATCCTTTACGTGGCGAGCGAGTTGATCGACGCCACGAATTTGAAGAAGCTATCGGAGCTTGCGGGCAGCGGTTTGCAAATGCCCATCGAGTTCGCCCCGCCGCCGTCCGGGCAAATCCGCCGCGATTTGTTCTACACTTCGGTGCGGCGCGAAAATCCGGTTTTTCGCGTGTTCGGCGATAATTTAACCGCGGTCCTGGGCCGGCTGCGCTTCACGGGCGGATTGGCGTCCAGACGCCTGGAAAACGGCCTGGAAAACGACATCCTGGCAACTTACAACGACGGATCGGCGGGAGTGGTGATCACCTCGTCCGACGCCGGAGCCATGGCCGTTATAAACGCCGACCTGGGCGCATCGAATCTGCCCAGGACCTCGGCCTTCGTGCCCATGCTCAACGAACTGGTTGCGCAGATGTTGGACCGCGGGCGCGGGATCGATTCGGCCTTTTGCGGCGAGCCGTTGGCCGCGCAGTTGCCCGCCGACGCCGGACCGTCGGTCGGTTTGCGGGTAGTCGGGCCGGAAACACTCGGCGCGGAAACCGATGCAAACGCCCGGGGCGAACTGGTCGATGAGGCGGTGTCCACGGCCTGGCGCTGGCCATCGCCGAGCAGACCCGGAGTGTATCGCGTTCGGCGCGGCGACGCCACGGTGTTTTCCCTGGCCGTTCACATTCCGCCGGAGGAAAGCCAATTGGAGGGCATAAAGCCCGAGGTGTTGACCGGCCGGTTGGGAGCGGGCCGGAATATCGTATTCCGCGGGGCCGAGGCCAACGGCCCGCGCCACGATGATTTTTGGTGGTGGTTTGCCGCGGCGTGCGTGGTTTGCATGTTGGGAGAAACATCGGCTTTACTGGTATTTCGCTCGTGAGAAAATGAGATGGCTATTGAGTCTCAGTTAAATAATGTTGTGTTTTTACCTCAGAGCCGGGCCGTGTCGGCCCGGATTGCCGGGGCGACACGCCCCGGCTCTGATTTCTTTTACGACATTTATATAAAATGAAATCGCTTGCCTTTGATCCTTACATTCCCTGGTCGGTTTGGACCACGATGGCGCTGGCCGCCGCCGGGCTTCTGGCCTGGTACGCGGTTTCCGGACGGAATCGTGTGCCGGGCGGTCGCTGGTGGTTCGTGGTGGCGCTGATGTCGGCGGCCGTGATCGCGCCGCTTGTGATTTTATTGAATCCTACCTGGCAGGAGCGGATCCCGCCGCCGCCCGGAAAGCCCTTGCTCACGGTGCTGGTCGACCGCTCGGCCAGCATGGGCGTGCCTGATGCCGGCGAGGGCCAAACTCGATTCCAGGCGGCCGCGGCGATGGCCGCAAAAACGGCCAAGGAACTGGGCGATCGTTACGAAGTTTGCATCCGCTCGTTTGCCGAAGGTTCGTCGCTATCTTCGGCCGAAACCATAATCGGCGAAAAGCACGATGGCGCGGCGACCGACGTTGCCGCCGCGATCGAGGAAGCCCTATCCGGCGATCGCTCCCAGGGACAGGCGATTGTTTTGCTGAGCGACGGCATCCACAACGCCCAGGGCGGAACCGAACGCCTGCGCCGCAGCGCTGCCAAAGCCAAGGCCGTGGACGCCCCGCTGTTTGTCAAAACTTTTGGCGGCCAGGCCGGAGTTCAAGATATAGAAGTCGCCTTGCAACAGCCGCAGGAATTGGCGTTTATCGGCCAGAGGGTTCCGGTGACGGTCAACGTCCGGCAGCGCGGATCAAGGGCTTCGCGCGTGGAACTTTCGCTTGTGGCGGACGGCAAGTCCGTGGAAAAACACGCCGTGAATCTCAAGGCCGACGACACGGCGGAAGACGTGTTTTACGTCGCTCACAAAACCAACGGCCTGTACCGCTATGAAGTCCGCGCCGAGCCTTTTTCCTGGGAAGTGACCCCGGCGAACAACACGGCTTCGTTGTTGTTGCGGGTGGTCGATCAGCCGGTCCGGGTGTTGTTGCTGGAAGGCAAACCATATTGGGACACCAAGTTCCTGGTGCGAACGTTGTCCATGGACCAATCCATCGAACTGGTCACTGTAGTGCAGCTTGCCGAGGGCAGACTTTTGCAGCGAAAGATCCCCCGGCTCGCGGTGCCCACTGGCAAAGCCAGTGGCACTCATGAAAAGGCCGATGACGATTCGGGAAAGAATCCGGGTGCGGAAAAATCTCCCGCCGCGCCGAACTCCGACGAGACCAACCCACGGCCATCCGACCAATGGACCATCGAAAAGGACGCGGGAAAATTTCTGTCCGACGCCCAATCGCTGGCCTCGTACCAGATTGTGATCCTCGGGCGCGGGGCGGAAATCTTTTTAACCGAGGACGCCTTGGTGAAATTGAAAAAATGGCTCAGCGAGGACGAAGGGTCGCTGGTGTGTTTTCGCGGACCGCCCTCGTCGCAGATCGGCCAGCGTTTGGGCGAATTGATGCCTTTGCGCTGGACACCCGCGGCCGAGACGCGATTCCACGTGCAACTGACCGGTGCCGGCCAGGCACTTCGATGGCTGCCATCCGCCGCGGATGGAAGCGATCCGTTGGCCGATTTGCCATCCTTGGCCGCCACGGCCCGGGGCGAATCGACCAAGGCCCTGGCCGTGGTGCTGGCCACGGGCGCATCGGGCGCTGGAGGCGAGGCCGCGCCGGTGATTTCCTACCAGCCGGTGGGCAACGGCCGGGTGGTGGCGATCGAAGGGGCCGGCATGTGGCGCTGGGCCTTTCTTCCGCCCGAAAAACAACAAACCGCCGAAATTTACGCCACGCTCTGGCGGAGTCTGGTCCGTTGGCTGGCGGCAAACATGGGCTTGTTGCCTTCGCAACGGCTGGCCCTGCGGACCGATAAAGCGGCCTTTAGCAGCGATGAAAACGTTTCGGCGAATTTGCTCATCCGGCAGTGGTCCGGCGATGCGCCTCAGGTCGAGTTAAGCGGCACGGCCCTTGATCGGCCGAGGTTGACCGCCTGCGTGCCGCGGGGAAATTATCCCGGACAGTATTACGTTTCCTGGGGACGGTTGCCCGAGGGACATTATTCAGCCCGCGTGGCCGGCATCGAGAAAAACGAAATTTCGGGCATGGTCGATTTCGACGTGCAAGGCAACCTGGCCGAGCGATTGGACGTCCGCGCGCAGCCGAACTTGATGAAATTCCTGGCCGATCAAAGCGGCGGAGCGGTTTTGGAAAACGTCGATCCCAAGATGCTGGCCCGGCAATTCGAGCGGCATCTAAGTCAAAGCCGGCCCACGCGCACCGCACAGACCACGGCCTGGGACCGCTGGTGGGTGCTGTTGGGGGCGTTCGGACTTTGGGCTGCCGCCTGGGGTTATCGCCGCCACGGCGGATTAGTGTAAAGGAGGCCGGACATTCCTGTCTGGCGAAGGAGTGGAAAAATGACTAACCTTTCGCTTCAAACATGTCTTAGCCGCGTGCGGCGGCGGGTGCTGGCCGTGGGGTGGACCGCCGGAATCGTTTGGGCGATGGAAGCGGCCTTGGCGGTATTGCTGATCGGCGTTTGGTTGGATTTGCTATGGGAACTTTCTGCTGAGTGGCGGGTGGCTCTGCTCTGGGCCGCCGGGGTAACAGGGACGGTTCTAGTTGCACTTTTGGTGGAAAAGGCCCTCCGTTTCAGCCGCGATAAGGCGCTTGCGCGGCGATTGGATCGGGCGACAGGTTCCGGCGGGGTCGTACTGACCGGCGTGGAACTCGACAAAAACCTCAGCCGAATGGGCGCGGATCAATCTTCGGAACTGACCGCGGGCTTGGCCCGGAGGGCCGTCTCTCACGCGGCGGAGGTTGCCCATCGGGTGTCGCCTTCGCAAGCCGTGCCGCTAAGGACGCTGCGCCGATCCCTGACTATATTCACGTTGATGATGAGTTTGGTGGGCGTGGCCGCGGTTTGCCTGCCCGGATTGGTGCAAACCCAATGGAACCGTTTCTTTCGCCCTTTTAACGACGTGCCGCCGTATTCTCCCACGCGGTTCGAAGTGACGCCGGGCAACGTCCCGGTGATCTATGGCAAGGAACTGGAAATCCGGGCCAGGACAATCGGCCCTTCGGTCGATCAGGCCGAACTGGTGATCGACAGCGGGCGAGGTCAAGAATCGCCTTTGCCCATGTTTCCCGAGCCCGGCGGGGCATGGCGCACCGTTCTGGCCAAAGTCACGGAACCGGCCGACTACTTCGTTCGTGCAAACCGCGCACGGAGCGAAAAATATCGCATCCGGGTAATCACACTGCCGCGAATCGAAAACGCGCGTTTGCGGATCGCATCGCCGGATTACGCCAACCGTCCGCCCTACGAAGGGCCCATGCCCAAGGAAGGCGTGGCCGGACTGCCGGGCACTCAGGTCCGGGTCTCGATCCGCAGCAACCGGCCGCTCATGGGCGGCAACATGGAAATATCCGCCCGCGGGAAAAAAGCTGTTATGCCCATGAAACCGATTAGTTCCGGCGCCCAGGAGGCGGGGGGCGAGTTTGAAATCTCCTCCGACGGCAAGTTCGAGTGCCGTGTCATCGACGTCGACGGCCAGACGTCGGAAGAATCGTTTTCCGGCGGCATAACCCTGCTGGCCGACGAGCGTCCTTTCATCCGTTTGACCCAGCCGCCAAAGATGTCCTTGGCCACGCCCAATGCCGTTTTGCCGGTGGCCCTCTCGGCCGAAGACGACTGCGGCATAACGCGCCTGGAACTGTTCCGCAACCTGAACGAGTCCAGATATCTGCCCAAGGCCGTCGGCCTGCCGTCGCGCCCGCCGCGCCGTGCCGACGCTCCTTTCCAACTGCCGCTGGCGAGTTATGGATTGCAACCGGGCGATGAGATCAAACTTTTCGGGCGCGTGGAGGACAACGATCCGGCGGGCGCGAAAGGCGCCGAAAGCACGGTGGCTACGGTCCGCATTATTTCCCAGGAAGAGTTCGAGCAAATGTTGCTTTCGCAAAAGGGGATCGAGGCCCTGATGGCCAAATACCAGTCCGCCCAACGGCGGTTGGAAAAAATGGCCGGCGAAATCGAAGACTTACAGAATAAAATCAAAAAGAAGCCGCCCGGGGAAACCGTCAGCGAGGACACCCGGGAAGAACTGCGGCGCATGGAACTGCTGATGCTGGAACAGGCCGAGGCGATTGAAAAAATATCGAAACAGAAACTGCCATTCGACGCCGACAGGAACTTTACGCCGCAACTGGATCAGATGGTCCAAATGACCGATGAAATGGCCAAGGAGCTAAAAAAACTGGAAGAATTAAAGGGCATGCACAACGAGAAGCTGGCCGGAGAGCTGGGCAACATGGCCGATCAATTATCTTCCAGGCGCAAGTCGTTCGACCAACTGGTATCCATGCCCCTAGAGAAACTGGAGGCGGTTTTCCGCATGATGGTCGATGAGCAGCGATTTATCGCCCTGGCCCAGTGGCAGCGGGACCTGGCCGAACGCCTGTCGTCGTTGAAAGGCCGCGACGGCCAGGACGATCCCGCGCTTAAGGCCCGATTGCGTGAAATGGAACAAGAGCAGCGACAAATCCGCGAGGCCCTGGGCACGCTCCTTAGCGACGTCGAAGACCACGTCGAGCGCCTGCCCAATGCGGACGATCTGGAAGAACTGCGTCAGTCGGCCGCTAAATTCGTCAAGGACGTGGGGGCCAGCGGGGCGGGGGAAACCATGGCCCAGGCCGAATCGGCCTTGATGGAATTCGCCGCCACGCGGGGTTATGAAAAAGCCAAGAAATCGGCCGATATATTGGAACAATTCATCAAAAAATGCGATGGAAACTGCCCATTGCAGGGAAATTGCGAAGGACACATCTTTTTCCAGCCCATGTTGGGCGATGGCTTGGGAAATACCCTGGGACAGTTGTTGGGCGGAATGGGCGCGGGAAACGGGAGCGGCCTGGGCATGGGCGGATTCTCACCGATCGGACTATACGGCGGTTTGCCCATCGCCGGCGGAGTCGAAGGATGGATGGAAAATGCGAATATGCTTTGGAATCCCAGCGCCCGTTCGGCCGGGACCGTTCCAAGCGCGAATCCCGATGCGTCCACGTCCATGGAAAATCAGAACGTCGGAAATGCCGCCGGCGCGAGCGAAGGCGAAACGCCCATGCAATATCGCCGCGATGTAGGGCGGTATTTTCAACGCGTATCGGATGAAACCGGGGAAGTTTATCATTAAATAAGGTTTATCATTAAATGGAGTATTGATTTTCGTATTCAATCTCCCCTCTCCCAAAGGGAGAAGGGAGCAATTTACTAAACTTCATTTTACAGTTTGATAAAGGAACGATTGCAATGTGCTTCAGGAATTTGCTCAAATGCCTTGGTTATATCGCCATCGCCTTGGCAGCCGTCGCTTGCCCGGCGCGGGCCGAACCGGATGCGCGCCAATCGGGCGGAGAACCGGACGGCATAGTGCAGGTCGCAAACCTGGTGTACGCGGGCACCAAGAGCAGCCGCTGTTTTTCCGACCACTTCCTTATCAAGGCCGAAAAGGAAACCGCCATTTCCACCAGCCGCCGGTTCCACGCCGTCAAACTCAACAGCGAAAACCTTTACGAGTTCCCCCTGGTCATCATGACCGGCGAGGGCGATTTCCAATTGTCCGACGCCGAGCGCGAGAGTCTGCGCCGGTATATCGAAAACGGCGGATTTTTGCTGGCCTCGGCCGGATGCTCATCGCTGGAATGGGATCGGGCCTTCCGCCGCGAAATGGCCCTGATCTTCCCCAACAATCCCATGCAGACCATCGATATGAAGCATCCCATTTTCCATACCGTATACGAAATCAAGGACTTGCACGGGCAACACGGCTCCGTGCATCCGCTGGCCGGAGTGAGCATAGGCGGGCGCTTGGGAGTGATCTATTCCCAGGACGGTTTGAACGACACCAGCCATACAACCGGTTGCTGTTGCTGCGGAGGCAACGAATTCACCAACGCCATCGACATCAACGTGAACATCCTGGCTTACGCCTTGACTTATTGAAAACAAACAAACCGCTTGCGGTTTCGCGGATAAAACCATCGAGTATTGGATTTCAGAAACCGATGAAAAATCTCCCGGAGCAAGCTCCGGGGCTAAACGATTTGAACCTGACCTATTTTCAAAATATTATGAGTATCAACGTTCTGCAATATGGAATGTTTGCCTTGCTGTTGTTGACCTTTTTGGCCGGCGTCGGATGCCGGCCGAAACTCGGCGGCGACGGCAGGCCGTTGGCCGTTGTTGTTTCCGGCGATACGGCCGGCTGGATCGTGCCTTGCGGGTGCGCGACGAATCAATCGGGCGGATTGCCGCGCCGGGGCGCTTACATCGAACGGCTTCGCCGGGAAGCCAGCGTGGTCGTGTTCGACGCGGGCGGGGCGCCGGCCGGAAATTCGCCCTACGATCGGACGAAATTCGAGGCTATCCTTGTCGGGGAAATGCTCATGGACATAGCCGCGCATAACGTGGGGGCCGCCGAAGCACAGTTGGGCGCGGACGAACTCCGCCGCCTGGCCGCGATCAAAAATGCGCCTTTGATATCCGCCAATGTACTTGACGCCGCCGACCGACCGGTGGCCGAACAACTTCGGATCGTCGAGGCGGCCGGCCGGCGATTGGCGGTGGTAGGCGTGTTGAGCCGGCGTTATGCCACCGGACAGATTCACGTCAAACCGCCCAGGCAGGCTATTCTGGAAACCCTGCGACAAGCGGCCGGGCGCTACGACTGGCTCATAGTGCTGGCTTACCTTCCCGAGGAAGAACTGCGGGAATTGGCCGAGTCGCTTCCCGAGGCCGATGCGATCGTGGGCGGACCGACCGGGCAGCCCGTTCCTCCGCGGAGGATCGGTCCGGTGTTTTTGACCTCGGCGGCCAACAAGGGCAAATTTCTTGCCCGGCTCGACGTTCCACATTCGGATTCATCCGGCGGTTGGACCGGGAGCATCGTGGAACTGGACGAAGGATACGCCGATGATCCGCATCAAACGGCCAACATCGAGGAGTTTCGCCGCGAGCTTGCCCGCCGCGATTTCACGCCCGAGCAAACCTCCCTGGCCGATCCGCTTCCAGCAAACCTGCCCAAAAATTTCGCCGTTGCCGGGACCGACGCCTGCCAAAAGTGCCACGAGGACGATTGTTCGCTGTGGAGGAAGTCGAAGCACGCCCTGGCCTGGAATTCGCTGAAACAAAAAGGGGCTTGGTTCGATCCGGACTGCCAGCGCTGCCATACCACGGGCTACGGACTGCCGGGCGGATTCGCCTCGGTCCAAAGCGGCGGCCGATTGACCGACGTCGGTTGCGAAAACTGCCACGGCCCTTCCCAGGGCCACGTCAAAGATCCCAAAACGTTTACCGCTTATTACGCCCGGGCAAAGGACCGCTGTGTTTCGTGCCACGACCGCGAAAACAGTCCTAAGTTCAATTACGACAAGTATTGGGCCCAGATCGTCCACGGCGAATCGCCCGAACCGCAAGACGCCGGCGCCGTGGAAAATGAAAAAGGGGATTAACGATGCGATTTATCGCAGTAGTATTTCCGATTTTGGTCTTGATCGCCACGGCGACGTCCGGCGCGGAAACGAAAAAAATCGAATGGCTCTTGGACCTGAAAGCGGCACAGCAACGGGCGGCGAACGAAGGCAAACCGGTTTTTATTTTCGTGGGCGTGAAAGGATCGGCGTCTTGCCGAAAAATGGCGGCCGAAATCGAAACCCCGGCAATGGAACAGGAATTGGCCGGCTGCGTGTGCGTGTTTCTGAACCCGGACACTCAGCCCAAGGAGGCGGAAGAACTGGGCGTAACCTCGGTTCCAGCGCTAAGGATTCGCACGCCCGGCGGCGAAACGACGGGTACGCAGGACGGGTATCTTTCGCCGGACGATCTGACGGCATGGCTGAAAAAACACCGCGAGGAAGCCCTGGCCTCCGCCGACAGCGCGCTAACTGATTCCGCCGAGCCGGACGCTGCGGCTGTTGCGCGATTGGTGCAATTGTTCGAGCTGAGGAGCCCGGCCATCCGCGAGGCGGCGATCCGCCGTTTGTCGTCCTATCCGCAGGCCACGCGCCCGGCGGTGGTCAAAGCATTTCGGGAAGGCAATTTGTCGACGCGTTTGGCCGCTTTGGAAGTCTTGCAACAATGGAAGGCCCCGGTCGAGGAAATGGACCCCTGGCATCCGGAAACCTTGTCCGAGGAGCGTTTCCGGCGTTTGGATAAATGGCTGAATGAAGGCGGAGATCAGGGGCGGATCGCCGCGCCCAAGGAGTTAAGCCCCCAGGAGCGGTCCGCCGCCAGGCAGGAAATTGCCCGGATGTTGAAGGCCGACGATGCCGAATCGGCCGCCATCTGCCATCGCCTGGCGCGTTTTGGACCGGCCTTGCTCACCGAGGTGTACGCCCTGCTAAAGGACGTCTCCGGCGATCAGGACCGGCAGCGGTTGTTGGTCTTGCGATATCGGCTGGTGGCGATCGACTCGTTGGTCCTTCGTTGGCCCGGCGGATTGGTCCGGCTTGCCGGCAGCGATCTTAGGCAGCGCCAGCGGGCGGCTGAGGAGCTTGTCAGTCTGGCCTCCGCGGCCGAGGAGCCGCTACTTACTGAACTTTTTAGCGATCCGGATCCGCTGGTGCGCGAGATCAGTCTTCGCGGCCTGCAACACATCGGCGGCAAGGAAGCCAACGCGGCAATTGTCCGTCTGCTTGCCGATCCGGAACCAAACGTTCGCGCGGCGGTCTTGAAACAACTGGAAGAAGCCCCGGATGCGGACATGGTTCCCGCGGTGGTGGAATATCTGAAAACCGAAAAAGATCCGGACCTGGTCGTGCATGGGATCTGCTTTTTGCGGGAATCGAAGCAGCCGAAGGCAATGAAATGCCTGATGTCGCTTTTGAGCCACGAGAGTTGGCAGGTCCGATCGGAAGCGGCCTCTGGCATCGGCAAGTTGATGGAAAACGCCAATTTCAACGACTCTGCCGAACACTCGGGAGACGATTCCAAGGTGAAATTGCAGGCCGACGTTTACACGGCCTTGATCGATTTGCTCGACGATCCAGATGCCTTCGTGGGGGCCAAGGCCGTCGAAGGGCTGGCCCACGCCAACATGGCCCTGGCCGTGGAACCGCTGGTAAAGGCGGCCCAAAAACACCCGCAACTGGCCCCGGAGATATTCACCACGCTGGTCTCCAACAGCAATATGATCCAGCCGGCCATTCCGCATATCCGCGAGTTCTGCAAGCACTCCGACGCCGACGTTCGCGCGGCGGCCATCGGGGCCTTGTGCCAGGCAATCTCCCACGACGTCGAGGATGAAGTCCTATCCGCGCTTGGCGATAAGGAAAGTAAAGTCCGAATAGCCGCGGCCTCGGCCATGTTCAAATCGCTCGAACAGCAACGCGAAAGCGCATGGCAGCAAGTGCATCAAGGCGCCGGAAGCGTTCCTGACGCAAGCAATACACGGACTTACGTAGATCCGCCCACCGTCAGCCAAAGCATTATATCCACGGCAGTGGACATTATCTTTAACGTCAAGAAGGTAAATGCAAAGATTCCACCGCCGACTTTTAAAATTTCCGAAACTCCGCCCGCGATATCAAAGGCCGAGGCGGAAAAACCGGCCGAATCAACAAAACCTGAGCCTGACAGCAAAGGCAACTCTTCGGACGACGCTGGCAAAGCAGACGAGCGTAAGCCCGACGAATCCAAAACCGCTGGTAAGCCCGACGAATCCAAAACCGCCGAAAAGGAGCCGGACCCTTGGGATAAATGGCTGGAAAATTATTACGCCGGCCGAAACCGTCCTAAATGGACGGCCGTCATGGTCGGACCGCTGGAAAAAATGCTCGCCGCCGATTCAGTCAAGGAAAAACTCGCGGCGGCCGTAACTCTCGTGCCCTTGGGCAAAGCCGACGAGGCGCTGCCGGTGATCAACGATGCCGTGCAATCGAGTCCTGAGTATTTGGAGATCGCCCAAGAGGTCTTGACCTGGCTGGCATGGGACCGGCGATTGGAACTTTTCCGGCGTTTGGACGCGTCGGCCAAAAGCGAAGAAGCCTCGCTGCAATTAATCCGGACCATGAGCAAATTTCCCGACCGCCGGACGGCTGCGTTGTTTTGGGGACTATTGGCCGGAGAAAAAATCACCCGGGAAAAAGCAACCGTCCTTGTGGAAGGGCTGAGGCAGGCATATCTCGGAGATCGATACTACTCCGTCTCGAATATTCCCGCGCCCGATCGCCGGGAACTGATGCGCGAAGCCAAGCCGCGCACCGCGTCGGGAAGCGATTTGCAGCGATTGGCAGCCTTGGTCCTGCTGGCTAACGTATCCGATGAGGAAGCGGCCGAAGCCGCCGGCCGAATGGCCGACGACCCGAAATTAAGCGACGCCGTGCGTATGGACGCCTTCCAAGTGCATATATGCGTCCAACCCAAGAAGGACGCCCTGCAAACCGCCGTCGCGGCAATGGAAACGGAAAACGCCGGGCGGAAAAAAATCGCCCTGAAATACCTGGTTCACGGGCCGAGTGCATTGAGAGTATTAAATAACGGATTGTTTTTATACGGTTCGTTCGATTCTTCAACCGTGGTCGTATACGGCTCCGATAAACTGATCGTGCCCGAGCCGCCCAAGGGCCTTGAAGCCGGGCAAATCCGCCCGCTGCTGGCCGATTCCGATCCCGAAATCGCGGCCTCGGCGGGATATCTGCTGGCCCTAATGGACCAGCCCGATGGCATGGACGCCCTGCTGAAGTATTGGAAAGGACAACCGAAAAAATACAACCAGTGGTCACGCCTGGCATATCGGGCGATCGCCGTGTTGGACGATCCAAAGTACCTGCCCGTTTTAAAGGAGATCTACGCCAACCTGGAGCAATACGAAGTGCGGGAGTTCTATTGGACGATCCGCAGCATGACCGGTCCGGAAATCCTTAAATTCAGAAAACAAATCCGCGACGAACGCGGGGCGTCGGAATTGCAATGACGGTTTATTAAAAAACAAGGATAACCTCTAACACAAGGAGAACCTATTTATGGCATTTCGCATAACTAAACTTGCACTAGCGACGGTAATGACAATTATGCTATTGCATGAAGCCACTTGGGCCCAATTTTTTCAGGGAATTAGAGAGTATCCGATGCCCGCTGCGGCGGGCCAGCAAGCGGTTTCGGCGACGGGCACGGCGACCGTCAAGCGGAAGCCCACGGTCTTGCGCATGTATCTGGCGTTGGAGGCAAAGGGGAGCAGCCTGGATGAAGCGCTGAAAAAAATGACCCAGCGCCGCGAAAACGCCCGTAGCCAGTTGGAAACGCTGAAGGCCGACAAGGAATCGATCAATTTCGGCGATCTCAGCCTGTCGGGCGCAAAATCGCCCAGGCAAAGGCAGATCGAGGCCATGGTCATGGCAAGAATGCAGAGCCGGGGCAAAAAGCCGGCCAAGACCCCGAGCGCCGCGACAGTTACCGTGACGGTGTTGTTGACCGCCCAGTGGTCCTTGGAGGCCGAGACGACCGAGCAGATGTTGGTTTTGGCCCAGACGTTGCAAGATAAAATCAAGGCCGCCGATCTGGCCGGGAGCAAGGAGGCCGAAAAACTCTCGCCCGAGGAAGAAGAACTGGCCGAGGAAGCCGCGCAAATGATGGATTCCTCCGGCGAACAGCGGACGCCCGTGGGCCAACCGTATTTCATGTTCATCGCCAAGCTCTCCAAGGAGGACCGCGAAAAACTGCTTAGCGAAGCCTTTGCCAAGGCAAAAGTACAAGCCGCCGACCTGGCCAAGGCCGCCGACGTGGAATTGGGGCCCTTGACGGGCCTGAGCGGCCAATGCGCCGGACAACGCAGTTTCGGCGGCGATGAAGAATACAATCCCTACAATAACTCGTCGAGCATCCGGCGCATGCTTGCCCAGCAAACCGGCGAAGGCGCCGATGAAACGCGATACGAGGCCATGAGCAACGATCCCGCCTCGGTTTCGTTCTACGGCACGGTACAAGCCAACTTCCGCTTGGGAAAGTGAACAGTTGGTCCTTTGGGCCGGAATACCCGAATGATACACCCTTGAAACCAGGGCGTTGCCCCAATGGCACTTCCTGGGCTTTAAGTTGTTTTCATCAAACGTTTTTTGGCCAGTAGCCGAGGTTGCGTAAGCACAGCATAGTTCTT
>JBEKFZ010000083.1:0-18125 GCA_050013075.1 Thermoguttaceae bacterium | reverse complement strand
TTCATCAGGAGTTCTGAACCCTGAACCCTGAACCCCGAACCCTTTTACGGCCCGTACCCAGTCCAGGTCGCCGCGTTTCCACAAGTAGGCGAAACCTACCAAGAGCACGACGAAAAACAGGCCCATGTCGATCATCGCCGCGGCGGCCAGACTGCGTGTCTGAGATTCCAACTCGGCGACAGGCGCGGGCGTGAGGCGGTGAATGCCAAGTTCTTGATATTTTTCCGCCACGGCCCGAGATGGTTCGTCTATCGCAGATACTTGCGCGGTTTTGGCCGCCGGCGGGCTTTGGTCCGCGGTGTGGCCCAGGATTGCAATAAGTTTGCCGAACACCACCGCCGGTGGAAAGAAAAACGCCAATTCGACCTCGAAGACAATAAACAGCAAAGCCACCACGTAAAAACGCAGATCGAATTGGACAAACCCCGGCCCCACCGCCGGCTCGCCGCATTCGTATGCCTGGGACTTTTCCGACGATGGTGAAATAGGCCGAAACAGCCTACCCAAGAGTAGTGCGACAATCAAAAATATAAAGCCCACCATGATAAAAAGCGTCAGGTAGGCGACAATAGCGGTAGGCATAATCGAGGCGTGCGGATTTCACCTTCCCGGATCAATGACAGCGTTAAGAAGGTGATTATTTTAGAATATGCACAATCTTTTGCAAGCCTGCACCAATAGTGGTATGTTAAGATCACCAAGAATGATGGTTTGGGCACTGAAGACCGTGAATTTAACTATCCGCATCCGCATCGGGCATACTGCCAGCCACGCTATCGGCCGTTAAAAATTGACGTTGGTTGCAACCGGCGTCGTGGTCGTGCCAGAAAAGCACCTCATCTTCGCCGAGTTTCCAACAAAGACATATTTTTCGCCCGTCCGAAAAAGCCGGAAAGTCCACGAAACCTTCGGGCCCTTTTTCCGATTCCACTCCCAAGGCACGCAGTTCTTCCCGATAATCGTGCAACCGGCGAGTATCTTTTTCCAATTCTTGTTCGGTCTGTACCAGTTCTTCATGGTACAAATCGTGGTCGTTGGGATTTCGACCGGCAAGAAGAAACGAAAGCCGCTGATGCCGATCGTTTACATCGCGAGATAATGTCGTGAGGTCGGAAACAATCGCACGGATCAGGGGAAGCATGGCATTGGCTTCCTCGATTGAGAAAAATTCCCGGTGCTTGGCGTGTTTATGAGTCATGGGGAAAAGTGGTTAGTAGATAGTGGTTAGTGGATAGCGATTTTAGACAAATTCATTATTCCGCATTCAGCATTCAACATTGCCCTAATCTCTAGCCCCCGGCCCCTGATCTCTGATTTACTGGTTTGGGCCGCCGTGGACAGGTTTTTCAATGATCTTGGCCGCGGCAACAACCAAGGGATTCAACGCGGCTCGCCCCCAAGCCACTTCCAACGGCAACCGTGAAAAATCCACAATGCAACCGTCCCGGCTGAAACAACTTAAATCATAAGACAAGCCTAAAAAAATGCAATCCGAAGGACACGATTCGGTGCATATCCCGCAGAACATGCATTTTGTGTAATCAACCGTGAAACTAGTGATTTGAAAACCCTTGCGCGGCGGCTTGCGCTCCTTACCGATGTAAATACATCCTACCGGACAATCTCTTGCGCAGCGCTCGCATGCAATACAACTGCTGAGATCGTAACGATGGAAGCCGCGGAACCGCGGCGCCACCTTCAGCGGTAACTCGGGATATTCGTAATGCTCGGTGAATGTTCTACGCACCGGATCGCAGGTGCGAATCCAGTAGCGTATCGAGACACACAGGGCCTTAGTCACTGTAATAACAGCCTCAAGGATGTTTCGAAGCCAGAGTTGCATAAGGATTTAAATTCTTTTGTATGTTAAGTAGAGAATAAAACATCCGTCTAAGAACAGCAAGAACTTTTATTCCGGCCGCTAAAGATGGATTATAAGGGCTGAGAATGAAGCGGCAAGCGGACCTTACATAAAGGCGGATTTTTTATCTGAATGGCAAAAAATGTCCGGTTTGCCAAGTTATTCATAACCCATAAGATGGATGCGAGAAGGATTTTTTTCCTACAAAAATACATGATTACTAATTGTGCAATTTCAGATAAAGATTATCAACTGTTGAATACATGTCTTGTGATGTAACATATTATTCGGCAATATGTTATAGATTATTATCCGCTTCCTTGTCATAACCTAGGTAATCTATGACGAAGGCAGCGGCACGGATGAAAAGATCGGTAGCAAGTTATTTTATCAAAAAAAACCCGAAATAATCTTACAACTGGCCCGTCATTCGCTTGACTTCCAGTAATTAAGGCGTATCGTACATTGATGGCAGTCTATAAATATAGATGCCGTAAAATTGCACATTGAAGGGGGGTATAAAGGATAATCTGGCGAAGGAACGTACTATGTTAGTGCTGTCACGTAAGAAAAACGAAAGTATTATCATCAACGATGACATTACGATCGTGGTCGTCGAAATTCGAGGAGATAAGGTTCGACTTGGTGTTGAGGCCCCAAAGGAAGTGCCGGTACACCGTCGTGAGGTCTTTGACGCAATTCATCGCAACGAACTTGCAACGGGGAACAAAACGGCTGATAAAGCCGATACAGCCGGAACAAGCGGCAACCCATAAAGACTCTTCTTCCCAAAACTGGGCGCTTGTCCGTTAGCCTCTTCCACTTTTGAATCTTTTCTCCAGTCTTTCGTAAAGGCTCGTTTTCTATTAAACGACTCTGATGCTTTGCGCCTGCATTGGCAAAACCCCTTGACGGATGCCTTATCGCCGCGGTACAAAGTCGAGTCTTGCTTTTACCGCCTTGGAACCGGCCCCGTCGTCTAGAGGCCTAGGACACAGGCCTTTCACGCCTGCAACACGGGTTCGAATCCCGTCGGGGTCACTTTCTAGGTAATAGGTTATAGGAAATAGGTTATAGACAATATGCAGTAAAGCCGCGACCAGCGGTCGCGGTGTGTTAATACTCTTTCCCGCATTTGTGTCTTCTCTGTTTAGCCGCGAACGGGCACCAACCGAATGTTGGTCGGCAAGCACAATTTCTCTCCTGCTTAACTGCGAGCCATCGGGCGAGCGTTTTTTCTTTAACTCCTTACGCCGCATAGGATTAAAATCCAATTTGTATTGGACACTTGACTAATATATATCAATATGATATCATCTTGATATATTCAACAACCACTTTATCGGGATGTTTGCCATGACACGTGAAAAAACAATTGCCGTTGTGAATGGTTGGTTCATGCTGATTGTCAACATCGCCGTGCTTTTCGCGGGCGTTGGTCTGCTGATCGGTTTTATCTTTTCAACCATCCACGCAGATAAGATCCATGAACTGCCGAATTTTTATTTACTCGTTTCGGGGTTTTTGGTCATCAGTTTGGCTGTTTTTTTGTTTAACGGCCACTTTACGCTTCAACCCAACGAAGCCCGGGTGCTAATCCTATTCGGGGCATACAAGGGCACTGAGCGGACCAGCGGATTTCTTTGGACCAATCCGCTTAACACCAAGCGTCGGATTTCGCTTCGTTCGCGCAACCTCAACGGGCAGAAACTCAAAGTGAACGACAAGCGCGGCAATCCGATCGAGATTGCGGCCGTGATTGTTTGGCGCGTGGAAGACACGGCCCAGGCTTGTTTTGACGTGGAAAACTATGAAAATTACGTCACCATCCAAAGCAAATCGGCGCTGCGGCACCTGGCAAGTTGCTATGCCTACGATCATGGCGCGGAAAACGAGATTACACTGCGCAGCGGCGTGGATGAAGTATCCGTGGCTTTGCAAAAGGAACTGCAAGAGCGGGTGTCCAAAGCCGGCGTACTAATTGAGGAAGCCCGGCTGACGCATCTGGCCTACGCCCCTGAGATTGCCGGAGTGATGCTCCGCCGACAACAGGCAGAGGCGATTATCGACGCCCGGCAGAAAATCGTCCACGGCGCGGTGAGCATGGTGCAGATGGCGCTGCAAGACCTGGCCGAGAAGGGAATCGTTCAACTCGACGAGGAACGCAAGGCTGCCATGGTCGGCAATCTGCTGGTAGTTCTTTGCGGCGAGGCCGAGGCCCAGCCGATTATCAACACCGGAACGTTGTATACATAGGGATTAGGGATTAGAGATTAGGGATTGGAGATTAGAGATTAAAGATTAGAGGCGCAGGAAATCATGTATGTTGTTTTTTTTATTAAACACAATTAACAATTAGGAGATTCCCATGAGACGAGGATTTTTTTACATTAGCGGACTATCGCTTGTAGTGTTGTTTTTTGGAAGCCGGGCATTGAGTGCGGAGCCGGTGGATCTGAAAACGGACACTGGCGTAATCAAAGGCACGCTTGAGATCCCCAACACGCCCGAACCTTGGCCGGTTGTTCTCATCATTTCCGGATCCGGTCCCACTGACAGGGATGGAAACGGTCCTATTCCGGCAACTAAAAACGACCATCTCAAACTCCTTGCGGAAGGTTTGGCATCAAATGGAATCGGTTCGCTCCGTTTCGACAAGCGCGGAATCGCTGAAAGCGCCAAGGCGCTCGCCAAAGAGGACGATATCCGATTCGAGACGTATATTGATGACGTCGTGCAATGGGGAAAGCAACTGCAAAAGGACCGACGCGTTCGATCCCTGATTGTTCTCGGTCACAGCGAAGGATCTTTAATCGGGATGGTGGCCTGTCAGAAACTCGATGCAAAAGGATTTATTTCCATTTCCGGCGCCGGTCGTCCCGCCTCCGAGTTGCTCCTGAGCCAACTTAAGCCGAAGGTGCCGCCTGCGATGTTCGAGGAAATTAAGTCCATTGTCGAGCAACTCAAGAATGGCAAAACGGTAAAGGATGCGCCGCCTTATTTGAATTCCTTGTTTCGGCCGAGCGTGCAGCCATATATAATCTCTTGGTTCAAGTACGATCCGGGCGCGGAGATTGCCCGGGTCAAAATTCCCACGCTGATAATTCAAGGCACTACGGACATCCAATGCAGTGTTGAAGATGCGAAACTGCTTGATAAATCCTGCAAAAATGCGAAGCTGCTCCTGGTTGAAGGCATGAATCACATAATGAAAAAAGTCCCCGAAGATCAAACCCAGCAGATAAAATCGTACGGCGATCCGAGCTTGCCGATTGTTCCCGAGATGCTTGAACGGATGGTTGCGTTTATCAAGGGATTAGAGAAGAAATGACGGCACAGCTAAAAACCCTGGAGAATTCGGCCACATTACCAGAAGAGGATGTCATGAACAACCGCCGTCAAAAAAGTGCCGTGGTTTGGTTTGTGGTGCTGACATTTGCAATGACATGGATTTTTTGGGGTGCAATATATTTGGTCAAGGATGAAATGCCCGCCGTTTTATATACACTTGCCATAGGTTTGGGCATGTGGGGGCCGGGCCTGGCCGCGATATTGGTCACGCGTTTTGTTCTTAAGGAAGGTTTACGCAGGACGACAATCGGCCGACTTGGGCGGCTGCGTTATTACCTTTGGGCATGGTCTTTGCCGATCGCTTTTACACTGGCTGCCTTGTTTTTAACTGTTTTATTCGGAATCGCCCGATTTGATTTTGAACTCACCTGGTTTCGCCAGCAATTGCAGGAAAGCCCAGCGCGGTTGCCTCCGTCTCTGACGCCCAAAGTTATTTTTTTAATAGGTACTATTCCCGTTCTGACGCTCGCCCCGCTTATTAACTCCATCTTTGCCTTGGGCGAGGAGTTGGGTTGGCGCGGTTTTTTGCTCCCCAGGCTGATCAAAACCGGCATGGGCCAATGGAAAGCGCTTTTCACAAGCGGCGCGATCTGGGGGATATGGCACGCGCCGATTATCGCGCAAGGACTCAATTACCCAAACCATCCTTATCTGGGCGTGCTGCTGATGACCGCGTTTTGTGCCTTGCTTGGAGTCATCTTTGGTTGGCTGCAACTGGCCTGCGGCAGCGTTTGGGCGCCTACGTTGGCACATGGAACGCTCAATGCGGTGGGCGGCCTGCCGTTGTGTATTCTTACGCCGTTCGACGCGGCACTGGGCGGCACGATGGCCAGCGTGATCGGCTGGATTCCCTTGGCGGTATTTATTGTGTGGTTGGCCTGGAGCGGGCGTTTGCCCGTGCGAACCCAGGAGACGTGAAGGATCATGTCATGAAATCGCGCAAGTCGTTCCTGCTCCGGATCAATCCCGATTTGTACGAGGCCTTGGAAGCCTGGGCCCGGCAGGAACTGCGCAGCATCAACGGGCAGATCGAATATATTATAAAAGAAGCGGTGCGGAAACGAGGAAAAAACATTTCGGACAACGAAGCGGAAACGGCGGACGACGCGGAAAATGAAACATAAATAATTTGGGAGATTTTATGAAAACATTCCTTCCGGTGTTCATACTTGCGAATCTTTACCTATTATTTTTGATTTGCGTGTTTATGTCCCCGGCGTTTCTGCCCGAGCGATTTGCGACAAGTTTTAACATAAGCGGCGAGCCGGAATGTTGGATGAGCCGATTCTCATATATGATGTATACTTCAGCCATGGGATCGGGGGGAGTGTTTGTTATTGTAATCTTTGGTTTAATCAGCCGATATATTCCCGACAAATGGATCAGCCTGCCGCAGCGTGAGTATTGGCTTGCCTCTGAACGCCGTGCGGAAACAATGGGATATATTTTTCGTCAAATGATCTGGTTTGCCTGCCTGCCGACCTGTTTTTTTATAGCCTTGCATTTTTCAACCATCCATGCCAACAAACTGAACCCCATACATCTGCCTCAGAGCGAGTTTTTCACGCTTTTGGGTAGTTTTTTGGCGGGAACATTAATATGGTCGGTTTTGTTTTTACTGCATTTCAGACGAAGCAATTAGCATCATGTATATGTGAAACGGGGACGCAGATAGTATTGATCGACAACCTAAAAACTAGCTGCGTCCCTGTTTCAATTTCCCTTGTGAATGCAGTAAATCCGGGCCGCGGTGCGGATCAGCAGGCGGTCGCCGGATATGGCGGGCGAGGCCAGGGTCATGTCGTCGTCGGCGAGCTTGTTGGTTTGCAGCACTTCGAACTTCTCGCCCGCGCGTACGGTGAATGTCACGCCGTCTTCGTTCAGGCAGAACACGCGGTCGTTGCAGGCCCAGGGCGATGAGGTGAAATTTGCGCCCGGCGGCAGTTTCTCGCGATCGTAAAACGGCTTGCCGGTCTGCGGATCAAGCGCGCTCAGGCGGCCATTATCCAAAAGCACGTAAAGCACCTTGTCGTAGAGCAGCGTTGTGGGATTATAAGGCGCACCGGTCCGGTTGCACCAGACGACGGATGAATTCTCGGTTTCATCGTCCTTGAGCGAGATGTCGTCGGCCGCGCCGGGCCGGATGGCGTAAAGCGGCCTCTTTTTGTCCATGGTAAAACCCGAACTGACGAATAACAAATTCCCTTCGGAATACGGCGTGGCGATGGTTATGCCCGACATGCCCGTAAACCACCACAGCATCTTTCCGTCGAGGTCGTAGGAGCGCGTTTTGCCGGTGCCGGGCGTGATGATTTCGGTGCGTTTTTCGTTCTCCCATATATAGGGCGTTGACCAGTTGCTTTTTTCGTCGCGCTTTGTGCGCCAAGCTTCATTGCCGGTCCGCTTATCGAGCGCTAGAATATAAGAATCCTCTTCGTTGTCGTTGAGGATGTACAGTCGATCCTTGTACAGCACGGGCGAGGCTGCGCCGCCCCAGTTCATTCGCGTGGGGTGGGGCGCAATCGTCTCGGACCACAGCGTGTTGCCCTCAAAATCCAGGCAGAACATGCCCACGTTGCTGAAGTAGACGTACACGCACCGGCCGTCGGTCGCGGGGGTTTCCGAGGCGTAGGAATTTTTCTGGTGTATCGGGCCGAAGGGCTTGCCATTGTGCACCGTGCGGTCCCACAACACTTTGCCGGAGGCCAGATCAAGGCAGATCACTTTCCACTCGAGTTCCTCGGAATCCTGGCCCCGCGAGCCAATATAAAATCCTTTTTTAGGCGGTTCGACTTTGCCGGCGCTCACGGCCGTGGTGAGGAACACGCGGTTGCCCCACACGATCGGCGAGGACCAGCCGAGCCCGGGAATATCGGTTTTCCAGGCCACGTTTTCGGTATCCGACCATTGATCGGGCAGGTTCGCGCCGGCCGCTATGCCCCGGGCGCCCGTTCCGCGAAACTGCGGCCAATTGTCATCCGCCGCCAATGAATAATATGCGTTGAGGCTTGCAAGCAGTGTTCCTAAAACAACTAGAATGATATTCCTTCTCATTTTTTTCTACTGGATAAAGATGATAGTGCTACGGATGTAAGAAATATCTTTATTTTCCTAATCCAGCACCGGTAGTTCGGCCAGGGCGGTTTCGATGTGTTCCTGGGGGTAGGCGTAGTCTTCCAACTGGCCGCTTATGTATTTGTCGTAGGCCGACATATCGCACAGGCCGTGGCCGCTAAAATTGAACAGGATACACTTGGCCTGGCCGGTTTCGCGGCAGCGGATGGCTTCGTTTATCGCGCAGCGGATGGCGTGCGAGGTTTCCGGGGCGGGAATAGTGCCTTCGGTTTTGGCGAACAGTTGCGCGGCCTCAAAACATTCGTTTTGATGGAAGGCCGCCGCTTCGACGATGCCGAGGGTAGCGCACAGGCTGACCATCGGCGCCATGCCGTGATATCGCAATCCGCCGGCGTGGATGCCCGGGGGCACGAAACTGTGGCCCAGGGTGAACATCTTGATAAGCGGAGTGAGTTTCGTGGTGTCGCCGAAGTCGTAGCGGTACTGGCCGCGGCTCATCGACGGGCAAGAGTGCGGCTCGCAGGCCACGAAGCGGATGTCCTTGCCTTCGAGTTTGTGGCGGATGAAGGGGAATGCCAGTCCGGCGAAGTTGCTGCCCCCGCCCACGCATCCGATGACCACGTCCGGGAAATCGCCGAACAGTTTGAATTGTTTTTCCGCCTCCAGGCCGATTATCGTCTGGTGGAGCATGACGTGATTCAACACGCTGCCGAGGGTATATTTCGTTCCCGGACAAGTGACTGCGGCCTCGACCGCTTCGCTGATGGCAATCCCCAAGCTGCCCGGCGTATCGGGATCGGCCGCCAAAATCTGCCGGCCGGCGTTGGTCTCTTGCGACGGGCTGGGAATTACCTTGCCGCCCCAAAGCTGCATCATCGAGCGGCGATAAGGTTTCTGTTGGTAACTGACCTTGACCATGAACACTTTACATTCCAGGCCGAGCAATGCGCAGGCGAACGACAACGCGCAGCCCCACTGGCCCGCCCCGGTTTCGGTCGTCAGCCGGTTGATGCCTTCCTTTTTGTTGTAATATGCCTGGGGCACGGCGGTGTTCGGTTTGTGGCTGCCCGGTGGACTGTGGCTTTCGTCTTTGAAATAAATGCGGGCGGGAGTTTTTAGGGCCTTTTCCAATTCCGTGGCCCGAACCAGCGGCGAGGGCCGCCAAATGGCAAACACCCGGCGGATCGTCTCGGGAATCTCGATCCATCTTTCCCGGCTCACTTCCTGGGCGATCAATTCCTTGGCGAAAATCGGTTCCAAGTCGGCCGGCGAGAGGGGTTGCTTGGTGCCCGGGTGCAACGGCGGAGGGACTGGTTTCGGCAAGTCGGCCTGAAGATTGTACCAGGCCGTGGGGATTTCTTTTTCGCTCAGGAAAATGCGCTTGGAATCCATAAATTTACCCTTATTTATCGGTGAACAATATGGAATTGGAAAGATTCTAGTCTAATTAAAGAAAAGACGTTTGTCGAGGGGCGGGATTATTTTATTGAGCATTTAATTTCAGCACGTACTCGGTTATATTTGTTTTTGTGCTTGTCCGAAACATCGGGAACAATGGCACGATCCACGTATCGCTTGCCGGCAAAATAACGGTATCCTTCGTGACCGATCTTGGCTTAAAAAAACCCCCGCCCCTTCTTCCCATTTCCCAACGCCGTTGGGCTTGGAAAATGGCCTATTGGAACGCCGCTTTGTGGGCCATCGGCAACGGGCTGACCAGCACCACGCTGGTTATATTTCTGGCCTTGGAGTTGGGTGCGAAGAATCTTGGATTAGGCATCGGCCTGGTTCTGGCTATGCCGCAAATGCTGGGACTGCTGCGGCTGTCCGCGCCGGTTTTGATCGGACGCATAGCCGACCGAAAGACATTCTGCCTGGGCACGTTTTTATGCAGCGGTCTACTGTTATTCTGTCTGCCGTTGGCGGCAGCTCCGAGCATGCTTCGGTCGGCCGGGATGTCGCTGGCCGCCTTGGTAATCCTTTGGACCTTGCACCATTTGATGCAATACCTGGGCACGATCGCCTTATTTTCCTGGCTGGCCGACGTCGCGCCGCTTAGAATCCGCGGCCGCTTTTTTGGTTTTCGCCAGCGCTGGTTGGTTGCCGGCGAAGCCATCGGCGCACTGGCCTGCGGATTGTTCTCATATTGGTGGATGGAAAATCATGCCGAGTCGCTGCGATGGATTGGCTACGCAATTCCAGCCGGCCTGGGGGCGTGGTTCATGATCGCGGCAATAGTTCCGCTATGGATGATGCCAAAGGCCGAAAAGGTTGTGCATAAGCGGCCCGCGATCGATTGGAAATCACTGGCAAGACCTTTCACCGATAGCCGTTTTTTGCGTTTGCTATTGTTCGGCTGCTGGTTTTCATTCTCCACTGGCCTGACGCAAACGATGCAAACCACGTTTCCCGCCCAGGTATTGCATGTGGCTCTTTTGACAATGCTTGCCGTACAAACTGCAATGCGTTTGGGACAATTGAGCATCAGTCCCGCGCTGGGCCGCATGATCGACCGCGTCGGCAATAAGGCGGTAATGCTGTTTTGTCTGGTTTTGACAGTCCAAGGTCCGTTGTTTTACTTTTTCTCCACACCGCAAGAGCCGTGGTGGTTCGTGGGTGCGTGGATCATGTGGATCGCCTATGCGGGGCTGAATATCGGCTTGCCCAACCTGATGCTCAAACTGGCGCCCGGCCAGACGAACACGCCTTACATTGCCGCTTATTTTACCGTCACCGGATTGTGCTATGCAGCCAACACAATCCTGGGCGGATGGCTTTTCGATCGCTACGGCAACAGCACGTTCGAGTTTTTTTTAGGCGGCAGTCTGGATTACAACCAGTGGATTTTCCTGATCGGCTGGGCGGCCCGCTGCCTGGGAATTATGGCGCTGCTGCTGGTGATCGAGCCGGAGAATAAACACCTCGGACGACGAATGTCAGCCGGCTGAGAGATTATCGCTTATGCGTCACTGTAACCACAATATGTAGGGTGCGTAAAACGCACCATCTCCTACAGATTGCTTTAAAGGACATCTGGAATTGTCAGTATTATTATCGATATCCCCTGTTTTAGCTATATAATTGACTGAAATTTGGCAAATTTTAAATTAGGACACTACCTGTTTTTGCGCCCTATGATTGTTGCGATTAGGTGAAATTCCGCCGCTAAAAATCTATCCGCAGGCGTTACAACCGTTAGAAACGCAACCATCAGAAGACATGCAAAAAGCCTTGCTAAGAAGTGTGATATGGTCGCTTGCGCTATGGCTGGGTATTTGTCTGCCGGGTAGGGCAGATTCCAGTCAGGCGGTTTTGCGATCAGATATAGATAAGAATGATAGGTTTGAGTTTCATGAGGGTCAAAAGGGGACAGTCCCATTTTCACCGACCACGCTGTTCGCATGGCGCCCGGAAAATTGGGACGGTCCCCAAAAATGGGACAGTCCCTGTATTTTGGAGCAGCGGTTATTTGCCGATGCCGCCGATGGGCGATTGGACGAATTCTCGCTGTTGGATGCGGCCTTGATTGCCAGTGGAGTGGATAATACGGCCGAATTGGGGCGTTATCGCCGTCGCATGGCGGCATGGGTCGAGCAGTTGCGGCGGAAGGGCGGCTTGGACGGGTCGCCGCAAGAGCGGGTCGAGGCAATTTTTGAATTCCTCCACGGCAAAATTCTCAAAGGGAAATACGACATCAAATGCACCGATTTGCGGCAATCCATGGATGAAGGCCGATTCAATTGCCTAAGTGCCACGGTGTTGTTCAACTGCCTGGCCGGCGAGATGGGATTATCGTGTTGCGGACTGGAAACGCCGAGGCACGCTTTAAGCCGGGTTTTTTTGCCGGACGGTCCGCTGGACGTGGAAACCACTTGTCCGCGGTGGTTTTATTTGCAGCACGATCCGAACTTAAATAATGCCGAACTGAAGGAGACGGCTCAGAAGGGGACAGCCCCATTTTCACCGACCATGCTGTTCGCATGGTGCCCGGAAAATAGGGACAGTCCCCGTGAAAATAGGGACAGTCCCCAAAAAGAAACTCAAAAAACAATTGGGCACAAGCCCGCCAAGGACAAGGCCAAACCGCGAGAGATAACGCCCGTCCAACTGACGGCGATGATTTATTACAACCGGGGCATCGATTTCCTGGGTGAAAAGCGATTCGCTGAAGCGGCGGCCGCCAATGCCAAAGCGATCCGGCTTGATCCGTTTAACAGCACGGCCCGGGGTAATTTTTTGGCTACAATCAACAATTGGGCGATCGAATTGGGCAATGCCGGTCAATATGCCCAGGCCGCGGCTTTGCTTAGGCAAGGGCTGGCGTTTGATCCGCATTTCGAGGCGTTTGCACTGAATTTCGCGTATGTGCACCGTCAATGGTCGCGGGAATTATGCAAGGAAGGCAAATACTCAGAGGCCGTGGAAGTGCTGAAGCAATGCAACTAAGCGGCTGTCCAAAAATAATTTTGGAGTTTGCAAGGCAATCCGCCCTCACCCCCGGCCCCTCTCCCGCGACCAACCTTCGGTCGGTGCCCGGAGAGGGGAGTAATACTTGGACAGCCGTTAAACTAATCATTTGACTTCATTGAATTCATGAACTAAGTTTTATTTGGTCATTTGACGATCGTGCGCTAGGGGCAGGTTTCTGCGGATAGTCGCTTGATCGGGGATGATTGAGTTTTCCGCCGATAGGTCTTTTCATATCGCGCTTTTGTGCCTGCACAGGCCATATATTCCATATAATCCATTTGCCCATGACTGCGCATGCGGATGGGCAAAAAGCCATGATTTGGTGATCGCCCATGATTCAGCTTGATGATCCGCACCTTGATCTTCTTCCCCAGAGCAATGTCCGTCAGGAAGACGACGTTCGCAGGCAAGTAATGTTATTGATGAGTGCGCTATATACAGAGCACGAGATACTGGAAAAGCGGCACGAAAACCGCTATCCGTTTCCTTACTTGATCCATCTTACGCCGGTGGCCGAAGACGGCATTACGCCGCTGGGCCAAAGCGTCGCGGTGGTGGGCAAGCATCTATCCAATCGCGGTCTGGGATTCTATCATCCCAAGCCGCTGCCGTACCGGCGCATGATCGCATCGCTGGAATGCAACGGGCATTGGCTGGGTTTTCTGATCGACCTTAGATGGTGCAGGTTCACAAAACAGGGCTGGTACGAAAGCGGCGGGCGCTTTGTACAGGCAGTCCGCTCGCCGATAGAAAACTTGGCGGATAATTAGATCGTAAATAAAGGGTTCAGGGTTCAGGAAAGTTTTCAGTTATTAGTTTTCAGTTTACAGTTCACGGTTTTCAGTGGGTCAGTAAACTGACCACCCCTTATTTTCGACTGTCCTCAGTAAACTGACCACCCCTTATTTTCGACTGTCCTCAGTAAACTGACCACCCCTTATTTTCGCCTATTCCCCTTAATCGACCACGAACACGGCCGAGGCCACTACGGTTGTCCAGAGTCCTTTTTTATCGCCTTCGGCGGTTTGCACGCAGGCCCGGGTTTGAATTATCTTACCGGACATGTGATAGATTTCCTTGCGATAGTCGTAGGCGGTTTCGGGATCGAATTCTATGCCCAGCGTGGTGGCCAGCATGGTGGCGGCCATGTCTTCGACCAGATCGCGCAAGCGGGGCTCGGTGATGCCGAAGTCGTGATGCTCGCTTATGTATCCGTATTGTTCACCGGCGGCGGGCACTGCCAAACCGATGCCCGCCCCCACCATCCGCGAGGGTTCGTTTGTCGATGCCTCGGCCAGGACACAGTAGGCAATCTGGCCGGGCTGGAGCTTGGGCAGTCCCTGTTTTTTTGAGACCACTTTGCAGTGGGGGGGGAAGATGCTCGACACGCGGACGAGGTTAAAAATTTCGATGCCCGCGTCGCGCAACGCCAACTCGAAACTTTGCAGGCGCGTGCGATGCTTGCCAATGCCCTTGGTGAAAAAAACTTCCCGTGGTACGAGCGGCTCTGCCACTCCTGTTCCTCCTTACGTTGGTGGAAAAAATGCCTGACGGAAGACAGTAATTACTTTACAAGGCTTTGGTTGGAATGACAAGTATAATTTCCGTTGGTCCGCTATGTTGGGGCAGCAGTTAAACTGCTGCCCCAACATAGAAGCCCCTCACTTGACATTTACCGCTTTATACCCTGAAATGAGGATCATGTCTCGAGAATTGCACGACGGCGGAAAAGACGGCCTGGAACCCCTGGAAGCGATGGATGTTCGGCGGGTAACGGGCTTTGCCGACATGCTCAGAAGGATGTCGCGCACGGCTTTTGGGGGCCGGGAATTGGGCGAGGCCTTCGACGTCCTATCGGCCATGGCCGACGATCCGGATTGCACCATCGTGGTCACGGTATCAGGGGCGATGACCGTGGCGAAAATGGGCAAAGTGCTGTGCGAAATGATCGATGCCGGGCTTGCGCATATCATCGTAAGCACCGGGGCTATCATGGCCCACGGTCTTTCGGAGGCCGTAGGCGGGGTGCATTACAAGGCCGATCCCGGGGTCACCGATAAACAGCTTTTTACATGGGGCTACAATCGCGTGTACGATACGGTGGAGATGGAGGCCAATCTTTGCCGGGCTTGGAAGTTAGTGAAGGAAGTGCTCGATGAGATGGACCGCACTGAGCCGAGTTGTTCCTGGCGGATAAATCGGGAGATCGGGAAAAAACTCCTGGAAACCGGGCAAATGCCCAGCATTTTGGGTTGTGCATATCGGAGCGATGCGCCGGTTTACGTGCCCGCTTTGACCGATTCAGAATTAGGTCTGGATTTGGCCAAACATGCCTTGGAGCGGGATTTTGTGCCGGGCAAAGAGGCCGATTTGGAAAAATTCTTCGCCCCTGTACCGTCTTATAATCCGTTTCTGGACCTGCACGACTATGCCCGGCGGATTCTGAAGGCCAAGCGCTTGGGCATTTTTACCATAGGCGGGGGCGTGCCCAGGAATTGGGCCCAGCAGGTGGGGCCGTTTGTGGAGACCATCAATATGCGCCTGGGGGCCAGTCTTCCGGTGCCGCGGTTCAGTTATGGGGTGCGGATTTGCCCGGAACCGGTGCACTGGGGCGGACTGAGCGGCTGTACCTATTCGGAAGGCGTTTCCTGGGGCAAATTTATCAGCCGGGAAGAGGGCGGGCGTTTTGCCGAAGTGCATTGCGACGCCACGATCGCCTGGCCGATTCTAATTCGTGCCGTGCTTGAATCGCGGACATCGGCCGACTAACCCGCATTTCTCACCAGACCAGTACGTTCCAAAACGGTCTGCCACTTCTTGCTTGCAAGCAGTGTAGACGTAAGTCAACAATTCAGCACTGCTTGCAAGCAAGCAGTGGCACACTTTGGTGAGAAATGAGGGCTATGTCCACGGCTCGTCTTACCATTGCCATTAAAAAAACGGGGTGGCGGATAATCCGCCACCCCAATGGTTTTAAAAGTAAGCAATTTTTGAGTTTGATTAATTGATTACTATATGTTTTTTCCTATTTGACGTGCCGCTTGCGTAACGTTATCAACCCGCCCATTGCGGCCAGGGCCGTAAAGAGCATGGTCAAGGCGGCTGGTTCGGGTATGGCAACGATTACCACGTCATTGCCGGTGCCGGGGGTAAGGTTTAGTGTTGTATGTATTAATTGTGGGCTAAGGCCTTCGCCAGGATAAAATTCAACCAGATTTTCAGATATTTTACAGTAGTCTTACCCCTCTACATGGTTATTTCCGTTGTTTTTAGGGTGATTAAGGCGGAATTTTATTGACACCAGTTCGGATCTTGGTAAATTGGAAGGTGTTGAGACAATGCCAGGGAAAGTGGATAATCCTTGGTTTTCATACTTCACTAAAATAGCGAGGCAGCATTAGTACCCGTTGAATGACGAGACCCTGATCGGTCGAAATCCAGGAGTACGGGTGCTTTTCTAAGTTGGTTCTCTCTGTGGAACTACGGCTGCTTTATGTTTGCGCCCCGACAGTTGAAGTTCCCGGAGATCGGATGGTCGCCCTTTAACTTAACTTTCAAACGGTTTTTTTCATTCTCATGCAATTTTCGGAAGGAACAAAAATGAAAGACATCACTTGCTCGAATGACATCGCTAAACTTTTTGTAATTCAAGGACACAACACCATGAAAAAACTTTTTCTAGTCGTAACAATCGCAGTCGCCTTTTTGATCTCATGTGTCACGGCCAATGCGGCTACAACTTATGTACTGGCTACTAGTAGCGGAAGTTGGAATACGACAACCATGTGGACTCCAGCAGGGCCCCCGGATGGCATTGATAACACAATTCAGACAGCTAACCCTACCGGAGGCCGAACAATCACCTTGGATGGCAGTCACACCATTGGGAATATAACCTGTTACGTAAATAATAACCGGAGTTACACCTTTACTGTGGGAACTGATCCGACTTCGGTTCTGACACTCCAGACTTCCACCGGCACTCCGGCGGTTTTTGTTGGATCGGGCAGCACGACGTCCAACTATCTTCTCATTAATGCTCCGCTGGCCGGCACGCAAGGTTTTACAAAGACAGGGCCCGGTTTATTCATTCTTGGAGTAGCGAACACCATTACCGGCGCCATAAACATTACGGGCACCGGCACCGGCGTCAATTCCGGCGGATGGCTGGTGGACAACGGCAGTTTGCCGGTGAACGATCCAGTGCAAGTCAATAGCTACGGAAGTTTAGCCGGCACCGGAACGATTCTTGACGCAGTCACTCTGAATTCGGGCGGGAAGATCGACCCCGGACCCGCCTTTTACAATAGTTATACGGCGGGCGTCCTGACGGCTAACTCTTTGACTTGGAACGGCGGAGGGTCCATGACTTACGAGCTTGCCACCCCCGGGGCTACTTCCGACAGTTTTACCCTGGCCGGTTCGCTTGTCAAGGGAACGGCCGGAACGTATAATTTTACCTTCACGACAAACACGGGATTTTCCAACACACAAACTTATACGCTGATGACTTTTGCCAGCAACTCGGGATTCATCGCCAGCGATTTCGGCGGAGCGCCCGCAGGCATGCAATTTGACCTCTCCACGGGCACGAGCCTTTTGCTTGTTCCGATTCCGGAGCCTGCTACTTGGGCAATGATGCTTGGCGGACTGGGGATCTTCGCAGCGTTTCGTCGCCGGTGGCGCTAAGTTTTTTAGCTCGTTCAAATCATCCCCCGGAACGTTTATTCGCTCCGGGGGTTTTTATTTGGCAAGCGGCGCTGTAAAAGTCAACCACAAACAAGCGTGTCGATTTTGGCCTGTCTATAGTCATTATTCATTTGAGGTATTTTCAAGCGTCTGCCAGAATGACATGCTGGGGAAAACTGATTTAATGCACATATCCTTAATAGTTGTTTGTTGATTGACGCATCTCATTTATTTATCAGTAGTTACGGCACCTATTCCCTTTTTTGGCACGCCGCTTGCTTTTTTCAATTGGCCGATGAACTCGGCTGCCATTTGTGGCCCTTGCCGTGTGTTGGGGTGACAGTTACACTATCACCTCTCAGAAGCCCAAAAATGAGGCGAGTGTGTAACTGTCGCCTCAACATGCAACTAATTAGGAGGAAATCCGCTGTGCCGAAACAGATGGTTTTTGAAGACGCAGCCCGGCAGCCTTTGGCCGCGGGTGTAAGCAAATTGGCTCGGGCCGTGGTTAGCACGTTGGGTCCCAGGGGACGCAATGCGGTATTGGATAAGGGGTGGGGTTCGCCCAAGATCACCAAAGGCGGCGTGACCGTGGCCAAGGAGATCGAACTGGACGATCCTTATGAGAACCTGGGGGCCCAGTTGGTCAAAGAGGCCGCCACAAAGACCAACGAAGTGG
>JBEKFZ010000082.1:0-18407 GCA_050013075.1 Thermoguttaceae bacterium | reverse complement strand
GGGCGATTCTGAACCTCAGCCCGTCCGAAGCGATTCGTTTCTACCGCAACGACATGGAAAAAGTGGGCGAAGAGCTTGCCCATCATTCTTAAGGCCGTGGCCATGGCCCTGAAACCGCTTGCGGTTTCGCAATGTGCGCATAAGAAGCGGTTAATCGACCAGTTCCCGTTCGATTTGTTCCAGGGTCTTGCCTTTGGTTTCCGGCAGGCGTAAAAGGATAAAGATAAAGCCCGCCGCGCAAATCGCCGCGTAAATCCAAAAGGTGCATGCGGGGCCGAGGCGACTATTCAGGGTGGGAAAAGTGAGCGTGAGAATGAAGCACGCCACCCATAGCGCGAAAACGCATACCGACATAGCCGCGCCGCGAATCCGGTTGGGAAATATTTCTGAAAGCACTACCCAGGTTACGGGGGCCAGCGATAAGGCATAGCAGCCGATGGCCGCCAACACCAGCAACAACATGGGCAGCCCTTGGATGCCGGTGAAGTAACAGCATCCCATCAGGACGTAGATTACGGTCAGGCCCGCCGAGCCCAAGAGCATCAGGGGCCTGCGCCCGCCGCGGTCCACAATGCCCATTGCAACCAGTGTAAAAGCGAAATTTACCGAACCGGTCCAGACGATATTATTAAGCACGTCGGAAATGTCGTATCCAGCCGCCAGGAATATTTTATCGGCGTAGTTAAAGATTACATTAATTCCGCACCATTGCTGGAAAACCGCCAGGATTATCCCGATCCACAAGACCTTTCTCATGCGCGGCTCGATCAAATCGCGGTAATTCACTTTCTGATATTCATCAGTCAGCGTACTGGTGATATCGGCCAATGCGGCCGCGGCATATTGCCGGCCGCCGATCCTGGCCAACACGGATTGGGCCCGATCCGATGCGCCGTTTTTGACCAACCAGCGCGGACTTTCCGGTAAGGTGAACATGCCGATGAAAAACAACGCGGAAGGTATTGCGGTCAGGCCAAACATCCATCGCCAACTGCTTTGCACGTACCACGATTGCGCCAAAAATTCCTCGCTTGCGCCTTTTTGCAGGCCGGACACTAGGGAGTAGTTTATAAGTTGCGCCAACAGGATGCCAATGACGATTGTGAGTTGGTTGACCGAGACCAGTCGCCCGCGTATCCGCGCCGGCGCTACTTCGGCAATGTACATCGGCGATAGGCTCGAGGCCAGGCCGATTGCCACCCCGCCCAGGATCCGCCAGAAAACGAAAACCGTAAAGGTCGGGGCTAAACCATTGCCGATCGAAGTGACGGCAAACAGTAATGCGCATATTATCAGGAGTCTTTTTCGCCCGAACCGGTCGCTCAACGCGCCGGCGATTAGCGCGCCTGAAAAGCAGCCGACCAGAGCGCAACTGTTGGCCCAGCCGCTGGCAAACTCATTGGCGGTCAGTTGAAAGTATCGTTCAAAAAAGGGTTTTGCCCCTCCGATAACCACCCAATCGTAGCCGAACAGCAAGCCGCCCATGGCCGCGATTAAAGAGATTGTCCAGACATATTTCATGTTGAAAGAGTTTTTCATAAGAGAAGCGCCGACCCTTGATTGGATTGTAGTGAAAATGGTCAGGACCTGTTACGGAATGCGTCAACTTTAGCAGCATTTTGGTCCGGAGAAAATAGGGGCGTGTCTCGACATTGTCGGCGCGGATTATTTTTCCGCGGATTCGGGCGGTTTCAGGCCCGTAATTTCCAGCGTCGATACCGCGTTGCCGTGGTCCAGATCGATCACGCGAATGGAGTGGTTGTTGGTGTCGGCCACGAATAGTTTGCCGCCGGCCGCGGACAGGCCCGAGGGATTGTTGAAGGCGGGCGGGTTTTCAGCATAATCGGCCTCTCCTGAGCCGGCCATGGTTTGCGCGTCGCCGTGGATGGGATCGAGCACTTTGATTTTGTTGTTGTATGTGTCGGCGATGTAGAGTTTGCCTTCACGATAGACGATTCCCAGGGGGTGCTGCAATTTGGCCTGGTATGCGGGGCCGTCCACGTCGCCGAAGGTGAACAATCTTGCCTCGCCCAGATGGGCAGTGCCGACCACGGTTCGGACTTTTCTGTTGCGGTCGAAGGGGACTGCGCGAATGGAGCTGCCTTCGGCATCGGCTACGTAAAGCCATACTCCGTCCGAGGCCAGCCCACTGGGCTGTGCAAAAGAAGCAAAGCCGGTTTGATACGCCTTGCGGGGCGCAAGCGGGCCATCGACAATGTCTTCCACGCCATTGCCCGCATAAACGCCGATGGAGGTTTCATCCAAAGGCATTTTCCAAATTTGGTGCGATCCGGCCATGGCAATGAATAGATTGCTTCCGTGGATCCACAAAGCCCAAGGACTGTTTAACGCCGTTTTTCGGGGTTTTGCCGGTTCGCCAAAGGGCGGCGTTTCCCGACTTTGACGCCCGGTGCCGGCAATGGTGGTTACTTGTTTTTTCGATAAATCGATTTTACGGATCAAGTGGTTTTCGGTATCGGCCACATAAAGTACGTCGCCGTTTAGGGCCATCCCCTGCGGTGAATTGAAGCGGGCTTGGGCGTAGTCGCCGTCGGAGGGGCCGCGACGGCCGTCGCCGATTGTATCCACAAGCGTTCCGTCGAGCCGGGCAATTACAATGCGGTTATGCCCGGAATCGGCGATAAACAAGCGATTGCCGGCCTCGTCGGCCAAGACCTTGCCCGGATAACTAAGCGGCGTACGGGCCGACCGTTTGCTCTCGGGTTCGAATACGAGCGGTTTTTCATCGAGCAAACCCATTTTGCGATAATACGCGACGGCGGGTTTCAGCAGATTGTCGAGTTGTTCGAAGGTGACTTCGCCGCTATGGCCCCACACGGCGTATCCTTCCGGGTCGATAAGCACCAGGCTGGGCCAGGCCCGGATGCCAAAACTTTTCCACACGGCAAAGTCGGAATCATTGATCACCGGATGTTCCACGCCGTAACGCAGCACTGCCTGAGCGATGATTTTGGTGTTTTTTTCTTCCTCGAACTTGGCGGAATGGACGCCTATGACGACCAGGTTGTTGGGCCAGGCGGCCTCGATTTTTTTAAGTTCGGGAATAACGTGCATGCAGTTGATGCATCCCAGGGTCCAAAAATCCAAGAGTACGAACTTGCCCCGGAGTTGATCGAGTTTAATGGGACGGGCGGTGTTGACCCATGAATCGCCGCCGGGAAAAGGCTGGACCGCCAGGCGTTTGGAGAAAAAAGGCGGTGATGATTCTTTGGCTGCCATGCAATTAATATTCCCCCAGAAATATCCAAGGCACATCATCACGATAAAATAAAGTTTAGCCCAGGCACTTGTGCCCGGATTTTTTTTATAATCCATACCATTCAAATTTGTGGAAAAAACTCCCGGAGCAAGCTCCGGGGCTAAACGGTGAATACGGCATTATTTTCACGACATTCCATAAACGGCGGATACGATATTATTGGTCCGAAATGAGGCCGCCATTGGGACGCCAATTTGCGACCTGCCAGATCCAGTAGATTTTGCTCCCGGGGAGTTAACGGTTTGAAATTTTCGACCATGGCGATGTTTTTTCGCAGTTGAGGGGCATCGTAGACGCCGATATTTGCCGCAGCCACGCCCGGCAGATTCAAAACATAGCGAACGGCCAATTCAAGATAATCATCGGGCATCTGAGGAACTGGTTTTTGTCCGATGTGGGCGCCGAGTCCGCCGCGAACGCCGCCAAACACCTTCATGGCCACAACGCCCAGGTTATGCTCTTGGGCCAAGGGCAGTATTTTTTCCTCGAAGGCGTAGATATGGCGGTCGACGAAATTCAAGACCATCATGATTACGTCGATCTGGTTTGTGCGGATATAGGCGGGAAAACGCTCGCTGAGGTTGTGGCCCGAAATGCCGGCGAAGCGGGTTTTGCCGGCCTGTTTTTGCTTTAAGAGCCAGGTGAAAACGCCGTCCGGCCCGGTTGCCTCTTGGAAATTGCGCGTTCCCAAGTTGTGAAAACATAGTAAATCGACATAATCGGTCTTAAGCGATCGCAGCGACGCGGCAAGCGATCGTTCGGCGTCGGCCGGTGTGTCGGCCCAGACTTTAGTCGATAAAAAAGTCTCCCGCCGCCGCCGGCCCAAGGCCATGCCGATGCCTTCCTCGGCCTTGCCTGAAGTGCGGGCGGAGTCGATGAAATTAACGCCTTGATCCAAGGCCGCGTTGACGATATCGGCGATTTGCCGGGTAGAGACGGCAGTTGATAATCCGCAGGGTGCAATGTCGAGAGACAAGGTGCTTACCTGCGCCCGGGTCTTGCCCAGGATACGTTGGGGGAGTGCTTTTGCGGTTGTACCGCTAGAAAGTAAAGGAATGGCACTCAGCCTTGCGGCCCCCAGGAATAATCCGCCCGCTATAAGACTGGTTTGCCGAAGGAAATCTCTTCGGGATGGTGAATTATTTGCACTATCCATACAAGTGGCTCCACAATAACCCACCGTTGGAGTGGGGTTTATATAAAATATTTACAACTTTCGAGTTACATACTGAAAAAAACTGCAAACGCGAAATAAATGGTATATATTTAACAGTTACAGGTTGCAAAATTCTTTACCCATCAGAATAAGAAGTCAAGGATCAAGTTTTAAGCTATGCACCACCCACAAGAGTGATTTTCCGCCAAAAAATGCCATTCAAGAGGTTTTTTTATTTAGTTTTTTTGTTAATATTAGCAAAAGATGATGTTACGGGGGAATGATTTGGCTTTGATCGGGCAGCAAAGCGGCATCCTTTTTTGGGCAGGGATCCCGAATGAATACGCTTATTGTAGCGGTTGCCGCTCGATGGGAAGAGCGTTTGCGCGAATTGCTCACTCGACGAGGCCATAGTTTTTCGGTCATCAACGATCCCCGAGAGATTGGCCCTACCCTTCAGCGGGCGGATTATGCGCTGTCTTTTGTCGGCATAGGCGAGGATGTAGACGAAGGTATGGAAATTTGCCTTCGACTCCGCGCCGGTTCAAGGGCGAAGCCCCCGGAGATTCTGGCCTGCGGCGCGATGCTTAAGCCCGATAAGATTAAGGCTCTTTTATCAGCGGGAATCAACGATTGTCTGACCGATCCGGATAACGACGCTGAACTCGAATTGCGCTTGACATTGGCCGAGATTCGCGCTTCCAGGCGGTCCGATTCCGAGGTTATCGAACGGCCGGGCTACGCCCAGCACGGCGCCGGCGTCTTTTTTGACGGCGCACCCAAGGGCTTTTTCCGCAGCAGTTTGGAGGGGAAGTTCATCGAGGCCGATCAGGCACTGGTGGAAATGTTCGGTTATAAATCGCGCGATGAATTGTTGCAGGTTGACATATCTCGCGACATACATGCCGACCCCTTGATGCGGATGCAATTGTTATCCGAACTTTCGACGGAGTATAAAACACACGAATTTTTTTGCAAGCGCCGCGACGGGAGGCCAATAGCCGTACGGCTCACCTGGCGGCGGGTGTTCGACGATGCCGACAATTTCCTTTATTTCGAAGGCACGGTTGAAGATATCTCGGAATCGGCAAAAGACCCCAATTTACTGAAAATTCAATACGATCTTGCCCTTAAACTTTCGAGTACGTTCGATCTTAGCGCCACGTTAAACGAAATCCTCGATGTCGCAACGCGGATCGAGGGCGTTGATTGCGGCGGAATCTATCTGTTCAACGGCTCTTCAAATAAATTCGAACTCGCCGCCTCGATCGGATTTCCCGAATGGTTTAAACAAGCTCTTTCGCAATACTCCTTGGATGAGTCTCAAACGCAATACATCATGCAGGGTAAGCCTTTGCATTTAACCGTAGAAGAGGTTGGATTGCGGAACAGCCCTTTTTTTGAAAAGGCGGGGATAAAGAGCGGAGTAATCGCCCCGGTTACGCATCAAGGGCAAGTCATAGCGACGTTGAATCTGGCTTCTCATACCCGCAAAACCATATTGCCCGGCGCTCGGCGCGCCATCGAAGCCATAGCCCTGCAAGTCGGCGGCTGCGTGGCCCGGGCGCAGGCCGAAACAGCCAGGCAAATCGGCCGGCAAAACCTGCAATCCCTGTTCGATACCCTCCAAGACATGATCTTTGTCTTGGATAAGGAAGGGCACGTTTTATACGCCAATCAGTTGGCCGGCAAACAACTGGGATACTCGCTGGATGAACTAATGAATATGGTAATCACCGATCTTCATCCGCCCCAACGGCGTCAAGAAATCCTTGATTTATTTTCCAAACTCCTGGCTGGAGAGGAATTTGTATGTGATATTCCGCTTATGAAGAAAGACGGCGCCCAGATTCCCGTGGAAATAATCGCGGCCTACGGCAAATGGGGAGAAACCGAGGCGATATTCGGTATTGCCCGGGACCTCAGCGAACGCCATCATGCCCGGTTGGCACTCTATGAAAGCGAATCGCGATTTCGCGCGATATTCGAAAACGCCGCGGTAGGTCTGGCCTTGGGCAATCTCCAGGGAATAATGTTGGTGGTCAACAGCGCGTTTGCAAAAATGCTGGGCTATACGCCGGCGGAATTAGTCGGCAAAAGGTATACCGAATACACCCACCCCGATGATGTCGGCCTCCAACGATCGCTTCTAAAGGAACTGTTTGAGGGCAAGCATGACAAGTTCTTATTGGAAAAACGATACATTCACAAGAACGGCGGCATCATATGGGGGCGTCTCAATATCTCTATAATACGCGACGCAGAGGGCTCGCCCCTTTACGGCATCGGCATTATTGAGAACATCACCGAACGCAAACAAGCCGAAGATCGGTTGCGGGAAAACGAGTCCCTACTCCGCGGCTTGTTCGAGAATCTTCCCGATTTCGTGATTCTTGTGGACCAAAATGCAAAAATCCTTTTTGCCAACCACGACACGCCGGGAGTAACTAAAGAGTCTATTATCGGCATAGACGCATTCGGCTATGTTCGCGCTTCCCATCAATCGCAATGCCGCGAGGCCTTTTACAAGGCTTTATCCACCGGTACGGTGCAGGAAGTAGATTCTTTCGACGTGTTCGATCATCATTGGTCGTGCCGGATTGTCCCCTTTGTCGAACATATTGCCGGGGGACACGCCGTAGTGATCTGTACTGACATCACCGAACAAAAACAGTCCGCCGAGGCAATTCAAAAGGAACAGCAATTGCTGCGCAGGATCATCGACCTCCACGAACGGGACAGGCAAATAACGGCATACGAAATTCACGACGGCATGGCCCAGCAAGTTACGGCCTCGTTGTTGCATTTGGAAGCCTTCCGCCGCCTGCGGGAATCCGATGCGAAAACGGCGGAAAAATCCCTGGAAACAGCCTTGAACTTAATAAGCCAAAGCGTCGATGAAGCGCGGCGGTTGATCAGCGGATTGCGGCCCTTGATCCTTGACGAGTACGGCATCGTCGAGGCCATCGATTATCTTGTCTGCGAGAATAGAGAGCGCAGCGGCATGCAGATCGACTTTCATCATGACGTCCGCTTCAAGCGTCTGGCGCCGCCGCTGGAAAGCGCAGCATTTCGTATCGTCCAAGAAGCGGTATCCAATGCATGCCGTTACAGCCGGAGCCCTATCGTCTTTGTGGAACTCGCCCAACGCGACGAACATTTGCATATCATGGTCCGCGACCAAGGCGTCGGTTTCGACCCAAACGCGGTCGAGGAGTCGCGCTTCGGTCTGCGGAGTATCCGCGAACGCGCCCGCTTGCTGGGCGGCCGGGCCGAAATCCTATCCGCCCCGGGTTCAGGCACTTCAATCACTGTGGAACTGCCGGTGGTGCTTCCAGCCGACGAACAAGATTAAGAGGTTATCCTTGTCATTCTGAGCGTAGCGAAGAATCTACTATACCTTATGTAGATCCTTCGTTGCACTCAGGATGACGACAACGCTTTTGTGATAAGATCCAAACGCTCATCTTGCCGTCGGAATGTCGCGGCGAGAAAAGATCACGGCGCCGGCCGCGTAACAAAACAAGCCGATACCCAGGAGCACTGCATTGTAGATTACTTGCGTAGATAGGGAATTATCCCCCAGAGCGATCAATTCTTGAGGCTTAAATGTGCATAAAAAATTGCAATAATGGAGCCACGCGCCGGCCGGCCAGACCCGGCAGATAGTCTCGATAATCAAGGAAACAAGATAAAGCCCCACCGCCATGGCAATCGTCCGCCAGCGATCGTGACTGATCGACGACAGCAAGGTGGTTATCCCCGTCAGGCAAAAAATCATGGAAAACAGATTGATGGCGCCGGGAGTGAATTGTAGCAGCGAGACTTCTTTGGGAATTTCCACGGTTTTCAGTCCCAGGGCAATTCCCAGCATTATCGAGGCCGCCAGCAGGGCCGCACCCAATGTCGCCGCAACGGCGGGAATTACAATTAAAGTGGGTCGCCATACCGGCAGTGTGACCAGCAGGTCCATGGTGCCGCGGCCGATCTCGCCGCAGATTGGGTTTGATCCGCGTCCCACCGCCCAGCCTCCACAAACCAGTAGGATCACTATATGCACAAAGACAATGCTGATCCAGCCCGTTGGCGTGGCCAGGTCCGGTATTGGAAAGCCCAGCATCCGTTGCATAAATCCCGGCATTGCCTTAAGCAGAGCGACGGCAAAATCGGCCTTGAACAAGCTTAACAGCCACAAAAAAAGCCAGCTAAAACCCGTCAGAAACAGACTGCTGATGAGCAACTGCACCCAGATGTCTGAAAACGCTTTTCGCCACAAGGCTCTATTCATGGGATCGGCTTATCAATTCATGTTCCTCGGTCCGTCCGCCCCACTTTACTCACCCGCATCCGACAAGCTAACATAAAAGAAGTTGGAAGATAAGGAGTCGGAGGATATTGCCATGTTTGCCCATGTCCTGTGTTTATCCACGGTAATTATCGGAATCAACGTCGGCTGGCAGCCATTGCAGGAGGGGGGGGTGGAATACATCATCCAACTCGATCCTCAATCACTGGAAGCCCTAAAGTCCGGCGAACCGATCCAGAGCGACGTCCTGCCCGGCGCGGGCGACGTGCGCTCGTACAAAATCATCCTGGGCACGGAAAAACCGCCGCGGATCAGTCCGCCCGCAACATCGCCGCAGTCGCGGTCCGCGAAAAACGCCGAACGCGAGGCGGCGCCGTCCCCAAAATTACCCGACGGCACAACGCCGGATCGGAAATCCCCATTTCCCCGCACGCTTATGCCCGATCCGGCCGTAAAACCCCTGACCGCTCATTCCGCCGCCTATAATGAATCGGCCGATGGGTCCGCCAAGTCCGAGGCAAGTCCGCAAAACCAACCCCAGGCAAAAAAAGAGGAGCCGGCCAAACCCTGGATGCCTTTGATCCTGGTGTCGCTGGGCTTGTTTGCCTCGTTAGGCGGCAACGTGTACTTGACTTGGATCTTTGCCGATCTTCGCCGCCGTTGCCGCGCATCCATTTCGGCAACCGAGCAATTATACAAATAACCCGCTTCCGATCATGCCTTCCGCGCCATAACAACAAAACTGTCCGGGCGGTCGGCAAGCAGACAGCATCGGGAAACGACGCTGCTGGGAAGGCGGAACTTCAACAAGCCCAAGAGCGGCGATATTGCGCCTCGGCGGCTTGCCAGTTGGACCGATTGCCGCAGCCAATAACTATGCCGCGCCATTTGCATCGTCTCGAATTGGAAGCCCGCGCGATCCAGCATTTTTTTTAGCGTCGCGGGAGTGAAGTGCGTCAGGTGCCTGGGCAATTCGAGTCCGAACCAGGCCGATCCGAATAAGCGGAAAGCAATGCCGTCGATATTCGGCACGGCAACCAGCACTTTTCCGCCCGGGGCCAGCAACTTGCGGACTTCGCCGAGCACTTCCAGGGGCCGATGAACGTGCTCCAAGGCGTGCCAAAGCGTGACCAGATCGAAACTGCCCGGCGGAAAAACCGGATGCGGCAGGGTGCCGGCAAAGGCGGGCAGTTTTAATTCGTCCCGCACGTATCGCACCACTTTCTCCGAGCAATCTAAGCCCACCGCCTGCCAGCCGCGATTGTGCATGCGTTGCAAAAACAAGCCCGTGCCGCAGCCGAAATCGAGCAAACGGCACTGGCCCACCGGATCGATCTCGCCGCGCTCCCAATTGGATTGTTTTTTAAATATAATCCCCCGCCGTTTATTGCGGGCCCCCGGATTTTTCGGCAAGGCCGCCGTGGGCTGGTGCGGGGCATAGTCGTCGTAATAGAACCGCCCGATTTCGGACGCAACGGGCCGCGGATTGGTATAACACAAGTCGCAATCCAGGCAGCGGACCACGCTAAAACAAGGACGCGGCAGCGGAGCATCCCAGTCCGAAGCCGCCACGACTATTGATCTGAGATTGCTTCCGCACAACGGGCAATCCGTGCTCTCCAAATCGATCCGCGAATTGTCATCCGCTCTCGCCGGCCGACGTAAACTTGGCCCCGGCTCGCGGCTAATCAAACGAGACATTCCTTCGTACTCCATCTAAGCCGCATCGGCCCTGTTTTCGTTGTCCGACTGATAATACTCCTCATCCTCATCCGCGTCATTTTCACTTTGTGATCGATCGTGATCCGACTGGGTCTCTTTCTTATCCGTGTTTTCCGAGGGATCGAAAAAGTCGGCGTCGAACACGCCCTGGGTTTTGGCCTTGCGTTTGACAATCCGAGTGGGCTTGAGTTTTGTCGCCGTTTTTTCGGGCGGCGGCCTCTGATCGATCGGCTCGGGCGGCAATTCCGCTTCCTCGACAAGGGCTTTAAGTTTGTGGGCGGTTTTTCCCCTGTTATTGGCGCGATTTCGGGGACGCTTCACTTCGCTCTCCGCTTTTTCCTCGACAACTTCAAAAGTAATCAGGGTGCGACCGGCCGCGGCCTCGCCCGGCATGTGTCCGACCGGCACGCCAAGCGATGCAAATATATTTGAAATATGCCGATGGCAGGTAAATATCAAAACTTGGTGCCCGGCGGCGGCAAAGTCGCGCAATACGGCGGCGGCCGCGGCCGCACGGTCGGCGTCGAAATTCACCAGCACGTCGTCCAGCACCAGCGGCAATGACGCCCCGCGCTTGGCATAACCGGCGGCCAAGGCCATGCGCAGACTGAGAAATAACTGCTCGCGCGTGCCACGGCTGAGATTTTCCACGGGCAAGGACCGGCCTTCGGCGTCGTCCACGCGAAGCACATCCTCTCCCAGCGGCGTCCATACCCGGCGGTATCGGCCTTGTGTCAAGCGATGAAGATACCCTGATGCCTCTTGGAGCGTTTCGGGCTGGCGACTGCTTTCGTAGGCCGAACGGATTTGATCTAAAATTCTCCACACGGCCGCCAAAACCTGCCAGCGATCAATCGCCTGTTCCAGACCTTTTTCGATCATGGCCAATTCGAGTAGTTTGCCGGGCAATTGACGGTCGGAGACCAGGTTCTGCATATTGGCGGAAAGTTCCCCGCGTTTTTCCATGCACCGGCCGATTTGATCCTCCACGGCGGCAAGCCGCTCTTTCAGCGCCATGCTCCGGACCTCGCACTGCCCGGCCGTTTCCTCCTCTATTTGCCGGCGAACGGACACGTCGGAACATTGATTGCCGATCGCCGCGGCGATCTCCTCGTCGAGTGCATTTCGCTCCTGGAGCAATGTTTGCGCGCGGGCGTGTTGCAAGGCTCGACGGCGGAATTCCGTTTCATCTTCGGCCCCGGCCTGGAAAAACAATTCGCGGCGCCGGTGTTTAAAAAGACTCACGGCCTCTTCGTGCTTGGCGCGGCGCAGGCGCAAACGCCGAATCCGCCGATGAATGGTTTCGCGCCAGTTTGCCTCGGCTTTTTGCCGGTCCAACGCCGTAGCGAGTTGTTTTAGATGTTCCATCGCGTCCGTGCCGTCCAGGGTCGCTCCGGCCTCGGACGCCGTTTGTGCGATCCGTGACGCGAGCGAATCCCACTGCCGGCGATGGCGCTGCGCCTCCTCGCGGCGCTCGCTTAATCGGCGCTGCGATTCGGCCATGTGCCGCCACTGCCCGAACAACTGCCGCGCCTGCCGGACGGAAAGTCCGCTTGGCAGTCCCAAAGCGGTTAATGCCTCGCGCCAACCGCGCCGGGCCGGTTTGTACCCTTGTTTCGCCTGCGACAGGCGCGTGCCGGCCGCGATTGCCTGCTGCCGGGCTGAGTTTCGCCGCGTTTCCAGGGGCACCAATTCCTCGAGCGCGGCCAAATCTTTTTCGGCCGCCTCCAAGGGGCTGACCATCGGGCCGCCGCCGCGTGGAAGCTGGGCGTCCAACTTTTCCCGTTCGCTTTTCGCTTGTTGCTGCTGCGACTGAAGGATGATTAGTTGTTTTTGACAGGAATCCAAGCGCGAGGCGCGAGATTTTTCCAATAGATATTTTCCCAACACCGTTGCCCCGCCGCCGGCCAAACCCAAAACGACCAAGGCCCAACCCATCGAGCCGGTGATCGAGGCGGGCATGAACAGGCCGGCCAGAATCAGCGCCATTCCCAAAATAAACGCCGCCCCCAATCCGGCCAAAACGCCGACCGGCAGGAGTTGATGCTCAACCAGCCGGCGGCTTTGTTCCTCAGCATCGCTCTGGTGCCGGGTGAGTTGATCGAGCCGCTGGTCGATTTGCACTCTCCGGCGATACTGCGCCACCAGGTTTCCGCAGCGATCCATTGCCTCGCCAAGATCATGCTCTCCACGGGCGCTGAGCGAGGCTTCGATTTGTTGAGTAAGCGATTTGGACGTTTTGTCGGCCTCATCCAGTTCGCGTTTTATCTGCTTCAGTTCATCGCGGCAGCGCCGCAACGCCCCGGCCGGCGAGTGCAAAGCCGCAAGCGATCGGCCGGAAAGGATCGGCATCGTCTTGCTCGCCATATCCTCGTCTAAGCCCAGACGCTGCCACTGAGCGGTTAGTTCATTTTGCAAATCGGTGATTTCGGCATCCAATTCGCCGATCCGCGTTTTGAGCGAGGTAAGCCACGGTTCTTGTTCCAGCAAGGCTTCGATCCGCGCGGCTTGCGTGTGCAAGGATTCGTTGATTTTCAAGCCCGAGGCTTCGGTCTTAAGCTCTTCCTGCCGTGTTTGCAACTGTTCGATCCGCTGTTGATGTTTCTGTAGCCGGACGTTCAGGGTGTCGAGGCGTTCGATTTCTTTTTCCGGAACCGGCGGCAGCGGTCCCAAGGCGGCCAATTGGTCCCGGACGGCCTTGCGCTGCAACCAGCGGTCGCGCAGCGTCAGGGCCAATTCCGCCGCGCGGAGTTGCAGTTGGGCCTGATTTTTTTCTTCTTCGAGCTGGATCAGATCGCCGTCGATTTGGCCGCGCTGGGCAGCCAGTTGGCCGAAGCGGCGCGTGAGATTGCCGAGTCCCTCAATTTCCGAACGCAGCCGTTCCCGCTGGGCCCAAAGCTGGGTGACTTGCGAGGATTTTCCGCCGGAGTCCAGGATCCGGTTCCGGGACGCTTCCAATTCCCGCATCACTTCGACCAGCGAAATGCGGTCCAACCCGGCGGTCAAATTGTAGAGCAATTCGGCCGCCTGGGTATTGCCCAGCGTGGCCAATTCCTGCAATTCGCACAGTTCCATGGCGAAGACATTGTTGAAAATCGCCTCGTCGATATTCGCAAGCAGCAGTTTGACGATGTGTTCGCCTTGGCGGGTTCCGTCCGGGGCGGTAAGCACGACCTCCTCGGCGCCGGAACCATCGGCTTGAAGATGGCGCGCGATTTCGAATCGGCCCGGCTGACCCGACACGTCGATAATTCCGCCCGCTTTTCCGCCGTGGACAGGAGGGAAATACCGCCGCCGCCCGGCTGAAAATCCGTAGAGCATGGAGCGGATGAATTGCAGGAGGGTGGTTTTGCCCGCCTCGTTCGCGCCGTAAATCACGCTCAGAGAGTCCGAAATTCGCTCGATCCGCAGCCCGGTCCATACGCCGTAGCCGTCGATTTCCAGGGCGTTGATCTTCATGATTGGCCCTCCTCGTTCTCATCCGAGTCGCCCGAGAGCAGGGCCGCGCCCAACAGAGCCGCCTCGCTTAACACCCGCCCGCGGACGTTTTTATCGGCCAACCGTGCAACTGCGCCCAGCGAACCGGCTTGATGCGCCTCGGAGATATACGCCTCCAACTCCAATGGCTCCTCGGAATTCATCTGCAAGCGGCGGATTTCGCGAAGGAAGTCGCCGCGAATGGTTTCCTGCTCGTACCACTCCTCCGCAAAGCGATCCGCCGGCTCGACCTCGATCGACAGGCTCCAGGCCGAAGGCGAGCCGAAACCGTAGTCGGCCCGCAACCGATCGAGCAGATCGGCGCCAAGCCTGCCGAAGTGGAATTGCTTGACCAGTGGTCCGCCGCCGGCGATCGTCCAGGTTAACAGCAAATGTATATTCGCCGCAGATTCGCGGATCGAGTGGATTCTTTCGCGAAATCGCGTTTCCAGGTCGGATTGGCTCGTTTCTTTGTCGACCACGATCCGCTCGTTAAGCCAGCGCGCGGCGTCGGTGGGAATCAGACTGGTGCGGATTTGCCGCTGCTCATCAACCTGTGCCAAGGTGCAGCCGTGCACGCCGTTTTCCTCCGGTCGGCGGCCTTGCGGACTGCCGCAGTAGTGGATTATTTGCGGCGCGCCGGCAGGTGTTACCCGTTCGTGCCGGCCGCCCAAGGCCCAGTAATGAATTCCCCGGGCTTGCAGAACCGCCGGATCCGCGCTGCCGTGGGCCATGGCGATGGTCGGCAGCCCGCCGGGATCGGGGAGAAAATCGCCGGGGCGGATCGTGCGTTGTTTGTCGCAACTGGTTCCCAGCAGCCGGGCAATCGGCGCGCCGTTATGTTCGTGGACGAATTCATCCACCCGGCCGCGAGAAAAAACACGGACATTCGCGGGCAGCGCGATCGACGCCGGCCACTCGTCGGGCGAATCGACCGTTCCGCCGACCCAGTACACGGCGATCTCCCGTTCGGCCAGCCGGGTGAATTGCTCGCATAGAAACGTCACCCCGCGCGGTCCGGCGTAAAGTGGATGCAGGATGTCGCCCGAAAGGATCAAAAAGGCGGCCTCTTCGATCACGGCGGCGTCGAACACCCGCGCGGCGGCGGCATAAGGCGCTTCGATAAACAGTTCGCTGAGATGATCCGGCACTTCAGCCACGCCGCCAAGCGGCTGTTCCAAATGAAAGTCGCCGGCATGAACGAATCGAAAAGGCAGATTCGACATAAGCGCCTCCATGCGCTAAGCTATAATCCTGTAAAGCCGCGATGGGCACCAACCGAAGGTTGGTCGGTCGCGGTTTATTGAATCTCAGAAAAAATGCCACATAAAGTCAGAGCCAGGGCGTGTCGCCCCGGTAATTCCGGGCCGACACGGCCCGGCTCTGATAGGAAAACACGACATTTATTCCTGAGACTCAATAATTAGATAATTTCGGCAACTGGGGAATAGATGGTAAGTCAGTGTAGCGAAATTCCTTATACAGAGCTACATTAATTTCTATATACAATTGTTAAAACAATCAAATTGGATAAGATGGGGCAGCGGTTATCGCGAACTGCGGGATGGATGTTTTTTATGCTTGATCGCCCGGTAATTCGGATTATCGGCCCGGCCGGTGATTTCATATAGGAACCGGCTGGGGACGGTCGGCCGGGGCTTGCCCCATTTGTTGCGGGTTAGGGCCATGGTTAGCGTCAGTCGCCGCTTTGCGCGGGTAACGCCCACGTAACACAGGCGGCGTTCTTCGTCCAGGGCCGCCCCGCCGTCGCCGGCCACCGAGCGGTGATGCGGCAGCAGGCCTTCTTCCATGCCGACCATATAAACTTCGGTAAACTCCAATCCCTTGGCGGCATGAAGGGTCATAAGCGCGACCGCGTCGCGATCGAGTTGCGATTGTTTGTCGCGATCCGGCTCATTGCCAGCCAAGGCCGTTTCGTGTAAAAAACCCGCCAGCGTGGCCGGCGACGAACGCCGCGAGTACGATCCCAGGGCATTGACCAATTCCTCGACGCTCGCCCAACGCGACTCTTGATCGCCGGCGTCGGGATATTGCCGGGCCAATTCCTGTTTATAACCGATTTCCTGCAGTAGTTCTTTAAGCACATCGACCAACGGCCGGCGCTCGACTTGCTTGCGATAACGCTCGATAAGGCCGCGGAATTTTTGCACGGCCTCGACTGCCGGCGCGGATAGATTATCCAGATAGGCCGCGTGCGGAAAAATGCTCCAAATAGGCTTGCTCTTGCCTATGGCTTCGTCCAACAGGCGTTTAACCGTGGATTGGCTGATTCCCCTATGCGGAGTGTTGATGATGCGCAAAAGCGAGACTTCATCGGCCGGATTGGCCAGCAATTTCAAATACGCCAGCACGTCGCGGACTTCCTTGCGGTCGTAGAACGACATCCCGCCCAGGAGGATATACGGAATTTTCGCCCGCCTGAGTTCGGTCTCGAAGGCCCTGGGCTGTTCGTTTGTGCGGCAAAGGACGGCGAAATCCTTGGGGCGGCATTTATGGGAACCTAGGCGCGCGGCGATTTCATCGACTACCGTTTTTGCCTCCGCCGCTTCGTCTTGGAGTTGCAGAATTCGCGGAGTCTCGCCGCTTATGGTGGCTTGCAGGACTTTATCGTGGCGGAGTTTGTTGAAGGCGATTAGCCGGTTCGCCCAGCCGACGATCTCCCGCGTGGAGCGGTAATTCAGTTCCAGGCGCACGACTTTGGCCTCGGGCCAATCGTTTTTGAAGCGGAGTATGTGCGCCAATTCCGCCCCGCGCCAGCCGTATATCGATTGATCGTCGTCGCCCACCACGCAAATGTTTCGATGCTTGGCAGCCAGGGCTTTTACAATCCGATATTGAGTGCCGTTGGTATCCTGATATTCATCCACCAGCAGATGATCGAAGCGGTCGGCCTCGGCCTGGCTGATTTTGGGAAACTGGGAAAACAGATCTTCGGTGCAAACCAGCAAGTCGTCGAAATCCAATGCCCCGGCCGCTTTCAAGGCATTTTGGTACCGGCGATAGGCCGCGGCGGCGAGATGTTCCTTGTCGGTTTCGGCCCGATTGCCCGCCTGTTCCGGGCGGACGCCGGAGTTTTTCCAACGGCCGATGAAATACAGCAAGTCGCCGGGCCGCAACTGGGCATTGGCCACCTTTATTTCCCTGAGCACGCTGCGGGCGACGCCTTCCTGATCGCCGCGATCGTATATGGCGAATTGAGCCGGATAGCCCAGATGCCGAATCTGCCGGCGCAATATGCGCACACAAAGCGAGTGAAAAGTCGAAATTTCCGGGCGTTCCTTAAGCCGTTTTCCCAGCAGGGCGGCCGAGCGTTGCTGCATTTCGTCGGCGGCTTTGTTGGTAAAAGTAACGGCCAACACCCGCTGCGGCCGGACCCGGCTGCGAATAAGTTCGGCTATGCGACAGGTTACGACCCGGGTTTTTCCCGTTCCCGCCCCGGCAAGCACCAACAAGGGGCCGGAAAGCGTCTGCACGGCTTCGAGTTGGGCGGGATTGAGATTCATGGTTTGCCATAAAGCGGCGACCGTTGGTCGCGCTTTGGTTGAAATCGCCAACCCGCGCTTAAGAACAATTAAAATAAAACGAAAATTATGTATGAGTTTTATGCGAACTGTCAACAGGCCGACTTTGACGAATTCCGGTAATTTCAACTGGATTTTTCCTTGATTTACCGATCTTGCGTATTCTGGACGGTGGATTTATACTTTTATACTCACATTAGTGAATCTTTTTGCCAACACTTTAATTATTCCCGATTTCCACAAGGCGGTAGAACATGAAAAGCGAAGAACGCCACAAGCTGCATCAAAATGCCCTTGCCCTATGGCTTACCCAGACGTTTACCAAGATCAAACCCTATCAGAACGTCATCTTGGCAGCGGTAATCGTGGTGATATTAGCCGTGATTTTCTGGACGTGGTGGACCAGCGAATCGGCCTCCCAGTCGAACAGGGCTTGGACGCAATTTTTCACGGCGTTTGATGAGCTTAATCCATCGGCGGCGCTGGAAACAGTTGCCGAAGTCTATCCCAATTCTCGCGCCGCAACGGCGGCGGACCTTGTGGCGGCCGATCTGCAACTTGCCCAAGGTTGTAACATGCTCTTTGTAAACAAGGCTACCGCCAAACCGCTATTGAACAAGGCCCTGGGGCTGTATCAATTGGTCTACGCACAAAGCCCATCGCACGCTCTACGCGCCCAAGCCGCCTTCGGCCTGGCCCGAGCTTGGGAGTCGCTGGGCAAACTGGAAACGGCAACCAAATTTTATACGGAGGTAACGGCCGAGTGGCCCGACACGGTCTTCGCCCGCATGTCTTCGCGGCGCTTGGAAGATTTGAAACGGGGTTCCGTCAAGGAAATGTACGACAAATTCGCGCAATTCGATCCCAAGCCGGCGTTCAGCCAACCGCCCGGCGTTCAGCCCGGTCTTGATAAATTGCCCGAGG
>JBEKFZ010000081.1:0-18506 GCA_050013075.1 Thermoguttaceae bacterium | reverse complement strand
CCGGCCGCGTGGAGCCTCGGGCAAAGAAACGACGCAAGAAGAACTATGCTGTGCTTACGCAACCTCGGCTACTGGCCAAAAAACGTTTGATGAAAACAACTTAAAGCCCAGGAAGTGCCATTGGGGCGTTGCCCTGGCCTGGGAGAACGAGCGGGCCTTTGGCCCAAAAAATATCGCCTGCTATGTGGCGCCGACATTTCGGGCCTGGGAGGATTGCGGTGCGGGCCATCCATCTTGCCAACGGCCCGTCATGGGTTAAAGAGGTATATAAGTCCCCCATATACCGATATCACAGTGGGGCTTGTCGCTCATATTGAAGTTTTCGGGCAGATTCGCATTATGAGTATCCACAATAAGTGTTTTGGATTATTATTGCCCAACTATTCATGGTCGAGCGACTTATTTTGGCGCCGGATAGTTACTTAAATATTAAGCTAAACTTGACAAAGTGCCATGCCATAAATAATAATTCCATTGTTACTATCCGTTCAGCCGGACGCCGCCAGAATGAATATATTGCTTATTTCCTATGTATATCCGCCCGAACATGCCCCGACCGGCGTCAACTTCTCTGAATTGGCCGAAGATCTGGTGAAATCAGGACATCGGGTAACAATCCTCACCGGATGGCCAAGCCATCCGGAAGGGAAATTGTATCCGGGTTGGCGCGCCAAGTTTCGCAGCAAAGAGCAAACCGAACAAGGCTACTGCTTGATCCGTTGCGGCCATTCCCTTCACCTGCGTCAGAGCATTCCCTGGAAATTGTGGTATTTTTTCACCTTCGCGGTAAGCTCGTTTATCAACGGCCTGTTTTCGGGCAAAACCGACGTTGTTGTGAGTTGTTCCACGCCCTTGTTCGGCCCCTGGACCTCCTGGGTGTTGGCCAAGCTTAAACGCGCACGGCATGTTTATTGGATCCACGACATACATCCCGAAGCTATCAGCAACGCGGGAATGATTCGCGAGGCCAGCCTTGCCTATCGATTGATGTTGGCGTCGGATAAATTCATCTGCCGGCACAGCACGCTCGTGGCCACACTGACCGAAGACATGCGTCAAAACCTCATCGCCCGGGGCTTGAATCCGGACAAAGTCATTTTGATGCTGCACTGGGTGGATGCGAAAAAAATAACCCCGTGCAGTTCCGACAACCCTTGGCGGCGGGAGCATGAAATCGAGCTGGGCAAGTTTATCGTCTTACATGCCGGCACTATCGGATTCATCAGCGGGGCCGGGGTAATCATCGATGCCGCCCGAATTGTCGCAAACCGCTGGGATATTTTATTCCTTGTCGTGGGCGACGGCCCTTTAAAGGAAAAACTTGTGGAAAAAACGCAGGAATACGCCCTGAATAACGTGAAATTCCTGCCTTTCCAAAGCGCCGACGTACTGGCCCAGGTTCAGGCGACCGGCAATGTCGGCCTGGTGACTCTGCTGCCGGAGTCGGGCGCAAGCTCGATCCCTTCCAAAATGCACGGCTATACGGCGGCTGGCAAACCGGTGATCGCCAGCGTGGCCGACGCAACCGCCACCGCCAAAATGATTCGCAATAACGATTTCGGCATCGTCTGTCCGGTGCAAGACGCTCAGGCACTGGCCGCGGCCATCCTCCGCCTAGCCGATAATCCAGCCGAAACCGAACGCCTGGGGCGCAATGCGTTGGAATTCTTCTTGAGCACCTACGACCGCGAAATCTGCACCCGCAAAGCAGAGCGGATTCTGGCGAGCCTAGTATAATAATTCGCTTATGGAGCGAGCTTGACGGATTTAAGGTTCATAACCGCGCCTTTCGGCATGCTGTTGGGGCGCACGGATAGGGTAAATTGGCCGGGAGCGGATAGGTTTATCGTGCCGATCTTGCGTGAAACGAAATTGCCCCAGTCATTCGTGCCATCCACTTTTCCCTCAACTTTTTCCTTTCCAACGGCTATCGTATACTCGCTGCCTGCTTCATCATCGGTGCAGGCGAATGTGATTTCCACCTCGAATCGGCCCGGGGTTTTCAGAACGAAATCCCAGCTTACCCAAGCGTTTTTGTCGGTCCAATAGCCGATATTGTCCCGGTTCTCGCCCTTTTCATACTGGGCATTTCCATGTATATCGGCTTCGGAGGCCGGCAGGCTGATCGTGCCATCGGCGGCTTGCGTAATCATCGGTTGCTGCTCTATTTCCGGAGAGCCTTCGATCTCCAACACCACTACCGAGGCGATGGGAGTGGGGGCGTTTTCGGGCACATTCACAGATATGCCCTTTTCCGTGGGGCTTACTGATAGCGGTTTTTGCTCCCGGTCGGCCAGCAAATATGCACTGAGGACATCGTTTTTCAGGCCCGGCACGACCAGTTCGCCTTTCGGCCAGTCGAAGACCTCGAGGAACAACTTGCCCGGTTTTTGCGTGCACCGACCCCAGGCGAGTTTTTTGAACGGACTGGCCGAAGTGCCGTAAATCGCCTCGCCGTTGACGGCCATCCATTTGCCGATTTCCTCCAGACGTTCGACGATTTCCTGGGGAATCTCGCCCTCGGCCGTCGGGCCGACGTTAAGCAGATAATTCCCTCCCTTGCTGGCAATGTCGATCAGATTTCGCAACAGCGTTTCACTCGACTTCCAGTTGTGATCGTAGCTCTTGTAACCCCAGGTATCGTTAATGGTCATGCAGGTTTCCCAATCCCTGCCCGGAAATCCGGTGGCTGGAATATGCTGCTCGGGCGTTTCGGTATCGCCCTTGTATCCGCCGCCGAGCCGGTTGTTCCAAATAATGCCCGGCTGGAGCTTCAACAGCGGCAGGAGCATATCGGCTCGTTCCTTGTTCATGTTTTCGGGCGTATCCCACCAGAGCACGGCAATGGGGCCGTAATTCGAGAGAATCTCCTTTACTTGCGGCACGGCCACGTTGCGGATGTAATCGTCCATGTTTCCGTCTTGGGCCTTGTCCCAATGCCCGCCGACGGCCGCCCCGCCTGGATTGTTCCAGTCTTGGGCTTGCGAATAATAGAAGCCCAGTTTCAGCCCGTATTTCTTGCACGCCTCGGCCAATGGTTTTAGCAAATCCTTGCCGTAGGGCGTGGCTTTGACCACATTCCAGTCGCTGGCCTTGGAGTCGAACAAGGCGAAACCGTCGTGGTGTTTGCTGGTGATGACTATGTATTTCATCCCGGCTTTCTTGGCCAGGCGGACCCATTGGTCAGGATCGTATTTGACCGGATTGAACTGCTTGGCGTACTGGCGGTATTCGGCAACCGGAATCTTGCCGTTGTTCATAATCCATTCGCCGATGCCCGGGATCTGCTTGTCGTTGTATGTGCCGGCGGGCACGGCATACACGCCCCAGTGAATGAACATGCCGAATCGGGCCTCGCGCCACCAGGCCATGCGCTGGTCGCGCTGGGCTTGCGATTCCTCCGGCAAAACGGCGTTTTCCGGCTCGGCCCCTATGCCCGCCCGCGCGGATAGGGCAAGACCAGCCAGGATCAAAAGACTAACCATCCGACCACTGTGATGACGTAAAAACATAAGTTACTCCTCCTTGTATCATAAAGGCGTCTGTCCAAGTCAAATTCTGGCAGATGTATTCGGTTTGTACAAGCATCAGCCCCACTGCGAAGTATATCTCAGCCCACCATAAAGAAGTATATGGTTGGGCAGTGTTAATGAATTCCGGCCTTTGATCGCCTTCCCAGCTCTCACGACCGGATTTATCGGGCTTGTTTGAGGACTGGTGTTTCCAAGTCCATGCCGGGATAAGTCATTTCGTTGACACCCCCTTGCACTCCGATTAAAATCGATTTAGACGCTGTTGTCCAGCCGCGGGGGTAAATTCGGAGTAAGAGATTTATGGCACGAGAAAGTCAAGATTTACAAATCGCACTTATCGTTTCCGTCATGCTGACGATTATCCTCGGCGTGGCCACGTTCCTCTGTTACCATAAATATACCGATATCGAAAAAAGCCTTCAGGCCGCCCAGGCCGACGACGCCAGAAAAGGGCGCGAAGCCGATTTGGCCGGGGACGAGGTGAAAAAGCTCAAGAAGGACTTCATCGGCGTGCCCGAAACGCAAAGAATCGAGGACCTTTCCACTCAATTCGCCGAGGACATGAAAAAGTACGGCGGGGCATATCCGCAGGAAGCGCAGTTCTACCGCCCGCTGGTGGAAAAAATGTTCCAAACCATCCAGAAGAAAGACAAGGAACTGGTGGACGCTAAAGTTGGAAACCAGCAGTTGCAGGAAAAATACGAAAAGCGCGAGGCCGCCACGAATGCCCAATTCAAAGAATTCGAGGACACTATCACTCGGCTAACCGAGGAGTCGAAAACCCACGATGAAACCCACAACAAAAAATACGCTGAAGTAACCGACGAACAGAATAAAATCAGAGATCAGCTTAAAACCGCGCAAAAGGACGCCGCGGCCGATAAAGCGACTTTAGAATCGAAGAACCAGAAGACTGACGATCAACTTCAAAAAACCGTAAAGTTGGCCAAAAAACTCCGCGAGGACAACGCCTCTCTCACCAATCAAACCATGGACATTCCCGACGGTGAAATCTCCAAGGTCAATCAGCGCAACGGAACAGTTTGGATCGACCTCGGCCGGGCCGACAACCTCAATCCTCTCGTTACCTTCGCCGTGTATCCAGCCGACGTCTCCAACCTGGGCAAGGGCGCGAAAAAAGCCAGCATCGAAGTATCACAAGTCCTCGGCAATCACCTGGCCGAAGCCCGCATCTTGGACGATAAAATTACAGATCCCATTGTGCCCGGCGATAAAATCCATACTCCCATATGGAATCCAGGCGACAAGCGGCATTTTGCCTTGGCCGGTTTTATGGACATCAACGGCGACGGTAAAAACAACCTGCAATTGCTGCGTAATCTGATCAAACTGAATGGAGGCGTCGTCGACTGCGACGTGGATGAAAAAGGAAAACTAAACGGCGAGATTTCCGTCGAGACCCGCTATCTTGTCTTGGGCGATAAGCCCAGCGAAAAAGGAGATCCCAGCGGACTCGCGGGTTATTCCAAAATAAAAGGCGATGCCGAAAGCCTGGGAATTCAAAAAATATCGCTTAGCGATCTGTTGGAACGCATGGGCTACAAGCCGCGATCGCACCTGGTCAACTTCGGCGTGGGGGCAAACCCCAACGACTTCAAACCCAAACCCGAAGGCGGCGTGAACCGCGTGTCTTCCGGTAACGTGAGCGAACTCTTCAAACCCCGCGAACCTCCGCGCTCCGGTACAGGCGGCGCTTATTAATAGTTAATAGTGATTGGGGATTAGAGATTGGGATTTGAAGTTTATTGAGTCTCAGGTAATAAATGTCGCGTTTTACCATCAGAGCCGGGCCGTGTCGGCCCGGAATTACCGGGGCGACACGCCCCGGCTCTGACTTTTCATGCGACATTCTTTCTTTTCCTGAGACCCAATAGCCCGGGCACTTGTGCCGGGTGCCTATTTTCCATAAAGCCGCGATCAGGGGTTGCGGCTTTTTTATTGCCACCTTGGACCCCACCGGTTCTTGCCCACCTTTTCAATGCTAAATCTCCATCCGGGAAACTTTTTCCCCCTTACTGGTCAAGGCAATACCCTGCGCGGTAAAATGCCCAGCGACGGGATAACCGACGCTCCATCCAGCCCGACCATATCGCCAATTGGAAAGGAAAACCCATGACTTCATCGCTTCATCTCAACCGAATTGTCGTACGTGTATTTCGGCGTCAGTACGGTTTACAAATTCATCTGGCCGTGGCCGCATTACTGGTCGCTCAAGCGCTGCTGCCCTGCCGGGCGCAGGCGATTGACCAGCCAAGGCAGCGCCTGTCGTTTAACTCCGGCTGGAAGTTCAGCAAAGGCGACCCGCAGGATGCCGAGGGCAAACTGGCTTACGCGAAAATCAAAGACTGGGTCACTCAAACCGGCAATTCTTTTTTAAAGGAACTTCCCAAATCCGTTGAGCCTGCGACGGATCTCGGCGCGGACGTTTCATATACAAAACCCGAGTTCGACGACGGGGCATGGCGCCAGTTGGACCTGCCGCACGACTGGGGCATAGAAGGTCCTTTCAAGCAGGAATATCCCGGCGATACCGGCAAGCTGCCCTGGTGGGGCGTGGGCTGGTACCGCAAACATTTTAATATTCCGGCGGAAGATCAGGGGCAAAGAATACTCCTCGACGTCGACGGGGCAATGGCCTACGCCACGGTCTGGCTGAACGGCCGGTTTGTCGGCGGCTGGCCTTATGGATATTCCTCGTTCCAACTCGATCTTACTCCGTACATTAAATACAACGGCGAAAACGTGCTGGCCATCCGGCTGGATAATCCGCCTAATTCCTCGCGCTGGTATCCGGGCGGCGGAATTTACCGCAATGTGTGGCTGGAAAAAACCGGACCTATCCATGTGGCGCAATGGGGCACTTATATTACTACGCCGGAAGTGACAAAGGATTCGGCCACCGTAGATGTAAAAGCAACTATCGATAATAAGTCCCCGGCCGATGCAACCGTAAATGTCAGAACCAATATACTCAGTGCCAATAGACATTCCGTAGCCGGTGGGAGTGATTCTAAACCGGTCAGCATCGCAATTCCGGCAGGCAATACCGCATCGTGCCAGATGAAGTTAAACCTACGAAATCCCCCTCTCTGGGATCTTAAAAATCCGCAACTTTATATCGCCGTCACTACTGTCGAACAGAACGGCAAAGTAGTCGATAGTTACGAAACCGTGTTTGGCATCCGCACTATTAAGTTCGACGTTGACAAAGGTTTCTTTCTCAATGGCGAACACGTGCGGCTTAACGGCGTGTGCGACCATCACGATCTTGGTGCCCTGGGCACGGCCATCAACACCCGGGCGTTAGAACGGCAGATCGAAATCCTCAAGGAAATGGGCTGCAACGCCATCCGCACCAGCCACAATCCGCCCGCCCCGGAACTGCTCGACCTGTGCGACCGCATGGGCATGGTGGTAATGGACGAGGCCTTCGATACCTGGGCTCGCACTAAAAACCGAAACGATTATGGAAGGTTATTCGCCGATTGGCACGAGAAAGACCTCCGCGCCCAGGTCTGCCGCGACCGCAATCACCCCTGCGTGATCCTCTGGAGCACCGGCAACGAAATCGGCGAGCAAGACATGCGGGGCAATGGCAAGCAAATCTCCGAGGAGCTAACCCGTATCGTCCACGAGGAGGATTCCACTCGCCCGGTGGTCGCCAATTGCAACAATGCAGCGGCGGGCTTCAACGGTTTTCAAAAAACCCTCGACGTCATGGGCTTCAGTTACAAGCCGCATTTATACGCCGGATTCCATAAGGAAAGTCCGACCATCCCGCAGGTCGGCAGCGAAACGGCCTCTTGCATCAGTTCGCGCGGGGAATACTTCTTCCCGGTGAGCAGCAATAAGGACGACGGCAAGGCCGATTTCCAGATGAGTTCTTACGATCTGTACGCGCCCCGCTGGGCAACCACGCCCGAAACCGAATTCAAAGGCCAGGATGAAAATCCCTGGTCGGCAGGCGAATTCGTTTGGACGGGTTTTGACTACATCGGCGAGCCGACGCCCTACAACAACGACGTAACCAACCTGCTGAATTTCACCGACACGGAAGAAAAGGCCAAAATGGCCAAGGAACTTGAAAAGATGGGCAAGATAAAAGTGCCTTCCCGGAGTTCATACTTCGGCATCATAGACCTGTGCGGATTCAAAAAGGACCGGTTTTACATCTATCAGGCCCGCTGGCGGCCCGATCTGCCCATGGTCCACATCCTGCCGCATTGGAACTGGCCGGAACGAGTCGGCCAGGTCACGCCCGTGCACGTGTATACCTCCGGCGACGAGGCCGAATTGTACTTAAACGGCAAATCGCTGGGCAAAAAGAAAAAAGGACAATACGAATACCGTTTGCGCTGGGACGACGTGAAATACGAGCCTGGCGAACTGAAAGCGGTGGCCTACAAGGACGGTAAGCCCTGGACCGAGGCAGTCACCAAGACCACCGGCCCTGCGGCAAAGCTCGCCTTGCAGCCTGACCGCGGGGAATTGCGGGCCGACGGGGCGGACCTGTCTTTTGTCACGGTTTCCGTGGTCGATAAAGACGGGCTGCTGGTTCCGCGCTCGAAGAACCGCATAAAATTCGAGATCGAAGGCCCGGGCGAGATCGTTGCCATTGATAACGGCGACGCAACCAGCCACGAATCGATGCAATCGAAGGAATACAACGCCTTCAATGGACTGTGCCTGGTGATCGTGCGCACAAAGGCAGGAAAATCCGGGGCAATCGCGCTTAAGGCCCAATCCGACGGACTGGAAAGCGCGGCCGTCGGAATACTGGTAAATCCGGGAAATTATCCCGTTGGCTCCCCGGATATTTATTCTGAGCCGGCCAAGCCCCGCTGACAACCGTTGAAATAAAGAATAAAACATGAAGTCGCTTTGCTTTTGGTTGTTGATGCTTGCGGCAGCGGTCGGCGAATTGGTTTCCGCCGCCCAGCCGGTATCGGATGAACAAACCGGCAAAATCGCGGCAAAACCGTTGTTCCGCGATCCGGTCCACGACGGGGCGGCCGATCCCTCGCTGTGCTTCAACCGGCAGGAGCGGAAGTGGTTCATGTTTTACACCAACCGCCGGGCCGACCTAGCCGACGCCAAAGGCGAGTCCTGGGTGCACGGCACGCGCATCGGCATTGCCGAGTCGGCGGACAACGGCGTGACCTGGAAATACCGGGGCACGGCCGATATCGACTACGGCAAGGACGATTACACGCACTGGGCGCCCGAGGTTTTTTATCACGACGGTGCGTACCACATGTTTCTTACAATCGTGCCCGGCACTTTCACCAATTGGAACGCTCCACGGGACATCATCCACCTGACGAGCGACGACCTGCTTAAGTGGAAATACCGGTCTACTTTGAAACTGGCGTCCGATCGCGTGATCGACCCCTGCGTCATTCAACTTCCTGACAAAACATGGCGCTTGTGGTACAAAAACGAGCGCGATCACAGTTACATATATTACGCCGACAGCCCGGACCTTTTTAATTGGACCGACCGCGGCGCGGCCGTAAGCGACCAGCACGGCGAAGGGCCCAAGGTTTTCCGCTGGCAAGACCATTACTGGATGATTACCGATGTATGGCAGGGGCTGGCCGTGTACAAATCGGACGATTGCCTGAAATGGACGCGGCAAAAAGGAAATCTGCTTGCGGATCCCGGGCAAAGTCCCACCGACAGGTCCAAGGGCCAACACGCCGACGTGGTCGTAGCCGGCGATCGGGCTTTCATCTTCTACTTTACCCACCAAGGCGGAAAGGACGCCCTGCCCGACAATCCTTACTCCAGTCGGTGCACGGTGATCCAGGTTGCCGAACTTCAGTACAAGGACGGCCTATTAACCTGCGACCGCGACAATCCTACGCGCGTATTTTTGCCGGACCCGGAAAATCGCAATAAGGAGCCGTAATAGAATAACCCATGCAATTTATTGTGGTGCAGGCGTCCCGCCTGCATTTTGGGCAGGCGAGTCGCCTGTACCACAAAATCCAATCAGAGCCGGGCCGTGTCGGCCCGGAGATTACGGCTTTTTACACCGGTCGCAAGCGACCGGGCTAAACGGTCAAATGGAGTAATATCTCATGCACTCGACAATTGCACGGAATCGTTTTTATGTTATTTTTGCCCTTTTCACGCTGATAATGTCCTTAAGCATGATCGGGTTTGTCAGGGCGCGGGCCGTTCTTGCCGCCGAAGAGAAATCCGCTGCCGGGAAGCCGCCGGCTTTTCTGGACTGGGCGTTAAAGCCGCCCATGGGCTGGAACAGTTGGGACTGCTTTGCCACCACCGTCACCGAAGCCCAGACCAAGGCCCATGCCGATTACATGGCCGACAAACTCGCTCCCTACGGCTGGCAATACGTGGTCGTCGATATCCAATGGTACGAACCCAATGCCAAGAGCTTCGATTATCGTCCCAACGCCAGGCTGGTTCTGGACGAGTGGGGGCGCCTGCTTCCGGCGGTCAATCGTTTTCCGTCGGCCGCCGGCGGGGCTGGATTCAAGCCGTTGGGCGATTACATCCACGGCAAGAAGTTGAAGTTCGGCGTGCACTTGCTCCGCGGCATCCCGCGCCAGGCGGTCGAGAAAAATACGCCCGTCAAAGGCACATCACAACACGCGGCCGAGATCGCGAATAAAAAAGACATTTGCCCTTGGAACGGCGACATGTACGGCGTCGATATGAGCAAGCCCGGCGCACAAGAGTATTACAATTCGGTCTTCGATCTGCTGGCCCAATGGGGAGTCGATTTTGTAAAGGTGGACGATATAAGCCGGCCATATCATCAACATCGCTTGGAGATCGAAGCCGTGCGCAAGGCGATCGATCAAAGCGGCCGGCCCATGGTTTTGAGTCTTTCGCCCGGCGAAACGGTTTTGGACGCCGCCGATCACGTCACCAGGCACGCGAACATGTGGCGGATAAGCGACGATTTTTGGGACAATTGGCCCGCGGTTCTGGCGCAGTTCGAGCGGTTGAATAAATGGAGCAAGTTTTGCGGACCCGGCCATTGGCCCGACGCCGACATGTTGCCGCTGGGCATCGTGGGCCAGGGACGCAAGACCAATTTGACCAAGGACGAGCAATACACGTTGATGACGTTGTGGTCCATTGCCCGATCGCCGTTGATCTTCGGCGGAGACATGACCAAGATGGACGATTTCACGCTCTCGCTGATTACCAACCCGGAAGTGATCGCGGTCGATCAGGACAGCTTGGCGAACCGACAGCTTTTCAGGCGCGAGGGACTGGTCGCCTGGATTGCCGACGCGCCCAATTCGCCTGATAAATATTTAGCCCTGTTCAACACCCGCGATAAACCCGCCGGTCAGGACCCCGCCACCGGCGTGAAAGTGCCGGTAAAACTCGCCGATCTAGGATTCAATGGCCCCTGCAAGATCCGCGATTTGTGGAAGAAAGCCGACCTCGGCCGATTCGACGAGGAATTCGCCCCGGAAATCAATTGGCACGGCGCGGGGCTGTACCGAGTATCAGGAAAATAATCAACAAAATAACCACCACGGAGTCACGGAGAACACGGAGAAAAGAAATCGAATTCCTATGCAACGGCCGACGAGGCGACCGTCGAGAAAAAATCATTCCCACTCCAGCACAACGAGCGACACCGCCTGCCTGGGCACAGTGAATCGCAGCGTTGCCTTGCCGTTTTCAATTGCCGCCGTGGCCGGTGCTTCGATTTGCGCTAAACGGCCGGCTGCCTCGAGTGCGGCGTATTGCTGCGGCGTCGGCGTCTGAGGGGAGTTCATCCTTTTCCACGCCGAAAAGGCATTGCCGTGATTTTCGTCGATGCGGTAGTGCTTCAGCCGCGCGCTGCCGAGAGCAACGGGCAGTCCGCTTACGGCCAGCTCCACCGCGGCGTCCGGGCCGGATGTGTCGTCGTCATGATAATGCCAAACCAACACACTCAATCTTTTCGCTTCCAAGCCGGCCAGGGCCGATACGTCGGGCGAGCCGCGGACGCCGTTTTTCAGTATGGAGTCCAGGGCCGCGCCGGCCGAACTTTGCACAGCCACCCGCCGCCCGCCCATCAGGCTTAACATGCGGAACACGTTGAGAACCGGCAGATCGACGCCATTGGTGGCCAGCACGCGGAACCCGGCAAAATACGGCTGGCCCTCGAACTCGAAGGCCCAGGTCAAGGCGCCATCCAGATTCACGCCGTGCCTGTCGGCCAGCTCGTACTTGCGGGCGAAACTCGCGGCAGTGTAGCTCGAATACATGGTGCCGTTGCGATATCCGAGTTGCGGCCCTTGGCAGGCCGCGCAGCCGTCGGGATCGGATTCGCCGATGACAATCGGCTTGCCCTTAAGCTCCGGGAAGGAGGAAATAACGGCGAAACCCCGGTCGATGGTTCTTAACTGTTCGGCGACGCCCATTTGCACGTGTCCGTTTACAAACCTGGGCTGCCCCTTGGCATGAAAGGAAACAAAATCCATGGGCGTGCCAGTCTTTCCGGTTGCATAATTAGTGCCGCGCAGGCAATGTTCAACGAAGGCCCGCAGAAATCTGCCGTCGCTGCCGGCCATATCCGGCCCGCCCACGCGAGCCTTCGGCAGTGCCTTGCGCACGGCGTCCAGGGCGAAATCGTGCAGCTTGAAGAATTCCTCGGCCGTGCCCCGCCAATAGCCGATATTCGCTTCGTTCCACACCTCCCAATACCAATGCTCCGCCTCGGTTTGGCCGTATTTTTCTCCGCAATGTTTGGCCCACTGATAGATCAGTTCCGCCCATTTCGCGTAATCCTTGGGCGGATAAGACCAGCCGGTATAGATTTCGTCGTATTTTGCCGTCGGCGTCCAACGGTGCTGATACGGGTCGGGGCTGGTCGAAAGCGCCTTGGGCATAAAGCCGATCTCGACGTACGGCTTCAGGCCGCGCTCGAGGTAAGTGTCGAAGATGCGGTCCAGGATGGTCCAGTCGTAGATCGCCCTGCCTTGCGGGTCCTCGGTATAGGCGTTGGAACTGCCCCATTTCAAGGCCGGCGTGCCGTCGCCGGTAGTCAATAGGTTGTGCGCGCGGAAGTAAACTGTCCCCTGCCCCAGTTGCCCAAGCTCCGCAAGCAGCTTTTTGCCGTCCTTCATGTAAGCGTAATTCGGTTCGTCGCACCCGAAAAAACGCCATATCGGCCGCAATTCGCCCTTGCTCCGAGCTGCATCCACGCTTATCGATACTGGAAACGCGCCGCTCTGAACGCTCGGCGCGGACTGAGATTCATCCCCGGCCAAAATCGCTCCGCCGACAAGGATCTTGGCAATTATCGTCAGTGTCAAAACCGCTCGCATATATCATCCTTCCTTTCGCATCGAATTTTTCGCCGACGATTCCATTAAGATAAAAAACGCCTGCCCTTCGGCGGCAACTCCGGGGCGATCGAATTTCGGGGCGCCGCATACTCCTTGGACGAACCCATTTTGGTCCACCTTTTTCCACGCCGCTTGACGCATGTGGTAGGCCGCGGCAATGTAATCGGCCGAAAGCCAACCCGCCGCGACCCCGGTATAAATCGAGTAGCTCAGCATTTGCCCTAGATTGGTTTCCACGAAGGAATTCGGGTTATCGACCACGTCGTGGAACAATCCGTCGGGGCGTTGAAACGCCAGGCAGCCATCGACAAGGTCCTTAAGATACCCGACGAGCCGCTTTTTATCCTTGCCGCGCTCGGGCGGCAGGGCCCGGATCACGCGGGTTATGCCGGCCGCGACCCAGCCGTTGCCCACGCCCCAAAAATCCTTGCGTTTGAACTTCCTCTTGCCATCGTTCCATATATGGGAGAGCAGCTTTTTATCAGCATCCCAGAGGCGATTGCGCAGGCCCTCGATCTGACCGATCGCCTCGTCGAACCGTCCGCGCACGGCCAGGTACGGCGGGGCGGTGTTGAAACTGTCGGACCATATCTCCGGACTGCCGAACACGTGATAAAGCGTGCCGTCATTTGCCCGAGGGGCGCGTTTCAGTAAAAACTCGAGCAGATTATCCGCCGCCCGGAGCAAGTTCGCGTCGTCGGTCAGGAGTCCGGCCCGCCAAACCATTTCGCCGGCCATGGCCGGATCGGTCGCCCCGCCGCCCACGGCTGCCAGGCGTCCGTCCTCGGTCGTGTTTATAAGCGAGGCACTGGCAAGCAACACGGCCGTTTCACGGTCTCCCCATTCCCAGACGGCCTGTCCTGCCATGCCCTGTTCCCAGGAATACCGCTGCATGGCCAGCATGGCGTTTTTGACCTTCTCGACCATGTCGGCGGCGGTTTTTTCCGGGAGTGTTTTGACCGCATCGGCCGCGGGCGCGCACAACCCGGTCGCCGAGACGGCCAAGGACGCGGCAAGAAAATTCCGCCGGCTTAGATTCATGTATTTATCCTTATTGCGGTTTCCAGCCGTCTTTCCCGCCGAGGACGTTTTGCGGCGTGTAGGTTTTGGCCTGGTCGTCGGTAAGTTGTTTGGACCAGGAAACCCGGGTTTTGGGATTCGCGCCTAAGCCGGTGCTTTTGTATTCGGCATAACGGGCGGTTTTTTCGCGCGCCGGGTCGCGCCAATTGTTCCATCCGGCGGGCAGGATCGTGTCGGCCATTTCCGTGTTCAAAAAAGCCACGTCGGCAAAGGGCCGCCAAGGCCGTCCAAGATAGCTTTTCTTTGTTCCCGGCTCGCCCGTAATCGCGCAATTGGAAAACACGAACCCGAACGGCTGATCCTGCGGGGTCGAGGCCGCCGTGACATATCCTTTATCGCGGCAATGGATGCGGCATTTTTCGAAAAACGCCGTGCCCGCGCCGAAAATAAAATCCACGTGCCCGGCGATGTAACACTCGTCGAAGTAGTGCCGTCCGGCGTTTATCAAAAGCGTGTCCTGCCAACCCAGGAACCGGCATCGCTTGAACGCGCCGCGATCGCCCAGGATTCGCGCGGCCAAGGCCTGGCTGCCGGTACCGAAGCTGTTTTCAAAGGCGATGTTTTCCGCGCAAAAATCATCGGCGGCGACGTCGGTTGAGGCGGTCTTGAAAGTTCCGATCGGCAGGCCGTCGGCCCCGGGAATATTTGCATTGAGATCTCCGGTCAAAACGGTCGTGTCCCAATCTTCGCCTACAAGATGAATGAAGCGCTTATCGGCCGGGATCGCGAGATGACCTTTATAGATGCCCTTTTTAACGAATATGATATATAGTTTTTCAAGTCCGGCGGGCGCGGCATCCACGGCCTGCTCGACGGTCTTGAATCGGCCGGAACCGTCGGCGGCCACAATGGCGTCGGCCTTTTTGATTTCACTCTTGATCTCGTCTTCGATGCCCGCCGAGGCGGGCTTGAGCCATTTTTCTTGCCACTTTGCATAACTTTCGGCTACAAACCGGCCATTGTCGACGTACCAGCGGTAATTGTTGCGGCGTTCGGGTTCGATTTTGTCCATGCTGAATTTTTTCACCCCGTCGCGGCCGCTGAAAATCGGACGATTGGTTTCGATATCGTAAAACCGTGCCCAAAGCGGCGGGGCGTCCTTATCCGGGATGATTTTTCTATCGCCATCCACCCGGATTTGACGGATGCCCGTTACTTTCGAAGCCGCGTACCACTCCGCGCCGCTTTTAACCGCGCGGATGACTTCCGGGCTGGGATTATCCAGGCTCATCAACAATTCCAATACGCCTATGCTTTCGTAGCCGCTTAAAGATGGCAACTCGTACGTCCGCCCGTGCTGGGGGCTCAAATCTATTTCGTCGTGCTGGGCGCACCAGACTGTGAGCCTGCCGTTTACGACGATCTGGCATTTCAGAATACATTGAATTCCCCTCTGGAAACTCTGCTTTATCGCCGCGCGGCGCTTGGCATCGAGAAAAGCGAAATCCGGCGACGAGGCCGCGTCGCCCAACAGCCGCATTACCCGCGTCATGGCGTCGTCGTTGAAAGTGATGAAGCGATGATATTGACGGTCGGGCGGATAAGATTGCGGCCAGCCGCCGGTCGGATACTGGGCCTTAAGCAGCAAGTCCAGGCCCTTGTTGACGGCCTCCAGGCAACGCTCGTCCTTGGTGATGCGATAGGCCCGGGCCAGAAAGCGTATTTCCGGCGTGGTCGCTCCGTTGTCGAACGAGCCGCGAATCTCTTTTTTTTCGCCGGTAAAGGGTTTTGCCGTGTTGTCTTGGTTCTTCGGCCAGCCGCCTTCAACATCCTGCCAGGACAAGACGTTTTCGATGGTTTCCCGTCCTTTGTCAGTATGAAACCAGTCGTCAGGCTCTTGGGCGTAAACGTCCCACCGTGCCGAATTGGCGGCCCGCGCGGATATCGCGCCGGCAAAAACGCATAAGGACAAAATTAATAAATGTACTATTCGGATGGGTGCAAGATTATTGCAGAACATGTTCAATTTGATCCTTTAATATAATATCGCGAAACCGCAAGCGGGTGATATCTCGCGAAACCGCAAGCGGGTGATATTCCGAAACCGCAAGCGGGTGATGTTGTGAAACCTCAAACGGTTTGTTAGCTATTCAGGTTTTGCGTCTTTTCGAATAATGGGGTCGCCTTCCTTGACGGTCAGTTTCAGGCCGGAAAAATCCACGTCATTCACATTTTGAACTTCAAGCCCCTTTTGCGTGGAGATTGTGCAATTTTCAAACCGCACGTCCCTGATTGGGCTGTCGGGAAGCCCGTACATTATTCCCGCGTTTTTGGCGTCTCCCGAGATGTTTATCAGTTGCACGTTGCGGACCGCCACCAGGACTTTTGCCGGAGGATTGCCGGCGTTGGCCGCTGAATATAGCAGGTTGAACTCGAAGGCTCGGCGAACGTCGTGCATTTTTATATTTTTGAAAATTATGTTCTCGACGACTCCGCCGCGGCTGGCCGTTGACTTGATGCGGACCGGGGCCCAGTTGCCGTCTTCGGCGGTGCAATCGCGGACCTCGACGTTGCGGATCGATCCGGAGGTTTCGCTTCCGATGGCCACCCCTCCGTGTCCGTAGCCCCAGCGGCACTTTTCGACCACGATATCCTGGCTGGGCCGGTTCACGCGCAGTCCCTCTGCGTCGCGGCCGGCCTTGATCGAGATGCAGTCGTCGTTGGAGTCGATGTCGCAAGCGGAGATCAGCACGCGCCGGCTGGAATCGACGTCGATTCCGTCGGAATTGGGGATGTTGTGAGCTGCCCGGCTTTTGAGGTTCCGCACGACCACGTCTTCGCTGTAAAGGATGTGCAGTCCCCAAGAGGCCGGGTTCAACAAGCTCAGGTCGCTAATGCGGACGTTGCGGCAGTTCTGGAAACATATTAACTTCGGCCGTCCGGGCGGGGGAACCGGCACCTTAGTTTTAGGTGGGATGCCTTTTTGCGCGTTTGTCTCGTTGAAAAGCTGCACCCATTCCTCGCCGGAACCGTCGATCGTGCCCTCGCCGGTGAGTTCCACGCCGTTAAGATCGACGGCGTTGAGCAAGGCTGCGGAGCGCTCGGTTTCCGCGCCCTCCCAGCGGGTTTTCACCACCGGATACTCCTTCTGTTCGGTCGTGCCCTTGAGCGTGCCGTCTTTTTCGATTTGCAGGTTTACGCCTTGTTTGAGGAAGATCGCGCCTGTGATAAAAGTTCCCTTGGGCACATCGACCACCCCGCCGCCGTCGGCCGAGCATTTATCGATTGTCGCCTGAATTGCCTTGGTGTTGAGCGTTTGGGCGTCGCCGATTGCGCCGTGATCGGTGATCACATAGCGCTTTGCCGGCTGGGCTTCTTCAGGTTTTGCGCCTTTCCAGATAATCGGCTCGCCTTGCTCGACCTTAAGATCCAGGCCCGACAGATCGACGTTCTTCACATTCTCCAGGGTCAGGCCTTTTTGGGCGGAAATTTTACAGTTCTCGAACTTCACGTTCTCTATGGGACTGTCCTTCATTCCGTGCATTGATCCGGCGGACTTGACCGTGCCGGTGACGTTGATGATTTTCACGTTGCGGACCACTGTCAGGACCTTTGCCGGCGGGGCGATGGGCGGCACCATTCGCCACTGCATGTTAAAAGTCAGTGCATTCCGGGTATTTTTAAGTTCGATATTCCGGTAAATGATATTTTCCACCACTCCGCCGCGGCTGGGCTGCGACTTGAAGCGGATCGGCTCCCAATTGTCGTCTTCGGCCGTGCAATCGCGGACCTCGACGTTGCGGATGCCGCCGGAGACTTCGCTGCCGATGGCCACGCCCCCGTGCCCGTAACCGAACCGGCACTTTTCGATGACGATGTCCTCGCTGGGCCGGTTCACGCGCAGGCCGTCGGCGTCCTTGCCCGACTTGATCGAGATGCAGTCGTCGTTGACGTCTATGTCGCATTTCGTAATGAGCACCTTCCGGCTGGAATCGACGTCGATGCCGTCGGAACTGGGTATGTCGTGATCGGCGCGGATTTTCAGCCCGTCAACAATTACGTCCTCGCAATAAAGAATGTGCAGGCACCACAAGGCCTGATTTTTTAACGTCAGGCCGGAGATGTTCACACGGCGGCAGTTTTGAAAACAAATCAAGCGCGGGCGCGGCGGCAATGTGGGAGTATAGCCGGAACGCCTGGCGTCTTGCGGCTGTTGCTTAAGGCGATTGTAATTCTCGACCCACAGATCGCCGGAGCCGTCGATCGTTCCCTCGCCGCTTAGTTCCACACCGTTTAGATCAACGGCATTGAGCAGTGCGGCGGTGAATTCGCGTTCGATGCCCTCCCAGCGGGTTTTTACCGTTGGATAATCCTCCGCATTCGCCGAACCTTTCAGCACGCCGTCTTTTTCCACGCGGAGGTTCACGCCTTGTTTAAGGAATATTGCGCCGGTAAGAAAAGTTCCCTTGGGCACAACGATCACCCCGCCGCCGTCGGCCGCCGCGCGGTCGATTACCGCCTGTATCGCCTTGGTGTTGATCGTCTGAGCGTCGCCTAGGGCGCCATGATCGGCGATCACGTAACGTTTTGCCGGTTGAGGATTGTC